>NZ_JAIVLB010000033.1 GCF_020524495.1 Bacillus stratosphericus | reverse complement strand
TCACATACATCCTTTGCAACAAACCAAGGTTCACCATCCTTCACGACTGTTCTCACCTGTTGTTCTTGATAATTGAATACTTTTTGTAATTCGTTCATTACGATTCCTCCTCGTTTATTAGTAGCAATAATTTGGCGCTTAATTCAGATACCGGTACTTCTGCGCCGTCTTTAAATTGAGCGATGGTTCCCGGATGGAGTTCGTCGAGTGCTTCGTATATAGTAACGAGTTCATGTTTCGTAAACATAACGCACCTACTTTCGTTTATTGATTTCCGTGACTGTTCCGTCTTGGTAGAAAATACGTGCGTCGGGCGATGTCCCGCCGTATTCATCGGCCAAAAACTGTGCGTATTCTTCGATATTTCGGAATTTAATCTTTCCGCTAAATTTCCGGAAGATGTTTTGCTGCCAATGAGGCTCCGTATGGATTTCGTAAGCTCCGTAGCTATCGTCCCAAGATTCCTCAATATCGCCTAAACCGTCGTATATTGACACATCGTATCCGTTTTCGTTGATTTCGGATAGAGATACTTCATCTCCGTGGCTCCACCTATCCCCGCAACAACCGCAGTCAATTCCATAAGAGACTCCGTTGAAATAAACGCCTAAATCCTCCGCAATAGAATCGGCTTCAGATAAGGTCTCTGCTTCGATAAATAATCGATCACATAACTTATCGTTTACTTCGAAATAGCCGCCGCTGTTATTCTGCGTGTATTCATAAAACGTCATATTACCGCCTTCTTTCCGTTTATTTTTAAAACCGTAGCAATTCGTTCGCTTACGCTCACTCTTTGCAAATATCTTTTATCGCGATAGATATATCTTTTAAATAATTATTTGTGCGAAAGGTTTTAATTGAGCGCTATTATTTAATTGAGTATAGATAATGAATATAGTAAATGAGTATAGTTCGTCTGTCGTTTGAGCAAGGGACGGCTTCACCTCATGAACCCCTGCCTTCATCGAATGAGGGCGGTATGGGAAGTAATACGTAAAGATTCGATAGCTGACCGCTCTCCTTACTTTTCCGTTCTCGGATATCGATCAAGCCGACATCTTTCAGTTTTTTCAGCGCCGACCTCACCGTATTTTCCGAACACAGGCACTCCGCTGCCAAAGTTTTAACGGAAGGAAACGACTGCTTACTATGATTATCCGCGTGCATCGAGAGCATCGTATATACGAGTTTCTGAGCGCTCTTATCGAGAATTTTACCGTCAGCCAGTACGCTACTTGCGACTTGGGTAAATTTATGTTCGCGAAGATCTAAAACGCCTACCCGATCGTTCATGAAAACGCATCCTTATCGAAGACTTTTGCTAGTACGTAGCCTCTCGCTTCAATGAAGTGAATTAACCTTTCCGCGTTCTTTCTTCCGTTTTCCTGATCTCCGCCCATGTTATGTGCCTCTGACATAAAAATCGTTAAATCGCGGAAAAATTCTTCATCTTTTGTAGTTGAACGATCTTCATACATTCGACCACCTCCTATTCCCACTTCTACTTAATCATACGAACCGTATTCGTTGAGCATCGACATTTATCTGCGATAGTCTGAACGCTTGGGTGCGACTTCTTACTCGTATTGTCTGCGTAGAAACAAAGAACGGCGTATACGAGTTTCTGAACCGGCTTATCCAAATACGTTTCGTCTGCGATAACCGACTTCGTTACTCGGACGAATCTGTGGTCGTGAAAGTCGATCGGTCGCTTTTCGTTTGGCATGCGGCATCAACCTCCGAATACGTAGTTTTCCGCGATTTCAAGTACGGCTTCTCTACTAGCGTGCAAAAGGATCGTATCCATTTTACGGTGTGGATACTTCCCATTTTGTGCTTTAGGCGCACTAAGACGTTGTTTATGAAGTCTCGAAAATTGCACTCCGAGGGTCGACTCGACTTCCGTATAGAAAGGTCGTAGGCGCACCGGGTCGGACTTACCTATTTTTTCATAAAGAATCGAAATGAGTTCGCTCGCCGCCTTTTCATCGGATAGCCCTTTAAGTCGATTGTAAGTAGGATCCGCTTTACGCGGAGTCGGTAGCGCCTTTTCAACTCGGTTACGGATGTCGCTCAACTCAATTCCTCCGGAAACTGATGGCTTTTCTTCTACATCTAGCAATCGCTGCGCAAACTGTGGAAATAAAGACTTCGCAATCTCCGTGTATTCTGCTCCGAAAATATAAGCTACTCCGCCATCTTTTACGTTTTTAATACTAATCATTTGAATCGCCCCTTATCCGTTTATAATAATTGAATCTTTTTCGTCTATCGATCTATCAATCGTACGCATTAACGTTTGCATTGCATGAATCGCTTTCCTATATTCTTCTTTGCCTTCGTCAATCATTCCGTTAAATTCTTGGGCAAAGTGCGTCAAATGACCGTACTTTTCCACAAACTTACGAACATCTTCGGAAAACTCGTATACGGTATACGTGATCGCATCTCCGTTAGTCACGCGAGTTGCTCGGCCTTCGTACATCGAAATATCTCCGAACAGTTCTTTATAGCGCTCATTCTCAGCTATCAGCTTCGGATCAGGCCTTTCGACTTCGACATACTCGGTTAATGTTTCCGGTTCGGCTTCTTCGACTCGTTCGAGTTTGTCACGCAATATATCCGCTTCCCGCTCCGCTTGTTTGAGCGCTGCCTCTGCCGCCTCCTTCTCCGCCAATAGCTGTCGATATTCTTTCAACGTTTTAACTTCGCCATCAAGGACCGCTTGTTTCGCCTGCCGTTTTGGTTCGGTTGACTCTGCGGATGGGCGTGCGATTTCGTACGTTAGTGAGACGGGGAGGTCTTCGAGTAGATCGGCTTGTTCGTAACAATTTGTTACTAACGAATACCTGTGGATCAATCTGTTTACATTCATCTTATTCATTCCTAGTGAAGCAACCCACCCATCAAAGCACCCGTACCCATTCTTGGCGAGTCTATCTTGTGCCTCCTTCAATTCTCTCCCTAATTCCGTGTATGCTTTGCCCACAATCTCACGCATATTGTTTTCTTTATTGCGAAGAAATTCAGCCGTACTGTCATCGAGTTGTTCGTAATGAAATGTCTTAATCTCGTTTGTCATTCGTATACCCCCTTCACGAAATAATACCCGCGACTTTTCAAAACCGCACAATAAATATAAAATTTTTTCGCTCTCACTTATAGATGCGTATAAACTTTTCGAAACGGACACCGTTTTGGACAAAAAAAAATAACCCCGCCTAAAAAGACGAGGTTCATTTCTATAAAAACTTGCGTAGATTATCTGCTACTTCGTTTTTGTCTAGATGAAGATATTGAGATGTTACAGCAAGATTGCTATGCCCGAGCGCTAAGGAAATGTCCGTAATCCTTGCACCTTTCTCCAATAGTGATTTCGCAAATCCTCTGCGAAGAGCGTGTGGACTGATATTTTTCAGCCCATATTTCTTCGCATATTTATTTAATCGCTTTTGAATATTGTTGTTCGATTGGGTTGCTGATACTCTTTTTCCATTTCTCGTAATAAAGACAAAATCGTTTTTCTGTCCGTATTCTCGCTTAATCGCGCGATTATACTTAATAAGCACGGATAGCATTCGATGAAGCATTTCGTCAAACGGAAGAATAATCGGCTGTCTGTTTTTAATAATATTACCGCTCAAATTAAGTGTATCAGATTCAAAATCAATGTGTAATTCCTCTAAACTCGCAAGTGTATTTATTCTTATACCCGTTTTGAAAATAAGCTGCGCGGCTGTCGCATCACGAAGATGTACGAAGTTACTCAGATCCAATACGGACATAAGAATCGAAAGTTCCCGCTCTGTAGCACCTTCCTTAACATACTTATCGACCTTGACATTTACCGTCCTCCAGAACTTCGTACCGATCCATCCGTTATCAAAACATCGAGAAAGAAACGCTTTTAAACATTTCAAACGTGTTAGCTGTGTTTGTTTACTAACGTCCATTTTTCCGATCCAATTATATAAATCATCCTTATTTATCTCGTCTACATACGCCAGACTTTCTGATTCTTTAAAATGCGTCACATGATGAACATAATCGCTAATTGTCCGCGGGCGGTTCCCGCTGATCTCCATTTGGCGCATAATAGTCGCGAGAGCCTTTTCGATGGTAATTCGATCACCCTCGCGTTTTTTCGGAATAGCCACCGGTGACTTTTGCGCCCGAGTCAAATCAGAAAAATCTTCGTCAATTGTGAAAATCGGTTTCTTTTTCGTCAACAAAAAACGCCTCCTACTTCGTTTAATTGAACGGTTCAAAATTGCGTCGGTTTTTTAATTGACCGATACATTGACCGTTACATTTAACGGGTAGAAAGCGTGATATGACGGGCTTTAACGCCCATTTACGAGACGTCCCAGGAGAGATTCGAACTCCCGACCGACGGCTTAGAAGGCCGTTGCTCTATCCTGCTGAGCTACTGGGACATGTTGTTATGTAGTGTGCTAAGCTGTATTACCTCAGCGACAAGATTTATTATATTACTATTGTTCTTTAAAGTCAACGGTTTTTCGAAAGTTTTTTCATAAGGAGCAGATGATGCACCCTTATGAAATACCTTCCAATGTGACGGTGTTTTCGAGGTCTGGTATCGCGAGACCTTCGTCCGTGTAAAATTGTACGTTTGCTTCGCTTCCATCTAGTGTCAGTATAGCATAGCTGCGCTCTTTTCGCACTCTTGGCAGGTGGACGCTGCCTGGGTTGATGAGTAGCTTTCCTCTTAACAGCTCACTGCCCGGGATGTGCGAGTGGCCAAAACAGATAATGTCTGCTCCTAGCTCTTCTGCACGGTAGTAGACTTGAAGCAAGGATTGTTTGATGCCATGCAGATGTCCGTGGGTAAGAAATAGTTTTCCGCCTCCATCAAGTGGGAGCAGGAGCTCTTCTTCAAATTCGCCCATAAAGTCACAATTTCCTTTGACGACTTTGTATCCTTCGAGTGCTGGGTGGTTCGTTTCGAGTTCTGAATCTCCACAGTGAATCATCATGTCTACCTTAGCTGTATACCGTTTGGCAATGGTTTGAAGTTCGTCTGTGAGTCCATGACTATCACTAATGATGAGTATCTTCATGGCTTCATTCCCCCTTATTCATTTGCGTCTAGAAGTGATGAAAGCTTTTGAAGCGCAACCGCTCGATGGCTAATCTTGTTTTTCTCATTTGGTGATAATTGGGCCATCGTTTGGTCTTTGTCTTTGACGATGAAAATTGGGTCGTATCCGAAGCCGTTTTCACCAATCGGTTCTTCTGCGATGAAGCCTTCTACTGATCCTTCTACCGTTTGGGTTTCTTTGCCTGGTATGCTGACAGCAAGGGCACATCTGAATCTGGCTGTGCGGTCTTCTTTTTCAATTCCTTTAAGCTCGCTCAGCACTTTCCTTACATTCTCAGCATCGTCTTTATGCTCACCAGCATATCTCGCTGAATAGACGCCAGGTTTCCCGCCAAGATAATCAATTGAAAGACCAGAATCGTCTGCGATCACCATTTCACCTGCTTTGGCCTGAATCGACTCGGCTTTGATCATCGCATTTTCTTCGAAGGTTTGTCCTGTTTCTTCGATCTCTTCCGTAAATCCAATATCCACTAGTGTTTTGACCGTGAAGCCCTTTTGCTCAAGAATGGCTTTGAATTCTTTCGCTTTACCCGGATTATGCGTTGCGATGATGGCTGTTTTCATCCTGATCAAACCCTTCTGCTTATTCGATGACTTCTCCTGTCACTGCTTTTTGCTTTTCAATTAATTCCTTAATGCCCTTTTCGGCTAGATCAAGCAGTCCGTTTAGCTGCTCTCTTGAAAAAGTGGCTTCTTCGCCTGTTCCTTGAAGTTCAACAAAGCGTCCAGCTCCTGTCATGATAACATTCATATCCACTTCAGCCGAAGAATCTTCTACATAATTTAAATCTAACAGAAGTCCCTGCTTAGAATCAATTCCCACGGATATCGCCGCTAAATAATCAGTAATTGGATTTTCTTTCATGACCCCTTCTGCTCGAAGCTTTTGAATCGCAAGTGTCATGGCAACAAAAGCACCTGTGATGGACGCCGTCCGTGTTCCGCCGTCTGCTTGAATGACATCACAATCAATCCAAATCGTGCGCTCCCCAAGCTTTTCTAAGTCAACGACTGCGCGGAGTGCTCGTCCAATCAACCGCTGAATTTCCATTGTACGTCCTGTGACTTTTCCTTTAGAAGATTCTCTAATCGTTCTTTGCGCTGTTGCTCTTGGAAGCATGCTATATTCTGCTGTGATCCAGCCTTTTCCTTCTCCTCTTAAAAAAGGAGGTACACGGTCTTCGATTGATGCGTTACAAATCACCTTTGTATTTCCCGCTGAGATTAAGACAGAGCCTTCTGGATGCGTAATGTAGCCTGCCTCTATTTCAATTTTTCTTAATTCATCATATTGTCTTTCATCTAATCTCATGATTTACCTCCGTTACGATATACATTCCGCGTGATGTCAGCAGGGTTCTCTTAATAACTTTGACAACCTCAGCCGGTTCTAATCGCTTGGAATAAAAAAGAGGCAGCGAATAGGCATGCCTCTTTTTCTCCATTATATCAATGTGTGACGTTAAAAACTACCTGTATTCACTTGTTCTGGTCTCGAAACCGGCTTTGTAAGCTCTGCTCCTTTTTCGTTCACAAGCTCTGCCTTTCCGTTTACCTTCACAGATACGCTTTTGACATCCGGCAGCTCTGTTAATGTGAGGACAATACTATCGAGCACTTTTTGTGAAATGACTTTTTTCTTTTCATCTACACTGCCAAAAATGGATTCATTGAAATCAAGTGTCACATGACCGTCTTTTACTTTTGGTACATCATTCAGCTTGACATCTTGGTCAAAGTCTGTGAGCAAATGGCTTGTTTTGCTTGGCCCAGAAACCAGCTCATCAATGGCTGCTGTAATTGGATCATCCTCGTCTTTTGGCGCTCTTGTTGTGACCGGGACGTAGTAGGTCTGCTCATCAGATTCAGATAAGTAGTAAACGGTCACTGGCTTTGTCGCCGTCATATCCGCAGCCGCCTCGTGCTGAATATTAATGCCATCCTCTCTGCTTAGATCATCTGAGATCGGTGTGCCGTTCACAGGCATTTCTTTTAATTCATGCCCATTCATCTTCAATTTGACTTTGGCTACCGAATCAAACTGCGTTAATGTCCAAGTGACAGATTGCAATATCCGCTGTTCGTCTTCTTTTTTATAGTTTTTGAATTCATTTGAAAAATCAACAACCGCAGTTCCGTCTTTAATATCGACAGATACTCTCGTGTCAGCCGGCAAAACGGCTCTGAATCCATTTGGCATTAGGTTGGAAATGGGCCCTCCATCCACGAGATATTCAAGGGTTTGTTTGGCACTTCCTTCGTTTTTCGGAAGCGGAATAGATTGAGACACGACATATCCGTTTTTATCAATTAAATATAATTCTCTCATAACCGTATCTGCCTGCTTCTCTTCTTTTCCTTCTTTGGCTGTTTGTTTGTCTTCTTTATTTTCTTTCACATATGTGACATTTTGCGGTGGATCAATCTCTGTTTTCGCTTGGTCTGTTTGAAATAATCCACATCCTGATAAAAGCATGGCTGACGCGATACACGTAACAGCTGCTGTAGATCCTTTTTTTAGCATACTTCACCCTCCTCTGGTAGTTTGTACTACTATGTATACGAGCTCCCTGAGAGAATTAGACCCTTTTCATAAAAAAATAACCCACTCAAATAGAAGCGGGTTATTGCTGATAAACCTGTTCAAGTGACACAGTTTCGACCTTCCCTGGTAGGTAACCGAACCAGTCACGAGCAATATTTTGAAAATTTTGCTGCTGCCCTGTTGTGTAAAATGTATGAACGGGTGCTTCCTTAGAAGCATTTAACAGTCCTTTGTATGAAAGAATCGTACTTGCTTCTCTAGCAGTCTCATCCCCTGATGAAATGATGCTCACATCACTGCCCATAAAACGCTGAATCGGCTCTTTTAAAATAGGATAGTGCGTGCAGCCAAGAATGAGCGTATCAATTCCTGTTTCTTTCATTGGCTCAAGAGAGGCTTTCACAACTTCATCTGCTGTATGATCTAAAAACGTACCGCTTTCCACAAATGGAACAAGCATTGGACAAGCCAGGCTTTGAACCGTTAGACCTGCTTTTAAAGAGAGCAGCGCTTCTTTATAGGCCTCGCTTTTGATCGTATTGGCCGTGCCAATGACGCCAATATGCTGGTTACTTGTCACCTTGATAGCGGTGCGGGATCCGGGCTGGATCACGCCAATGACCGGGATATCGAGCGTTGCTTTGGTTTCATCAAGTGCAATCGCCGTCGCTGTGTTGCACGCAATGACGAGCATTTTAATATGGTGATGTCTCAATAAGTGTTGCGCTATTTCCCACGTATATTGAAGAACCTCTTCTTCTTTCCTCGGGCCATACGGACATCGTTTTGTATCGCCTACGTAAATGATTTTCTCTTTTGGCAGTTGTCTCATGATTTCCTTCGCAACGGTTAAACCGCCAACACCGGAATCAATGACGCCGATTGGTTGATCCAACAAAATCGCCTCATTTTCTTTTCATTTGCTGCTGTAGTTTCATTAAGGATTGGTTGAAAACGATGGCTTCTTCTTCTGAGAAAGCCCCTAGAAGTTCACTGACGTATTCTTGGCGTTTGATAATCACTTCTTGAATGATCCGCTCGCCTTCAGGCAATAAATGAATGCGAACCACGCGGCGGTCAGAAGGATCTTTCACCCGTTCGACAAGTTCACTTTTTTCCATTCTATCAATTAAATCGGTTGTCGTGCTACAAGCCAAATACATCTTTTGTGATAGCTCACCTATTGTCATATCTCCGAATTCAAAAAGCCATTGTAGCCCTACAAATTGAGGAGGTGTAATCGTATATTGATTCAGAATTTCTCTGCCTTTTTGCTTAATAATTGCGGCAATATGGCGCAATGATTTTTCAATCTCTGCAACATGGTTGAACTCATTCGTTTCCATTTCATTGATACCTCACTATAGCATCTCACTTTGATTAAAATGTACATTCCTATTTTCCTCGTTTTTCAAAGAAAATGCAAGAAGAGACTCAAGGAAATCACATAGAAATAACCGGTTCCTCCCCGATGTGGAAGGAAAACCGGCTGACTTTAGAGCTCTAGCTCACCCATACGCAGAAGCTCGACTACGGCCTGTGAACGACCCTTGACTCCCAACTTTT
The DNA here is from genome assembly GCF_020524495.1 of Bacillus stratosphericus. Classification (GTDB taxonomy): domain Bacteria; phylum Bacillota; class Bacilli; order Bacillales; family Bacillaceae; genus Bacillus; species Bacillus stratosphericus_B. Next base: position 23,180 of record NZ_JAIVLB010000033.1, on the reverse strand, counting down.
GCATGGCATTCGAAATATGATTTCGAACAGTCTTTTCGCTAATAAAAAGCTCGCTTGCAATTTCTTTTGTTGTTTTATCTTGGACGAGCAATTCAAATACTTCTCTTTCTCTTTTGGTTAATAGCGGCTTGGATTGAAACTCTTTCTCCTTCAAGTATTGTAACCCTCCTTGCTAAGGTGAGAGCTCTAGTCTCTATAGAATGGGATTCGGTATAGTCGAGATATCATATGCCGATTGCCTGAGGTAGGTGACGTTAAAATAGAGAAATCCTGCATATCAGCGTCCAATTTGTTACGCTTCAAGCAGCAAAAAAAGGACGAGTCTCATGTAGAGACACAGGCTGTCGAGAAAATTGACACCCTTTTTTCATTTTCTCTCTTAAATTATCCATTCCCTCATTTTATCATAAAGAAAAGCCTTCAAAAGGATGGTATCTGCCATGTTCTACACAAGGAATTCTTCACAGAACGAAGCTGAATTTGTACTGCTCGACCAACTTGTCGAAGAGAATCACCTGTTCCGTAAAATTGACAAGTACGTAGATTTGATACACAAAACTATATAAAAGACTTGGATGAAGCCTCTATTTAGATCACCGAACAACGGATACGTAACGCCTGGTCATATTCATGATTCTCCACCTTATCTTGACAGATTAGATCACCAATTCGCACGACCTTGGTTTTTAAGTAGAATTCAAAACCATTTAAAACAAAAAAACTTGTAGAAAAACATAGGTTTCTCTACAAGCTGAGCAGACGAGGAAATCGTCTGCTTTTTATAATTTTAGAGAGGTGCATCAATATCTCCGGCAGAATGGGCTTTTATATGTCCTAGGTCATCTTTTAGTTGCAGATGGCCGTAGCGGTTGACCCCGCAGCAAATGCCTTCTTGCCATGTTTGTTTTTCACGATCTAATGAAATGCGAAGCGGTTGATTGAGGCGAAATAATCGTTTGTTGTAGAGTGCAGTGAGTGCTTCAAAGCCTTCGTTTTGCCAGCGTGTATAGTATTTTTCAAAAGCCGTCGTCAAGTTTTTCACAAGCTGGTCTGCACTGACATCTGTCAGCTCTGATAAACAAATGGTTTTGTACGGGACATGCTGAGGCTTCGTCTGCACATTGATGCCAACACCGATATAGATGGCACTGCGGTCTGCTTCAATTAATGTGCCGGATACCTTTGCCTCATGAATGACAATATCATTTGGCCATTTGATCGCTAGCTGCTCCTCAGCCCTCATGAGTGGTTTGAGTACATCATAGATCGCTAGTGCCGTTAGCGGGGCAATCGTTGATTGGGTGGACAATTCTTCTGGCGGCTTTACCGTTATAGTCACGGCGACATTCCCTGAAGGCGTTTCCCACGGTCTGCCGAGCCTGCCTCTTCCTGCTGTCTGCTGACGGGAATAGACAGCAAATGAAGGCACTTCTCCTTGTTGAATAAGCCTTTTCGCTTCATTATTCGTACTATCAATGATATCATATTGAAAAATCTTCATGTGTTCTCCTTTTGTTTTTTCATGATATGATCTTTTTATTATAACAAAACGAAGCATACACGGTTGATAGAGGGTGATTAATTAATTTCGCTGAGCCTGAAATGTCTCTTTTTCTTCTTCTGTAAATGGGACAGGTGCGCCTGTATCTTTGCTAATTTGCACCATTGTCACAGAGCCCGTAAAGCATGGTTCCTGCTGTTCACTTTCTCCTAAGTAATGAAGGATGAGTGAGCTTGACCCGACTTTTTCCGGCTTTACGTATACACGCAGCCTCTCACCGATCTCCACCTGCTTGATGTAATCACATTGCAGGTTTGCAACGACGGTGATGGTCTCTTTCACTCGCTTCATTCGTTTATCCACAAGTCCTGTTTTTTGAAAAAAAGCAATCCGTGCCTCTTCAAAATACACAAAAGGGGTGACATTGTTCATGTGGCCAAACATATCCGTTTCTGAAAAACGGACGGTGGTTTCCACATAAAATCGAAAGGATGCCCTCCATTGCTCAAACGGTTCTTCAATATATGACGGCATTCTCATTTAATCAACTCCTTATTTACAAACAAACGCCTCTCCCGAATGGAAGAGGCGTTTTTATGCATCCAGCCTCTTGTAAACACTCATCATGATTGGCAAAGAGGACTGAATGTGATGTTATTCTGCGTGATCGCTTCCGAAGAAGTTACGGAAAGCTTGTAATGTTGTATCTCTGTTAAGTGCTGCAATAGACGTTGTCAGCGGGATCCCTTTCGGACAAGCCTGCACACAGTTTTGAGAGTTCCCACAGTTAGCAAGACCCCCATCACCCATAATTTCTTCTAGGCGGTCTGACTTATTCATCGCACCTGTCGGATGTGCGTTAAATAGACGAACTTGCGAAAGCGGTGCAGGTCCCATAAAGGAAGATTTATCATTGACGTTTGGACAAGCTTCTAGGCAGACACCACATGTCATACATTTAGAAAGCTCATACGCCCATTGACGTTTTTTCTCAGGCATTCTTGGTCCAGGTCCAAGATCATATGTGCCATCGATTGGCACCCATGCTTTGACTTTTTTCAAGGAGTTAAACATACGGCTTCTATCAACCTGCAAGTCTCTGACAACTGGGAATGTCTTCATCGGCTGAAGACGGATCGGCTGCTCTAACTTGTCAATCAGTGCTGTACATGACTGGCGAGGTGATCCATTAATGACCATGGAACAAGCACCACACACCTCTTCAAGACAGTTCATATCCCAGTTGATGGCCGTTGTTTTTTCACCTTGTTTATTAACCGGGTTACGTCTAATTTCCATGAGAGCGGAAATGACGTTCATATTCGGACGGTAAGGGATTTCAAATTCCTCATCATAAGACTTTCCATCTGCTGTATCTTGACGTGTGATAATGAAATGAATCGTGTTTTTTTCACTCATCTTATTTCTCCACCTTTTTCTTCGAGTAATCTCGTTTACGAGGTGCAATTAACGATACATCGACGTCCTCATAGTGGAATGCTGGTTTTTGATTCTTCCCTTTGAACGTAGCCATCGTTGTTTTTAGGAATTCATCGTCGTTTCTTTCTGGGAATTCCGGTTTATAGTGTGCGCCTCGGCTTTCATTCCGGTTGTATGCCCCGATCGTAATGACTCTTGCTAGCTGAAGCATGTTGTCAAGCTGACGGGTAAACGCAGCGCCTTGGTTGCTCCATGATGCTGTATCGTTGATGTTGATATGCTTATAGCGCTCCATCAGTTCTTCAATCTTCTGATCTGTTTTTAAGAGTTTGTCATTGTAACGAACCACTGTGACGTTATCCGTCATCCATTCTCCAAGCTCTTTATGAAGAACGTATGCATTTTCTGTCCCATCCATGCTGAGAATGTTGTCCCATTTCTCCTGCTCTTTCTTCACGGCGCTGTCAAATGTTGCAGAAGATAGGTCTTCCGCAGACTTTTCAAGACTGCTAATGTACTTCACTGCATTTGGTCCAGCGACCATTCCGCCGTAAATCGCAGAAAGCAAGGAGTTTGCGCCAAGTCTGTTTCCTCCATGCATAGAGTAATCACATTCTCCAGCAGCGAACAAGCCTTTGATATTGGTCATTTGATCATAATCGACCCATAATCCGCCCATCGAGTAATGAACAGCAGGGAAAATTTTCATCGGAAGCTTACGCGGGTCATCACCCATGAATTTTTCATAGATTTCAATGATTCCGCCAAGCTTAATATCAAGCTCTTTTGGATCTTTATGAGAAAGATCCAGGTATACCATGTTTTCTCCGTTGATACCAAGCTTTTGCACGACACATACGTCGAAAATTTCACGCGTTGCGATGTCACGTGGTACAAGGTTCCCGTATGCTGGGTATTTTTCTTCAAGGAAGTACCAAGGCTTCCCGTCTTTATATGTCCAAACTCGTCCGCCTTCACCACGAGCCGATTCACTCATGAGACGAAGCTTGTCATCTCCTGGGATGGCTGTTGGGTGAATTTGAATGAATTCTCCATTTGCATAATGAGCACCTTGCTGATAAACGATTGATGCCGCTGATCCGGTATTAATCATGGAGTTCGTTGATTTACCAAATACGATTCCAGGACCGCCTGTTGCCATGATGACTGCATCTGAACGGAAGGATTCAATTTCCATTGTCGTCAGGTTTTGCGCGACAATGCCTCGGCATACTTCCCCGTCATCTAAAACAGCGCCAAGGAATTCCCAGCCTTCATATTTCGTTACAAGTCCTGCTACTTCATAGCGACGAACCTGCTCATCCAGTGCATATAATAGCTGCTGACCCGTTGTGGCACCAGCAAATGCTGTACGATGGTGCTGTGTTCCACCGAAGCGGCGGAAGTCCAGTAATCCTTCTGGTGTTCTGTTAAACATGACACCCATACGATCAAGTAAGTGGATAATGGACGGCGCTGCTTCACACATTGCCTTTACTGGTGGCTGGTTAGCTAAGAAATCTCCGCCATATACCGTATCATCAAAATGCTCATAAGGTGAATCCCCTTCACCTTTTGTATTCACCGCGCCGTTAATTCCTCCCTGTGCACATACAGAATGTGAACGTTTCACAGGTACGATTGAAAATAGTTTAACAGCTGTTCCCGCTTCTGCTGCTTTTATAGTTGCCATGAGACCAGCTAAGCCGCCTCCGACAACGATGATGCTAGAATTACTCATTGTAGCCCCTCTCCCTCTTCTACTAATCTATTTCCTCTTAAACAAAAGCGAAAATTGCTCTTAGCCCTACATATGAAAGCGCTATAAATATACCTAATGTCACATATGTGGAGATTCTTTGTGAGCGTGGTGAAACGGTAATTCCCCAGCTGACAGCAAATGACCACAAGCCATTAGCAAAGTGGAAAATAGTAGATAAAATGCCGACAATATAGAAGCCTAGCATAAATGGAGAGCTTAAAATATTCGCCATCATGTCATAGTTTACTTCAGCCCCAAGCTGCGCTTGAATTCTTGTTTCCCATACGTGCCAAGTGACAAAAACCAATGTAATGATACCTGTAATCCTTTGCAGTCTGAACAACCAGTTTCTTAAGTAACTGAAGCGAGACGTGTTGTTTTGTGCCGTAAAGGCTATATACACCCCATAAACAGCATGATAGATCAGTGGTAAGAAAATCACGAACAGCTCAAGTGCATATCTGAATGGAAGCTGTTCCATAAAGTGTGCAGCTTTGTTAAACGCCTCTGGTCCGTTCGTCGCAAAATGGTTAATCACTAAGTGCTGTACTAAAAATAGACCGACCGGAATGACGCCAAGCAAAGAATGCAATCTCCGATAAAAAAATTCTTTGTTCCCCGACATTACTTTACCCCCTAGTAAAAAGTGCAATTGCTTGAAAATTGTCTTACCCCCGCTTCTTTCAAATGTAAGCACTTTATTCAAATTTATTGACAATTTCATTTTACTCCTATGTCAAAAAAGCGTCAAGAAACCGCGTACATAAATTAATATTTTCCGAAATTTAAAAGTTTTAAATCAAAATTCGTTTTACTACAATAAGAATTTCTTAGACTTCAGGGAAAACTCTGTCATCATATGCCAACATAAGCTATAATAAATTGTTGAAAGAGGGGAGCCGCCAATGAATAAATTCGAATCTCAATTAGAACAGCTAAAAGAAATTGAAGTCAATGGATTTGCTTACGAGCTGATACGCGAAGTTCTGCTGCCTGACATTCTTGGTAAGGATCATTCATCTATGATGTATTTTGCGGGTAAGCTGCTTGCTCGTAAATTTCCTCAAGAGTCATGGGAGAAGATCCCCGAATTTTTCCATGATGCCGGATGGGGGACACTCACTATGGTCCATTCTAAAAAACAGGAAATTGAGTTTGAGCTCGAAGGTTCACTAGTATCGAATCGACTCACCTATCAAAAGGAGCCGTGCTTTCAAATAGAAGCAGGTTTTATTGCTGAACAGATTCAGCTTCTCAATCAGCACGTTGCTGAATCCTATGAACAAGTGAAAAAGCGTGCTGATAAAGTCATTTTAACCGTTAAATGGGATTTAAGAGACCCTAGCTAACACTACTTATGAAAGGCGAGGACTTTAGGTCACGCCTTTTTTATAAGCCTTCTTCTATCATAGCACATTTAGAGAATGGGTTTACGCACGTTTTACTTTCTTGATATGCGGCCAATTCAAATATAAAAAAGAGGTGCACTCTTTCATGAAATACACCTCTTTTTATTTTTTTAAGAGTGCGCAGCTACACTTACTTTTGATAGATCAAACGCATCATGCAGGGCTTCAACCGCTTTGACCATATCATCACGGCCTACCACTGTTGAGACTTTGATTTCAGACGTACTGACCATTTTCACTAGAATGTCTTTTTCAGCTAACACAGCGAACATTTCAGCAGCTACGCCTGGATTTGAGACCATACCCGACCCAACGATGGATACTTTGGCTAATTTGCTTTCTGTCTCAATCTGCTCATAGCCAAGTGCCCCTTTATATTCTTCTAATACTTCAACTGTTTTGGACAAATCATCCGTTTTCACAGAGAAAGAGATGGAAGTTTGATTTGTGCTTGTGACGGACTGAATGATGATATCAACGTTGATATTTTGCTTAGCAAGCGTCGTAAAAATGGTCGACAATGTTGTTAAACCGCTTGAAAGGCCGCACACCGTCACACGTGTGATCTGATCTTCAAATGCAATTCCTCTTACGACTAAATTTTGTTCCACGGATGATTCCTCCTCAATTAACGTACCCGTTTCATATTCAATACTAGAACGGACTTCTAGTGGGACTTGATAATTTTTCGCAAACTCTACGGCTCTCGGATGCAAGACGCCAGCCCCTAAATTGGCTAGCTCGAGCATCTCATCGTATGAAATACCTGCAAGTTTTCGCGCAGACGGCACATAACGCGGATCTGTCGTAAACACACCTGATACGTCCGTGTAAATATCACATTTGTTGGCTTTGAGTGCAGCAGCAAGTGCCACAGCCGTCGTATCTGAACCACCACGGCCAAGAGTTGTAATATGTAGATCATCTGCAATCCCTTGAAAGCCTGCTACTACAACGACTTTTCCCGCACTCAGTTCTTCTTGGATTCTTGCTTCATCGATGTCCACGATTCTTGCATTTCCGTACACCTTCTCTGTTTTCATACCAGCCTGCCAGCCTGTAAAGGAAATGGCATCATAGCCTTTTGCTTGCAGTGCCATTGCCAATAACGAAATGGTCACTTGCTCCCCAGTCGTTAGCAGCATATCCATTTCTCTTTTGCTTGGATCATCTGTGAGTTCTCTCGCTAGGTCCACTAGAACATCAGTTGATTTGCCCATTGCTGACACAACCACGACCACATCATGTCCTGCCTTGCGTGCAGCGATCACTCTCTCTGCGGCTCTGCGAATTTTTTCTGTCGATCCAACGGATGTTCCGCCAAATTTTTGTACAATTAGTCCCATGTCTAACCACCCTTTTTCAAAAGATCACGTGTAAGAGAAGAGGCAAGAAGCGGCTTTGGAGACTGCCCACTCACTGCAAACAAAAAAGCAATGAGAGAACAGATCTCCCATTGCTTTGAAATCATCATCAAAAGATGCAAACAATGAGATAGCCCTCCAAGAAATAAATTCTTGACAGCCCTACATTTCTTCAATGTACAGCCAGCGAATAAAATGAGTGGATTTTATTCACTTCGGCGACGCTCCCCTTTCAGCCCTCTTCCTAGATCCCATCGATCTCTGACGGCCTACTTTTGAAGTTCGCACCTCTATCTTCAACAAACAACACGTTCATTTATTAAATTAGTGACATTTTAACAGACTATTGGAAAAAGTACAATCTATTTTTTTAATGCTTCCATTAAAAGTTTGGCCGTTTGTTTCGGAATGCCAGCCTCCTGAAAATCTTGGACAGAAGCTTCCTTCATCTTTTTCACAGAGCCAAAATGTTTGAGCAGCTGCTTTTTACGCTTTTCTCCGATACCTGGTACATCATCTAAAATAGACTGGAATGCATTTTTTCTGCGCAGCTGCCGGTGAAAGCTAATGGCAATCCGGTGCACTTCATCTTGAATACGGTGTAATAAATAAAAGGCCTGACTGTTACGCTCTAGCGCAACAATTTTAAGTGTATCACCCATCATGAGATTCGATGTCCGGTGTTTTTCATCTTTCACAAGACCTGCTACTGGAACAGACAAATTCAATTCATTTTCGAGCACATCTATGGCTGCGTTGATCTGTCCTTTTCCTCCATCAATTAAAATTAAATCTGGAAGCGGCAGCTCATCCTTTAACACGCGAGTATATCGTCTTCTGATGACTTCGCGCATGGATGCATAATCATCTGGCCCTGCGACGGTTTTAATTTTGTATTTTCGATATTCCTTTTTATACGGTTTCCCGTCCTGAAACACAACCATAGCGGAAACTGGGTCTGCACCTTGAATATTTGAGTTATCAAATGCCTCAATCCGGTATGGCATATAAATATTGAGTGCATCGCCGAGCTGCTTTACCGCCCCAATTGTCCGTTCTTCATCACGCTCTATGAGCGAGAATTTTTCTTTGAGAGCGATTTTGGCATTTTGATGTGCAAGTAAAAGCAAATCCTTTTTCTTTCCTTTTTTCGGCTGGTGAACATTCGTTTCAAGCAATTGCTCGAGCATCTCTTGATCTACGCTGTCTGGCACTAAAATTTCCTTTGGAATAAAATGGTTGTTCTTTTCATAAAACTGCCCCATAAACGTTAGGAATTCTTCTTCAGGGTCTTGATACATTGGGAACAGACTGACATCGCGCTCAATTAATTTCCCCTGTCTGATGAAGAAGACTTGGACACACATCCAGCCCTTATCATAGGCATAGGCAAATACATCGCGATCGGATAAGTCACTCATCGTCATTTTCTGCTTTTCCATCGTTGAGTCGATGTATACGATTTGATCTCTTAATTCCTTTGCCCGCTCAAACTCTAATTGTTCAGCCGCTTCTTGCATCTTCTCAGTTAGTTCTTTCTTAATTTGCTGATGCCCTCCGTTTAGAAACCTTGTGATTTCATCCACGAGCTGCTTATTCGTTTCTTCAGAAATATCATACACACATGGTGCAAGACATTGTCCAAGGTGGTAATAAAGACAGACGCGATCAGGAAGTGTCGCACATTTTCTTAGTGGATATAAACGGTCCAGCAGCTTTTTTGTTTCTCTTGCTGCTTGTACGTTCGGATATGGACCGAAGTATCGCCCTTTATCCTTTTTCACATTGCGGGTGACAATCAGCTTAGGATGCCGCTCATTCGTAATTTTAATAAAAGGATATGTCTTATCATCCTTAAGCATGACGTTGTATTGTGGGTCATATTTTTTGATTAAATTCAGCTCTAAAATAAGCGCCTCAATATTAGAAGAGGTCACAATGTATTCAAAGTCCACAATTTCATTAACAAGCCGCTGCGTTTTGGCATCATGAGAGCCAGTGAAATAAGAGCGTACCCTATTTTTTAATACCTTTGCCTTTCCCACATAAATGACCTTATTTTGCCTATCTTTCATTAAGTAACAGCCTGGTTGATCAGGCAGGACTGACAACTTTTCTTTGATCAGTTTGTTCATCTTTTCATCCGTCCTTGTTTTCCTCTTTCACTCCTTCTAGTGTATCACGAACGTTTGTTTTATACCATGGTGAAAGAAAAGCGGCTCTCGTCTATACGAGAACCGCTTTCAGTAATCATACCGAATTGGCACAAATGGATTTATAGATGTTTGTTTACAAGCTCAGCTAGTGCTTCTTTTGGTTTAAAGCCAACAGAAGTTTCTACGACTTCACCGTCTTTTAAAACAAGAAGTGTTGGGATACTCATCACGCCGTATTTACCAGCAGTTTCTTGGTTATTGTCTACATCAATTTTTACAATTTTCATTTTATCGCCCATTTCTTGATCAAGCTCTTCAAGAACTGGAGCAATCATTTTACAAGGGCCGCACCATGGTGCCCAAAAATCTGCAAGAACAACACCTTCTGCCGTTTCTTGTAAAAATGTTGCGTCAGTCGCTTTTACGATTGCCATTATTCATTCCTCCAATGTAAATTATGCTTTTTAGTATAGCATCTACCAATGTGACTTGCGAATGAAATGCTTACGAATCATTTTTTTGAAATGAATCAAAAAACAAACCTTATAATCGCACCGATGACAACAATCGCACCGATGATCACCAGAATGGTTCTTAACATATGACATAACTCCCTTTCCGCTTCATTTACAACTTATGATGCCCCAACATTCTTTTCATCAAACATAGGAATATGTCTCAGGTGAGGTGGATTGTCATCATCACAACCGACATACATCAAATTTCTAGAAATCGATAGATAGGGGTCAAGACCGGCACAGCAAAATGGTATCTCTCCTCGTGTTTTGTTAATACAAAAACCCAAGATTTGTTCCTAGCTCTGGGTCATACCAAGTCCCCTATTCATCAATGATCATCCCGATTCTCTTTTCTGGATCATAAAGATCCATGACCTGTCCATGATCCATGGAAAGCTGTTCCATCTCATAAGACTTTTTCAACGTCGTAAACCATTCATCCTTAGAAAATCAGTCGCAGACCTTTCTTCTCCCATGTACCAGGAACAGTATAATAATGCAAACTGAGTCCGTCCATCCATGAAGCAGCACACTCCATTAGAAATGAGTCCGATCACTTCATTTACTTTTACTGTTCCCTTCACTTGTTAACCGCTCCTTTTTTTCATGATGACATACAAAAAACCCAGAATACCTAGGCATTCTGAGTGTATGCGTTAAGAGTGGATAAACATCTTTTTTAACTCTTCATTCAAAAGTGGAACCACTTCAAACAAGTCACCAATGATCCCGTAATCGGCGATTTTGAAGATCTCAGCTTCTGGATCTTTGTTAATTGCAACAATGACTTTACTGTTAGACATTCCGGCTAAATGCTGAATTGCCCCTGATATCCCGCAGGCAATATAGAGGTCTGGTGTGACGACCTTACCCGTTTGACCAATTTGCAGGGCATAATCACAGTAGTCTGCATCACAGGCACCACGCGAGGCACCCACTGCTGCACCTAGCGTTTGGGCAAGTTCTGTGAGCGGTTCAAAGCCTTCCTTACTCTTGACCCCTCGCCCTCCAGCGACAATGACCTTTGCTTCAGATAGGTCTACACCTTCTGACGTTTTTTTGATGACTTCCTTCACAATCGTTCGCAGGTTCTGAATATCAACAGAAACAGGAATGACTTCTCCACTTCGTGATGCATCCCGTTCCAGCGGTGTCAAGTTGTTCGGGCGAATCGTCGCCAAAAGAAGACGATCTGTCGAGATGACTTTTTCAAAGGCTTTTCCTGAATAAATCGGTCTCGTGAAAACGAGATGTTCTCCGGCAACGCTTACATCTATTGCATCTGAAATCAAGCCTGTTTGCAGGCGTGCTGCTATTTTGGGTGACAAGTCTTTTCCGATAGACGTATGACCAAAAAACACTGCATCTGGATTGACCTGATCTAATATCACTTGAAGCGCCTGCGCAAAACCATCTGACGTATAATATGAAAGGTGTGGATGCTCCACAATCATGACTTGATCTGCTCCATAGTAAAGCAGCTCATCGGCTTGTTCTTTGACGTTATCCCCTATTAAAACGCCGATCACCTCACCGCCATCAGCCACTTGATGAGCGGCAGCAATCGCTTCAAATGTCACATTTCTTAATTTACCGTCACGACTCTCTCCAAGTACAACAACTTTTTTACTCATCTTTCAAGCTCCCCCTTGTTCTCGTGATATCATAAACTGGGATGTTTAGATCACTTTTGCTTCATTTCTTAATAGATCTGTCAGTTCCTTGACTTGATCCTGAAGCTCACCGCTCAGCATCTTGCCACCCTCTTTTTCCTCTGGTAAGAAACGTTCAATCGTTTTGATTTTATATGGCACATCGTCCTCATCGAGATCTAAATCATCTAGTTCCAATTCTTCAAGAGGCTTTTTTTTCGCCTTCATGATACCTGGTAATGATGGATAACGAGGCTCATTGAGACCCTGCTGCGCTGTGACCACAAGCGGGAGCTCGACAGAAATCACTTCAATGTCACCCTCTGCATCTCGTTCAATTGAAGCGGAGTTGCCGTCAATTTGAATACTTGTAATCGTTGTGACATATGAAAAGCCAAGTAATTCAGCAAGACGCGGGGCAACCTGTCCAGAGCCGCCGTCAATCGCCACATTCCCTGCTAAGATTAAAGAAGCCTCTTTGTCCTTGAAATAGTGATATAGAATCGTAGAAGCTGAATATTGATCCCACTCCTCCAAGTCGTCTTCAACATTTAATAAAACGGCTTGGTCACAGCCCATAGCAAGTGCTGTTCTCAGCTGTTTCTCCGCATCCTCGCTGCCAACTGTCACAACGGTTACTTCTCCCCCGTGCTCATCCCGAAGCTGAATCGCTTCTTCTATTGCATACTCGTCATAAGGATTAATAATGAACTCTGCCCCATCTTCTTGAATGGTACCAGACTGAATGGAAATTTTCTCTTCCGTATCAAACGTACGCTTCATCAAAACAAATATATTCATCCATTTCTCCCCCTTGTGTCGTACTGATCTCTTATTCCCCTTTAAAATTCGGTTTGCGCTTTTCGATAAAGGCTTGGATGCCTTCTTTGGCATCATTCGATTGGAAGACCTCACCAAACTTTTTGGCTTCCAGCTTCATTCCGCCATCATATGAATACACTTTTGCCGCATTCAATAACTCAAGCACATACTCGAGTGTTTTTGGGCTTTTCGCTGCAAATTTCGCCGCAAGTGTTTTGGCTGCTTCCAGCGCCTCTTCCTCTGCTTTTACAAGCTTTGAAACAAGTCCGCAAGCGAATGCATCTTCTCCTGTAATCGGTTCAGCTGTTCCCATCATTTCAAGTGCTTTAGCAGCACCAACGTAACGAGGTAGACGCTGCGTTCCTCCAAAGCCTGGAATAATGCCGAGGTTTAGTTCCGGTAGCCCAAGCTTCGCATCGTTTGTTGCGATACGAATATCACAGGACATCGCTAGCTCAAGGCCACCGCCTAATGCTGCCCCATGAATGGAGGCAATGACTGGCTTTGGACATTGCTCAATTCGTTCAAAGACTTGCTGTCCTCGGTCTGCAAGGCTCGCATAATCAGACTCTTCCTGTAAGGTCGTAAATTCTTTTATATCAGCACCCGCTGAGAAGAATCTGCCTTCTCCATGGATGATAATAGCTCGCACTTCTTCATTTTGTTCGAGCTGGTCAAACATGTCATCGAGCTCAGTGAGAAGCTGAGAAGATAAGGCGTTTGCAGGTGGATGTTGAATCGTGATGAGCGCTGTCTGTCCTTCATAATGTAAGCTGAGTATCTTTTCCATGTCAATCATCCTTTTTCAATTGTCTTTAAGATTGGTGTATTCCGTTTAAGAGTAGATCATGTACGTTTTCTGCAAGTGCAGACAGGTCATACTTTTGATCATTCATGACCCATGTTGTAGCGGTTTCATCAATCGTTCCAAATACCATTTGTCTCGCTAAACGGACATCCAGATCTTGTTTAAATTCTCCTGTTTTCTTTCCCTCTGTTAAAATGGAGTCGAGCATATTTAAGTACCCTTTCAGCACCTCATTGATTTTTTGCCGCAGCTCGAGGTTTGACTGCCTGAGTTCAAGCTGTGTCACAAGGGCCAAATGATGATCTTGCGAAAGCAGGCGAAAGTGTTCCTGAATCAGTAGGAGAAGCTTTTCTTTGGCAGACGGTTTCTTTTGAATATCTGTTTCCATCCGTTCGATGAATTGTCCCATTTTTTCTTTGAATAATGAGATCAGAATATCCTCTTTGTTTTTAAAATAGAGATAAATCGTTCCGTCTGCTACCCCCGCTTGTTTGGCAATCTTTGAAACTTGCGATTGATGATAGCCATTCTCTGCAATCACTACAACTGCTGCATCAATAATTTGCATGTACTTCGGTCTTTTCTGCTTCAATGTGCTTCGTCCCTTTCTAAATTGAATGAGCATTCATTCATAACTTTATGTTAAAAAGAAACGAGTGATTTGTCAAGTGAAGTTCTTCTTTCTTTTCAACCTTTAAGATACCAGAGCAGACAAGCATAATTCATATCATCCGGCCGGTGGACCGGATGATGCTAGTTATTTTTTTGATTGATCGGCAGGCACTTCAGATAAAGATGATTGCTTTCTTTTTTCTTCTTCAATTAAGACTCTGCGCAAGATTTTTCCTACGGCCGTTTTAGGCAGTGCCTCCTTAAATTCATAGACACGCGGCACTTTAAATGAGGCAATTCGCGTTCTGACAAAACGATCTAGCTCATCCTCTGTTAAATAGGCATCCTTTTTCGTGACAACAAATGCTTTTACCGTCTCTCCCCGGTACGGGTCTGGAATACCTGCCACGACTACTTCCTGTACAAGCTCATGCTCATAAAGGGCTTCTTCGACCTCTCTTGGGTAAATATTATAGCCACTCGCAATGATCACATCTTTTTTCCGGTCTACTATATAGAAAAAACCGTCCTCATCCATATACCCAATATCTCCGGTGAAAAACCAGCCATCCCTTAACACAGCCGCTGTCTCCTCTGGCTGATTCCAGTACCCCTTCATGATCTGCGGCCCTTTAACAATAATTTCTCCGTGCTCATATGGCTCCTTGAGTCCTCCGGTTTCCTCGCAATAAATACCGGCATCTGTATTGGGCCAAGGACAGCCAATGCTGCCTATTTTGTTCACTCCCCATAAGAAATTGGCATGAGTCACTGGCGAGGTTTCTGAAAGACCATATCCCTCCACTAAGCGTCCTCCTGTCAATTTTTCAAAGCTTTGTTTGACTTCAACAGGAAGAGCCGCCGAGCCGCTTAAACAAGCCGTAATGGACGACAGGTCATAATCTTCAATGTTCGGGTGATGGAGCAAGCCAATATACATCGTTGGTGCTCCAGGAAACAACGTCGGTTTTTGTTTTTCAATGGTTTTGAGGGTATCAGCCACATCAAAGCGCGGCAGAAGAATCATTTGATGCCCTTCTTTAACAGCAAGGTTCAGCACGGTGGTCATCCCGTACACATGAAAAAACGGAATGATGCCAAGTATTCGTTCTTTTGCCCGATTTGTTTTATACATCCAGGATGCACACATTTCTGTATTGGCTAGTATATTTTCATGTGTGAGCATGACCCCTTTCGGTAAACCAGTCGTTCCACCTGTATACTGTAAAACAGCGACATCCTCTTTCGGTTGAAAGGATCGCTGCGGAATCCGTTCTCCTGATGATTCTTTCATGACCTGTGAGAAGTCATGAATGGTATCACTTTTCTCGACTTGGATGACCATTTTGTTTTTTCTTCGTTGAACAATAGGGAACAAAATATTTTTCGGGAATGGTAAATAATCTTGTAGTTTGGTGATGATCAAGTGTTCCATACATGTCAACGCTTTCATTTTATAGGCCTTTGGATACAGCAGATCGAGTGTGATCAGCACCTTTGAACCGCTATCCTCCATTTGATATGCGAGTTCTTTCTCCGTATAAAGCGGGTTTGTTTGAACAACAATGCCTCCTGCTATCAAAACAGCATAATAAGAAATGGCCGATTGTGGGCAGTTTGGTAGCATAATAGCCACTCGGTCGCCTTTTTTCACGCCAATCTTGATCAGATGATTGGCTAGTTTTAACGCATCTTTCTGTAACTGCTCATAGGAGATGTTTTTCCCTAAAAAATGAATGGCTGTATGCTCAGGTGCTGCCTCTGCGGAGCTGAATAAGTAAGATTGTAACGTTTCATTTGGGATGGTGAGTTCGTGGGGAATTTGATTTGGGTAATGCAGAAGCCATCGTTTATCTGACTGCATAAAAACCCTCCTTCCTGAACTTTCATACTATTTTATTATAGCAAACTTTTCCTTAGGCAGCTTGCTTTTTTCAAATAGACCTACACAATTGTACACCTTCACTTTTTGGTCTGTATTTCTATAGATTCTCTTTTCCCTTCATAATACCATTTCTCATATAACCACCCGATCACACGAAACGACTCATTGACTCTTTCCATCATTTTTTATGGGTACTAGGGTCATTGTAAATGTGTATGTATAAAATCTAGTAAATGACTTCATCAGCATCTCTTGTTCTCTTATGAAGCACTTCAATTCCTCGTTCATACTGAATGAGGGTAAAAAAGGTCTACGGTTCATATATGTCTTGGAGACGTGATGTCTAGACAAGTTTCAATGCGCTTCATTAGTTCGTCTTTTTGTAAGATTTGATTCATCAAGATTCGCCGCCTTTGATGAGATAAAAGCTGTCAAGACTTTCCTTGACAGCTTTCTAAGATGGTATTTTCATTTCACAGGAACATGTAAACGGCACCAATGACCGCAAAAGTGCAGGCAACCACGATTAATACCTTTGCTAGCTTTTCCATGTTGTCTCCTTATATGCCGGCTGCTACTACGTAAGACAGCCCAACAGAAATAATGAGTGAAATAAACCCAACCGCTCTATTATCATTCTCAATCTCTTTGTCTACTTTAAATCTTGGTGTTAAAAATTCAAATATGAAGTAACTGACAAGCAGCATCATAAAGCCGTAAACGCCCCATCCAACCATTTGAGGAAGGGAGTTATGCTGTACGATAGAATGCTGAAACACATTCGCAATCCCAAAGATCTTCCCGCCTGTTGCCATAGCAACCGCTAAGTTCCCCCGCTGAATCTCTTCCCAGTTTTTATAGGAGGTCACGAGTTCAAAAATGGTTAGAAATAAGACAAGACATAGGACGGCCACGCTGTAATAGGCAGCGATCTCCACAAGTTCATTTTCCCAAAAGGCTTTCATGCGTTTTCTCCCTTTTTACTTTAATTCGACGATGGTGACGCCTGATCCTCCCTCGCCCTGTTCTCCAAAACGAGCATTTTTCACACTTCGATGCTGTTTTAATAATTCCTGGACTCCTTTTCTTAGGGCGCCCGTTCCTTTTCCATGAATAATCGACACGCGCGGATAGCCAGCTAATACGGCATCATCTAAATATTTCTCGACCCTACTTAATGCATTCTCATAACGCTCTCCCCTTAAATCAAGCTCAAGCGATACATGATAGTCTTTCCCTTTGACCGCCGTAATGGCTTTCTCTTGCTTAAATTCCGGTGCTGATTTGATAAATTCCAAGTCTTTTTCTTTTACTTTCATTTTCAGAATGCCCATTTGGACACTCCATTCTTTGTCACCTGTTTGTTCGAGCAATGTTCCTTTTTGTCCAAATGTGAGCACTTTGACTTCATCGCCTGGCTTTAGCTGTCTTGCTGCTTTTTTCGCTGGCTCTGGTTTTTTCTTCCGATCAAACTCAGGGACAGCTTCTTCAAGACGCTTTCTCGCATCGATGAGTTCATGCTCTTTGACCACGCGATGCTCACTTTTAATGGAACGGAGCTCTTGTATGATGTCTTCAGCTTCTTTGGCTGCTTGTTCAATCTTTTCTTTCGCTCTTTGTTCAGCTTCTTTAAACAGCTTGTCTTTTCGCTCATTCCATTCAACGATTTGTCTTTGCAGTTCCTTATGAAGCTTCTCGGCTTCTTTTCTATAAGATTCTGTTTCATGCAGTTCTTCTTCTGCTTGTTTCTTACTGTCTTCTAGTGAAGCAATCATTTGATCTACTTCATTATGCTCTGCATGCATATCCGCTTTTGCTCTATCAATCAGGTGGTGAGGCAAACCAAGTCGTTTGGAGATTTCAAACGCGTTACTCCGTCCAGGTACACCGATGAGCAAGCGGTACGTTGGTGATAGGGTTTCGATGTCAAACTCTACACTTGCATTTGTGACGCCTTCACGGTTATACCCGTATGCCTTCAGCTCAGGGTAGTGTGTCGTTGCGATGACGCGCGCATTTGTTTGATGAACTTCATCTAAGATACTCATCGCAAGTGCTGCACCTTCAGCAGGGTCAGTTCCTGCCCCTAATTCATCAAATAACACAAGTGAATTCGAGGTCAAATTTTTTAAAATATCCACAATATTGACCATATGAGATGAGAACGTACTCAAGCTTTGTTCAATGGACTGTTCGTCTCCAATGTCGGCAAAGACTTGGTCGAATACAGCGATTTCTGATCCTTCTTCAACTGGAATATGAAGGCCTGCCTGCGTCATAAGCGTAAGGAGCCCCAATGTTTTTAAGGTGACGGTCTTACCACCAGTATTTGGTCCAGTGATCACGATCGTTGAAAAATCCTTACCAAGTTCAATGTCATTTGCCACAACCTGATCCCGAGGCAATAGAGGATGTCTTGCTCGCTTTAAATAAATCTCCCCTTGCTCGTTCACAGAAGGCTTCGTTGCTTTTTCTGCCTTTGCATATTTGGCTTTGGCAAAGATGAAATCTAACGTCTGGAGTTCTTTTACATTATGAAGCAGTTCATCAATATGCTCTGACACGCTTTCTGTCAAGATTTGCAGAATCTTTTCGACCTCTTCCTTTTCTTTTAAACGGGTTTGCTGCAAGGTATTATTCAGATCTACGACCACTTGAGGCTCAATAAAAAGTGTGGCACCTGAAGACGACTGATCATGAACAATCCCACCATAATTTGAGCGGTACTCTTGCTTAACCGGGATGACAAAACGATCATTACGAATGGTGACAATGGTGTCTGAGAGCATTTTTGAAGCAGATTGTGAACGAACCATGGATTCTAATTTATCACGTACTTTTGATTCTAGTGAGCGTAATTGGATGCGTAATGAACGAAGTGCCGGGGTTGCATGATCAAGCACTTCTCCATTATCACCGATACAGCTCTCGATTTCTTTTCTGATTTCAGGCAGTAAAATGAGCGTTTCTGCATATGTTTGAAGGCATGGTATGTCTACACCATCTTCATACATAGACGCGAGAAAGTGCTTCATATTCTTCACAGCATATAATAGTCCTGCGATTTCCATCAGCTCAGAAGGACTTAATGTACTGCCGATTTCTGCCCGTTTGACTCCACATCTAATATCCGTTAACCCGCCAAACGGTGCAGATCCCTTTAACCGGATCACATCTTGTGCTTCTGCTACCTCTTCCAGCAAGTGCTGAATGGTTTCTATTTCCGTGAGCGGCGTTAAATCTTGTGCTCTCTCTTTTCCTAAGGTCGATGCAGTATAGGACATGACTTTTTCTTTTACTTTTTGAAATTCTAATGATGCTAACACTTTTTGTTGCAGCATTGTACAGCCTCCTAACGACTACCTGTCACGCGTTAAAAACTTTTTCATCTCATTGAGAGAAAATGTATTCATGACATTTGCTTTTGGTGTCCAGCCCTTTCTTGCAGCTGTTACACCGATTTCCATATGATCTAACATAGCGATGTTGTGGGCATCTGTATTGATCATGATGTTCACACCCACTTCGTTTGCTTTCATTAAATGCTCTGTATTCAAATCAAGTCTTGAGGGATTGCTATTTAGCTCTAGTGCAGTGCCTGTTTTCTTTGCAAGCTCTATAAGCTGATCGATATTTAAGGAATAGCCATCCCGTCTACCGATTAAACGCCCTGTTGGATGTCCAATTAAATCCACATGCTGATTTTGAAGGGCATTTTCAAGACGCTTCATTATGACTTCTTCCGGCTGAGAAAAGCTAGAATGGATAGAAGCAATCACAAAATCCATGGTAGCTAAAAAGTCATCATCATAATCTAACGATCCATCCGGCAAAATATCCATCTCTACCCCTTTGAAAATGTAAAAATGCTCGAATTCCTGATTGAGCTTCTCAATTTCTTTTGCTTGTAGACGCAAACGTTCTTTTGTTAAACCATTTGCCACTTTTAAGTATTGAGAGTGATCCGTGATGGCCATGTATTCATAGCCTTTCGCCCTACATGCTTCAGCCATTTCACGAATAGAGAAGGCTCCGTCACTCCATGACGAGTGCATATGTAGGTCTCCTTTGATATCTTTCAGTTCCACAAATTGCATACTTTCTTTATACGTATCAATTTCTGCTCCGGTTTCACGAATTTCTGGTGGAATGAGTGGAAGTTGAAAATGGGCATAAAAAGCGCTTTCGTCTTCGAATGTTTTCACTTCTCCGGTTTCAATCGTTTCAACGCCATATTCACTAATACGCTCTCCGCGCTCCTTCGCAAGCTGTCGCATTCTAATATTATGATCTTTTGATCCTGTGAAATGATGCAATGTGGTGGCAAATTGCTCTGTTGTCACAAGGCGGAAGTCCACACTGATCTCAAAATCAAGTGCAAGAATGACAGATACCTTCGTATCACCACTTGCAATGATGTCTTTTACATGATCAAATGCAACGAGCTGCTCTCTGACCTGTTTAGGGTGATCTGTCGCAATGATATAATCTAAATCTTTTACCGTTTCACGTACACGTCGTAAACTACCAGCTCTTGAAAAGCGAATGATTTCCTCCATATGTTCGAGCACATGATCAATCCGCTCTGCGACATCTAAAGCAAAACCAATCGGCAGTCGTTCAGGCTGCTTCCCCGCTTCCTCAAGGGCTGCGAGAAGTTTTTCTTCTGTTTTTTTACCGAAGCCAGCTAACACTTGAACCTTCTCAGCTTCACACGCTACTTTTAAAGACTGAGCATCGTGCACACCAAGTTCCTTGTAAAGCTTTGCGATCTTTTTCCCGCCTAATCCTGGCAATTTTAATAGCGGGACAAGTCCTTCAGGTACTTCCTTTTTCAATTGTTCTAATGTCTCTGATTGGCCTTTTTCGATATACTCTGTGATCACAGCAAAGGTTCCTTTACCAATGCCGGGTAATGATAATAGATCATCTATTTGAGAAAGGCTACGGTCATCTTGTTCAAGTGCCGCTGCTGCTTTTCGAAAGGCAGATACTTTAAAAGGATTATCTCCTTTTAACTCCATATATACTGCTATTGTTTCAAGAAGTTTGATAATATCTTTTTTATTCATCTCTCATCCTCCAGCCGCTTTGGCATCTTCCTTTATAAATATACAAACTTTTCCTTCATCCGACAACTTTGTATCATGGAATGAGAAAAAACTTCTCCAAGAAAAGGAGAAGTTTTTAAACGCCATACGTCGTCCATAATTCTTTGACAAGACTGGACAGATAAGGGGTATTGCCTACGATCACATCTGCTAACATTGATTTGCTTATCATTGTTTGCAGCGCATCGACTGGAAGTAATGCAGCGACAAACAATAGAATAAACACAAATAAATATGTTTCAAGAAATCCTAAAACACCACCAAGCAGTTTGTTAAGCTGTTTAATCACAGGTATACTTGCAATGGTTGTGAGCAATCCGCCAATGATGGCGAGCAGGATTTTGGTCAAGATAAACAGAATGATAAACGCAATGGTATTATAATAAGCTGTTTCTAGATTCCCACTAAAGAAAGCGAGCTGCGCTTGACCACCGCTAAAATCAGGTGCTGGAATCCACGTTAGTTGTGGTGCAAGTGACTGATAAAACATCGAAGCAACTAAAATAGAAACAACAAAGCTAATCAATTTAATAGTTTGAAGAATAAACCCACGTTTTAGACCGACAAGCGTTCCCATAAGAAGCAAAAACAAAATGATGATATCGATCATGTTTATTTCATTCCTTTTCTTTAAGCTGAATCTCTAGTTTTTCGTATTGCTCTTTTAATTTCAAGTAGTCGTGGACGACATTGACTGCTGTCAGTACAGCTAATTTGTTTATATCAAGGTATGGGTTTTTTCCATTTATTTCTCTCATTTTATCATCAACAATTGAAGCAACATGTCGCATATGCATCTTCGTTTCTTGGCCGATGATCGTATAGGACTGTCCGTAAATCTCAACTGTTGTTTTCGTTTTACCGCCGTCAGACAACGTTTCTCCTCCATTCCACGAGAATCCTAGTCTCTATCATAACATGTTTAGACATTGAATGGAAAGACGAGCCCTTCCCTGTTATGGTACACTTTAGAAATCAATGATATCAAGGTAAAAAGGAGTTATCCACTGTGCCCCAATCCGTCTTAAAAGCCACATCAGAAAACATAAAGAAGATGAAGAGCGTGTATGCTCACCATTTAACTGACACTTTGCCGCCAGGCGCTCTGTTTCAAGCAAAGATTCCTGGCTGTACGATTACAGCATATCAATCTGGAAAAGTGCTGTTCCAAGGACAAAAGGCAGAAGCTGAAGCAAGTCAGTTCAGCCATTTAAAAGTGGCTGAAACGAAAAGTGAAAAAATACCTACTGCCACAAAATACAGCCCACCGTCTGGCATTGCTTCCATGTCGGTCATTGGATCAGATGAGGTGGGTACTGGTGATTATTTTGGACCAATCACGGTCTGTGCAGCCTACGTTGATTCCAGTCAGCTTGCTCTGATAAAAGAACTTGGCGTTAAAGACTCAAAAGGACTAAAGGATCCGCAGATTATCAACATGGCCAAAGATCTCATCAAAACCATCCCGTTCAGTCTTCTCGTTCTCCGTAATGAAAAGTACAATACCATGCAGGAAAAGGGCATGAGCCAAGGAAAAATGAAAGCACTGCTTCATAACCAAGTCATCACCTCCGTGCTAGAAAAACTGGATGGAAAACCAGAAGCTATTCTCATTGACCAATTTGCAGAACCCGGCATTTATTTCAAGCACCTTGCGGGGAAAAAGATCATCCGAGAGCGTACGTATTTTAGTACAAAAGCGGAAGGCATCCATTTATCAGTTGCTGCAGCTTCCATTATCGCAAGATACGCCTTTTTAATTGAAATGGATAAATTATCAAAAGAAGCAGGCTTTGACATTCCAAAAGGAGCCGGCTCTCATGTCGATAAGGCGGCAGCCAAGCTGATTAAGCTGCACGGCGAAGATGCTTTACGCCAATTTACAAAGCTGCATTTTGCCAACACCCAGAAAGCGAAAAAATGGTTATAATCAAAAAAGAGCTATAGCCCATGAGGGGACTGACCCCCGTTTTTGAGACAGGGATCAAAACACCTTTATACAGCCAATTGCCGATAGTTTGTCGGTGATTGGTTGTTTAGTTTTGTTTGAATACGAATGTTGTTATAATAATAAATGTATTCTTTGACAGTGCGTTCTACGATGTTGGTCGTAGTTCGATCAATCCTGTTAAGATAGAAC
>NZ_JAIVLB010000032.1 GCF_020524495.1 Bacillus stratosphericus | reverse complement strand
TATTATTATAACAACATTCGTATTCAAACAAAACTAAACAACCAATCACCGATAAACTATCGGCAATTGGCTGTATAAAGGTGTTTTGATCCCTGTCTCAAAAACGGGGGTCAGTCCCCCTCATGAGCTGCTTTTTTATGATGATAATCTTTGTTCGACTTCTGCTCGTTTATGCTCTAAAAATGGCGGAAATGCTAACCGACCAAACTCCTCCACACCTTCGTCCACTGTAAACCCAGGTCCATCTGTTAAAATTTCAAACATAATACCGCTCTCTAAAGTAAAGAGCTTTAAAATAGAAGCGTTCCACGACACCAGAGTTCGTAAAGCCTGCTTTAGATATTTTGTTATGCATTTTTCAAGCTCCTCTGCGTTTGCAACTGTTAATTTAACTGGCCCTAAGCCTCTGATCGCAAATTCTGAAGGAATATCGTCATTCACTGACGGTGATCCTGCCTCAAGTCCGCTTGGTTCTACTGTCAAAAACATCTGCTGCCCTTCTGAACCTGTAAATCGCAAAGTAGGTCTGCCGGTTTATTTTCATTATTCTCACTCCTATTTTAAAATATCTCGAATTCAAGTGCATTTTCAAAAAAAGTCAACCATTTGGCTGCACATGTGCTGGATGTTCGGTTTTCGCTATTTAAATTAACATTGAATCAAAATAAACCTCTTATTGTTCGTTTTTATCACAACATTCATGCTGATATCTCCAATAAACAAATTTTTTCGTAATTAAAATACGAAAATCAGAATTTTTTTTAAATTCTTGTTTTCCTAAAATCGTATTACAATGAATAAAATACATGTCACAGCAACGTATGAAAGTGATGCAGGAGGTCGTTTGTAATGAACAAAGAACAACCAGCATTAAAACAAGATATCGGCTTATTCTTTGCCCTTTCTCTTGTCATCGGGACAATTATTGGGTCAGGCGTATTCATGAAACCAGGCAATGTCCTTTCTTATTCAGGAAGCTCCGACATCGCATTATTTGCTTGGCTGTTAGGTGGAATCTTAACCCTTGCAGGCGGACTAACTGTCGCTGAAATTGGTACACAAATCCCGCGAACCGGCGGCCTGTATGCTTATCTTGAAGAAGTGTATGGTGAGTTTTGGGGCTATCTATGCGGCTGGGTGCAAATTATCATTTACGGACCTGCCATTATTGGCGCTCTCGGTCTTTATTTTGGTTCCTTATTAGCCAATTTATTTTCCCTTTCTTCTTTATGGTCTACAATCATTGGCATTATCACGGTTCTTTTTTTATGTTTGATCAACATTATGGGGACAAAGTACGGCGGGTTTATCCAAGGTCTGACCACGATCGGAAAGCTTGTCCCGATTGCCGCGATTATTGTGTTTGGCTTATGGAAAGGAAATGAACACATCTTTACAGCTGTGAATGATAGTATTGCACAGATGAACTTCGGCGCAGCGATTCTGGCTACTTTGTTTGCCTATGATGGCTGGATTTTGCTTGCAGCTCTCGGCGGGGAAATGAAAAATCCGGAGAAACTGCTCCCTCGTGCAATGGCAGGTGGTATTTTAATTGTCACCGCTTGTTATCTCTTTATTAATGTTGCCCTTTTGCATGTATTACCAGCTGATCAAATCGTTCAGTTAGGTGAAAATGCGACGAGCACTGCTGCAACCATGCTATTTGGTCCAATTGGCGGGAAAATTATTAGTATCGGCATCATCATTAGCATCTTTGGCTGTTTGAATGGAAAGGTTCTTTCTTTCCCCCGGGTTATTTTTGCCATGGCAGAACGAAAGCAAATTCCGTTTGCTAAAGCCATTTCACGAATACACCCTACCTTTCAAACACCTTGGGTGGCTGTATTTGTGCAGATTTTGATTGCCATTGTGTTTATGATCGTCAGTAATCCAGAGAAGCTGTCAGAGGTTTCGATTTTCATGATTTATATCTTTTATGTGATGGCCTTTTTCGCTGTATTTAAGCTAAGAAAGCAAAACATCGGAATGAAGCGCGCTTATAGCGTACCACTTTACCCGCTGACACCGATCATTGCAATTATCGGCTCTTTATTCGTCTTAATCAGCACGATGATCACGGATTGGAAAAGCTGTCTGATCTCCATGCTAATCGGAATGGCTGGACTGCCAATTTATTACTATATGAAAAAAGCACAAAATAAAGCAGAGCGCTAAACAGCCTCTGCTTTATTTTTTATATTGTTTGATCACTTTATATGATTCGTTTAAATACCTTATGAGCCGGTACGGCTTACTTAGTACACGGATGGGGAGCCTCGAAATAAAACCATTCAAATTGGTCTTATATTCCTGGGTCATCCGTTTTGGCTTTGTCGCAATTTTTTCGTATACTTCTTTGTAAAATTCCTTCATGATGTCGACTTGCACACTGATCTTCTGATGACACTCTGTACACTCAACGCTTTTCATCTGATCATTCACATAAACGATGCTGTGGAGGGTCTCTTCTAGGCACCGAGTACAGTGTAGGTTTGCTTCCATTTCGGTTTTCTTCAAGATACACAGCTCCTTTCTCGTTTAGTGTTGCTGTTTTGATACAATACGATGGCCGCTTGTCGTTTATTGGACTGATGCTTCCTTTAAAATGGCTGCTGCAGTCAGTTCATCGGTCACCAGCACTTGGATAAAACCGCCATTTAAAGCCCCTAAAATACTTTCTGCTTTATGGGTTCCTTCCACAACGGCAATGACTTTCTTGACGCTCTTTAATTGTTCTAGCGATAACCCAATGACCTTTTGGTTCAGTTCATCTTGGACAGGTTTTCCTTCTCCATCAAAGAAGCGAAAGCCAATATCACCAACAGCGCCTGATTGTCTTAGACCAGATAAATCCTCTTCTTTTAAATAACCGACTGTTTTTAATGTAGAGCCTTTATGCGGATTTCCAATACCTATGAGGGCAATATCCACATTTCTACCTTCTTTAAGGACAGCTTCTATGTCCTGCATCGCCATGAGCCGTTCCTTTAATTCTTCTGTTTCCAAAATCGCAGGTGCATATAAATAGGAACACGAGCCATTCATCTTCTTTGCCAGCTCATATGCCAGCTGATTGGCATGAATGTCGACCGCCTGCCTGCCCATCCCGCCCTCTAAAGGGATGACTTTGACTTCGTTTCTTCGTTCAAACGGATATTCCTTCACAAGTTCAGCAAGCGTAGTGCCCCAAGAAATGCCGATTTTCTCAGCGCCTTTCATTTTTTTGGATAGGTAATAAGCGCCTGCTTGGCCGACTGCTCGCTTGACAAGCTCAGACATTGTCCCGACACTTGGGACAACGACAGCATCTGTTAATTGAAAGGTCGTTTCTAGCTGCTTTTCGAGTTCCACCGTATGAATGCTTTCATCCTTAATGTATACTTCAACGATTCCAACATCTTTTGCTTTTTGTAGAAGCTTTGAAATGACTGGTCGTGAAACATTTAGCTTTTTTGCAATTTCCTGCTGCGTCCATCCGTCTGTATAATAAAGATGAGCAACCTTGACGAGCTGTCGTCTTTCTTCCCAATTCAGCATGTGACATCACCCTTTTAATATACTATGATTACCAGTATACCAAACATTCGTTTTCGATTGGAACAATTGTTATGAAAATGACAAAAAAAGCGATCAACTCTCCGCTTTTTTTTCCTCGGTATATTTCGGCTGATACGTTCTCCCGCCGTCTAACAGGATAATCTGTCCGTGCAAATAGCTTCCCTCGTCGTTTGTGAGAAATAAAGTAAGACCTGCGATATCCTCAGGTTGCCCTAATCTCCCAATTGGAATGAGCGCTTGAAGTTGCCTTTTTTCCTCCTCAGTAGGATAAAGAGTATCAAGCATTTGAGATTCAATGACACGCGGTGCAATGACGTTAATGCGTACATGATATGAGCCTAATTCCTTTACGAGCGAACGCATCAGGCCAAAAGCACCTGCTTTTGACGTGTAATACTGAATACCACCCCCAGAGCCTGTTATCGCTGATCCCGAACCGATGATAACAATACTGCCTTCTTGCCGCTCACATAGATAGGGTGCCAAGGCTTTGATGCAATAAAAAAGACCATATAAATTCACAGCCAGTGTTTTTTTCCAAAGTGAAAAATCAACTTCTAAAAAAGGAAGTGACTTTGTCATCCCTGCTGAATACACAAGATGATGAATGCCGCCTAGCTCCCTTTCAGCTGCTGACATCAGCTGCTGAACACTTTCCCACGATGAAACGTCAGCTTGAAAAGTCAGTAGCTGAGGATGCTGCTTTTTTAATCGCGAAAGACCCTGATCATCTATATCTGACACAGCAACACGATGCCCCTCTTTTAAAAAACGCTCGGCAACTTCTCGCCCGATCCCTTGAGCACCACCAACAATGAGAACTGGTTTTCGATCATTAGCCAGCGCTCTCACCCCCGTCGAGCATAATCGCTGCTCCATCTGTAAATGAACCATACGATGTACTTAAAAAAACCGTCATATGAGCGACAGTCTCCTTGATTTGCTCTGTGTCATCAATCAAATGGAAAGGAGGCGGTAATAGTGCCAGCACCCGAATGCCTTTGTCTTTAAATTCTCGCGCTAAACCTTTTGTCATGGCATTCAACATACTATTCGATGTAGCATGTGAGATCCCGCCATCACCTGTTATACTGCCTGAAGAAGATATATTAATGATGCAGCCTTGCTTATGGTCAACCATATGCCATACAGCGGCTTGACTGGAAAGAAAGACTGTATTCACCGCCGATTCCACATCATCCACCCATACATCAGGGCTTACGCTGGCAAGCTGCGAGCTCACTTTTTGATCTCCTTGATTGACCAAAATATCAAGCTTGCCGCATGTATTAATCACTTGCCTCATCATGCGCGTGGCATCACGTGGTGTCTCAAGTGGATTCATGATGATACTCGCTTTGCCTCCCTTTTTTTGAATTTCTTCACCTATAATGTTTGCCTTTGATTCGTCATGAAAGGTGTGTATAAAAACATGTGCACCTGCCCGGGCTAAAGCCAGGCAGATGGCTTCTCCAAATCCATATGTGCTACCTGTCACAAGTGCCGCTTTCTGATGAAGCTGGACGTTCATTGTATCTCCTCCCTACTCCTTGTTTGACATTTATTTTCTCAGCTTACTCACGATATGAAGAGCTGCTTCATAAAAGCCTTCTGAGATGGTTGGATGTGGATGAATCATTTTAGCCATCTCTTCAGCTGTTCCTTCTAAGTACATAAATGAGGAAGCTTCTGATATCATCTCTGTTACGTGTGGACCAACCATAGTGGCGCCAATCACTTCGCCATATGTCGTATCGTACACCAATTTAATAAAGCCTGTCTGAACACCTGCTGCCAATGCTTTTCCGCATGCTGTTAAATCGAATCGTTCTATTTGAACGTTAAGCCCTTCCGCTTTTGCCTCTTTCTCTGTCAGCCCAACGCTCGCCACCTCTGGTAATGTATAAATACATCTAGGTACGATATCGGAATTCATTTTTTCAGGTTCGCCGCATATATTGCTGACTGCAACGGCTGCCTCTGCCATCGCCGCATGAGCGAGCTGATAACCGCCGGCGACATCGCCAACTGCATATACACCTTCAGCACTTGTCTGCATCTGGTCGTTTACTTTGATAAAAGGGCCATCCAACTGAAGGTCAAGCTGGCTTACAGATGATACATTCGGTCTTCTTCCTACACTAACAAGCAGTCTTTCAGCTGTAAAGATATGAGTCTTCCCTTTATCATCTGTTGCATGAACCGCTTTGATCCCTTCGCTTTCTGTTACCTCTGTCACAGTTGTTTTTTTCGCGATATGGATGCCTTTTTTCTTCAACTCTCTTTCTAGCAATTTAGATGCTTCTTCATCCTCTAGCGGAATAATGGACGGTGCCGCTTCAATAATGGTCACTTTTGATTGAAGACTCTGGAAGATGCATGCCAGCTCAAGACCAATCACACCTCCGCCAATAATGACAACAGAAGCAGGGATATCTGGGATGTCAAAGATCATATCACTTGTATCAAATTGAATCTCTTTTAGCCCCGGAATTGGCGGAATGGCAGGTGAAGATCCGGTTGCAATGATCAGTGCTTTTGTTTCAATCGATTCTGAACCATCTTGTTTTTCAATGTCAATGCGATGCTTTGTAACAGCAGTGCCTCTGCCGTTATATACATCAATCTTTCCTTGCTTCAATAAAAAGGCAATTCCGTCCCTGAGTTTTTCAATGACGGCATCTTTACGCTTTCTCATTTTTGCGAAGGAAAGAACCATCTCACCTGTTTCAATTCCCCAGCTTTTCGCCTTCTCAATTGATTCAATAACTTCTGCATGTTTGAGCAGTGTCTTTGAAGGGATGCAGCCTCGATTTAAACAAGTACCTCCTAGAAAATCCTCTTCAATCAATGCGACCTTAAGTCCACGCTCAGCTGCTTGAAGGGCGGCAGTATACCCGCCAGGCCCTCCGCCAATGACTAACAGATCATACGTTTTTGTCATCCGATTCATCTCCTACATTAGCAATTCAAATGGTTGTTCAAGTACTTTTTTGAGGTCTGTTAAAAAGGCCGCCGCTGGTGTACCATCTATCACTCGGTGATCAAAAGATAAACTGACACCCATCATTGGCCGCACATGAATTTCTCCGTCTATCACAACAGGTTTTTCTTGAATGCGTCCAACACCTAAAATCGCCACTTCTGGCTGATTAATAATTGGGGTAAAGGTATCAATGGCATACATACCTAAGTTACTAATGGTAAATGTGGACCCTTTCAGCTGATCTGGTAAAAGTTTTTGGTCACGTGCGTTTTGTCCAATTTCCTTTGCCTCTTTTGTCAGCTGTTTTAACCCTTTTTGATTTGCATGAGAAATGACCGGAACCATTAAGCCGTCTTTCACAGCAACAGCAAGACCTATGTGCACATCCTCATGGAAATGGAGCTCATTTTGTTCAAACGTCATATTGATTTGCGGGTGGCTTGTAAGGACGCTACTAACCGCATGAATGATGATTTCAGTAAACGACAATCTGTAGCCTGTCTCTTTTTCAATGGCCGGCAATAGCTGCTTGCGCATTTCTTTCGCTTTTGTCATATCGATTTCACTTGTTAATGTGACGTGCGCCGCTGTAAAAGCACTTTGTGACATGCGATCTGCGATCACTTTTCTCATGCCAGCTAGTTTTTGTGTTTTTACTGGAGTAGAGTCTGGTGTGTTTACAGTTGCTGCTTTCACATCTCTTTTCATCATTTTTCCGTGTGCACCAGATCCAGCAACATTCGCTAAATCGATTCCTTCACGAGCAGCCACTTTTCTTGCAAGCGGTGATACTCGCTGATCTTTCTCACTAGTATTGACGACAGCCTCGACATCCCGCTTTTGAATTCTGCCTTTTGGTCCTGTGCCATATATCTCGTGAATCGCCACATGGTGATCTTTTGCCGTTTTTCTCGCCGCGGGCGTTGCACGTACTTTTTCATCAGAAGTTTTTTCGACTTCAGTAAAAGCGGATAAGGCAGATTGTGGTGACGATCCGCTGTCTTCTGAGGATTCTCCATCTGCCTGTGCAGGCGGCTCGCTTGGCACCTTTTCATCTGCCTCTCCGATGTACCCAATGACAGCGTTAACTGGAATTTGATCATCTGCTTCATAGTATTTCTTCAGAAAAACGCCATCATCATAGGCTTCAACCTCGATATTGATCTTGTCTGTCATAATTTCAAAAAGAGACTCACCGATTTCAACCGAATCTCCTTCTTCTTTAAACCATTGAAGCAAGGTGCCGATTTCCATCGTACTGCTTAGCTTCGGCATAAATATCTCTTTTGGCATGACCTTCTCCCCCTTTATTTAAGAGCGTACGAGCTCTTTTGCTGCTTCAATAATATCTGGCACTTGTGGAATGACGGCTTTTTCCAGCGTTGGGTTGTAAGGTATTGGTACGGCAAGACCACCAAGTCGTTTAATAGGAGCATCTAAATAATCGAAGGCTTCACTTTCTGCTATCATACTCGCAATCTCTCCGGCGTAGCCGCCTCGTTTGACCGCCTCATGGACAACGATACATTTACCCGTTTTCTTTACAGATTCGATAATGGTTTCTTCATCTAATGGGACGAGTGTTCGTGGATCAATGATTTCAACATCGATTCCTTCTGCTTCTAATTCCTTCGCCGCTTCCAATGCTTTGTGCACCATAATGGCTGTTGCTACAATCGTGACATCCTTCCCGCTTCTTTTCACATCCGCTTTCCCTAAAGGAATCGAATACTTCTCTTCTGGCACTTCACTGATTGTTTTATATAAAAGCTTATGTTCGTAGAAAATGACAGGGTTGTCATCATCCATCGCCGCTTTTAAAAGTCCTTTTGCATCATAAGCCGTTGAAGGCTGGACAACCTTTAGTCCTGGGATATGAGCCATCCACGCTTCTAAACTTTGTGAGTGCTGGGCTGCTGCACCCGTTCCAGAGCCTGCTGGTGTTCTTACAACGAGCGGCACCTTCCCTTTTCCGCCAAACATGTAACGTGTTTTCGCTGCTTGGTTGACAAGCTGATCCATGGCGATGGTGATAAAGTCAGAGAATTGTAGTTCTAAGATCGGACGCATGCCTGTCAAAGCAGCTCCGACTGCGCCCCCTGCGATGGCCGCCTCTGAGATCGGCGTATTGCGCACGCGTTCTGGACCGAATTCTTCAATCATGCCACGCGTGACCCCAAAAGCACCTCCGTATACACCTATATCCTCACCTAAAATGAAGACATCTTGATTTTCTCTCATTTCCTGACTCATAGCCTCTCGAACGGCTTCTAAATATGAAATCTCTCTCACTGTTGTTTTTGTCACGTGATTCCCCTCCTAATTAGGCGTATACATCCTCTAATAGTGTGCCAATGGATGGTTCTTTACTGCTTTTAGCAAATTCAACAGATGCTTCGATCTCCTGTTTCGCTTCTTCCTGTAAGCTTGCTGCCTGCTCTTCTGTCAGAACATTTAGATCAATTAAGAGAGACTTAAAGCGTTTGATTCCGTCTTTTTGTCTCCATTCTGTCTCTTCTTCACGTGTACGGTATTTTTTCGCATCACTTTTTGAGTGACCCTTCCAGCGATACGTTTTCATTTCAATGAGTGATGGACCTTCTCCAGCTCTTGCACGACTCACCGCCTCATCTACTGTGTTCATGATCTCGATCATGTCATTTCCATCTACAGTTTTTCCTGGCATGCCGTAGCTCTCTGCTCTTGTTGAAATATCTTCAATGTTGATCATTTCTTTCACTGGGCCAGACATGCCGTATTGGTTGTTTTCACAAATAAACACAACAGGTAAATCCCAAATGGATGCAAGGTTTAACGCTTCATGGAAGCTTCCTTCATTTGTCGCACCGTCTCCGAAGAAACAAAGAACAACAAAGCCTTCCTGCTTCATCTTAGATGTCAGCGCCGCGCCCGTTGCAAGTGGGATACCACCGCCAACAATTCCATTTGCCCCAAGGTTTCCTTTTTCTAAGTCGGCAATATGCATAGAGCCGCCTTTTCCTTTGCAATAGCCGGTTTCACGTCCAAACAGCTCGGCCATCATTTTATTGACCTCTGCACCTTTCGCAATACAGTGACCATGTCCACGGTGGGTGCTGACAATCTTATCTTCATCCTTTAACACGGCAATAGATCCAACAGCCGACGCTTCCTGTCCAACACATAAATGGGTTGTTCCGTGGATTAATCCTTTTGCAAAGAACTGATCGACCTTCTCATCAAAATATCTAACTAACCACATTTGTTTATATAAATCTGCTAATGTCTCATGACTAATCTGTTCAGGAATAATGATTTGTTTTTGCATTTCTTCTCTCCTTTTTTACATTTGTTCTTATATATTACATTTGTAATTATCATATGTTTAACTCTCATTGAAGTCAAGCATTTCCGTTTATTTTTAAGCGTTTTCATCTTTCATCAGAAAAAAAGAGAAAGGCAAAGCCCTTTTCCAAAGACCTTCTCTTCCTCTCTCAACCTCTTACATTTTCATTCATCTGGATACATCATGATTTTGACGCTCTTCCCTTCTGGATGCCTCGCACATTCTATCGCCTGAAGCAGCTGACTTAACGGGTAACGATGCGTCACCATTTTTTCTGTGTGAACCACCTTCGCCTTCAGAAGTCCAAGCGCTTCACTATAGTGATACGGATGCGAAGAATACGCTCCCACTACTTTGACTTCATCATGGAAAAATCGCTCAGCCGGAATGGAGACAGTCCCCTTTGGAAAATGAGCAAACACCAAAATCGTTCCGCCTCTCGCTACAGCTTGAAACGCCTCTTTTAAAAGCGCACTGCTCCCAACAGAAATAATGACGAGGTCTACTCCCTTTCCATCTGTTTCTTTCATGACACGGTTTTCCACTGGCTCAAATTCTGGATGAAAAGCGACGTCAGCTCCTAAATTTCTCGCTTGAAGTAGCCGGTTCTCATTCACATCCGTTATCATCACTTTTCCAGCCAGACCATATTTGGCGAGCTGTAATTGAATGCAGCCAATTTGCCCTGCTCCAAGGATCAGCACAGAATCTCCTGGATGAACAGGCGCTCGTTCAAATCCATGCAGGCAGCAAGCAACTGCTTCGACCATCGCCCCTTGCTCATATGAAACACCGTGCGGGAGCTTGCCCATTGTATGCTTGACATGTAAAGAAGAAACACGAATATATTCTGAAAAACCGCCCGGCTCTACATTTGTTGCTCCAAACTGCGGACACATTGTATAAAATCCTCTTTGACAAAAGTCACATGTGAAACAAGGGACATGATGCGCCACATACACCCTGTCTCCCGTTTGAACATGTGTTACATTACGGCCCGTTTCAACAATATCACCAGCGATTTCATGTCCTAGTACAGTTCCAGGAGGTACCGTCTCATATGTTGCTTTGTAAATATCCGTACCGCATAAGCCGCAGGCACGCATCCTCAATAGGACTTCATCATCACCAATAGCAGGCCGCTTCCGCTCCTCATAACGAATGTCATCTGAAGAATAAAAGACAGCTGATTTCATGTCGCTGCATCCTCCTTTTCATCACACTTCGCAAGGTCCTGTAAGGTTTGAACAAGTTGCTTGTACTCACTCATCTCACTTGAGATCCAGTAGCGTCCGCCGAATATTCGCGTGGCCCCAACTCTGACATATACTTTCCCGATATGAGGATACGGCTTTAAAAACAATTTTCCTTTGATATCGGACACAGCATATGTGTGCCATCTACCAAAAGCACCTAGCTTCAGCTCATCCTTACTAATGATGACGTTCGTTGGCTGATTCAGTCCCGTGATGCTAGAAAGCATGAGGATAGGCAGCGTATAAACACCCAACACAGCTAACGGCTCAGGCCCTGCCGACATTAATGTATAAAGAGACCAGAGAAAAAACACACATATTAACAAGGCTGGAAGAAAAATAGAAAACACTGCAGACGTTCGACTATAAGTATGCTGTTGCATCAGACATCCTCCTTTCAGATATATAGAAGGAGCCTTAAACGCTCCTTCACGCAAACATTGTTTACTTAATGTGATCAATGATTTTTTCAATATCATCTTCAATGCCAAATCCGGTTAAAAAAGATAACGTTTGAATC
This sequence comes from Bacillus stratosphericus, assembly GCF_020524495.1. GTDB lineage: Bacteria > Bacillota > Bacilli > Bacillales > Bacillaceae > Bacillus > Bacillus stratosphericus_B. Next base: position 21,453 of record NZ_JAIVLB010000032.1, on the reverse strand, counting down.
ACAGGCGTACCTTTTGTATCACTGACTGGCGTTGTGGTCACAATTAAATCGGCACCCTCTGCTTTTTGCGGTACCTCAGATGCCTTACATTGTTCAACCACGACATCGTAGCCTTTTTCCTTTAACGTGTCTTCTACCTTTTTCGCGACAACCGTTGACGTAGCAACTGCCGTGCCGCACGATACCAATATTTTCTTTGCCATAAAAAAACCTCCAGCTCATTTATTGTTCTTTCTGATCTAAACCCATTTCTTTTGCATACTGCTTCTTAATATCATTTCGCACCCAGTACCAAAGAAGCCCATAAGCAAATGCACAGATAATCGCTGCAATAAAGTAAGGATTACTCGGATCAAGAAGTCTCACCATGATCCAAGGAATGACGTGAGAACCAAGGTCAATACCAGAAATCATGTTTGCCCCTTCTGGGAAATCAAATCCAACGGCTTTCCCCATTGTGGTCGCAAGTGGTGCGAGGTTCGTTGCGATAAAGAAGACGATCATTATTGTTAAAATACTGTTAATGAGGCCGCGAATAATATTTCCACGAGCGGCTGCTACTGCCCATACAACCGTAAATGGCAGAACCGATAAATCCGCAAATGGCAGCATGCCATTGTACGGAAGAACAACAGCGAGCAAAATCGTGATTGGCACCATCAAAAGGGCTACGGCCATATTCGCCGGGTGACCGATAACAATCGCAGTATCTAATCCAATGTAGACGTTTTTACCAGGGAAACGCTTTTGAATATAAGAACGAGCACCCTCAGAGATGGGAATGAGCCCTTCCATTAATAAGGCGACCATTCTTGGCATTAACACAAGAACTGCTGCCATTTGAATCCCAAGGGTCATGACGCCTTTCGCATCATAGCCGCCAAGAAGACCAATAAGAATACCAAGTACGAGACCCATCACAAGCGGTTCGCCAAAAATGCCAAAACGTTTCTTCAGTGTTTCTGGATCAGCATGAATTTTGTTTAAGCCAGGAATTTTATCAATCACGCGGTTTGACGCATACATGAGCGGTGCGAAGTTGACCGTTTCAGCGTGCGCCATTGATACGCCTTTTAATCCGAAGTGGTGTTCAATCGTCGGCGCTGTCCAATCAGCTAATTTCAGCGTAATAGCAGAGACGATCAAGCCAACTGCAAGGGCTAAGAACATATTATGATAAGCGTAGTAAGTAACAGAAGCTGCGAAAATCAAATGCCAAAAATTCCAAATATCTACATTCAATGTTTTTGTAAAATTAACGGACAATAAGATGACATTTAACAAAAGCACAAGAGGAATCATCAAAGGGGCAACGGGTGTACCAAAGGAAATTGCGGCTCCAATCGGCCAGCCGACATCCAAAATATCGAGCTTTAACCCAAGGGAATTGACCATGGCTTTTGCCGCAGGCCCAAGACCACTCACAAGTAAATTAATGACAAGGTTGACACCGACAAATCCAATTCCGATCGTAATACCGGATCGGAAGGATTTTTTAAAGCCCTGCCGCAAGATCATACCGAAAATCGTCATAATAATTGGGAGCATAATAGTTGGTCCAAGATCTAATATAAAATCGACTGCTTGCTTGATCATACATCCACCTCCTGAATTTTTGGATAAAACGCTTACATTTAAAAGATTACTGGTTTAATTCTTGTTGAAGTAATTCAACGGCTTCTTCATACGATGTCAAGTGAGATAGCTTTGTCATAATCTCTTCTTTTCTGAAAAACGTCATAAGCTTCTCTAACATCACAAGCTGTTTACTAGGTTCAGTGATTGCAAGAACAAACACAATTTTGGCTTCCACTGTTTCATCAGGGTTTCCCATCTTATGAAAAATGACGGACTCCTTTAAAGTCGCTACACTGATCGCCGGATGGTTGACATGTTCAGGATCTGTATGCGGAATTGCCACTCCAAAGGTCGCAAGAGGCAGGCCTGTAGGATATGTTTTTTCTCTTTCAAGCACAGCTGGTAAAAAGCTCGATTTAATATACCCTCCAGCTTCTAACCGTTTTGCTAAACTTGCTGTCACCTCCTCTCGTGAAGATGCCTCGTACTGCAACTGAATTAGCTGCTTATCTAACTCAAACAAGTTGTTCAAACAACCACCTCTTTCTTTTGATTTAAATATGAACACATGTAACAAAAAGGAAGAACATTTTAAAACAGAATCTTTTTATAAAGCGCTTACAAATATCTATTTGTGAAAATGTTCAATATAGTTACCTTTGTAAAAATATTATAATATTCAAAATTATAAGTCAATATCCCAAAAATATTTTATGAAAAAGACGCAGCCCATGCTGCATCCTCCCATTCGAAATCTCTACACCTCTTGTTATCTCTAAAAATTCAGAGACATAGAGATTGTCGTTTACTCTGCCATTTCTTGCTTTGTCCCTATCTGATCAATTTTTCCATTATTTATGACCACAACACGAACAGCAATATCGGACGTTTCTTCATAATCTTTTGTCACAAAGATGCCGTCATTTGAAATTCTTGATGGAATTTTTTCAGCCAATGCCTTCATTCTTTCATCACCTTCGTATCTAGAGAGCCAAGAGGTTCATCTAATAGGAGTGCCTTCGGTTTGGCGGCAAGCGTACGTAGGAAAGCTACACGTTGCTTTTATCCCCCTCACAGCTGCTCTGCATAACGGTGCTCATACTGCGTTAACTGAATGACCTACAGCAGCTCATGCCTCCTCTCTCTGATGTATTTTTTTATATCCGTTCTCCTCTTGGTTTGAGCTGAAGACTGTACGCACTGTGAACAAATACCGTCATATTTCGACAAAGAACATATCGCTGAATCAGAAAACCGATCTGCAGCTTTCTGGTATAGTCTATAGTCCAAGTCTCCAAATAAAAATCTCCCGTTATTGGCATAGGCAAGCCTGCGATGGTTCTGAATAAAGTGGTCTTCCCAGATGGCGGTAGAAAAAATCAATTCTCCGATTTCCAAATAATAAAGTCTGTCCAAATGGTTTTTTCTTTTTATTTAGACAAAAAAGAAACGCCATCTTCAAAAGGCGCTTCTTTTCCCGGGAAATGTTATTGATCTTCAGATAGCTTTAAATTGACACCAACAGCGGTTCCATTTCTCGTGGAGTCAGCTACTCCAGTAAATGTCCCTGCTTTTCGATCAATCAGGAGAGCTTGCACGTTTCCGATATCAATAGGTGAACTGCCAAAACGATGGCCCATATCATTTAGCTTTGTTCTCACATCCAGAGGAACACCTACTTCATAACGATAAGAATCTAAGCTGTTTGTATAAATTCTTGGTTCTTCCACCGCATCCTGAAGTTCCATGTCATATTCAAGCAAATTTAGGATTGTCTGTGAAACAGAAGCAATAATGGTCTTTCCTCCAGGTGATCCCACGGTCATGACAGGCTCTCCATCTTTAAAAATGATCGTCGGAGTCATACTCGATAAGGGGCGTTTATTCGGCTGAACCTCATTTGCTCCGCCAGGCCTTGCATCGAAATCCGTCAGTTCATTGTTTAAGAAAAAGCCATACTCTGGGACGAGAATCCCTGTACCAAATAACTGTTCAATGGTTGTTGTAAATGACACAACATTTCCCCACTGATCTGCAACAGTAAAATGGGTGGTCTCACCAATCGTTTTATCTTCTGGCTGGGGGACAATCGGGGATGGATTTTTTTCACCCTCATAAGCCCACGGATCTCCTTCCTTCGGGTTACGATTCATTTGATCTACTTGAATAAGAGAGGCTCTTTCTGAAATGTAATCATCATCTAATAGTCCTTTTAGTGGAACATCTACGAATTCGGGGTCACCGGCATATGCGTCACGGTCAGCATAGGAGAGGTGCATCGTTTCAGCAAGCAGCTGATATTTTTCGAATGATTTTGGGTCATACTGAGATAGGTTAAAGTGGTCAAGTATTTTGAGTATTTGTAGCATAAATACTCCGCCCGAGCTTGGTGGAGGCATACTTGCAAGCTGGTAGCCTTTATATTTTCCCCAGATTGGCTCGTCAGTCTTGACCTCATAATGACCAATGTCATCTGTTGTCATCGTACCACCAAAATCTTGGACCGTATTTGCAAGTGCCTTCGCTACTTTCCCTTCATAAAACGCCTTGCTTCCTTTTGTCGCAATCAGCTTAAATGTTTTCGCAAGACCTGGCTGTACAAGCCGATCTCCTTCTTTGAGCGGTTGATCATCTGGAAGAAAGGTTGACGCTGCAGCCGTTTTTTTCAATTTCCCTTGATGATCATCAATGGCCTTTGCAAGAACAGAATCAATTTCAAATCCATCCTCGGCTAACTGAATAGAAGGCTCAATCAATTCCTTCATAGAACGAGTACCCCACTTATCTAGTGCCACTTCAAGACCTTTTAAAGTACCGGGTACACCAACAGCATTACCATGTGTGGACCGCTCCGCAAATGGAATGACTTTTCCGTCATCAGTTAAAAACATGTCAGGTGTTGCGCCCTGCGGTGCCCGTTCTCTACTATTAATGATAGATGTCTTTTTTGTCTTACCATCATAAACCATCATAAATCCTCCGCCGCCAATACCAGACATCATTGGCTCTGTTACATTCAGTGCGTACTGGATGGCAACAGCAGCATCAACTGCGTTTCCACCTTTTTTCAATACATCAGCACCAATTTCTGATGCAAGCGGATGAGCTGTAGCCACCATGCCATCTTTGCCAACAGCTACTTTATTCCCATGATTTTCGTTTGCAGTGACTTGGCTGACAGGCAGAAAAAACGAGAACATAAACAGACATATGGACAAAACAGTTAGAGAAATGCGTTTCATGAACAACACCCCTTCCATATTCTTACTTTGACCTTACCTACTTCTTGACCAGAATACAATAGATTATTCTAAAATTTCAAAAATTTTCATTCTATCAACCTACATTCAACAAACAAAATGTCCTTTTTCAAAACATATGACATGCACATCATGCAGGAATAAAGACGTATTATTTCCAAGTATGAAACTCCGCGATATAATAAACTCATCACAAAGGGGGAAAAAGGATGAACCACAAAAGCACATTATTTTGGGAATCTTATTGGGAAGAAAAATCAAGAAAAGCACCACATCACACCTCTGTTTCTGCTTGGGCATTTGGCGCAGATCCAGATCACTTGCTTGACCTTGTACAGCAAGGGAAAAAAACAGCCACTTGCTCTGGACATATTTTTTACGAGATGGAACAAGAGCCGCTTTCGAAGGCCGGGCAATACGCAATCATTTTAGACAGTCAGGAAGAACCAAAAGCCCTCATCGAGATCACAGATGTAGATGTGATACAAATGAACAAAGTCCCTGAATCCCGATCTATCATATGACTATTGGTACAGAGCCCATAAAGAATTCTTCACAGAAGCACTCAAACCATACGGATTAGACTTTCAAGAAGATATGCTCCTTGTTTGTGAGCGTTTCAAATTAATTTATTCAGCTTCATAACCTTTCAGCGGCGTCGAATACGGCCCGCTTTTTTCCCTTTCTGAATAAGGTGTGATGAGATCTCATCTTTAGGTCAGAATAAGATCAAATAGAAAAAGTGAAGAAATTTTCGACTACACCTGTTTTTTTTCGACAAAAGAATATATAATTATTTGATGTGTGCATTGTCTCATTTATACAATGGAGGGTTTTTACATGTTAAAAAGGAAAAAAGACAAGTTTTCCGTCTTGTTAACGGAAATTGCTAAAAATTTAGATGAAACTGCTGAGTATTTTGTTAGCTATAAAGTAACAAATCAAACCACTCTGAAAGAATTTTCTGACACATTGAAGGAATATGAGACAAAAGGTGATAATCATGTTCATACCATGATTAAAGAGCTGAACAAAGCGTTTATTACACCGATTGAGCGTGAAGACATTCTTCAATTGACGAATAGCCTCGATGATGTTTTAGATGGAATTGAACATTTTTCAGCAACAATGGAAATTTATTCAATGACGAGCTCAGACGAACATATCGACAAATTCAGCCACTACATCAGAGAATGTGCAAAAGAAATTTTAATCACAATTGAACTACTGGCTCAAAATCGCTTAAAAGATATTCATCCGCACGCAATCAAAATCAAAGAGATTGAGCATAATTGTGACAATCTTTATCGTAAATCACTAAAGAACTTGTTCGGAAAAGAAACAGATCCAATTAAGGTCATTCAATACAAAGAAATTTACGAAACACTTGAAGAAATCGCTGATTCCTGTCAAAGTGTTGCCAACAATTTAGAAACAATCATTATGAAGAATGCGTAACGGGGTTAGGTAAACATGGACATATTAATCATCCTTACCATACTTATTGTCATTTGTGCACTGGCTTTTGATTTCATTAATGGATTTCATGATACAGCGAATGCCATTGCCACTTCTGTTTCAACGAAAGCGTTAAAGCCTAGACATGCTATTATTATGGCAGCGTTCATGAACTTCTTAGGAGCGATGACATTTACAGGTGTAGCAAAGTCCATTACAAAAGACATCGCAGATCCTTTTACACTTCAAAATGGTTCTGTCGTCATTTTGGCTGCTTTAATTGCGGCCATTACTTGGAACTTGCTTACTTGGTATTACGGGATTCCGAGTAGTTCTTCACATGCACTGATCGGATCAATTGCAGGGGCCGTTATTGCCTCTGCTGGTTTTGGCGCTTTAAACTATTCGGGATTCATTAAAATCATTCAAGCACTTTTGCTTTCGCCTATCCTAGCTTTCATATTGGGATATATCGTGTATACCATTATTAAATTTATATTTAGAGACAACAATCTCGCAAAAACAAATAAACAATTCCGACGTGTTCAAATTTTAACTGCTGCACTTCAATCGTATACCCATGGCACAAACGATGCGCAAAAAGCGATGGGGATTATTACGATGGCTTTAATCGCAGCTAACCTTCATACAACAGACGACATTCCATTCTGGGTACAATTCTCTTGTGCACTTGCCATGGGACTTGGTACTTCTGTTGGTGGCTGGAAGATTATTAAAACAGTCGGCGGTAAAATCATGAAAATTCGTCCAGTAAACGGAGTATCGGCCGACTTAACTGGTGCAGCCATTATTTTCGGTGCAACGTTTATCCATTTACCGGTTAGTACAACCCATGTCATCTCCTCTTCTATTCTAGGCGTAGGTTCTGCACACAGAGTAAAAGGTGTGAACTGGGGTACTGCAAAACGTATGCTTGTCACTTGGGTCATTACATTACCGATTTCAGGGACACTAGGTGCTCTCGTATACTTTGTGTTAAACGCGATGCTCTAATACAAACTGCCTGTTCTTAAAGGCAGTTTTTTTTCATGAAGCAGGTTTTCCAAACATACCTATAGAAGTAATCAAGTATTCATCTGTCTATGGGAGAGAAGGACATGCTATTATTTTTTCAACTGACCGTCTGGATTTTGTTAGTGGCTCTTGCTGTATATGTTTTTGCTGTATGGCGCTTTGAACAAAAAGTGAAAGAAAAAATGTTTGCTATTCGTAAAACGTGGTATTGGATTTATGTAGCTGGTGCTGTTATTTACTGGACATATGATCCCTCTTCAATCTTCACCGATTGGATGCATTATTTAATTATTGCTATATTTTTCGCCTTAACCGATGCTTTCATTTTTCTCAGCTCCTATATTAAAAAACTCGGGAATCATGAACTAGAAACCGACACACACCAACTCCTTGAACAAAATAACGATCTCCTTCATTCTTACCTCAATAAACTAAAAACGTACCAATACCTATTGAAAAACGAACCGATCCATGTATATTATGGAAGTATAGAAGCTTATATAGAGGGAATTGAACGGCTGATTTATTCTTTTGCCGAAAAAATGAATATTCAAGCGGTTCTTTGTCCATATGACACGCAGGAACAAAAAGATGACCTGCTTTGGACGCTTGATCAGCAAGTTCTCATTCAGGCGAAGCTTGACAGGCAGGAAGTGTATTACGATGATTTCGGCAAATTGGTACTCATCCCGTTTTCAGTAGCTGATGCATACTTTGTCATTAAGCTGACCTCTGATAAAATTGTCACTGAGTTCGACTATTTATTAATAACCTCACTTACAACGATTTATGACCTAATCTTGCCAGACGAAGAGGAAGGTGATGAAGATGGACCACGCACTTCAAGGGGATAACAACAACCGCAAGAAAAATCCTTTTAAAATATTAAAAAAGAAGCGGCATATTAGTATGGCTGATTACAAGGTAAGCCCCCATACAGAGCGTATTTTCAAAAAAAATGAACAGCTCCTGGATGAGTATAAAAATAAAAAAGCTTGATCACACTAAAGGACGCAGAACTAAATCTGCGTCCTGATTCCATTTTCTCATATAATCGCATACAAAAAGATCATATGCTGCAACGATTGAGGTGCCAAAATGAAAAAGAAAATCAAACAATTGAGATATGTTCAGTTTGCTGAATTTCAGCCGTCCCCTTATTTTCATCGATTAAACGAAAAAAGTGAAGCAGTCATTCAATCATTCAAACAGAAAAACTCACTTATTTAATAGCTCAAGTAGCTTTTCCTTTATTTTAGGACCGTACACCCTTTCATTTGTCAAACCATTCATCAGCTGAAAACGCGGTGCTTTCCCTTCGTAAAATCCCATCCGGCAACACATACTTGTTCTTTTCTTCATTTTGAACAATGTTGAGAAAAATGATCCCATGTAGTTAGAAGCAGGCGTGGACATGTTTTTCCAGACCTATGCTGATGTTTCACCACATTTATTAGTGGAATGTGATGCTCTCTTAATAGCTTTTGAATGAGCCATTGAGCATGTATGACGGCCTGCTGAAAGTTCCCATCTTCATTTTCACAAAATTTCAATTGCGATCGATTTCCGCTTACCATTTCCATGACCGTCCCCTTCACGCCAGCCATTTCATTTAAAGGCAATTGCTGATTTCACAATCATCCATTGTTAAATGTCAGCTCACCTCGGTCGTTCCCCGTTTGACATATGCCGCATGACTTTTCTCATCAGCTCCCTTTGATGTATTTGCTGTGTTATGCACCGTCACATACCATGGCGTATCCTGGCCGGTTCCCATTTACAACTGAAATAACATGTTCTTCACTCCCTTTTGCTAGATTGATGATTGATTTTTCTGATCAATCGGTTGCATTCATAAGAAACATTTTGTTTGTTTTGGTAAAATTTCACCTTTCATAATGAAAAATAAAGAAAAAACAGGAGATCGTTCCATTTTTCTTTGATTTCATGTTAAAATTGTTAAAAATAAACCGATACAAAAAATAAGCGATAGCTTAATTAGCTATTTAGTCCTATATGGACTTTTCTTTTACGCCAAAAATAGAACATACGTTTTTATGGAGGTTTTTTTATGACTGGTTTTTTAACCCATTTAGAAGAAGATATTCAACGGTTATACTCTCAACTACAAATAAGTGGTCCTGCCTATGTGGATATGCAAAAGATTGCATCTGAATTTAATGTGTGGATTCACTATGAGGATACCGGCAGCATGATGATCAAACATCAAGGTCTTTACAGTATTATTTTAAACAGATCCCTATCACCAGAAGAACAGTGGCAGGATTTTGCCCACGAGCTTTGTCATGTGCTGAAGCATACAGGCAATCACTTTAAGATGCACAAGCTCTTTCGAGAACTACAAGAGTTTCAGGCCAAACAATTCATGTATCACTTTTGTGTGCCAACCTTTTTGCTTTTGCAAATGAAGCTTCCAAATCTTCGCCAGCAAGCCATTTTGCAAATCGCTCAAACATTTCACGTAACTTGGGCTTTCGCTGAAAAACGGCTTGCCTTATTTGAGCAGCGAAAAGCAGGTATTCGATTTCAAAAGCAGTTTACTTCTTATTTAATGAAAGCGGAGATGGTTGCGGAAAAAGAAGGCGTTTATCTGCACACATGACTTCAGAGGTTTATTCATAAAGGTTTAATACTTGTTTCAGCACGTTTGTGTATTTATAAAATTGATCATTTTGTGTTTTACACCTATGACGCCGCCTAAAGTCATCAAAGAATGCTCTTCTCTGAGCTTGACTGATTTCAATTTGTACACTTTTTCCTGTCAGACATTGATTATTAATATTATGAGGATGTGTTCCTGAAAAGCGATCAGCTTCAGATTGCAGCAAGGCTTGAAAGCCATTCCATCTTAAACGTTTCACTGTTTCTGCAGCCCTTTCTCTATCTGTTCCGCCTACTAATGTTTGATGCACGTCTGTTTCCCCATAGCCGTGGAGGGCAAACGTATAATGATGTGTATGCACGTGAGAAAGACAAATCGGCTCATCAAAACGTGTGCTCGTAATATGAAGAACTTGGTTGCCTTTCACTTTAAGCCCCTCGAATAAATACATAGAATAATTGCTTGTTAATTCATGAATCAGCTCACTCACACCAGATTCAATCCCTCCACCATGAGGGGACAAGACCAGAAGCTGATCACCTTTCCGCTTGTGAAGAATTTGATAGTCGATCCCTTTTCTTTCATGAGCGGAAAGCTCTTCATAATTTTGATACGTATCGATGATTGGCGTCATTCCACCTTCCCCATTTCTCTATATGAGCATAAGTCTACTGATCCTAAATTCTTTTGTAAAGTGTTTTCGGATCATCCTCCCACCTGAAGACATCCTTAAATTTTCCTTATCTTTTCGGCTTTCTGTTGAATTTTGAGAAAAAATGACCGATAATTGACTTTTGCACTATATGAATCTTTTTGTATTCTCTCATATATTAGAAATTGTGATCTACATCTGGAGGAATTCATGTCTAAAAAGAAAACCACCATTATCCTTGTCATCTTATTCCTTAGCTTCGCCGGAATCATTTATTGGAAATGCTTCTCTCTTCAAGGAGTGTCTCACGGAACATATATCCGCTCTATGTCATCACCCGATGGAACATATATCATTAACACCTATCGACATAGTGGAGGAAAACTAAAGGAGAATGCAGTAAGAGCAGAAATCGAAAACAAATTGACCCATCGAAAGAAAACAATTTACTGGAAATACCCTGATAAAGACCCTCTCATCAAATGGAAAAATGCACAGCTTGTTCAAATTGGACACGAGCTTTTAAATGTTGTCAAAGGAGAAACGTATGATTATCGCTTTGACAAAAAAACTAGAAAATAAGTTACCAACGTAAAAAACGAACCCTCTTTAGATTCGTTTTTTACGTTGACATACACCTTTTCTTGAATACTATGAATGATGGCATTCAATGACTCCGTATACACTTCAAGCTCTAATTGATTTTTGATCGGAAACCCTAAAGCGAGTGCACACCTGGTTTTATTGGTTCACCTGCTCGTATTTGAAAATCGACATCTTTCGGTGGCAAATACAGCAAGAATTTTTCCTCGATCAATCACTTATCGTTAATTCATTCTTTAATACCTGCATGATATAAGGTGCAACTGTCACAATACTCTGTAGTATCCACTTTCCCTACCTCCTCATTGTATTTATCGGCTTTTCATCTCAATTCAGAAACTGCTGCCCATACCTTCTTGTGTGATAAATTACTACGAACAAAAGCGGGATTGGCTAAGTGGTTTATGATGGGCGATGCCTGGTGTACATGAGATCCCATTCATGGGCAGGGAATGACCAAAGCAGCTCTTGAGGCACAAACACTTGAGCGTATGCTGAAACAAGCACAAGAAAATAAGCATTTATCGTTTGAAAGAAACACCTTACAACAATGCAGCACGCCATTGAGCCTGGCTGCTGGCTTTGTTCGATTGCTGCTATGGCATGGGAAGAAGTCGAGTTAAAAGGAGGAAAGCAAAATCCCCAATTTGACGCTACATGATATAATTCAGGCTGATCCCTTTGGCGAATCCGCTCGTTGGTGGCGTCAATGGGATAGAGAGAACGTTGAATGAAATCACTCTTCTTTCCAAGAAGCTGTCCCGGACTTTCAATTACACAGGCCTACTGCACTCAAAATGACATGAAAAAAAAGCCCCCTGCAATTAGGGGCTTTTGGTTAATTAACGTAGTAATTGAAGTACGTTTTGTGGCTGTTGGTTCGCTTGTGCAAGCATAGCTTGAGAAGCTTGAGAAAGAATGTTGTTCTTCGTGAACTCACTCATTTCTTTCGCCATGTCAACGTCACGGATACGAGACTCAGCCGCTGTTAAGTTTTCAGAAGAAGCACCAAGGTTGTTGATTGTGTGCTCTAGACGGTTTTGAACCGCACCAAGTTGAGAACGTTGTGAAGACACACTCGTGATTGCTGCATCAATTTTTACGATTTCTGCGTCAAAATCGAAAGCGGGATCATCAACTTTAATAGCATCTACGCCTAAAGCAGTTTTTCCCATGTCAGCAATAGTGACATCGATATTTTGATTTGCGTTAGCACCAATCTGGAATTTAAATGCTCCTTCAGTACCATCTAAAAGGTTTTTTCCGTTAAATGCTGTACGCTTAGAAATCCCATCGATCTCATCAACAAGTGCATTAATTTCATCTTGAATGGCTGTTAAATCCTCAGCTTGTTGAGTACCAGTGTTACCTGCTTGAACAGTTAGTTCACGCATACGTTGAAGGATCGCATGTGTTTCCGTTAATGCACCCTCGGCTGTTTGGATAAGAGAGATACCATCTTGTGCGTTTTTAGATGCCATATCTAAACCGCGGATTTGTCCACGCATTTTTTCAGAGATCGCAAGACCTGCGGCGTCATCTCCTGCACGGTTAATACGAAGACCAGAAGAAAGCTTCTCCATGTTTTTTTGGCTAGCACCGTTGTTTGCAGATAAACGGTTTAATGTGTTAAGTGCTGCGATATTGTGGTTAATTCTCATTTCTTATTACCTCCATGTATGTGGGACCTGACAGACGTCCTTGTCTGAAAAAAGTCCTTTATTCTAGGGCTTATCAACCCTGACAATTCTAATATCGGATATAGTTATAGGATGTTTAGCAGATTTTTTTAAAAACATCTTATTTTTTTATGCCATTAATCCTTTATTTTAATAATTATGTAAAAATAAAAAAACTTGTAGAAAAACATAGGTTTCTCTACAAGTTGAAGCTGCTGATCTATTATCAGTATTGCTTGATATCGTACACCACGTAATCTTTTTTACTTGTGAAGGGTCCTTGATTGTGTTCGTCATTGATTCCATAGAAGTTCATTCCGATTCCAAAGCTTCTTTCTTTGTACCAATTTAGAACATCATTGATCTCTTTTTACAGAAAGATGACCCATACTATAAGCGTAGTTACGTCCACCAATGACATATAATTGATCATCAACAATCCGGAACAACGTTCAGTTTATGCCATGATTGTTTTATGAATAATACTTTTTATCCTAAGGAAAACTACAAAAAAGAGAAAAAATAGGTGATGAAATGAATTTTGCATGGCAAGCATTAATTTTAATTGTGTCTGGCATCCTTCTCTTGAGGATTTCAGGAAGAAAATCAATTGCACAAATGACTTTAGCCCAAACTGTGGTCATGATTTCAATCGGGACAATTATCGTTCAGCCAATTACGGAAACCAGCTTATGGAAAACTATTACAACTGCTGGTATTTTTACTATCGCCTTAGTTTTAATGGAATGGTTTCAAATAAAAGCCAATTGGGTTGAAAAATTTTTAACTGGGAAAGCAAAACTGGTTATAGAGGATGGGCAACTCAAGGTAGATACTTTAAAGAAAATGCGGCTAACAGTTGATCAGCTTGAAATGCGATTAAGACTTCTTGGAATTTCTAATATTAACAATGTAAAGAACGCTACTTTAGAACCAAATGGACAGTTAGGATATGAACTAAAAGATGATGCAAAGCCTTTAACTGTTGGAGATTTTAAGAAAATATTTAATTCCCCGAACATGAATTCGATCCACCAACAAAATAATCAAAGCAATATATTCGAGGAAATAAACAAAGAACAAACTCAAAAGAATCCTAAAAAGCTGCATTAGTGAAAAAGAAATATCCATATGCTGAGCAATCCATCGATCACTTTTTCCTTTCACGGAGTGCCTGATCGTGTTTTTTTAAACCCAGAAAAATAAGACATAATTGGTTGGTACCAAATGTATAACCTCCCTCAACATCACGATCTACGAAAGACTAGAACTGCAAGTACGAAAAAAATTTGGTAGATAACCGTTATAACAAAGATTTTCTTCCGCAAGGGTTTCAACGATGATTCTCTCTGGGCTCAAACCAACGACCTCAGCAAGTCTGTATATGGAACGTTTCTTCCTATATACCAGGTCTTTCCCTCATCATAGTTACCGTCAGTTCGTTGAGAGATTTCAGCTAGAACAATATGATCATCACACTCCCCTACTTCATAACCTTCTTTAACGATAATTGCAGAATATAAGTTGTTTATTTCTTGGGTGTTGAATTCAGTTTGAACAATCGTTATATGTTTAATTTAATCTCCCTCACTCTCGTTTGTTTAGGTGTTTGTATGTTTGAAGACCGTTTGATCAAGCTTAGAAAAAGCAAAAAATTAACCCAGGAGCAAATGTCAGAAAAAATAGGTATTCATAGAGCGACTTATGCGAATTATGAACGAGGATATTGACGGACTCGAAAAAATAATCAAAGATCACCTAAAAAAAAAAGACAAGGGTTAGTTGCGCCTTTTCCTTAAACAAAACCATTGCAATGGTGGTACAATTAGATTAGAGGTGAAACAATGGACGAAAAACTATTTAAGATAATTGAACAATTGGCTGCGGACGTATCAACCATTAAACAAGATGTGAAAGAAATTAAATCTACAGTTACCAAGCTGGAAGAAAATGAGCCTGAAGAGATAATGGCTATGCTTAATTGATCAAAAAGGATCTCGAACGTGAGCTTAGATACACTGATAAGAGATTTTCTGAATTAGACAGAAAAATTTATGACATAGAGGAACGCCTTAACAACTAATACTCATATCAAAGGGGTAGTGTATATGAAGATCAATAAAATCCGTTCTGCACTTTATAAGTCAGCTAAGGTATCAGGGGATGTAAATGCCGTTCAAAAGGGTACAATCGGAAAACGTATCATGCGACGTGCTGCGGGGAAAACGACTGGAAAATTGTTAGGTAAACTATTCAAGTAGCCCGCCATTTGGTGGGTCTTTGTGAATACTCCCACCACTTACCACCCTTTCGGTCGATTGAATATATTTAAAAAACCTCTCGCTATGCGAAAGGCTTATTAATATGCTCCTGATAAACTGCACCTTTGACTGTATGATGATATGTCAATAACAGGGATGCAGTTTTTACATTGTGTTTACTTTCACTTTTGTGTAGACGAATTATTATTCTTATTTTGTATAGGGATAGTGATTGAAAGAGCTAAGGATAATAGGAATATTAATATATATATAATCCCATTATAAATATATTGTTTATTTATAATGATTTGTATAAAGCCCGTTAATGATACTATAAAAATCAGCATACACAATACACGAACTAGATTCATTTATATACCCCTAACTAATATTTTTTCCAAAAGCATTCGCCAATGTTAAACCCTGATAAGAATGTTAAGCCATAAAAGCAAGGCGCACAAGCTGTACCCATTGTTACACTACAAGCTCCGCCACAGATGCTTCCTGCTAATGTAATCATCGCCCAACTAACTCCTTTTGAAGATAAACAATTGTTAAAACCATTCCACCATTTTTTGAAATTTTTATGTGGGGAAGCCTGAAGCTTCATTTTGTTTGTATCACTTTTTTCGAAAGCTACAATTTTATCAAAGTCATTTTCTGAAAAATTAAGAAGTTTTTCGCTTACCAATTTTCCGTTAACCCAATAAGACGAAGTTCCTTCAAGTTCTTCCTTATTAGTTTTCAAATGAATTTCTGAATAATTAACTAAAGTATTATTCTGATCAAACGTTAGTACTATACCTTCCATATTATTCAGGGGATCTGATGTCTTCATAGGTACATTCAGAAAGATTTCGTTAGTTTCTTTATTAAACAAAGCGGTAGCACCATCCAAATTAAGCTCATTTTTGCTGTAAAGCGTTACCTCTTTGTTTTTTACAATTTCAGTTGTTTTAGTCACCAGCTTCTCAACTTTATTGTTACTAACTTTTTCAGATTGTTCACTTAATTCATTATACACTTTAATGGCGTCTCTAACATTATCTTTTATTGAGGTTTCTATATTTGAGGCCATTGATACACCTCCACCTCCAACCAAACACATAATTAAAGTAAGTACTAGGGTAAAACACATGATTTTTTTCACTTTTATTCTTCCTTTCTATTATAAAATATTTCCAACAAAATCACTATATCATAAATTATTGAAAAAATGTAAAAATTATTAAAAAGAAAGAATTTTGAAATGCAGTGAATAATTCTAAGAGAACACGTAATAAATTAAAAGCAAATAAAGCAAATGGATGATACGATAATTAAAGTTTTACAGAGATTAAAAAAGGTTTATTCCCCCTAAAAGAGGGATTATTACTTCAATAATGCTTCCAATCTTACTTTCGTCTTCGGACCATAAATACCGTCGCTAAAGCCTCTTGAATTCGCTTTACAGTTGTTCCTTTCATCATAGGTGTACTAACCTTAAAGATACCTTTAGGAAGCGTGTACTTAGCTTTAGAGGATGATTTTGAAGGTGTTTTTTTAGTAGTTGTTTTAGATGGTTTTGATGCTGAAGTAGTCTTTCCAGTGATTGATTTTAATTCTTTTTCAATAGAAGATTTAAAAGAATTTTATCGATCTTCTGCAAGAATACGGTGAGGACAATATTTACCTGACCAGTCTTGATGCTTACGGATTCTATCAATTCCCCATCTACGCTCTTTCAATAACTATGCAATAAATTTAATGGCCATTGCTTCTGCCTTTTTATATTTATCTCCACCTGATTTTGAATAGCAGATTTCTACACCAATGGAAGTTCTGTTTCCTGAATTAACTCCTTCACCATCGCCTGTATGTCTAGCTAAACGATTTACTGGAATACCTTGTACAACACCGTCACCATCTACAGCATAATGAAATGACACTGGCTGATTATTGCCGATCATATAATTAACCTCATTTGCAGTAGGTGCGTCATTATATGTGTTATGTACTGTGATATATTTTGCATTCATAGCGTAAGGTGTTTTCAATCTGTGTTTAGAGGATGCCACCCTATTTTTCTAATTGTGATTGTCATTTTATCTACTCCTTTATTTTGTAAATCCTTTTTGTTTGAGTGTTTCCTTTTGTAGATGCCCTTTAGTAGTTACGTAATTGTTCTTAAACCATGCTGCAAGTGTTGTCGCTAATGTAAAAATCATTGATCCAGCAAGGTATAACGTATCAGCTAATGAAGTGACTTGATCATCACTAATCGGCAAAACAGGTTTTCCAAACATAATCAATGATTGATTGACAAGTGCAATTAAAAGAAGCACCATCCGAATTACAGTTCCTTTGTCGAATGTTTTCATGTGCAAATACCTCTTTCTTTATTTTTGGTTTCTTTCAATACGATCCAATTTCTCTATTACAACGTCATACTTCTCACTAAACTTTGCCAGTACACTGTTTTGAGCATCGATCTGTTCATTAAGTTTGTTTTCTCGCTCTTTGGTTGTGTTTAAGACATAAAACAATACCCAACAAAACAACACCCACCGCAAATGGCCCTTGTGTCATTAGGTATTGCGCCAAATCCATTTCCATCAGTAATCACCTTCTTTCTCATAGACATAAAAAATAAGCCTATACCTCGTATGGCAAACATGCTAACGATGCTATAAAGCACGTCACTCTTGTGTTATTATAAGAAAAAGCCTTTAGAACTCCCAGATACAGAAATGCCAGAATAGCCAGTATTAACGATGGTATTATCTTTTAATGTTACATAATCACATGATCCTTCTTCTAATCGAATTCCGTTACCCTTAACATCTTTAACTGTGTTATTTTCGACCATTCCATAACTACTTCTTGTCACAAGAATCCCATGATGCCCTACATTCTTGACAGTATTATCTTTAATAATGAAGTCATTCACATCAGATACATGAATGCCATGTTTTAATTTGACTCCATCAATAGAATTTCCAACGATTTGAACATCATCAATAGTTTGATATCCTTTTCTTCCGTATACTTGAATTGCATGTTTTTCTGTGATGTTTATGAAAGTATTGTTATTAATCTTTTGTCTTTTTACTTTGTTAATACGGTTTGTTGGATTGCCATTTGCATCTTGGGTGTATTTTGAATTGATTGAAGGTAGAAGTGTTCTAACGCCTCCGTAACAGTTGTTAAATGTATTCCCTTCTACAACTATGTCTTGCCATTTATTGCCTGACACAGCCCATTCTGTAGTGTCTTCAACGGTGTTCCCTTTGAAGTTGATGTGAGAGTATAAATAACCATCAGTGCTTGTGTGAGAGTCGATTGCCCTTGCATAACCACCAAGTTTTTTAGATTTTCTAAACTTGCAATTCTCTACATTGATTTTTCGTGTAACCGTGTTGTCGTATGCTCCAAATGATCCGAAATTTTCGGATGATCTCATTAAATCAACCTGGATTGCAGCTGAAAACCATCTGTCTCCTTTATAGTCCACATACCCTTCGAATTTAATATCATCGAAATCACTTTCTTCTACTCCTGCTAAATCAAAAGCGTGACCTCCACATACATTGCTTACTGTAATCCCAGACACCTTAATGCCTCTAGCATGACCAAACCCAAAGACTGAGCACTGTTCTTTCACTCTATCTCCTGCGCTGTCCAATTCTCCATATCCGTCAATCTTAATATTCCCATGTCCGTTGTATCCTCTGAACATATCACCTGATTGGCCATTCACGAACATAGACCCTACAAAGCCATCTGCCCTTGTTAAATAAACTCCATCTGAAAATGTAATACGTGTATCTTTATAGATAGTGAGCTTTTCAGAAATCGTATAGTTTCCTGGTGGAATAGCAATCCAAATAGGATAAAGCAACCCTAGCTGCAAGGCTTCTTTCATTGCCTTAGTGAAATTTCCGATATGCTTCCTTAACAACTCTTTGAACGGCACGGTCATTCTTGCATCATCAATTTTGTCGTTAGTAATTTGAAAATCATTTTCGTGAATTGAAGCATCCAGTGCTACACGTAGATCAACAACTTCCTTTACATCTTCACCATCATGATTAGTCACCAAATTAGCTAAACGTGAATTATGATTGTTTAACCTATTCTCAACGGTAAATACACCATGCTTTATCTGCCCTGAGGAGTGTGCTGTGTTTGCCAGTTCATTGACTGCACTTAAAGCATCTGAGGACACATCTTGCAATTCTTCTCTAAATTTCGCATTTTTGTTCGTATTGAAAATAGTCTTCCATTTAAACTTTGCCAACTTATAGCCCTCCTTCTTAAACATTAGCTAGTTAAATACACTGTTATATCAATCTCTGATCCATTAGGAATGCTTGCATCAACTGGAGTTATTTTCGAACCAGACTTAGCTAGATAAATTTGCAAAGTACTAACATTGGTCGGATCAATTTTTTCTCCTGAAGTAAAGCCAGCTACTTTCATATCAAAATCAACATTTGATCTGTATTTCTTTGAAACAACTTCATAATCTGGCATGTCAATTTCAATAAAATTATCTTCAATGGAAACATCTACTGTTTCATCAATTGATGTGTCGCTAATTACCCATTTTTTATTGGATGAACTATATTGAAGAGATATACAGTTTGAGGTAACGCTGAAGATATTCCTTTCAACTGTGAGGAAGAAGCATTGCTGGAGCTTAATAGCACAGATTTAAAAGAGGATAGTTGTGCTTCTATTGATTTCTTTTGTTGTCTCATTTCTCGTTTTTGTTGAATTTGATAGTCAAGAATATCTTTACAGTAATTGGTGAGAGTAACAGTGGGTTTAGCGTATTTATCAAGTGGATTGTATTTAATTTCTTGCACTCTTACAGCGCCTTCAGATAACGTTCCGTGTGCTGTATCAGCCAAAACAGGAATAGTAACACCTTTTCGAATTTGATCTTCAATTCCTTTTAGTTTAGGATCGTAATACACTTCAAAATCAATTTCTATTGTGATTTGAGGATAAGGATTTACTTTGTCTTTCAAAAGCTTCTCCATATCTTCCTTTTTCGTCACATTGTTTTCAGTTATCGCTTCTGCAACTCTTGGTTTGCCATCCAAAAGTTTTTCATCTGGATGAACATAAGTAACAGGAGGAAACATGTATTTTTCATTATCTTTGAAGGTTCTAAACAAATTTATAAAGATACCTTTAGGAATACTTACTCTAAAACATGTTTTCATCTTCTTTGTGTTGGGATTTTTCGAATCCTCCGATGAATGTTGCTACAACTGTGTGTTTTTTATCTTCTAGACCTCTGATAGACCCACGTCTTCATTCACATAACATTCCCACTGATAGAACAACGAAATACTACGGAACCAATCCAATTAAATTACCCCCTTTTCAGCCAGCACCATGACTAGTTCTGCTGTTGTTTTTGATTGTTCTTCTGCTCTCTTTTCTGACTCCGCAAGTAGCTGAAGTAGATCGGCATTCTGCTGTTTTAATAGATCAATATCTGATGGGGGTGGCGGCTTCGGCTGCAAGCTATCAATATATCCTTGAGTAGCAGACTCGCTCCATGTATTGCTTGCAGGATCATATTTCCCTTTGAAAAGACCATCAGGAGGCTGAACGTCCGTATAACTTTGAGGAACATCAGCATCATCAGGAATTTCCGAATCTCCACCAAATACATAAATAAAACTTTCATCGAACTGATAAATGGATTTCATGAGAATCAAGCACTTCCCTTCGCTGCCTTGAACATGCAGTTAACAACAATAAATTCCGTGTTACTAGATGAATCTTGTATACAAAAGCGGCCATCCGTTGCGATATACTGCCGACTAAACTGCGGTCCCTTAAATCCTCCAGTACTTGAAGCTATGCCGACATTATAAAGCGGAAATGGGGGTTCGCACCCTTCTGGTAACGTAAACGCAGGGACATCACCCAATGTTCCACCTGCGATAGCTCCGGTGACATGTACAATTCCCATTGCATCCTTTGCAACGCGAACCCTATAATCATTATTGACCTCGGATTTATACGCTTTCCATCCGTTAACGATTGTTGGGAACTTCCAGTTTAAATTTGCGTCAGCATCTGTCAACATCCGTTTCCACCCTTTGAAATCCCCATTGTGAACAGTTCCCCACCAATGAAGACTATCTCCACTTCTGATGATGTGGTATGTTTTACGATTGTTACCATTATCAATGACATAAATGTTAAACCATGAAGAATCCGTTTTGCTTGGCATATTGACTACGTTTGTACCTACTGCATAATAATAGCCGGAAGGCAGCGTTAATATGTCCGTGCCGTT
>NZ_JAIVLB010000031.1 GCF_020524495.1 Bacillus stratosphericus | reverse complement strand
CTAGCAAACTGGACATGGAAAGGACCATGTCCAGCGTAAGACAACTGATAAATTTTATCAAAATAAGTGAAAACCCCACTTTTACTTGAAGTAAAGGTGGGGTTTGTCTACGGTCTGAGTGATTTTTATAAGTCAATACTACAACGTCTCTTATGATTCTTTATGAAACCATTTTTTCGACTCTCTTATGATTCCCCAAAATAGGAATCTGTATAGAAGTACAATTAGGATAAAAGTATAAACAAACTCAAAGGGAGAGAATGGTTCATAATCAATTATGTATGTATTAATAAAGATTAATATCAAAGAGAGCAATTCCATTAAAGAATCTATGAATCTGTTTTCTTTGTACACGTCCCTTGTCTTCTTGAAATTAAAGATATCTTTAATTTCCCCACTGGAAAGTCCTTTTATCAGACCTAAACCAATAAGATACACCCCAAAAGAAATCTCATAGGACAAATTAAAAATCTGTGTTAACACACAGTAAATTAAAGTGAATAAGAATAAATACATTTTATTACTCTCCTTAACCTCTTAAGTATTTATAAAACACACCATAAACAGCTAGAATGATTTGAAGAACAGCAAAAAAAGCGAGATGAAAATCTCATGCTCGCTTTGAAAGAATCCATTGAAACAAAAAAAGTGTTGACAATTTTGGAAATAGAACACACATGACAATATAGCTATTATTATTATTAACATTAAGCCAATCAAGGGAGAAGCAAAATAAGCAGTTGAGCCAGATGAATCAAAAAAGATTGTATAAATACTAATTGAAATAACTAACATAGAAATTAAAAGTAGAGATATTTTTAACAATCGCATATATATCCCTCCACTTAAATTATTGTGGTTTTATCCAATAAGGATACATTTTACCATTAATAGGATTTCTTAAAACTTTAACCTTAATCCCAGTACCGCCAGCATTTATAATAGCAGCCATCTTATTAGCTCTACAAGAATCAATATACACTGTACCTGCTACTCTGTTCCCATCATAACGATTGACTCCTCCACAGTTTTTCTTCTTCTTTGCCATTACAGTAATCTGCGGTTGAGATTTCGCTAAAAATGCATTTGCTTTATCATAAGCTTCTTTAGTTTCCATAACAAACGTTCGCGATAAACCGTCCTTTTCATTAAAAAGGACATTCTCCGCAACAGGAGATTCCGCTCTAACCTTTATACTCCCACCTATTGACATCCCTATGTAATCATCATCAGATGAATCCTATTAATTTTCTTCTTTAATATAACCAAGAAAGAACACTGATGTGGGTTCTATATTTGGAAATTTATTTTCAAAACATGTTTTTCTGTATTTAAATGCATTTTAAAAAAACACATCAATATCATTTTCCAATGATTCGATTTTTTCCGTAGCGCTCCTGAAGAAAACGCCAAGTTCGATTGAAAAAATGCCTTTTCACGCTCCGGCGAAAGCCCCGAATTTTTTGAGGGGCTGGCTGGAATCATGAACGAACAGCACCGGACGGCATCTTTCCGTTTCTGAAAAACCACATGCAATGATCATCAAAGCACCTCCACAGTTAAGGAACACAGAAATGTTCCTCAAAACGAAACAATGAAAAATAAAAAATGCTTTCGGACACCGCAATCAAAAAGTATCAGCAAATTCAATGATATTCAGAAACAAAAAAACAGGCCTTCAGTCTGTTCACTTTAATATGTTGTTGATGAATTTAGTATGTAGATCATCAGCTTTATAAGACAATAAAACATCTTCAGAAACTTCATTAGTCAAGTGAGGAAGACCTTTTATTTCAGCAAGCTTTTTTCTAAAGTCTTCTTTGCTGACTTTAGACTTTTCCATAGTGATCTTCATGAAATAATCATCTAATTCAGAAATCTGCTTTTCAGTAAAACTATACTTTAGAAGAGCTAAATCTCTTGTTCTAAATTCAGGTGCTAAATGATCGTGCAAAGCCACAATCGCATTTTTCATGTGCATTAATTGACAATACAATTCTTCTTTACCCAAAATTCCTCCTCCCAATTAAAAGAATCACTGAGCAATACGATTTAAAATATATCGTATAATTTTTGTTATGACAGAGGTACACATACATAGAAAGGTGACAGTCACTACCCAGTACATATTAGACATGTCGAACCCAGTGTATGCAAATATGAAGATGGTCGATGTGATAAATGTGATAATTAGTACCACATAGACCTTCTTAAAGATTAAATAGCCGATAATCCCCCAAGCCAAATACAATAATGGCAATGTGAATAACACAAGAGCCATGGGTTGAAGATAATGTAAGCTAATATACTCCACTCTCCTCACCAGTTATTTTATGACTTCCAAGCTCGTCATTTCCCAATCTCTATCAGATTTTAGCGATATCTCTTTAGAGTCTTTGCTTTCAATATTATATTCAATAATTCTGCCAATAACTCCATCCTTATCTCTATCAAACATTCTTACCAATGCATAAATCTTGCCGTCTAAAATCTTGACCTCTTCTAAACGTTCGTCATCTGATTTAAAATTAAGTGGAATTTTTTCAGATAATATCTCTTTGAAGTCTCTGTTAAACATTTTTACTTCACCTTCATAGGAAACTATTGTGACTTTATCATTGTCTACACTGGTCTTGTAGATAGTGAATCCCTTGTCCATTACGATCTCTCTTTTTGTATCGAGAGTTTTTTTGTCGAGTACAACCAACATTGATTCTTCCTTACTGTCAACACCATCGTTTACGGCAAGAATTAATTTTTCATTGTTTAATGACTTCAAAGATTCATTGTTGTCAGGAAAAAAGACTGATTCGACGTCTATCTTTTTTCGTTTTTCTTTATGAGTTTTAGGGTCTATTGAAGATACTGTGACACTTTCATCATTGCTGAGAATGGCATAGATTTTTTTGTCTTCAAATATAGCTGTTGTTAATTCTCCATCTAATTCAACTTGATTTTTGTCGTTGTTATCTTCATTCCAATATACTAATTCGCCTACTAAGCCATCCTCTGTAAAACCCACGTTAATGTCGTGTAAAACATACCCATTAGAGTAGTTAATAAAGAATGCTCCCTCGTCTTCTGTAGATTTTGAAAGTGATTTTGTATTCAAAGGCTCTACCCTACCTGTCTTTTTATTTAGAGACACATGATAATTAGACCTATTAGATGAGAAGTACATATTATTATCACTCTGAGTAGACGAAGTAAATCCCACGCAGTCTTTTAATGACACGCTTGATAGCTTACTCCCCGTATTGTTATAGTTTACTATCTCGCATCCCCTATCCATCATTTTTGAGTAAATTACAGCAAATTTACTGTCTTCCATATCGCTCAACTCTTTTTTAGGAGAGTCTACTACTGCATCCTGCCTCTGTGAACATGCTGAACAAATTATTGCTATGATACAAATGGATACAAGTATTTTAAAATAATTCATTCAATCATCTCCTTTCAATTTTAAACAAGCAAAGCAATCGGGACACCCCGACTGCTTAACCTCTTACTTTTTATGATAAAAAACCTTCGTGTTGTTAGAGTTAACTAATTCCATTGGCGATACGACTGTATCAAATTTTATATTGTCAATATCGTGACCTTGATTCTTCCAAGCTCTCCAAGCCAATTGAGAACAATAGAATTTTTTTGTAGTTTTCTTATCAAGCCAGTTCATATTGTATGGCTTCTTCTCTTTAGCTTGTTTCTCAGCATATTTAGCCGCATTAATATACTTCTTGTTATTAGACTTCTTCACCCAAAGCCCATAAACCTTCTTTCTAGTACGCCATGTATTATTGTATTTTCTGACTCCATGCTGTTTAATCGGACTCCAATTCTTATGCCAAGACTCTACTGTCTGTTTTTTTTCAGTAGAGACAATTGCGGCATGTCCAAGTCCAATTACAGAACTACCTGAGTCGTAACTCACCAATACATCGCCTTTAGTTCCTAGGCTCTTGCTCTTGCTCTTGCTCTTACTCTTGGCGTTTACGCTCCTCTTTTCTCTCTCTTCGTTGTACTTAGGCAGATACTCGTCGATCACGCCATTTTTAATATATTGGTTAATATCTTTCTTTGACTCTTTGTACAGTGCTTCTGCTTTTTCTTCCGTAGATACAGAGCTATATTCTTTTTTACTCATTTCATAAAGCTCTTTAATTTGCTTAGAGGTTACTCCTTCTGCTTTCATCTCAGCTACTTCTTTTTTGACTCTTTTATCATTCATAGAAGGAAATACATCTTTTGCTATCGCTTTCCCTTCCAAACCAAGCCCAGTGAATAATACAGATGCTGACAACAAAGATGTGACAATAATGTTACTTATTTTCATATTATTACCTCTAATTCCTTTTATAGTGTGAAACACACATACCATTTCAGTATTATAAAAGGATACTGTGAGCTGAACCTAGTACTATATTTTTCACAGTTTCTCTTATTGTAAATGCAGTCTTTATTATTATTTTAAATTCATATAACAATGGGATCATTTAACTATTTTTATTTAAATTGTAAAGAATGTTGAAGTTATACAATTTTTATGACAAAATATAAAAAGGGGGAGAAAATAATTAAAAGAAAAGGGGAATACTTATGAAAAAGTTATTTGGTTTTGGCTTTATGTCACTAATCGCAACAATTGCTGTAACTTCTGTTGCTTTTATGAGTGTTAATCAGAACTTTTTAGTAGCAAAGCTTGGTATTGAAATAAGTACAGCTAAAACAATTGCAGATCTTATTATGGCAGGCGGAACAATCGCAACTATTATTGGTGTTGTCGGTGCAGCTACAGGCGTAGGGCTTGCTTTAGCTGGTGCTATTGGGGCACTAAAGGCAATAGCAAAAGCACAGGGGAGAAAAGCAGTAATTAACTACTAATCTTTGTCTTCTCCCCCTATTACTATATATTAGGTGATATTATATGAGATTAGCTTTACTATTTCAAAAAATGTATCTTAGAAAGAAAATAGATGAAGCATCATTACCACAATGGTTCGGTCATGCTACATATTTATTTCTATTTTTAAGTTTCTTCATCATTTACCCTGCAATAGGCATAAGCTTATTTTTTGTTTTAAAAGCTCGACTATTAGACATTTCTCTAATAAGTACCATATGTTGTTTCTTAGCAATAATTGATGCGAGAGATTTCCCTATAAAAAATTATTTAGTTTACACTTTACATCAAAATATAGTTGTGAAAAGAACAGAATCATACAGAAAAATTTATCGACATATTTATTTTTATTTTTTTGGTAAAACTGTGTTGAAATTTTTCTTGATGTTTTTTTTGCCTATGTTCATGATTGGAAATCCAATAGTGATTATTTCTTTGTTGTTATTAGTTATATTAATAATCTTAACAGTGATGAACTTTTCTTCCTATCAATTTTATAGAAGCTACTTCCAAAAAGGACTTGGCCAAAATGTGCGACTTTTAAAGCTCATTTTAGTATGTTTTACTGTCTATATCGTATTGTTATCAATTTTACATCTTTTTAAGTCGGAAATAATACAAATCTATAGTCATTTTCAATTTGATATATTCAACATCTTGACAGAACTGTTAATCGTCTGTTCGGTTCTATTTATTCTGTCTATGATGCTTCACTATCATAAGGTGATTCGGAAAATTGGTAAAGAAGAAGTAAATACAAAAGAAGCTGTTGTTCAGCACAGGCTAGGATTTAAAAAGTTGATTTTCTTTAACAAAGATATCTTACTTGTAAAAAGGACTTACCACAATAAACTCAAGTTCTTAAAATATTTATATGTTCTACATGTATGTTCGTTAGCAACTGTTCCAATGTTAGTTAATTTATTTTTAAAGAATAATTCTTATGTTATACTATCCATCATATTTATATCTGTGGCTTTTTCAAATTTTATAACCGATTACTTAAAAAAGGTCATTAGCCCTGATATTGAATTTTTTGCATTGCCACCCAATACTGCATGGAACATTTCTTTAAATGAAATCTTAATACAGAAAGTTTACTTGTATATGATTTTATCTGGGATACCAGTAATCTTTAGTGTCATCACAATGATCATCTTACATATTCCTTATCCAATCATTACTGGCGTTGCTCTTTTAATTGTTTTTGTATTTATCAACATGGGGCTAGCTGCTACCATTGGTGCAATACTCTTTCCGAAAATAAATCCTGAGAGTGATTATGAAATAGGAAACTCAAGTAAAGCAGTCATGTTTGAAAATGTTTATTTGTACATAATCTCTATTTTGCTTTCCTTTATTTTTATT
Source organism: Bacillus stratosphericus (assembly GCF_020524495.1). GTDB lineage: Bacteria > Bacillota > Bacilli > Bacillales > Bacillaceae > Bacillus > Bacillus stratosphericus_B. The sequence goes on along the minus strand of NZ_JAIVLB010000031.1, from coordinate 27,016 downwards.
ATGGAAATTTTTAATCTGGATATGCTTTTTCATTTAGGAAAGTACATAGTGACTTTAATTGTTATTCAGTCTTCGATTATCGTCGTCGCGGTCTTGTATTTGAGAAATACCAAAGTGAAGGATGTGATTAAAAATGCAAGTTAAGGAAGCATCTTTTAGTTATGGAAACAGTTTGATCTTTGAGAAGATCAATTTAGAGTTAATGCCAGGCGAGATTGTTGCGATAGTTGGTTCTAATGGCTCAGGTAAATCTACATTATTAAAGTGTATAGCAGGTATTTACGAGTTAGATAGTGGTGATATTATGAAAGAGACCGAGGAAAATGTAGTGTTCGTGCCTGACGTCCCTAGGTCGTATGAATATTTAACTGGATATGAATATCTTGTATTTATACAATCTGTTTTTAAGAAAAAAGATGTTTCAAAGATTCATGGTATTTTAGAGGACTATACTCTATATCCGAATAAGGATAAATTGATCAAACATTATTCACACGGAATGAAACAAAAATTGGCGCTTTGTGCCGCACTCATCAATGAAGATATTCATTATTTATTATTAGATGAACCACTTACAGGTATTGATGAGAAAAGTCAAAAAGTGATCATTGAAAAATTTAAAGAACTTACAAGCAAACACTGTTCCATTGTATTTTCAACACATCAGATCGAAACTTTAAGAGAGATATGTGATAAGGTATTTTATTTAGAGGATCATTATGAAGAACTTGTTTATAAATAAAATTAGACTTTCAGCAGTGTCCATTTTTTTCATAATTCTTCATGTAGTATTCGGTGTTATTGGTTTTATATTAACTAAAAAAGCACCCTCGGATGTCATGTATGTAGAGGATAGTGTGTACCTTTATTTTACTAACAATTTTTTATACTGTATGGTTCTTGTCGTTGGCGTCGTTACAGCAGGCTTACTCACTACCTTTCTCATCGCTACAAATGCATACTTGCTTGGAGTGACAATGAAGGGAGCTCTATTGTTAGGTCATGATGTTGGATACATTCTTTATCATATTTTGCATGGAGTGATTGAGCTTCCTGCAATCTATTTTTTCTATAAAATTGGTATTTATCCAGTGAGTTTATTTTTAAAATATTTTGTTGTTGGTAACAAGTTTGACTTTTGGATAGATATTTATACAGTCATCAAAAATTTCATTTTTGGGACAGTATTGTTATTGTTGGCTGCAGTAATTGAATTTTTATTATAGTGTATTTCTTTTGTTTATAAGGAGAGGAACATGTTAAAAAAAGAGAAGCTTTCATTGCTATTTATCTGGAGCGTAATTATCGTCATTCATTTCATAGTGTCGCTTTACATTACAGAAGCTATTTCTGTCCCTTTGTTAGAAAAGTCATCAATCAATGTAGGGGAAAATACTGTAATATTAATGACAATTGTACTTTTAATTTTAGCGTCATTAATTGATGTTGTGATTGTTTCTTTACTCATTCATATTAGCTCTGTCATGATGAATATTAGAATAAGTATGATGAAAAGTTTTTTCATCGCTAGTTTATTTAATCTCATTTTGAATCTAAACCAAGTGATAGAAACTATTGCTTTATCAAACGCAAATAAATTAACAACAGAAAATTTCTCAACGTATATCTTCTTCAATCCGTTCTTTTATCTAGGTTTAGTAGTTGTTGGTGTATGGTTAAGGTATTTTGAGAAGAAACCAATTGTACAAATAATTTTGATTGCTGTTGTCATCTGTGTATATAAATCTTTGTCTGTGTTTATTTAAATGTACAAAAAAGGGGATTTAATTTATGTCAAATTCATCAAAGAAAAATACTAATTTGATCTTTTATATAGGTGTTGGAATAGTTATCTTACTTATTGCCTTTTTGAAGTTTAGTCATATTTCCGGTACGATGGAGGTCGTGTTGATCTTAATCGGGTTAATAATTTTATTTACAATTAAGATTCTTACTAGAGAAAAAAAGCAGTAACGTCTTTATTTGAAGTACTATGTTTTAAAAATATAATGAGAACATGATCGAACGGCATAATGAATAGGCATATCTGTTTGATTATGTCTTTATTTTATTTATAATTGTTCTGTCGTCACCTAGTAGAAGAAATATATTTAACTTACACTAGAAGATGCCTAAATTCTATATATAAAAATAACATAATGAAGAGTTTATAATCGGAATATTGAGAAATTATTTCTGCTACTTCTTTATAGTTTTCTTTTATTTTATTCTATACTTTAACCTCATGGTTTATTTCTAATAGTTCTAAATCTCTTTTGCTCTCCGATTTTATATTCTATAAGCTACAGGTCTTAATTAATCATTCTTATAGATAGGTTCGATTTTAACCTCTATATGCTTTGGAGGGTCAGCCGGCCGTTAATGCTTTTTTCCACTTGTGTTCTGCCCCATCTGATACCATTTCCCGCCACTTCGATTGATATGTGAATTCATCGGAAGTAGGTTATCAACATCTCCAGACCCTTCGAAAATAGATGCGATCAAAAATGACCTCCGTCATCATCCAGTAATCGATCTGGCTTTATTGAATTGGCCTGAATTGGATTGAGCGTATTGATTTCTTCTGTTTAAATCACTTGATTCGACTTTGACAATGCGCGTCCGTAGTGATCCGTTGTGTAGGTGTAGTCTTGTTTTGTTGAATAGAGGACATTTGGTTTTAATACTTTCTTGCGTTTCCACCTCACATAATGATCTCCATATTTAACGACTGTTGGGTGCTGGTAATCTTCTGCCTGTCTGCGAGATTCCGTAGCCTGAATTGTTATCTAGACGTTTGGCCATTGAGAGAAGCTTATTTTTGATATTCTCCCCGTCAAAAACAATATACGGTAGTTTCCCTCCACCAGCTATTTGAAACTTTGGTGAGTATGGCAATAGATTCGGAATAGAGACTCTATCTATTGATCTTGCTCCTTGTTCAAGCCCTTTCTTCACTGTTGTTTTGGCAGCTGTTGTCCCCATTTTTGTTATGGCTTCTGCCCCTTTAGAACCAAGACGATTTCTGCTAGAGAACCAGTCGCATTGGTTCGCCTATGCGATCGAGAATACGCATCACCATCTATGTCCTCTTTTTGGAATGAGTCTGAAATAGATTCCCCAATTGATTTGGATGTATCACTTGTTTGGAGAAGACATTAGACCAAAGAAGAAACCACAGTAAAAGAATTTAAGCACTTAAAAGGGACTGTTTGAAAATGATTTATCTGTTTTCTATTAAGTGAGGTGCAGTTTTTAAGAAAAATGGAAAACAAATCTAAAACTAAAAAATAACTCCTTCAATAATATAACAACCGATTTTGCTATGTTATTTTATGACTTCTTCTTATTTAAAATCTTGTGAATCAATAATGCAATATATGAAGAAATTAATGAAAATAAAGTGTAAACAACTGCCCAGCCTAAAAATGAGACATTAAAAATTGTAAATGTTAGGAGGATAGAAATAAAAAAGCTAACAACTGGCATTAAATAAATCTTTTGTACAAACAATGTGATAATAAATGAAAATATGATAATACTTACTGGAAGCCAGCCGAATGCAAATTCTAGATCTGTCATATCAATTCTCCCTTTAGATTACTTATTGAATATATTGATAACATCATTTCTATTGTTCTAACATGAAAAAGTCATACTCAAACACATGATTCTTATCCAATATTTTGTCAAGACCTCTTATCTCTAATGAACTCAACCTTGAATCGGCTACACTGAGTTAGACATATAAATTAAGGTCAGATAGACTTGTTTAAAACCTTTATACAAGAAGCGTCTACTATGACCAAACGAACACGCCGTAAATATCCCAATCCATGGACTAAGACATAGTCATGCAGTTCTATTATTAGAAGCTGGTCAAAGTATGAAATTCATCAAAGAAAGATTAGGACATAAAAATATAAGCATAACTTCTGACGTATATGCTCACATAAGTGAAAAACTCGAAAATAAATCTGTGGACAGTTTCGAGAATTACATCAACTCGATTTTGAGTTAAATTTTTTTGTTGAATATGGTGGTCAAAAAGTGGTCAACCTTGATTCAGGCTGCGGTCACTCTATATTTGACCACCAAATCTGTTTTCAAAACCTTGTTAAATCAACGTTTCTTTATTAATACTGAGACATATACTGATCGCGTTCCCATGGGTGTACTTGGGTGCGGAACATATCCCATTCGATTTCTTTTGATTCCATGAAGTGCTCGAATAAGTGATCGCCTAGTGCATTGACCATGACTTCGTTTGATTTTAGCAGCACTAGCGCTTCTGCAAGTGTTGCAGGTAAGTCATCGATACCGTTTTCAAGGCGCTCTTCTTTGTCCATGACATAGATGTTTCTGTCAATTGGCGCTGGTGCGTCTAGTTTGTTTTTGATTCCGTCTAGACCTGCTGCAAGTAATACACTTAGTGCAAGGTATGGGTTTGCAGATGGGTCTACGCTGCGCACTTCTACACGTGTGCTGATGCCGCGTGATGCTGGGATACGGATCAATGGGCTGCGGTTTTGTGCACTCCATGCGACATAGCAAGGTGCTTCATAACCTGGTACAAGACGCTTGTAAGAGTTTACTGTAGGATTTGTGACCGCTGTAAAGCTTGTTGCATGCTTCACAATACCTGCGATAAAGTGTCTAGCTGTCTCGCTTAATTGTAAATCTGCTTTTTCATCATAGAATGCGTTTTTGCCATTTTTGAATAATGATAGGTTACAGTGCATACCAGATCCGTTAACACCGAACAATGGTTTTGGCATGAATGTCGCATGAAGTCCGTGCTTTCTCGCAATCGTTTTAACAACGAGCTTGAACGTTTGAATATCATCACAAGAACGGATCGCACCTGCATATTTGAAATCAATTTCATGTTGTCCAGGTGCTACTTCATGGTGAGACGCTTCAATTTCAAAGCCCATTTCTTCAAGCTCAAGCACGATATCACGGCGGCAGTTTTCACCTAGATCTGTTGGAGCAAGGTCAAAGTATCCACCTTTATCGTTTAGTTCAAGCGTTGGCTCGCCTTTTTCATCTAATTTAAATAAGAAGAATTCTGGCTCAGGTCCAAGGTTGAAATCACTAAATCCTAGTTCTTCCATTTCCATTAAGATACGCTTTAAGTTGTTACGAGGGTCTCCATCAAATGGCGTCCCGTCCGGTTTATAAATGTCACAAATAAAGCGTGCAACTTTACCTTTTTCTGCTGTCCAAGGGAAAATAACAAATGTGTTTAGATCTGGATATAGATACATATCTGATTCTTCAATACGTACGAATCCTTCAATGGATGAACCGTCAAACATACATTTGTTATCGAGAGCTTTTTCTAACTGGCTCACAGGAATCTCAACATTTTTAATCGTTCCGAGAATGTCTGTAAATTGCAGACGGATGTACTTTACGTTTTCCTCATTTACTAATTTTACGATATCTTCTCTTGTGTACTTTGCCATTTCGTAAAACTCCTCCCCTACAAAAAATAAAATGTTTATAGCAATGCGTTTGCTAATATGTTAACGGAAGAACCTTGACATATCCCCTTGCCTAAAGGTCGTTCCTTGTTGGAAACGTCCAGCCTGAATGAGTTCCTTCTTCAGTAGCTTCCTGAGTTCATCATCTGTCAAGTTGTGCTTAGCTGCGGTTTTTTCCTCCGTCTTTGTTTCAGACGCAGAATTCTCCGCCTCAGCTTTGGCAAAAAGCTTTTTGATTCCTGCCATGTTTACACCTTGTTCGATGAGGTTTTTAATTTCTAGTAATTTATCAACATCATGGAAAGAAAATAATCGGCGATTTCCATCACTTCTTGCTGGAAATACTAAACCATTTTCCTCATAATAGCGAATTTGTCTTGCAGATAATTCTGTTAGCTGCATGACAATCCCAATTGGGAATAAAGGCATTGAGCGGCGAATGTTATCACTCATCTCAACTGTCTCCTCCTCTTTGCTTAAATTTATTATATGTCATGTTATATTATGTGTCAAACATATGTTAGGAATATTAACATTGATTTTTTTCGAGCAGGTCATTCGATAAAACCTTGTTCCAATAAGGCGTCTATAGCACTGCAAATCGCATTTTTCACATGGGCATACGTGAGTCCACCTTGAACGTAGGCAGTATAAGGCGGTCTGATTGGACCATCAGCCGATAATTCAATACTAGCTCCTTGTACAAAAGTACCAGCCGCCATAATGACATCATCCTCATAGCCTGGCATGTAGCTCGCATGTGGTGTGACGTGACTGTTGATAGGAGATGCATATTGAATGGCCTGACAGAACGCAATCATTTTTTTAGGATCTCCAAATTCTACAGATTGAATCAAGTCCGTTCTTTTTGCATTCCAAACTGGGTTTGTTTGGAACCCTAGCTTTTCAAGAAAACGAGCCGTAAACACTGCGCCCTTTAAGCTTTGAGCAACGACATGTGGTGCTAAAAAAAATCCTTGATACATTTCTTGGAGCGCATACAGCGATGCACCCGCTTCACTGCCGATGCCTGGCGATGTCATTCGATAAGAGCAAGCTTCTACCCATTTTTCTTTTCCAACAATGTAGCCACCTGTTTTGGCAAGACCCCCGCCTGGGTTTTTAATGAGAGAACCGGCCATGAGGTCTGCTCCAACATGACAAGGCTCTTGTAATTCAGTAAATTCACCATAACAGTTGTCAACAAAGACAACGATCTCCTCATTGATCTCTTTCAAAAATGAAATCATTTGTCCGATTTCTTCTATTGTAAAGGAGGGTCTTGAAGCATAGCCTTTTGAACGCTGGATGCCAATGACTTTTGTTTTAGAGGAAATAGACTCTTTTACTTTGTCATAATCGACTGATCCATCTTGGCGCAAATCAATGGCCTTATAATCAATCTGGAAGTCTTTTAATGAGCCTGTCCCTTCTTTGCCGCGAATCCCGACAATTTCCTCTAAGGTATCGTACGGTTTCCCTGTCATGTAGATCAATTCATCGCCAGGTCTTAGCACACCGAATAAGGCGATAGAAATCGCATGTGTTCCGGAAATGATTTGCGGGCGTACAAGGCCGCTTTCCCCTCCAAATACATCCGCATAAATTTTTTCTATGGTATCTCTTCCCCTATCATCATAGCCATAACCAGTTGTCGGGTTAAAATGAGAGTCACTGACTCTATGCTTCCGGTAGCTTTCAAGAACCCGCCACTCATTTTTCTCACTCTTTTGATCAATTTGCTGATGCATGTGTAAAATGTCTTGTTCTGCTTCTGCTGCTATTTTTTCTAAAATGGTGCCATGTTTTAAAGTGTGAAACATCGTATTTAATTCCTTTCCTACAACATATACTTCTTGATTTGACCTAATATGGTCTGCTCTTCACCACTAAATCCGGTGATGTCGTAAAGCTCTGCTTCTTTTTGAAATTCTAGTGATTCCACGAGGGTTTCTGACTTTAATGAAGATATAAGCTTCCCTTCATACGCTGGAATCTTCACATAATATGGCTTTAAAAAGTCTTTTTTCAGCTCAGCCATCATATCCGACTTTAACCGCTTCACATCTTCCTCGCGTTTGGCACTGATTAAAATATGGCGCTGTTTTGAAGATGGAATAAAATCCGGTCTGATTTGATCTTCCTTGTTATAGATAGTCAGCATGGGAATGCGGTCTGCTTCTAATTCTTCTAAAAGCTCAAGAACCGTTCGTTCGTGCCCTTCATAATCCTCATTAGAAGAATCGATGACATGAAGCAAATAATCTGCTTCGTTCACTTCTTCGAGTGTGGAACGAAATGCTGCAATGAGCGTCGTTGGAAGGTCTTGAATAAAACCAACTGTATCTGAAATCAACACACTGTAGCCAGATGCTAATGTCATTTTCCGTGTCATGGGATCAAGCGTTGCAAACAGCAAATTTTCCTCATGACTATCGGCATCTGTTAACTGGTTGAACAAAGTGGATTTTCCGGCATTCGTATACCCTACAATGGCAATTTGGAAAACACCATTTTTCTTTCGTCGTTCCCGGTATCTTGTGCGGTGATCTTTCACTGCGGATAGCTGCCCGTGAATTTCGTGAATGCGGTTTCGAATATGGCGTCTGTCTGTTTCAAGTTTTGTTTCACCTGGACCTCTTGCACCAATTCCGCCTCCTTGTCTTGAAAGGCTGATCCCTTGTCCGCTTAATCTCGGCAAGGCATATTGAAGCTGAGCAAGCTCAATTTGCAGCTTCCCCTCACTTGTACGGGCTCTTTTGGCAAAGATGTCTAAAATCAATTGCGTTCGATCAATAATTTTCACGTTTAAGGCAGTCGCCAAAGCTTTTAACTGGCTTGGGGAAAGCTCGTCGTTAAAAATAATAACATCACACGCTAATTCCTCGCAAAGCACTTCAAGCTCTTCTACTTTCCCTTTTCCGATATATGTTGCGCTGTCCTGTCTATTTCTTTTCTGCGTCATCAGGCTGACAGCTTCACCGCCAGCTGTTTGGGTTAAGGAAGCTAATTCTTCCATTGAGTATTGAAAGCGTTCATCCGTTACATGCGGCAATTGACAGCCGACAAGGATCGCTTTTTCGATCATTTGATGTTCATTCAACGTCAGTTGTTTCCTTTCTGTACTTAAGTTTTCAGTAGTACCATCATACCAAACACATCACACGTATACCACTATTCGGAAGGTTTATTTTGGCGTCTCTTTACAAAAAGGATACGCCATTTCAAGAAGGCGTATCCTCTTTCATTTGAAGATCGTGGCTTTTAATGGTAAGCAAATCTTTTTTATCGTAATGATCAACAAGAAGCAGCCTCATGGCCTGGGTTCGGATGGCCTTTTCAATGGTGTTTCGCACAAAACGGCCGTTGCTAAATTTGGCAGGACTTGTTGTGCTCTTAATGTGCATCAAATAATCTCGCAGCTTCCATTCTGCTTCTTGCGTAAAGACATACTCCCTATCAGTCATCATGCGTTTCCCAATATCCATGAGCTGATCGACTGTATAATCAGGAAAATGAATATTGATTGGAAATCTAGATTGCAGACCGGGGTTTAAAGACAGGAAATGATCCATTTCCTTGGAGTAACCAGCAAGGATGAGTATGAATTCATGCTGTTTATCCTCCATATGTTTGACAAGGGTATCAATCGCTTCTTTTCCAAAATCCTTTTCTCCTCCACGGGCAAGAGAGTAGGCTTCGTCAATGAACAATATACCGCCCAGTGATTTTTTAATTAAATCCCTTGTTTTCTGCGCAGTATGCCCAATGTACTCTCCGACGAGATCACCGCGTTCAGCTTCAATTAAGTGACCCTTTGAGAGGACATTCATTTCAAAAAAAAGCTTTCCGACTAACCTTGCAACCGTTGTTTTCCCTGTGCCTGGGTTACCTTTGAACATCATGTGAAGCGCTTGTTTACCTACCTTCAATCCTTGTTCCTGTCTTTTTTGATTGACAAAAATCCAAGCATAAATCTCTTTTATGTTTCGTTTCATTTCATCCATACCGACAAGGCTGTTCATTTCACGCTCTATTGCCCGTAAGATGCTGTGTTTTGCCTCATTTTTCTGCAAGGCTTCTAGGTATTCTGCCTCTGAATCTGCATCAATCAATACTTGCTTTTGCCCATTAAGTATAATATTGATTTGGCCGTTGTTTTTATATGTGACAGCTCGCTCCAACGTATTCACCTCTCGCTCTTCTCTCTTTATTCTATTCGGGTGGAGCTGTAATCGTGACAATCGCCCGCTTAAGCCCAGGTTTGCTGTCAAAATGACCCGAGATACCAGTTATTGTAGGAGATTCTGCGGTTTCCCAGGAAATGATGTGCTATCTCTATTGTATTCATCCATTTTTGGGGGACAAACCAACAATTTGATTTTTCTTAGAAAAAGGGGCGTTTTGATGATAAATTATGCAGAGAGGAGTCCAATGATTTCCGCATTTTGTACAGGCAATTATTCTATTTCCTCATAAAATAAAAACGAGGTGATGAATAGATGGTGAAAATCTTTATTGATCCTGGCCACGGAGGGACAGATTTTGGAGCTACTGCTAATGGACTTTTAGAGAAAAATATAACACTCCAAATTGCACTTTATCTGAGAGATATGTTGATTAGTGAATATGATGGGGTTTCCGTCCGCTTAAGTCGTTCAATTGACCAATCCGTCACTTTATCCCAGCGAACAAATGCGGCAAATAGCTGGGGAGCTGATTATTTCGTGTCTATTCATATTAATGCTGGCGGGGGTACAGGTTTTGAAAGCTATGTGTACCCTGGCGTTTCAGCACCAACAACCACGTATCGCAATACCCTTCATGATGAAATTGTCCGCTCGGTTGATTTTGCCGACCGCGGAAAGAAAACTGCGAATTTCCACGTTCTTCGGGAAACTTCTATGTCTGCCATTTTAACAGAGAACGGTTTTATTGATACGGCAGCTGATGCAAATAAGCTCCGCAACGCGACCTTCCTTCAAGGCATCGCTCGCGCTCATGCTAATGGATTAGAGAAGGCACTTCAGTTGAAAAAAAAAGGGGTAAAACTTTATAAAGTGCAGGCAGGGGCTTTCAAGGTCAAAGCCAATGCAGATCAACTAGCAGCCACACTTAGATCCAAAGGATTTGAAGCATTCGTTTTACTAGAAGGCGGAATGTTCCGGGTACAAGCTGGAGCTTTCCGTTCAAAGCAAAATGCGGATAACCTCGTCGCAAGATTGAAGCAGGCCGGTCACGACGCATTCGTTTTCAAATAAGCTGAAGCTGTCATAATGAAACAAACCGGCTCAGTCGTCTGTAGAGCCGGTTTGTTGTTTATCTATTTATGCTAAGATGTTCACGACAAATTGAGACCACGTTTCAAGACGCTCGAAGTATTCAGGCTTTTTCAAGTCCGCTACTTTCATCCATTTTCCTGAGATTTGATCTGTTTCTTTGACTTCAACAGGAGCACCAGGTGATAATTCCAGTGCTGATAACAGCCCGATGTGCACACGGCCGACACTGTTGTCATCATCATTGATTAATCCAAGGGTTTTCATGTCAAGTTTGTCTTCTTCTTGAATAGAAAGCTCCTCGTCAAGCTCACGGTCCGTATTTTCTTTTAGGATCTCAGCAAAATCTTTCCCTTGGGCAAAGTTCATATGACCGCCAAAACCAAGAGATAACTTATGATGTAATCTCGTCTCTCCCCCGCCTCGAAGTCTTTCATATACATACACTTCGTCCTTACGCTTAATGACGACATAAGGAATCGGCTGCTTGAAGTCAGGATTTTCTTCTGCATCGCCTCTTCGCATCTGCTGGAAGTGCTCTTCAATTTCTTTCATGATCGTTTCGATTGCTTCTTCTTCACTATTCACCCCATTAAACGCAAGTGTTTCGTTTTGGAAAACACGTTTACGCGGTGCGACTAAAATGATTTCATCCATTTTTCCCATGTTCGATAACCTCCAGTATGTAACACGTTGTAAGAAATGGTAAAAAGCCAAAACGAGTGATGCGTTTTGACTTTTGCGTATCACTTATGATTCATCTCCAAAGAAGAAGTCGTCATCTTTTAACGGCTCAACTGTTGCTTTTTTGTAGCCGTTCCCTTTCATTGAGAAGAAGTCATGTGACTTTGTTTTTGTATTGAGTCCGTTCAATACGATCGGATTAATCTCTTCTTCTTCAAAGTAAGGAGCAAATCCAAGGTTCATTAACGCTTTATTGGCATTGTAACGAATGAACTTCTTCACATCATGTGATAAATTGACTTGGTCATATATATCCTCAGTGTAATGAAGTTCATTTTCATATAGCTCATTTAGCAGATCGATGGAGAAATCATATAGCTCTTTTTGCACTTCAGGTGTTTGTTTGTTGTAAATTTCTTGCGCTAATAATCCAACGTACACACCGTGAATCGCTTCATCGCGCAAAATCAAGTTAATGATTTCACCACTTTGCATGAGCTTTCCTTGTCCATAGAAATAAAGCGGGTAGTAAAAGCCGCTATAAAATAGGAAGCTTTCTAAATAAACAGAAGCAACCATTGCTTTAAATAAGGAAATAGGATCATCCTTTTGGATCGAACGGTATAGACCTACAATCATATCTGCTTTCTTTTGCAAAAATTTATTTTTCTTGACCCATTCAAATACTTCATTAATGGTTTCAGTTGGTGCAAGCGTCATGAAGATATTGGAGTATGATTTCGCATGAACCGCATTTTCCATCATCGCCATAAAGTTCAACACGGCTTTACGCTGATGGCCGTCTACATGTTCTGCGACAATCGGCATCCCTGTATTTCCTTGTTCTGTATCAAGTAAAGTCAGTCCAGCAAGTACCTTCATGTACGTATCGCGTTCTTCTTCACCTAAATATTTCCAAGTTAAGAGATCCCCGTTTAAGGAAATCTCTTCAGGAAGCCAGAACTGCTTCACATTTTGGTTGTAAAACATTTGTGTAAAATCGTCTTCGTGTTTTGACCAGTTGGCTGCATCATAAATTTTTGTCACGTTAAACTCTCCTTTAATCAAACAACACAAGAAAGACAGCCTTCCTGCCCTGTATCCTTCGTTCTTGCATAATAAAGTGTCTTAATGCCTTTATGGTGTGCATAAAGATCAATGCGGTTTAAGTCACGCGTCGTCATCGTATCCTTTAGGAACAACGTAAATGAGATACCTTGGTCGACGTGCTGCTGAATCGTTGCGATCATATCTATCACTTTAAACATGTCCATATCGTACGCTTCTTTATAGAAGAACCAGTTCTGCGGCGACAGCCCCGGCATTGGGTAGTACGTCTTTGAGTTTCCGTAAGTCCGCTCCTCAATACGCTCCATAATCGGCATGACCGAAGCCGTTGCCGATTGAACATAAGAAATTGAACCTGTTGGGGCAATACATAATCTATAGCTATGGTACATGCCATTTTTCGCTACAAATTCTTTAAGCGTTGCCCAATCTTCTTTTGTTGGAATGTGCATACCTTCAAATAGTGCTGCCGCTTTTTCTGTTTTTGGTGTGAAATCATTCTCCGCGTATTTATTGAAGTACTCACCAGTTGCATATCCAGAGCCCTCATAACGATGGAATGTTTCTCCTTTTTCTTTTGCAAGCTCACTTGAGCGTTTAATAGAGTAATAGTTCACCATCATAAAGAACGTATTAGCGAAATCTCTAGCTTCTTCACTTTCATAGGCGATTTGGTTTTGAGCTAAATACCCGTGAAGGTTCATCGCACCAAGTCCAATTGACTTCATCGCTTTGTTCGCTTTTCTAACGGCCGGTGCATTGCGGATATCTGTTGTTTCGGACACAAGTGTTAGTGAGTCTGTTGCAAGCTTAACCGTTTTTTCGATTGACTTGTTTTTCATGACATTCATGATATTTAAGGAACCGAGGTTACAAGAAATATCAAGACCGATCTCATCTTCTTGATCATAGTCCGTGTAAGAGGATACCTCTGAAGCCTGAAGCACTTCTGAGCAAAGGTTAGAGAATTTCACACGTGAAATATGGTTCAGTGCATGCTCTCTATTCACATTATCTTGGAACATGATATATGGATAGCCTGATTCTGAGCGCAGAACAGCTAATTTTTCAAGAAGCTTTCTCGGATTGACTTTTTCTTTTTTGACTTTCGGGTTTTCAACAAGCTCGTCATACATTTCTTCCATGTCCATCTCATCAAGATGCTGTCCATATGCTTTATAAACTGTGTGTGGATAGAAAGTGTAAGCTGTTTTATCTTCTCTTGCAAGCTCGATAAATTTGTCTGGGATAACAACACCGATGGAGAGTGTTTTAACACGAACATCTTCATCAGCAGAGATTTTTTTCGTATCTAAGAAATCATTGATATCTCTGTGGAAAATATTGAGGTAGGCACTGCCTGATCCTTGTCTTTGTCCCATTTGATCTGCATACCTGAATGCATGATCAAGAAGTTTCATGACGCCTACGACACCTTTTGTGGCGTTTTCTACATCTTTGATCGCTTCACCTTTTGCACGAAGCTTTGAAAGGTTCAAGCTGACGCCGCCGCCTAGTTTAGAAAGCTGCATGGAGATATCAATCGCTCTTGAAATATCGTTTAATGAGTCATTCACTTCAAGCAAGAAGCAGCTCACTAGCTCACCGCGCCGTTTACGACCAGCGTTTAAGAATGTTGGTGTACTCGGCTGATACTCCTGGTTGATCATCAGCTCTACAAACTCAATTGCTTTCTGTTTGTCTCCGCCCGCAAAGAAAAGAGCCACAACCGAAATGCGGTCTTCATAGCGTTCAAGGATTTTCTTTTTATCATTTGTTTTCAGTGCATAATCGTTGTAAAACTTAAACGCACTCATAAATGATGGGAATCTAAATTTTTTGGCATAAGCAGCATCGAATACTTCTTTAATATCCGCCATGCTGTATTGTCTTATAAATTCTTCCTCATAGTAGTCATTTTCTATTAAGTAATCAATCTTCTCTTCTAAATTGTGAAAGAAGACCGTGTTTTGATTAATATAATCTACGAAATAACTATGTACAGCTTCTTTGTCCTTATCGAACTGAAACTTTCCTTCTTTTTGAATCATAATCTCGTTATTTAATTGTATCCACTTTGGAACCTGATTTTGTGACAATTCTTTCTACCTCCTCTGTAAACAATTCAACATCCCTTTTTGTTCCACTTAGTTCAAAGCTGTGCAAAATAGGAACTTGATATTGTTTAGAAATCGTATCGGCACTTTTTGCAAAATTATCTCCCCACACTTTGTTGCCACTCACAGCTACACCTAGTAAAAGGTGCGCATTTTTCTCTAAAAAGGACTGAGTGGTACTAGGGACTTGTCCAAATCCTGTCGTAAAGGTGACGAGAATAAACGGCGTATCCAAAAACTCTTCTCCAGTCAATTTTCGTTTGTCTGTAAAAGGGGTCTTGTCCAAAAAACGTTGAACATTTCCTGTTTTTGAATCAAATACGATTTGAATCAATTCCATCACGACCTAGTTTTTAGTATTGTTGATCATTCGGTTATTCACTATATATAGTATACTATGTTTTTTTTAAACACAACATATAGATATTAAAAACGAAAAAAATCAACCAACCCAGCCGAACATTCATAGCTGAACTCGTACATTCAAATAAATAGAGCAGAGCAGGATTTAAAAATAGACTGCCCTACTCCCTATTCAACTGAAACCGAAATCTATCATAACACGAAAAAAAATCTCTTAGTAGACTAGACTTTTTGTTTTATTTTTTGTAGGCATCGCACTGTAAATCTTCTGACACTTCTGTTATTTCCACTTCAACATCTAATTCTTTTAGCACAGCTTTAAGCGCAGAGACGATTGAGGCTTGTCTCACTAATTCTTTCCCATTTACGGAAACACTTGTTCCATATTCGAGACAGGAGTCGTCTTCACAAGTTTGTTCCCAGTGATTAATTTTAATTTTGTGTGTCATGAACTCATCCTTTTCTGTCTAGATGTCCGATACATGATTATAGTGTAGCGACTTCACATTCATTTGTAAATTTAAGTGCCTACTCTTCATCAAGCTCATCATCATATTCGTCCCATTCATCTATGTACTTCGTTGTAATAAGAGTAAGCTCCCCTTCTTATTCATCAAATCGATACACATGCACTTCATCATCCTTCACCATAGCAAAGTGATTATTTTTTAGCTGAACGGATGATCGTAAAATGCCTTTGACGTCCTCCTCGTTGTCTCGTTTCTATGTTTGAGATGGCGCACAAACCAAATAAGACAACGATGCCGATCAATAGGAGTAGTACTCTCATCCTTCTTAATTCAAGTCTGCATTTTCTATAAAGATTCTCTCCTTTTCAAATGTCCAATAAGGAATCCTACGCAACATGGACAGAAAGGTTTCACGGCATGCAAAATAGCCCCTCTGCACTGACAAAAAACGTAGCGGGTTCCGGCCGGTTTATTCGCAGATGCATGAGGCTATTGGTGACAAAATTGGTCCTATTCTATTTCTAGATTCACATTTTTTTGAGGCGTAAATGTAGAAATGGCATGTTTATAAATAAGTTGCTGCTTCCCTTCTGTTTCAAGCAGCACTGTGAAATTGTCAAATCCCTTCAATTGACCGCGAAGCTGAAAGCCATTCAGTAAAAATACTGTGACAAATGTATTGTCTTTGCGGATCTGATTCAAAAATTGGTCCTGAATATTAATCGGTTTCATGTTTCGTCCTCCTTGATTCTGATAACTACAGTTTCGCTTTAAGTCCAAGCTTTCCTGCTATATATGCAAAAATTTCATCTTTTTTGTCTGAAAAGTGGCAAGGTGGTGTCATATCAAACCAAGTGACATCCATTTTATTACGGAACCACGTAAACTGACGTTTCGCATATCTTCGGGAATTTTTCTTTAATTGCTCGATGGCTTCATCAAGTGAGCAGTAACCTTGAAAATAGGCGTACAGTTCTTTATAACCAATCGCTTGAACAGACTGACAGTCCTTCAAACCACATTGATATAACGCGCTCACTTCTTCTATTAAGCCTTCATCTAACATCATATCAATTCTTTGATGAATGCGCTGGTACAAAAGCTCTCGATCCATCTTCAGCCCAATGAAGGCTGTGTCATAAAGAGGAACTTCTTGATGCCCGTTTTGAATCTCAGAGATTTTCTGACCAGTTGTATGTATGACCTCTAGCGCACGAATCACGCGGCGTACATTATTCGGATGGATTGCTTTTGCAGCGTCAGGATCTACTGCCTTTAGCTTTTCATGCAGCTGAAGCGGTCCATTCTGCTTTTCAAACAGCGTCATCTCTTTTCTAAAAGCAGGATCACTTTTCTCATCAGTAAACGTGTAATCATATAAAACAGATTGGATATACAGGCCTGTTCCACCGACAATCATAGGTATTTTCCCTCTAGCGGCAATCTCTTTGATTTTCAATCGGACAAGCTGCTGAAATTCAGCTGTAGAAAATGATTCATTCGGCTGTTTAATATCAATTAAATGGTGCGGGATGCCATTCATTTCTTCTCGGGTGATTTTAGCTGTTCCAATATCCATTCCTTTATAAATCTGCATAGAATCCCCGCTGATGATTTCTCCATGAAATGCTTTGGCTATATCAATGCTCAGCTTTGTTTTGCCAACAGCCGTCGGACCTACTAGCACAATAATTGGTTGTTTTGCTTTTTTCATAACATCACTCTCTTTTACAAACTGCCTACAGTATAGCATAACTTCTCTTTCTCTCCTATATACTCCCGTCACCAGCCGAGTGGTTCATTTCCGACAACTTCATATGTCTTTCCTTTTAAACGGTGCTTATGCGTTGGCCGTTCATCTGCACTATAGACCACACCTCCGTACTGGATGGGGACAGCATCTGTGTAGGCAGGAAACGTGACTTCCTGAATTTCGTGATAATGCGTCCCATCCACTCTTGGGATAGCAGGCCCTGTGATGCCGTAATATCTATGGTAATGCCCCCTTTCAAAAGATGTGACCCCTTGGTAAAAATGAGTATGCTGGTCGGTGTTGCTTCCATTCACAGGCTCAGATATACCTTCGATTAGGTGATAATGCTCTTCTGTCACATCTGTTCGTGCTTTATATACATGAGCGTGAGGCGGACATTTAGCCCAATCAGACGGATACAGGCCCATTTTTACCATTCCCCCTTATAATAGGCGTTCACCCAAACACATGTGTGCAATTAGAATACACTGATGTCAGTTACAGTGATTTTATGTGAAAGGAGCCTTTTTTTATGAATTATTTTGAAACGCCGTTTTTTCAAGACGATATGAGAAGACCTTTTGGATTTGGAAGACCTGGCTTCGGATTTGGAAGACCTGGCTTCGGATTTGGAAGACCTGGCTTCGGATTTGGAAGACCTGGCTTTTTCGGACCTCCATTTTTAGGTGGTTTTGCAGGTGGCCTTCTTGCTGGATCCCTTCTTGCTCCAGGATATGGTTATGGATATCCTTATCCACCACCATATGGACCATATCCTTATTATTAAGATATATTTTTTAGTGAAAACACCCTCTTTAAAATGAATCGATTGACACACTTGTTTTTCAATGGTTAACATTTACTTTACCGACCGTTCAGTAAAGTAAGTGTTTTTTTATGTTTAAAAACAAAAAAGAGGAAATTTATGAGGCAGCTGCCCACACAATTTTAATAGAAGGGTTAAGTCAACTTACACTTCAGCAGTAGCAGAATATATAACCAACAAATAGCCCATTTTATACCGAATTTAGCAACAATTCCAACGTTATTGTTGGGACGATGGAAGCTTGAGCTTCTAAGGTGCTAATTTTATATTAATCACCACTCGGCTTTTGCCTTCGCATGCTTTGCAATAGCGGCAAGTCTTTTAATGTTCGTTTTTAGAATATTCTCACATACAAAGACACCCTTCTCATCAAAGGGTGCCTTTCATTTATGATAAATACAGTTTCGAATACTTATCTGTTAGATAGTCGATTAAATATTGAACATTTAATTCTTCGCCAGTTGCATCTTGAATGATTTCAGATGGCTTTTTCCGTTTTCCATGTTGGTGGACATGTTCAGTTAGCCATTCTTTTATCGGTGCAAAAGACCCATTTTGAATCAGTTCATCAAAATTCGGTAAATCTTTGATCATTTGATGCTTTAATTGTGCCGCATACATATAACCAAGAGCATATGAAGGGAAATAACCAAAACTTCCATCAGACCAGTGAACATCCTGTAAGATACCAAGTGCATCGTTAGGTGGCGTAATACCAAGATACGCTTTGTATTTTTCATTCCAAAGGGTAGGTAGGTCTTCAACGGCTACTTCTTCATTGAAAATGGCTTTTTCAATTTCATACCGGATGATGATGTGAAGCGGATACGTAAGTTCATCTGCTTCAATTCGAATGTAAGTCGGCTTAGATTCATTCACTGCAAGAACAAAGTCCTCTAAAGATACATCTTTAAATTGTTCAGGAGAAGCCTCTTGCAGCTTTTGATAATATGCTTTCCAAAAATCTTCATGTCTGCCAATAAAGTTCTCAAAAAATAGTGACTGTGATTCATGTATCCCCATTGACGTACCATCACATAATAGCGTTCCGCTAAGCGCCTCATCAATGTTTTGCTCATAGATGGCATGACCACACTCATGAATGGTACCAAAGATCGCCATCCGAAAATCATGCTCATCATAACGGGTCGTCACTCGAACATCACCCTTGCTTAATGTTACAGCAAACGGATGAACTGTTGTATCAAGACGACCTGCATCGAAGTCATACCCTAACTCTTTTAAGAAAAAGAGACTCAGTTCTTTTTGCTTGTCGATCGGGAAGCTTTTCGATAAAAATGAAGTATCCGGTTTATTTGGAGAGGTTTCAATTTTTTTCACTAGAGGAACGATGGCATCGCGAAGTGCACCAAATTTTTGATCAAGCTGTTCTACGGTCATATCTGGCTCATAGTTATTTAACAGCACATCATATGGCGTTTTTTTCACGCCCCAATACTGAATAAATCGCTTGTTAAAATCAATGAGCTGTTTTAAGTATGGTGCGAAGAGTGAAAAATCTGATTTCTCCCTTGCTTCTACCCAAACATGCTCTGCTTTTGATTGTAAAATGGAGTATTCCTTAAATTCTTCTTTTGGAATTTTGCTGTTTTCATCATACTCTTTTTGTGATAATTCGAGCGCCTTCTGTGTATCTTTTGACAGCTCATCACCCTGCTTATTTAATGCATAAAGAAGATCTCTCATTTCATCTGAAGTCTTCATATTAAAAATATCACTTGATAATTGACCGATGGTTTCCGCTCTGAAATCAGCGCTTTTTTTAGGAGCCTGTGTTCTAGAGTCCCAATAAAGCAAATGGAGTGCCTCTGTATAGTGGGCAATTTTTCCTAGTAGCTGATAAAATTCTTTCTCTTTTGATTCAAGACTCATACGTTCGTTCCCCCAATCAATAAAATATGTATGTACGTTTCAAGGCTACTTCAATGAATGTTCTTTTGTCAATGAAAAAGAGGAGGATGCACAGTTGGCATCCTCCTCTTTTCGTAGCTGGCCTCCTATTTTGAAGGGACCACTGACTTCACTGGCAGAACAGATTCCACTTTACTTTGAAGCTCTGCATCTTCCTTGCGATCAAAGTATATATGAATGCTTCCGGCATCTTGGCTCGTCCGAATCAGTCTCCCAATGCCTTGTCTTAATCGAAGCAACATATATGGAAGGTCCACTTCAGCATGTGCATCCTTTGCTTCATTCCGTTTCGCCTCAAATACAGGATCATGCGGCGGATAAGGGAGTCCCCAAATAATGACACTCGTTAGTGATTGACCAGGAATATCCAACCCTTCCCACAAATGAACGGAGCATAAGACAGACGTCTCATCTGCCTGGAACTTTTGAACAAGGGTACTAACCTCTTCGTCCCCCTCAAAATACACCTGGAAAGGCAGTGCTTCACCTGATGCATTAAGCTGCTTTCTAAATAAATGAAGTTCATCAAATGAAGGGAATAGGATAAGAGATCGTCCTCCATTTTCTTTCAGGTGAGCGATCACTTGCTGCCCTTTTTCTTCCGGCTGCAAGAATGGCTGCTGTATCCCATGGAAATAAATCTGCATTTGCTCGTCATAATCATACGGCGAGGCTACACTCATTGATAAGTAGTCTTTGATACCAAGACTTTCTGCTAAATAATCGAAGGATTGATTTTCAGACAAAGTAGCAGAAGAGAAGATATAAGGAATTTTTTGCGAGAATACTTTTTCGCCCAGTACCTCTGCAACCGTCTTCGGCATCACAACAAATGTCGTATCTAATTCCTGTTTTTCAAGCCAGCTAATGGCATTTTTTTGATAAAGCGACAGAGAATACGCCATTTGTTCAATGTATTCTTCCACAACAGACAATTCGTATTGATCAATTGTATACATCTCGGATTCAAATACGAGTGCTTCTCCGATTTTTTCAAGTAAGTTACACAGTTCACTTGATGAACGCTTGACCTCATTCACGCATCCAATTTCAAGTCGATGTGAGCCTTTGACCTCTTTGGCATGTGTTTTTAAGAGATAGAAGAATTCATCATTTGTTGTTAGTGCATCTTCAACAAGCTCTGCAAATTCTTCGCGAATGTCGTTTTGTAACAGACGCTCTAAAAATGTCTCGAGCGTGGATTGCTTCACTCGATAAGTTAAAGCTTTTTGTGCTGCAAACTCAAGAAGATGTCCTTCATCGAATACGACAGAGCTATGTTCAGGTAGCAGTGGAAGCTGCCCCTCACGTTTGCGGGATTCTTTTGTCCACACATGCTCCATGTAAAAGTCATGAGAGCAGATGATCAAGTCTGTTGCTTTTCGGTAATGATCTCTTGATAGATTCAGGCCGCAACGGTGTCGCATGTCACATGTCAAGCAGTCCTGAAAGGAGTCATAGCCGACTTTTGACCATTCATCATTTGTTAATTCTGGATACTCTTTTCGATCACCATACGGATAAAAGGTCTGCATACCATGTGATTCATGAACAAATGCAGGAAGCGATTCATAAATATCGAGCCACTTCTCATCATCTTCACGCTGCACGGTTTTTTCTAATTTTTTTAAACATAAATAGTGATCATGCGATTTACTTAATCTCGCATCTATTTGAATATCGAGGTGATTGGCAATTTTATAGATATCACCTTCTTGTTTGACTAGCTGTTCAATCAACGTTTCATCTGCACATGCGATAATTGCTGGTTTCCCTTTATATCTTGCATACGTGACGGCAAATAATAGATAGACGATTGTTTTGCCTGTACCTACCCCAGCTTCGGCAAACATCACACTTTTTTCCTTAAAGGCTCTTTCTAACTGAAAAGCCATGTATATTTGTTCATCTCGAAGATCAAAGCCCTTTTCTGGCAAAATGTCATAAAATACATCACCAATCCAGTTGCCCAGTTCTTCGTAAAAATTGTGTTCTTTTGATAATGAAAAAGGCAAACGAGATGCTGTCACCTGCTACAACCCCCAACTTTTGAATCATTCAGACATTCAATAATAACATTTATGCTGGGGAAAGACAATCTTTATTTAAAAATGCAGGCGATGATGATAGCTTTCCTTCATTAAAAATGCATGCTCTGCACGCTCTATGTAGGCCTGAGCCAGTGCTAAGTCCTGAATGGCTGCCGCAAGCTGAGCAGATTGTCCAGTTTCATGCCCTTCTATTTCCTGAACAGTTGACGCCAATGCTTTTTGGATTAACTGGAATTGATCATAATGAATCATAAAGACACCTCTTTTTTTAAAATCAAGTTCAGTTTATTCCGTCGGGTGAAGCTTTATACCATTCTAGATAAAAAAGTCACACCTTCTTTAGGTGTGACCATTTTTTATGATTTAGTTGTTTGCTTTCTAGGCGGGCGTTTTCCCCAATATTGATAATAGTCTGTTTTAATAAACCCGTTAAACAGTTTTCTCTTTTTCGTTGCTTTTCTTCCGAAGCACTCTTCGAACTTTTCATGTGACGTTAACATGTAAATTGACCAAGTGTCTAGGTTCTTGAATGCTTCACCCATCGCTTGATACATTTTTTCAACAGCTGGTTTATCGCTGAGCCGTTCTCCGTAAGGCGGGTTTCCGACAATCACACCATACTCTTCTTTTGTTTGGAAGTCTTTTACTTGCATTTGCTTAAATTGAATCAGTTCACTTAGTCCAGCTTCTTCTGCATTCATTTTTGCAATCTCTACCATACGATGATCGATATCACTCGCAATAATGTGGAGTGGCTGATCATAGTTCGCTTTTTCTTCCACTTCAAGACGCGCTTTGTTCCATACGTCCTCACCGATCAATGCCCATGATTCTGAATCAAATGCCCGGTTAAATCCAGGGGCAATATTTTGTCCTATCAGGGCTGCTTCAATGGCGATGGTACCTGATCCGCAAAAAGGATCAACAAATGGGCGGTCAGGTGTCCAGTTCGTTAATAACACGAGTGCGGCAGCAAGGGTTTCTTTAATGGGTGCTTCTCCTTGGTCCACACGATACCCACGTTTATGAAGTCCCACACCTGATGTATCAAGTGTTAGCACTGCTTTGTCTTTTAAAAGCGCAATCTCGATTTTATATTCCGGTCCGGTCTCTTCAAGCCAATCAGACTGAATGTTGTAAGATGATCTGAGCTTTTGCGCGATCGCCTTTTTGACGATGCGCTGACAATCCGGCACACTCGCTAGCTGTGATTTGACAGACTTACCGATGACAGGGAACGTACTATTTTTAGGCAAGTAAGCGGCCCAGTCAATCGCTTTTGTCCGTTCAAAAAGTTCTTCAAATGTTTTTGCCGAAAATTCAGCAACTTGTACCTTTATACGGTCTGCTGTACGCAACCACAGGTTTGCACGGCAAATCGCAAGGTCATCCCCTCGGAAAATGACTTTCCCGTTATCTACTGTGCACTCATAGCCAAGGTCCCTTACTTCTTTTGCAACAATTGCTTCAATCCCCATTGGAGCTGTCGCGATGAGTGTATAGGTTTTCATTTGTTTATCACCTGTTTTCTCGTCCTTTTCTTTATTCAAGATAAAAGCTCTCCATATGTTGAAATAGGAGAGCTTTGTTTTCATCATGTTTATTATAACGGATATAACGTTCTGTAAGCCATGTTTTGTTCCATCGTACTGCAATCGGCAAATGCCTCGTACTCAGGTGGTAATCATCTATCTACAGAATTCTCTGTCCTTCTCTCCGTTTGGTTCCTTTGAGAAAGTTCCCCTACCAAGTTTGGGTTTCTCGCTCGAGGGGTTTACCGCGTTCCACTCTCACCATTTCTAGTGAGACTTCGTCACTGTGGCACTTTCAAGGATACTTTGCCATATCCTAAAAGGACGTAGGCATTTTTCCTGCCGTCAGCCTTTCCCTGGCTGCCCTGGCTTATTTTTTCGCCAGGCACGAACACTACGGGCATCTCAGCACCGTGCGAGCATGGACTTTCCTCTGTAACGCCTAACTGCATTACAGCGATTACCCGAACGTTAATCAACTAGCGTTATTATAAACGACAATGTCATTTGACACAAGTTTTTTCGACATTACTCAATCATAAAGTTTGCTGCCGAAAACGTGCTTCTCAAGGTTAGATAGTCTCTTTAAAATATCAAAGTTTGTTGTATTGGACTGTGCAGGCTGTCTTTTCCCTTGTTCAACTGCTTCTTCAAGCTGTTTCGTCAAGTGGAGGTTTTCTTGTTGAAGCTTTTCGATTTCTTGATGGAATGTCTCATAGTCTTTAATGACCATATCTAAAAATTTATCGACTTCTTCTTGTTTATACCCTCTGACACCTGTTTTAAATTCTTTTTCTAAAATTTCTTTCGCAGAAAGCTTTACTTTATCAGCAAGCATTTTTTTCACCTCATATCGTGAATTCATAGTATATTTTTTCAGAAATACGTGACGTTGTCAAATTTTCTCTTGCTTTTAGTCAAAAAACGGATCTTCTGCCTCAACCTTTGCTCTTAAATCATCCATTGTGATATACATAATTGGGTAATCGGTATAGGTTTCAGCTTCTTTGATCATATACTTTGGTGAGCCTTCATGCTCGGGATCAAATAAGACGAGAAGACCATCTGTTTTTTCAATAAAAAAGCGGTTTTTTTGTTTAAATTGTGCCGGACTTTCATACGGTCTATGCGTGACACTTTCTACAAAATCAGCTGCTCTTCCTGTTCATAAAATGGCGTAATGACAGCAAGCTTTAACGCTGGATACTCCTCTTGAAGCTCAAATACCACTTCTGCTGTCCACATTTCTGCACCTAGCTGACCTGATATGAGAACCCGTTCCAGCCCATCTTCAATGAGTGCTGTCAGCCTTTTCTGAAGCTCCGCTTTTATGTATTGAAGTGCAGGCTCGTCTTGTTTGAATATCCCAAGCTCGAATGGCTTGTACCCTGTGACAGCAATTATTTTCATTTTTTCACCTGCTTTTAGAAAAAGGGACTTATCAAAGTCCCATTTCACTTTATCTGTTTCTGCAAGATCTGTTTCAGCAAGGGCCACCGCAGTTAAAATGTTGATGTGTTGCCTGACCCACCTGAGAAAACGTATGCGGGAAGTAGTGAACATGTTGGAAGTTTTGGTGGTGAACATTTGTTACATGCTGCGGATGGATGTGCGGCACAATTGTTTTTGACTCACTGTGTGTACAGCAATGATTCGTCGGATGAACAATTGGCTGTGTAACATTTGGCTTGCAATGATGGTGATGGTACATATAGTATTCCCCTCTCCTTGATTTTCTTACATTAACAATGTATGAATTAAGAGGTGTACATGTACTAATGCATTAACCTATTTTAAAGAAAAACATCTTTATAGTTTGAAAACACAAAAGCAACCAAAATGACAACAAGAAAAAACAAGTAAAAAATACCCTTATACATGCTTTACGCTCCCCATTCAATATCTAACGTTATTTTACAGGATTCGTGACTTTTCTACAATAAAAGTGCTAAACAATTTTTATTTTCAGACGATAGCCGAACGTTGTCATTTTTTGCGCTTTCCCAGGCAATAATTTCATTGCCAGTGCTTCAATGTCCCGGTCACTTAAAAATCGTTTGATTCAAATAGATCTTTCCATATACGTACAGCTTCATCCCATTGGTCATCGTTAATTGTAAGGATAAATCATAAGCCGCTTGATTCGCATGCTCAAACTCAGCATCTGTTAATTCTTGCAAATGCTTCGTTGCTTCCTGTACATCACGATGATCAAGGTGCCATCTAGCAAGTGCGTATTTCTCATCATTTTCCTTCACCGCATCCTTAGATAATATTTTTTTGGACAGATGAATGTAGAGACTAATTTGTTAAAGCGTCTAATTCGTTATGAGTCAAAATACCTTCAATTAGCGCCATTTTTTGGTCTTTTTAAAAATGGAAATAGATCACCTGTGTCAAAAATTCAAGAGTGATTCCTTCTCGATAGACGTGCAGCTCTTCTTTTTCTACAACGGAAAGGAACATTTGTTGATTATATAATAGGATTAGAAAAGACAAATTTTAATTTACTAGTTATGATTAGTGGTAATTCCTGGATTAATGATAGATTCGTAAAAACATTCCGATAGCAGGGATATACGGAGCAGTGGATTATATGGCAAAGAACGGTTATTTGAATAATCTTAGTCATACAGGGAATTCAGCTTACATATGGAAAGACTACGAAAGTTCTAACCCGACTAGGAATTTCTTAGAAAAACAGGCTGTAAAAAAAAATTGGTTGCCGCAAATGGAACTGCCCCTATTGAATTTACTAGTTTAAATCGAGAGTATGATGTTTATGAAGCGTTATGGTTTTTATGAATATTGAATAAATTATAATATTCGGGAAATGTTTTATTAAAAAGGCTTATCCATTAAACCAGACTTCATTTTCAATCGGTCTCAAAAGGTTTAGATAACATTTTTATAATTGTGACATATTTGTTAAATAATACAATTTATAAAGGGGTTAACTTTCCAATTTAGAAATGTATAAGTGTAGCAAAATACAAGCAGTAGATTGAGGGTTTAACAATGACAGAGACGTTTACGTTAGTTGATGTTCTAAAAACAAAAAAACTCGATTATTTGCCTATGCGTCACTACAGCCGAAGATGCTATCAATGGGTACAATCGAGGAATCCCGCTGATTGCGGTCGCACGAGAGCTAATTGTTGATCCAGAATGGGCAAAGAAAATTAAAGAAGGTCGGAAAAGCGAGATTGAAACAGTCATTAAACGAGAAAAAAGACAAATACCTGATTCCAGAGGGATGGTGGTCTGTTATGGAAGCAAGGCAAGGCTGGGTTCCGATGGAGGATTAATTTCATAAAAAAACTACCCTATCATGGGGACTGACCCCCGTTTTTGAGACAGGGATCAAAACACCTTTATACAGCCAATTGCCGATAGTTTATCGGTGATTGGTTGTTTAGTTTTGTTTGAATACGAATGTTGTTATAATAATA
>NZ_JAIVLB010000030.1 GCF_020524495.1 Bacillus stratosphericus | reverse complement strand
TGGAACCCAAAGAATAAAACAGCAGCAATAAAAGAAATCAAAAAGGATTTTGATATGAAGAATCTTTTCAAATTCTCACCACCTTTCTAATGAAAACCTGGTACTTACGTTTATTTTACACTGTATTTCTTCCATACAGTGCCTTTTTTGTTGGCCGTCAAATAAACCTTGATGTACTGGTCCTGTACAACTAAGCCATATCCTTTTATTTCAAGACCAAAGTGGAAATTTCCTCTTCCGTACACTTCAGCATAATTTTTCCCTTTTTTATATGTCCCTTTTTTCCAATTTGATACTTGCCAAATTGATAGGAACCCCTTTGTATACCAAGCATCATTTAATTTTGCTTTAACGTTACTACCATTATATTGAAAGTAACCCTTTGTCTTGACTGTGAAAAGTTTCATGTTTAAAAAGTTCCTTGCAGTGTAGGAGCTTGTGAAGGTTTTGGTGTTTTTGTACTTCTTTTTCTTAGCTGCAGTATCAAAATCACTTTCGTTTTCAGGAGTATTCTCTACTGTTGTTTGGTGGATGAAAAAGACCGGACTATTAGTTGTTATAATAGCCAAATCATTGTTTATTTCGTGTCGCTGAAACTCTCCGAGAGTACTATTAACGCCCACGTACTCATCAAGGTTAACTTCAGCTTTAGCTGTAGTGTTAGGTAGGATTGTTTTACTTTGTGTGGTGTTGTAGTAGTTCGTCAAAAGTTTATCATCTGCGTTATTTGTGACGGACTCAATCGCTTGATCTAGCTGAGTTTCACTTTGAGGGTTAGTTAGTTTCAAAGTAGACACCAACTTCTGCTCTAAATCATTGATTGAACTTCCCTTTGAATTAGCAGCTAATGACGCTGATGAATTTTTTGATGGAGTTAGTGAAGCAGTTAAAAAGAAAATGCTGAACAGAATTAAAAACTTTTTCATTAATACTCACTCCTTCTAATGATTAAAGTCTAGGATGTGAGTCTAAGGTGTTGGCCAAAATACAACAGACAGCAAATGCGGTCAAACGATTCCAGTTGATGCATGAATTAAATCCTGATGGCACTATGGTCCAAAGACTAAAGAAGCATTAGAAAAAGCGTTGAAATAAAAGTGAAGAACTATAATGATTGTTAGTGACATATTAAAGTTTAATATAGTTTTTCTTTAGTTTGTACAGCAGATTCCCCAACATAACACCCGAAACTACCATACCTGCAAAGAACAGCCATAGGTTTTGCAGCAAGGTAGATGCTGCCATTAATCCTATATAGGCTAACCAACTCATTAATACGTATTGTTTCATCTTCATCATTTCCAAGCCTGCCTTAAACATTGAAAACCAATACAACAAGAGATAGAAGGACACCAAAGTTCACAAAAGCCTTTTTCAAGTCATCACTCCTAAAAAAAATTGTTATGGATTACCTTATGTTGGTAATCTTTTGTTATGACCAATTCTATATAAGTTGTGGAATACCTGCTTTAAAACCCACAAGTTCAGTGAAAAAAGAAGCTGTCTGAAAATACCGCCCTTATGATTAAAATTAAAATCGCCATTCTCTTTTCTCTTTATCCCATTCCAATTCCTTTCGAGATATTAGGTTTTGAACGGCTTTCCGTATAGATGGTTCGTCTTTCCCTGTTTTCCTTTTTAGGTCATCCATCGTAGGGTTCTTGCGAAACCGGCTCATATTATAAATGATTCGGTATAACTTCCTTTCAAGGTCTGTCACACCTTACCCTCCTATAAATAGAATATATGTTCGATTATAAATGTAAATTTAAAGCCCTTCAAGTTGAATTGGAGGGCCTTAATAATTTTAAAAAGATATTGCTACAATTAAGAATTTACTTAGGTTCAATATTTAGTATTAATGACATACCAGGAATTTTAGTTAACTGCACAGATTAATCTCCATCGATTACATTAAGTGAATCTTTTTCGCTATCTAAAAAATCATTTAAATGATTAATATCAATATCCAAAGCTTTTAACACTGCTATTGTTTGGAGTGCACCTTGTTCAGATGTTATATTTTCTGATCCAGTTGTAAATATGTGCAGGCGATAGAAGTTTTTATCTAGATCATGCCATGCTTGCAGGTTAAAAGTACCGCCAGAGTCATCAGTTCTGTTTAATAACTCTTTTGTGAAAATTTGTCCACTTGCAATTTCAGTTGGTTTGAAATCACCGACTTCATCAATAGGCTAGTGCTGTTTTATTATATGATTTGGCGAACTCATCAATTTTGAAATTAAATGGTTTTTCTGGCTCTTTAACTTCACTTACCTTATTATTTTCTTCACTTTCAACTTTCTTAGTTTCTTTTACTTTTGAAGTGGTGTTTTCACTGTTGCATCCACTTAACAATGTAATACATATTAATAGGAAGAAAAAATTTTTAACTCGTTTCAATATAAACCCTCCATAGCAAGTAATTTCCAAATAAGTGTATCACAATATTGAATTGGAATGAGGATAAATAATGTATTATTTCCAAAGAAACATTGTCATTTTGAAAAAGTGCGATAAATCCAGTGGTGTCAAGAGTTTAATAAGAACAATTCACAATAGGGGTGTGTATATGCATTTCCGCAAAGAAACGGTTGATCACCAAATATGACGATTACCCTAATAAGGTTTATACAAGGGTTTCTACAGACCGAGACGAGCAAATAAGTTCTAAGGAAAACCAAATCGACGTTAGTAGATATTGGATAGTACAACAGATCTCAACTAATTATAGTTCGGTTTCTAAACGTGATGGATTGTAAAAAAATAAGCTACACCCTGATGCGAAAATTAAAATATTTTACACAAATTTTGCACAATAATTGCATATAACCTTTAATTAATAACGTTTAAGGTGTATATTGTACGCTCTCCTGGGACGTATTTTTTAAGACCCGTTATTGATACGTATTGTGTCCGTTGAATCAAATGATGACATAGACGTTTTGATAGCGGTTTTTTTCGTGTACTTAAGACATGCGTTAGGATGTACGTTGGCCAAAACGGAGGTAATTATCGTTATGGCTCGAAAATTTATAGGCGAAAGGAGTCCGACGGCCAAGCGGACAGTCTCACGGCCATCTCATGACCAGGTACTATCTACCTTACGACGTATGGAAAGATAAGTCGCAAATAAATATTATGCTTCGAGAGATCTCGAGGATGAAAGGATACGGAAAGGATAAACAATCTTTATACTTTTCTGATTTCACCGTTTTCCCCGAAGTATAAATGAAGACGGGCGGGGTGGTTGCCTCTCTTATCGGATAACGACTAGAGAGGGATATAAGCAATATGCGTCTGATTCAGAGATATGTAAGTCCTGCTCGTTTCTAGATAATTGTACACACAGTCAAAATCACACTAAACAGATTCATCGTCATATTTGGCAGGACTACTTAGATGAAGCAGACCATCTCAGACACACCGAAATGAATAAGAACATCTACGCAAAACGTAAAGAAACGATTGAACGCGTTTTTGCGGATGCAAAAGAAAAGCATGGTATGCGTTGGACGAAACTTCGTGGACTGAAAAAAGTTTCAATGCAGGCGATGCTTACTTTCGCTGCCATGAATCTCAAAAAGCTAGCAAACTGGACATGGAAAGGACCATGTCCAGCGTAAGACAACTGATAAATTTTATCAAAATAAGTGAAAACCCCACTTTTATGTCTACGGTCTGAAGCCATCTAGTCAAACTAGGTGGCTTTTGCAATTATTCGACAGCTTTCACCAATTTTAAGGCAAATTTAAGCTTCATTTTATTTCAAATACATTAAATCTTTGTTACAATAAGACAGCTTTGCCTTAAAGATACGTTCATATATTCGACATCTTTTTTTCATTATTTCTTAAAATCTTTATGTTTCGATATGAAACCTTTGGATGATCCGTACGTCTTTATTAGTGCCAAAAGAAAAGAGGTTATCAATATGATATTCAAAAAGCTATCAGAAAATAAGTCTATAAAATGGATAGGATATACAAGTTTTTACTTACTTATTTTGCTATTAATGTTTTTTGTTTACGGATTCCATACTGCAAATACGGGATCATTCATTTACAACGATTTTTAATTGGAGATTAAACTATGAAACTATTACACGCGATTCATGAATACCAGCAAACGAAACCGACACAGCCAGCATTTGTTTCTCAACATGCTTCGATCACATATGATGAGCTTTGGCGTCTATCAGACCAAATGGCTGGTGCGATTGATGCAGTCGTAGCGGACAGTGCACCTGTCATTGTATACGGTCATATGGAGCCAGAGATGCTGATTTCTTTCTTAGGAAGTGTGAAATCAGGCAGACCTTATATTCCGGTTGACATCTCAATACCTGTCGAGCGTATCGTCTCGATTATTGAAAGTTCAAAAGCCAGTCTATTGATTTGTGCGCATGAACAGGCCGTACCTGATGTGGAAAAACACATTCAGGTGAAGAGTGCGGCAGCGCTTTTAGCACTTGAAAAAGAAGCGCCGCCATCTTCCCATTGGGTTCAAGGTGATGACGTCTTTTATATCATTTATACGTCAGGTAGTACTGGAAAGCCTAAGGGAGTTCAGGTAACAGCCGACAATTTAGAAAGCTTTACAGAGTGGATATGCAGCGACTTCCCAATTGGCGAGGGACGCACCTTCTTAAATCAAGCACCATTTTCTTTTGACTTATCGGTAATGGATCTCTATCCAGCGCTTCAATCAGGTGGGACGCTTTACTGTTTAGTGAAGGATCTCGTCAATAAGCCGAAGGATATGTTTGTAGCACTTGGTCAATCTGACGTTGAGGTGTGGACATCGACACCTTCCTTTGTGCAAATGTGCTTAATGGACCCTTCCTTTACAGGTGAGCTTTTACCGGAACTGAAGGTTTTCCTTTTCTGCGGTGAGGCGCTTCCTGTATCTGTTGCAAGTGCACTCCTTGAGCGTTTTCCAAAGGCACAGGTCTTTAATACGTACGGTCCAACTGAAGCAACCGTTGCGATCACATCAATTGAAGTAACGAAGGAGATTGTTGATCAGCACGATTCTTTACCAGTGGGCTATGCCAAACCTGATACAGATATCGTCATTTTAGATGAAGAAGGTAAGACTCTTCTAGATGGAGAAAAAGGGGAAATTGTCATCGTGGGGCCAAGCGTCAGCAAAGGGTACTTAGGTGAACAAGCCTTAACGAATAAAGTGTTCTTTGAATACGAAGGCCGCCCTGCGTACCGCACAGGTGACGCAGGTGTGAAACAGGATGGTTTACTTACATGCCACGGCCGTCTTGATTATCAAATTAAGCTGCATGGATACCGGATGGAGCTTGAAGAAATCGAATACCATGTGAGCGAGACGACGTATGTCAATGCTTGTGTGATTGTTCCGTTTCAGCCAAACGGCCATGTGGAGTTCTTAATTGCAGCGATTGTCCCATCAGAGCATTCATTTGAAAAAGAATATCAGCTGACAAGTGCGATTAAGAAAGAAATGGCGGATTCACTGCCTGCATACATGATTCCAAGAAAATTTGTTTATCTTGAGCAGCTGTACATGACGTCAAACGGGAAGGTTGACCGTAAGAGAATCGCGAAAGAGGTTCTTCTATGATTCCGTTTAGTTCATTCTTTTTCTTCATTCTTATTGGTATTCTCCTTTTGCCGACGATGATTCTCGGTCTTCACGGCAAAAGAATGCAGGGATACAACATGTTTGCAACGGTTGTGGCGCTGGCGCTTATTTTCTCAAAAGATGCACATGGCGCCCTGCTGCTCTTCTTGTTCACAGTGTGGCAAGTGCTAATGATCTGCCTGTACCTTGCGTACCGACTAAAGGCGAATCAAGCAACTGTTTTTTATATGGCGGTTGTGGCATCCATTTTGCCGCTTGTGCTGTCAAAAATCTTACCGTTCTTTTTAACTCATCAGCCGCATCACCCGCCGCCAATCAACTGGCTAAGCTTTTTAGGAATCTCCTATTTAACATTTAAAGGTGTTCAGTTAATTATTGAGACGAGAGACGGCTTGATTAAAAAGAAAATCCCGATCCACCGTTTGGTCTATTTCATCGTCTTTTTCCCGACGATTTCATCGGGTCCAATCGATCGATACCGCCGGTTTGAAAAGGATATGGATACACCGCCTGAAAAGGAAGTGTACAGTGACCTCCTATATGCAGGGATTCATAAAATCTTTATTGGCTTCCTATATAAGTTCATAATTGGATATTTGATTCACACGTATATCTTGATGAATATTCATCATATTAGCAGCAGTCACTTTGTTCAGCAGTTAACGTATATGTATGCCTACAGCATGTATTTGTTCTTTGACTTTGCTGGATATACAGCGTTTGCTGTGGGTGTGAGTTATATTATGGGCATTAAATCGCCAGAAAACTTTAATAAACCGTTTATTAGCCGGAACATTAAAGACTTCTGGAATCGCTGGCATATGTCCTTGTCCTTCTGGTTCAGAGACTACGTGTTTATGAGATTTGTGTTCTTTATGACAAAAAAGAAGTGGATCCAAAACCGTATGGCTGTATCAAATATTGGGTACTTTGTCCTCTTTCTATTGATGGGTGCTTGGCATGGACTCGCACTTCAATATATTATTTATGGACTATACCATGCAATTGTCATGTCCAGTTACAATTTATTTGAGAAATGGAATAAAAAACACAAGCGGTGGCCTGATAATAAGGTCACAACCGTTGTGTCGATCATTATTACATTCCATGTGATTTGTTTCGGCTTTTATATCTTTTCAGGAAAACCATTTCACCATTAATCATTAAGGGAGTAGAAAATTATGGAATTTGAAAATGAAGTATATAGTATTATTGCAGAGGTTTGTCAGGAAGACGTTGTGAAAGAAAATCCAGAGATTGCGATTTTTGAAGAAGGCCTTCTTGATTCATTTGGTACAGTAGAATTGCTCATGGCGATTGAAAGACAGCTAGGAATTACTGTTCCGATTACAGAATTCGATCGTGATGTGTGGGATACGCCGAATCACATTGCTGAGAAGCTGGCAGAGATGAAGTAATGAAAAAGCGTTTTTTTGGGCCGCTTATTTTAGCGGCTGTTCTCTTCATTGGTTTTCTTCTTGTACCAAATGCATGGCTCACGCATCTGATCCCAAAAGACAAATTACAAAAGTCAGCTACAGAATTAGATCCAGAGATGTTCCAAGGGCTTTATTTACAAGATGAAATGCTGAAAGATCCGACTTATTTGCCCATCTATGGATCTTCTGAGCTATCACGTTTTGATCCATATCACCCTTCGAATTTCTTTCATGAGAATCCTCAAGGTTTTACACCTTATCTTGTTGGAAAAGGTGGATCGCAATCATTAATTCATGCGATGAACTTCGCAGCGCATATGGATAAATTAAAGGGGAAAAAGCTTGTGTTTATCTTGTCTCCCCAGTGGTTTGTGAAATGGGGATCTGATGAGAATCACTTTGCACCTAACTATTCAGCGCTTCAAGCGCTTGATCTAGCCTATAATAAAGAAATTGATCCAGCTGTAAAAAAAGAGTTGATGAAAAGAATCATGACGTTTAAAGCAGTGAAGAACGACATGGTGATCACAGAGCTTTTTAAAGCAGAGCTTTCTGGGAACAAATTCGCATTTGGCGCACTTTCTCCTGTTGCGAAAATGTATTATGGCATGCTTCAAAAGAAAGACATGTACTATACGATTGGATCGGGGCACGAGCGCAAGCTTCGTCCGTCTCCTTCAGTCAAAGGGAAAACATGGACTGAGCTTGAAAAGGAAGCGAGTGAATTAGGTGCGAAAAAAGCAGGGGACAACCCGTTTTATATCGATCAGAGGCTGTTTGACCGCAAGCTGAAGCCGATCTTGAAAAAGATGAAGGATTCCCGCCAAGATCACTCTTATGCAGAATCACCAGAATACAAAGATTTTCAGCTCATGCTGGATATTTTAAAACAAGCAGGAGCAAAGCCTTTGTTTGTGACGATTCCAGTGAACGGAAAATGGTATGACTACACTGGTTTCCAGAAAGAGGGTCGTATAGGGTATTATGGAAAAATCAATCGCCAAATTCGAGATAATGGGTACGAAGTCGCAGATTTGACTTCACATGAGTATGATCCATATTTCTTTAAAGATACGATTCACGTGTCTTATAAGGGATGGGTGTACATCAATAAGGCGATCGAGAAGTTTTACAAAGAGCAGTAGAATGCAGCGGCTTTCTGCTGCTTTTTGTTTGTCGAATGAGTGAATGTCTTGTATAACTGATGATGATGTAAAAGGAAAAGCAAAAGACAGATTGTCAAAATGGTTCGGTGAAAAAACTGATACGTCTTTGATTGATCCAAAGCTTGAGTATGGCGGTATGCCGTCTGCATAAAGAAAAGCCTCCAAAAACGGAGGCTTTTGTGATTATCCTAAAAATTTCACGCAAACTGGATGAGGAACGGTGATGTCTGATTGTAAGACAGTGAGTCTTCCTGTTTCCTTGTCGCGTTTGTATAATACAAGGTTGCTAGATTCTTGATTTGATCCGATTAGGAATTCTTCTGTTGGATCAAGCACAAAGTCTCTAGGCCAATTTCCTTCAGATGATGCAATGTCGACAAGACTCAATTGGCCGTCATCGTCTGTTTTAAAAATCGCGATGCTGTCATGTCCGCGATTTCCTGCATAAACAAATTTTCCGTCTGAAGAGACATGAATTGCGCTCCCTTGATTGTTCTCAGTAAAATCACTTGGTATAGTCGCGATGGTTTGGACTTCTTCGAAATGACCATCTTCAAAATAACGAAGCACAATGACCTCTGAACTTATCTCTGTCATCACATACGCCACTGGTTTCGTTGGGTGGAATGTGATATGACGAGGCCCGCTGCTTGGTTTCGTTTCAAATGTATGAATAAGCTTTAGCTCGCCACTTTCTCTCGTATACGTATAAATGCCATCCGTTCCAAGGTCAACAGCCACTGCAAATTTTTCATCTGGTGTCAGACCCATAAAGTGAGTGTGCGGTTTTTCCTGACGGTCTTTGTTAGGTCCAGTACCCTCATGCTGCGCCTGTGACAGCGTGCGGATGACTGAGCCGTTTTCAGCGTCGATTTCATACATCTCAGCTGTTCCTTTATGATAGTTCGCTGTAAAAGCTATTTTCGTTTGACTGTCCACGCTGACGTGACAAGGAGAAGCCCCATCGGCAAGCTCTTGGTTGATGAAACTCAGGGCGCCGGTTTCAGCATTAATTTGATAAGCAGCAAGACCGCCCTGCAATCCTTTTTTCACGACAGCATACACAAACTTTTGAGAGTCTGAGACTGTTAAATATGTTGGGTTTTCAAGTTCAGCAGCTACTTCTACTTGTTCAATCTGCTGCTTGTCCGTATCTAATGTAAAAGAATAGATTCCTTTACTGTCTCCCTTTGTATACGTTCCGATATAACCTCTGATGTTAGCCATGTATTGCCCTCCTTTTATAAGATGCTCTCATTCTATCATAAATTCATAGGAAAACGTTTTAGAAAGGCATACCGAAGGACAAAAGCGGTGAAATCTGACAACGTTCATCAAAAAGAATTTGATAAAGTATCACAAAAGTTTGTTCAAATGAAAACCGTTCATGTAAAGTAAATAAATTGAAGAAAAAATACAAAAAATTTTAAGTTTTTTCATTCCTTGTCTAGCAAAGGTGTAAGCGTATACATTTTATTTTGATTAGTCTAAATTGTCTAATAATTTTAAAAATACTGTTGACACTGTATGGAAAGCGGCGTAAGATGGGTTCAACAAAAGTTAAACAAACACGCAGAGCAAGCGTGAGACACTCCAAAAAAGTGTCAACTACTTTTTGTTTGAAAGAGAGGGTGCTCACTGAAAATGGAAGACCAAAAGGAACAGTGGATCTTTTTAAACGATGAACTCGTGAAAAAAGAGGATGCGAAAATTTCAGTTTATGATCATGGCTTCTTATATGGTGACGGTGTTTTCGAAGGAATCCGCGTGTATAACGGAAATATCTTCCGAATGAAAGAGCATTTAGATCGTCTATATGATTCCGCCAGGTCCATTATGCTGAACATTCCATATTCACTTGAGGAACTTACGGAAAAAATGATTCATACAGTTGAAAGGAACAACCTAAAGGATGCCTATATCCGCATTGTCGTCTCAAGAGGAGTAGGTGATCTTGGTTTAGATCCAAACAACTGCGGGAGAGCCAACATAGTGATTATTGTAGAACCGCTGGCCATCTTTCCAAAGCACCTATATGAAACGGGTATTGATATTGTGACAGTACCGACGAGACGAAATCGTCCTGATGTACTTAGTCCAAAAGTGAAATCATTAAACTATTTGAATAATATTCTTGTCCGGATCGAAGCCCATATGGCCGGTGTGAGTGAAGCGCTGATGCTAAACGATCAAGGGTACGTGGCAGAAGGTTCTGCGGACAACGTGTTTATTTATAAAAAAGGCAAGTTTTATACACCGCCAGGTTATATCGGCGCTCTTGAAGGCATTACACGAAATGCCATCATGGAGATTGCAGAAGACTTAGGCTACGAAGTGAAAGAAGAGCCATTCACAAGACATGATGTGTATACAGCAGAAGAGGTCTTCCTGACAGGAACCGCTGCCGAAGTCATTGCCGTTGTAAAGGTTGACGGCCGTACAATCGGTGAAGGAAAACCTGGGTTTCACACAAACAAACTTCTTGAACAATTCCGCAAGCGAGTGGTTGAAGAAGGAGAAAAAGTAGTCTTTACAGATGAAAACATTCACGCAAGCTAAATAGATATTGATAAACGTTGAAGAGGACTAGTAGATTTAGAGTCAGTATCTACAGAGAGCCGGTGCTAGCTGGAAACCGGTGTTACTTTCTAAAGTGAACTCACCTCTGAGTGTCTGCTTGAAATGATAGTAGGGCAGGTCGAGTGACATTGTTTCACTCGTTACCAAAATGGATGAAAGATGTCCGTGAGACGGCAGCATGATTTGCCGTGAACAAGGGTGGTACCGCGAAAAACAAAGCTTTTTCGCCCCTTTGACCTAGTGAAAAGTAGTGTCATTGTGGGGTGAGAAGGCTTTTTTATATGGTCTCATATCTCGATCTTGAATAGAAAAGGTTGAAAGGACTTGACTGAAGTAAGACAAAGAGGAGGAAATTAAATGGGGACAAATGTACAAGTGGA
Organism: Bacillus stratosphericus; assembly: GCF_020524495.1. GTDB lineage: Bacteria > Bacillota > Bacilli > Bacillales > Bacillaceae > Bacillus > Bacillus stratosphericus_B. Next base: position 24,541 of record NZ_JAIVLB010000030.1, on the reverse strand, counting down.
GATGGAAAAATCAAAAGCACCACAAACAATGAACGGTGCACTCATGTTAATTGAAGCACTCAAAAGAGAAAAAGTAGAAGTCATTTTCGGATATCCAGGCGGAGCAGTTTTACCGATCTACGATAAAATTTACGATTCTGGTTTATTTCATGTCCTGCCAAGGCATGAGCAAGGAGCCATTCATGCAGCAGAAGGGTACGCAAGAGTATCTGGTAAACCGGGCGTTGTCATTGCAACGTCAGGACCTGGCGCTACAAACCTTGTCACAGGAATTGCAGATGCGATGATTGATTCACTGCCTCTTGTCGTAATCACAGGGCAGGTGGCAACCTCGGTTATTGGATCGGATGCTTTCCAAGAAGCAGATGTGCTTGGCATCACAATGCCGATTACAAAGCACAGCTATCAAGTCAGACATCCAGAAGATTTGCCAGGTGTCATTAAAGAGGCGTTTCATATCGCAACAACAGGCAGGCCTGGTCCAGTCCTAATTGATATTCCAAAAGATGTTGCGGGCATTGAAGGAACGTTTGAATACGATCAGCCAATCGATTTACCTGGCTATCACCCAAAAATCGAGCCGAACTATTTGCAAATTCGCAAACTAGTAGAAGCTGTGAGCAGAGCAAAGAAACCAGTCATTCTAGCAGGAGCTGGTGTTCTTCATGGCAAAGCGTCGGAAGAATTAAGAAAATATGCTGAGCAGCAGCAAATTCCGGTAGCTCATACGCTGTTAGGACTTGGCGGATTCCCAGCAAAGCATCCTCTTTTCCTTGGGATGGCTGGCATGCACGGCACATATGCGGCGAACATGGCCCTTCATCAATGTGACCTGCTCATTTCAATTGGAGCTAGATTTGATGACAGGGTAACAGGAAATCTCAATCATTTTGCGAAACATGCGAAGGTGGCTCATATTGACATCGATCCAGCGGAAATCGGAAAGAACATTCACACCCATATCCCAGTTGTAGGAGACAGTAAGCTAGTGCTTGAAGAGCTGATCAAGCAAGAAGGGAAGCAAGGGGAATCAGACGAGTGGAAGAGCCAATTAAATCAGTGGAAGGAAGAATATCCACTCTGGTACGTCGAAAACGAAGAAGAAGGCTTTAAGCCTCAAAAGCTGATCGAATACATTTATCACTTCACAAAAGGTGAAGCTATTGTGGCAACAGATGTCGGACAGCACCAAATGTGGGCTGCTCAGTTCTACCCATTTGAAAATGCAGATAAGTGGGTGACATCTGGTGGGCTTGGCACAATGGGTTTTGGTTTACCCGCAGCCATTGGCGCACAGCTAGCTGATCAAGAGGCAACCGTTGTGGCGATATTAGGAGACGGAGGCTTCCAAATGACCTTACAAGAACTTGCCGTTATCCGTGAGCTGAACCTTCCAGTCAAAGTGATTGTTCTGAATAATCATAGTCTTGGAATGGTAAGACAATGGCAAGAAATTTTCTACGAAGAACGTTACTCGCATTCTAAATTTTCAGAGCAGCCAGACTTCGTGAAACTATCTGAATCTTACGGCATTAAAGGGATCAGAATCTCATCAGACGAAGAGGCGAAAGAAAAGCTTGAAGAAGCGCTAACCTCTAGAGAGCCTGTATTCATTGATGTCAATGTAGCAAGAGATGAAAAAGTATTCCCGATGGTAGCACCGGGGAAAGGACTTCATGAGATGGTGGGGGTGAAACCTTGAAAAGCATAATTGTTTTGACTGTATTAAATCGATCAGGCGTACTGAACCGAATCACAGGCCTTTTTACAAAAAGACACTATAACATTGAAAGCATTACGGTCGGCCATTCTGAGATTCAAGATGTATCACGCATCACGTTCGTCGTCCATGTAGATCAAGAGAAAGACATCGAACAGCTGACAAAACAGTTGAACAAACAAATTGATGTCCTCAAAGTAACAGATATTACAAACCAATCAATCGTTCAGCGAGAGCTGGCTTTGATAAAAGTCGTTTCTGCACCAGCATCTAGAATGGAAATCACAGGGGTCATTGAACCGTTTAGAGCTTCTATTGTAGATGTGAGCAGAGAGAGTGTCGTCATTCAGGTGACAGGTGAGTCTTCAAAAATTGAAGCACTCATTGAATTACTCAAGCCATACGGCATTAAAGAAATCGCCAGAACTGGCACAACGGCCTTTGCGAGAGATAATCAGCAAAAGCCGCAAACAAATAAAACAATTTCAATTGTCTAAACAAAAGGAGAGAGTCAAATGGTAAAAGTATATTATAACGGGGATATTCAAGAAAACGTATTAAATGGTCAAAAGGTTGCAATCATTGGTTACGGATCACAAGGTCATGCACATGCACTGAATTTAAAAGAAAGCGGCTTAGATGTCATTGTCGGTGTGAGAAAAGGTGGATCTTATACAAAAGCACAAGCAGACGGCCATCAAGTTTTCACAGTAAAAGAAGCTGCAGCACAAGCAGACGTCGTCATGGTATTACTTCCAGATGAGCAGCAAAAGAAAGTATATGACGAAGAAATCAAAGATCAATTAGAAGCAGGCAACTCACTTGTATTCGCACACGGATTTAACGTCCATTTTCATCAAATTGTTCCTCCAAGTGACGTAGATGTATATCTTGTTGCTCCAAAAGGTCCAGGACATCTTGTGAGAAGAACATATGAGCAAGGCGCTGGTGTACCTGCACTATTTGCCATCTACCAAGATGTATCTGGTCAAGCGAAAGACAAAGCACTTGCTTATGCGAAAGCAATTGGCGGAGCAAGAGCTGGCGTACTTGAAACGACATTTAAAGAAGAAACAGAAACGGATCTATTCGGAGAGCAAGCAGTTCTTTGTGGAGGTCTTACTTCATTAGTGAAAGCAGGATTCGAGACATTAACAGAAGCTGGTTATCAGCCAGAGCTTGCATACTTCGAGTGTTTACATGAGCTAAAGCTGATCGTTGACCTTATGTATGAAGAAGGACTAGAAGGCATGAGATATTCAATCTCTGATACTGCACAATGGGGTGACTTCGTATCAGGACCACGCATTGTGGATGAAAAAGTAAAAGAATCAATGAAAGCAGTCTTGACTGACATTCAAAATGGAACATTTGCAAAAGAATGGATTGTTGAAAACCAAGTGAATCGTCCACGCTTCAACGCCATCAATGCAAGTGAAAGTGAGCACCAAATTGAAATCGTTGGAAGAAAGCTTCGTGAAATGATGCCTTTCGTCAAACAAGGAAAGAAAAAGGAAGCGGTGAGCGTCGGTGCGGAAAATTAATTTTTTTGACACAACACTTCGAGATGGAGAGCAATCACCAGGAGTGAACTTAAATGCACAAGAAAAGCTAATCATTGCAAAACAGCTTGAGCGCCTTGGGGTTAATATCATTGAAGCGGGTTTTCCCGCTTCATCCCGAGGGGATTTCTTAGGCGTACAAGAAATTGCAAGAACCATCAAAAACTGTTCAGTTGCAGGTCTTGCACGATGTGTGAAAGGTGACATTGATGCTGCGTGGGACGCATTAAAGGATGGGGCTAAACCAAGAATTCACGTCTTTATTGCGACTTCTGACATTCACCTTAATCATAAACTAAAGAAAACACGTGAGGAAGTTGTAGAACAGGCTGTCTCAATGGTGAAATACGCAAAAGAACGCTTTCCAGTTGTTCAGTGGTCAGCAGAAGATGCGTGCCGTACAGATCTTGCTTTCTTAGCAGAAATTGTAGAGAAAGTCATTGACGCTGGGGCAAGTGTCATTAATTTACCTGATACAGTTGGATACCTAGCGCCAAAAGAGTACGGAAATATCTTTAAATATATGAAGGAACACGTTCCAAATATCGATCGCGTGAATTTGTCGGCGCACTGCCACGATGACCTTGGCATGGCTGTCGCAAACTCACTTGCAGCAATCGAAAATGGAGCAGATCAAATCGAAACAGCTGTCAATGGTATTGGAGAACGCGCAGGGAATGCTGCTTTAGAAGAAATTGCTGTTGCCCTTCATATTCGAAAAGATTTTTATCAGGTCGAATCAACGATTCAATTGAATGAAATTAAGCGTACAAGTGATATAGTGAGCAAATACTCAGGTATGATTGTCCCGCGCAATAAAGCAGTCGTCGGAAACAACGCTTTTGCACATGAATCAGGTATTCACCAAGATGGTTTCCTCAAAGAAAAGACAACCTATGAAATTATTTCTCCAGAGCTTGTTGGTGTCACAACAGATGTGCTTGTCCTTGGAAAACACTCCGGAAGACATGCGTTTAAAGACCGCTTGAAAACACTAGGCTTTAAACTAACTGAAGAAGAAATCAATAAGTTCTTCGAGACATTCAAGAACTTAACAGAGAAGAAGAAGGAAATCACGGATGATGATTTGATCTCTATTATATTAGAAGAAAAAGTAGCAGACCGTAAAATCGGCTATGAATTTGAAAGCCTTCAAGTCCACTATGGGACAGAACAAATGCCAACGGCGACGGTTTCTCTTAAAAATCAAGAAACGCAGGAAGTCATTCAAGAAGCAGCTACAGGTGCTGGCAGTGTAGAAGCTGTGTACAACACGCTTGAGCGCTGTATGGAGGAAAGAATTCATTTGCTAGACTACCGTATTCAATCAAATGGAAAAGGCAGAGATGCGCTAGCGGAAGTATATGTCACTGTTTCAATAGAAGGAAAAGAAACAGCAGGACGCAGTGTAGCGCAAGATGTGCTAGAAGCATCGGCTAAAGCTTACGTCAATGCAGTGAACAGGCATTTAATTTTTAAATCAAATCTAATAGAAATTGAGAAACATCATGCCATCTCATAGGAAAGGAGGAAGGTACTCATGAAAAAGAAAATTGCACTTTTGCCCGGCGATGGAATCGGACCGGAAGTCTTAACATCAGCGGTCGCTGTCCTGCAAGAGACAGCCGCTCAATTTCAACACGAATTTGAATTCGAAACAGCCCTTATTGGCGGTATAGCGATAGACGAAAAAAACAATCCGCTCCCTAAGGAAACAGTAGAAGTGTGCAAAAGCGCAGATGCGATTTTATTAGGAGCAGTTGGCGGGCCGAAGTGGGATCAAAACCCCCCAGAACTTCGCCCTGAAAAAGGTTTGCTTGCCATTCGCAAGCAGCTGGACTTATTTGCAAACATTCGTCCTGTCAAAGTATTCGATAGCTTGAGCGAGGCTTCACCCCTAAAACAAGATCACATTAGCGGTGTAGATTTCGTCATTGTTCGTGAATTAACAGGAGGCCTCTATTTTGGTGAACCAAGTGAGCGCTATACGGATGATGAAGGAAAAGAAGCTGCGGTTGATACGCTTCTTTATACAAAGGAAGAGATTGTTCGTGTATTAAAAGAAGCGTTCGACATGGCGTTAACGAGACGGAAAAAAGTAACGTCTGTGGATAAAGCGAATGTTCTCGCTTCTAGTAAACTATGGCGGGAAGCGGTAGAAGAAGTTGCATCCCAATATCCAGATGTCGCATATGAGCACATGCTCGTAGATAACGCCGCCATGCAGCTTATTTATAAGCCCGCTCAATTTGATGTCATCGTGACAGAGAATATGTTTGGCGACATTTTAAGTGACGAAGCATCTATGATTACTGGCTCACTCGGTATGTTGCCATCTGCTAGTCTATCAAGCACAGGACTTCATTTATATGAACCAATTCATGGTTCAGCACCCGATATTGCGGGGCAAAATGTCGCAAACCCTCTGGCAACCATTTTGTCAGCAGCCAGCTTGCTTAGAACATCCTTTGCATTAGAAGATGAAGCGGCTGCAATAGAAGAAGCTGTGGAAGCCGTTCTTGCCTCTGGCAAACGAACAAAGGACCTAGCATCAAAAAAGGGAACGTATGAAACGACTGATGATATCACGAAAGTAGTTGTAGACGCACTCAAACAACGTGCGAAAACAATTGTATAAAAAGACATTTTGTTGAATTAGGTAGAGGGAGGAAAAAGGGTTATGCCTCGAACAATCATCGAAAAAATATGGGATCAGCATGTTGTCAAAAATGGCGAGGGAAAACCAGACCTTTTATATATTGATCTGCACTTGGTGCATGAAGTGACGTCACCTCAAGCATTTGAAGGATTAAGACAAAAAGGACGCAAGGTGAGAAGACCTCAAAACACATTTGCGACGATGGACCACAACATTCCGACTGTGAATCGATTTGTGATCAAAGATGAGATTGCGAAGAAGCAAGTCAGTGCTCTAGAGCGCAACTGTGCTGAATTTGGGGTCCGTCTAGCTGACCTTCACAGTGTAGACCAAGGAATTGTCCATGTCGTTGGACCAGAGCTTGGGTTGACACTTCCGGGGAAAACAATCGTTTGTGGAGATAGTCATACATCCACGCACGGCGCGTTTGGCGCACTTGCCTTCGGGATCGGTACAAGTGAGGTTGAACATGTACTTTCCACACAAACACTTTGGCAGCAGCGTCCGAAAACACTAGAAATTAGAGTAGACGGAAAGCTTCAAAAAGGGGTAACAGCCAAAGATGTCATTTTAGCAGTGATTGGTGCACACGGCGTGAAGTTTGGTTCAGGTTATGTCATTGAATACACTGGGGAAGTATTCAGAAACATGACGATGGATGAGCGGATGACCGTTTGTAATATGTCGATTGAAGCAGGCGCAAGAGCAGGATTGATTGCACCTGACGAAGTGACCTTTGACTATTGTCGAGGACGCAAATATGCGCCGCAGAGCGAAGATTTTGAAGCAGCCATTGAAGAATGGAAAGAACTTAGAACAGATCCTGGTGCAACCTATGATAAAACCATTATTTTAGATGGAAATGAGATTTCACCAATGGTGACATGGGGGATTAATCCAGGAATGGTTTTGCCTGTGGATGCATCGGTCCCAGGTCCTGAGGATTTTGAACAAGAAGATGATCAAAAAGAAGCGCTCCATGCTTACGAATACATGGGGGTTCATCCGCATCAGCGTATTGAAGACATTACGATTGAGCATGTCTTTATCGGCTCATGTACGAACTCAAGAATGACTGATTTACGTCAAGCAGCTTCTATAATTGAAGGACAGAAAGTAGCTGATCATGTCAGAGCGATTGTGGTGCCTGGCTCTCAAAGTGTCAAACTGCAAGCAGAAGAAGAAGGTCTTCATGAAGTTTTCCTTGAAGCAGGCTTTGAATGGAGAGAATCAGGCTGCAGTATGTGTTTGAGTATGAACAACGATGTGGTGCCAGAAGGCGAACGCTGCGCGTCTACGTCAAACCGTAACTTTGAAGGGCGTCAAGGGAAGGGGGCAAGAACGCATCTTGTCAGCCCGGCAATGGCTGCAATGGCTGCGATACATGGCCGATTTGTCGATGTCAGGAAGTTTAATCAAGAGAAAACAGTCGTGTAAGGAGTTGTCATAGATGGAGCCTTTAGTCACTCATAAAGGAAAAGCCGCTGTGCTTAACCGTATTAATGTAGATACAGATCAAATTATTCCGAAGCAATTTTTGAAAAGAATTGAACGAACAGGATATGGCCAGTTTGCCTTTTTTGACTGGCGATATTTAGCGTATGGAAGGCCAAATCCTGATTTTGAGCTGAATCATCCAATATATGAAGGAGCATCTATTTTGATCGCAGGAGAAAATTTTGGCTGCGGATCATCTAGGGAACATGCGCCTTGGGCGCTTAATGATTATGGTTTCAAAATTATCATCGCTCCATCATTTGCAGATATCTTTCATCAAAACTGCTTTAAAAATGGAATGCTTCCAATCCGTCTTGATTATGATGTGTGGAAAACGTTCGTTTCGTCATATGAGAACAAAGGATATGAGATGACGGTTGATTTAGAAAAGCAGCAAATTCAAGACCAAGATGGGAATATCACCCCTTTTGAAGTAGATCCTCATTGGAGAGAAATGCTCCTGAATGGCTATGATGAGATCTCATTAACATTATTACTAGAAGATGACATTCAAGCATTTGAAGAAAAGCGCAGCAGCTGGCTGCGTGCATAAACAACGAGAAGCCGTCCGCCCGAGCTGTGACGGTTTCTTTTTTTTGCATGAAAGCCTCTCGTTACTTGTGTTTACTAACCTTCGTTGGTAAACTGATTAAAAATATGCGCCTGAAAGGAACGTAAGCATGAAACATGACAAGAAGAAAGATAATGTCATTTTGTTTCCTGGTCTGAAAGAAAGACTGATTGAAAAAGGAATGGCAGCATTAAAAGATAAACATTATCAAGAGGCACTTCACTTATTTTCAGAAGCGAAATCTTATGATGACGATGAAGAATCCGATATTCATCTCGGCATGGCAATTTGTTTTCTAGAGCTAGGCGAGCTACAGGATGCAAAGCGTGTTTGCGTAAAGATGTTAAATGAAGGATATGGTCACTATTTCACAGTGCTTCAAGTATATATGACCATCTTAATTCAACTGAAAGAATATGAGGAAGTCAAACAAACGATTGAGGCTGTACTCGAGGAGAATCACCTTCCAGCCGAAAGCGCGGAGCATTTTTATAAGCTACTCGAATTTAGCAGAAAGATGATTGAATCGCCAGAACAGATTTTAGACGAAGACGAGAGTGATAGCGATGAAATCAATATAGATGATATGCTAGAGCGGCCAGAAGAGCAGGTGCAGTTTATCCATTCATTGAAAGACCGCAATATTTCACCACACATGGGTTTATTAAATACGATCTTACAGAAACCTGACGGAAACCCTTTGGTCAAATCATTGATCTTGCAGCTTCTATCAGATCATGATGTGGCAAAGCCGGTTCATGTGACAAAATTCGGTGATTCTTTAACGCTGGTTCCTTCGGAGGCTGTAAAGCCAGAGCAGGTGCCGCTTCTTCAGCAGGTACTGCGTTTGCTCGATGACACCCTTGGAAATGAAAACCCAACTCTTTATCAAGGGGTGGAAGAGTTATGGCGCAGGCACTTATTTGTGCTTTACCCATTCCTTCCTAAATACACAGATCCGAATCTTTGGGCAGCGGCACTACATAAAGTGGGCTATGAAATGCATGGGATCGAGATTGACCTCGAAGAAGTGCATCTATTGTATGATTTTAACGAACGAGAGTTGAGAGAAGCTTGTACAATGCTGAAAGATATTGAAGAAATTTCTTATTTGTAATTTGTCGATTTAGTTGAAAGACGGACTTGTTATGTTATAATATAATGGTTGTATTTGTGCTTATATAGTGCAGTTGTACGATTCCAACGGTTGAAAGACGATATGTATAATCAAGTTAAATGTTGTATACATAATACCGATTCTTTAGCGGAGTGCGTGGTTTTTGATTGGACGAAGTCTTTAAGATGCTTTAGAATGTAACAACGCACAATCTGAATAGATTTTTGGAGGGAAACACACATGTCAGTAAAATGGGAAAAACAAGAAGGTAACGAAGGTATCTTAACTGTAGAAGTTGACGCTGAAACATTTAACAAAGCACTTGATAATGCATTTAAGAAAGTTGTCAAGCAAGTATCTATCCCTGGATTTCGTAAAGGGAAAGTACCGCGTGGTCTTTTCGAGCAACGCTTTGGTGTAGAATCTCTTTATCAAGATGCATTAGACATTCTTCTTCCGGTTGAATATCCAAAAGCAATCGACGAAGCTGGTATTGAGCCAGTTGATCGCCCTGAAATCGATGTTGAGAAAATCGAAAAAGGCGAAAGCTTAATCTTCACTGCAAAAATAACAGTTAAGCCTGAAGTGAAACTTGGTGACTACAAAGGTCTAAACGTAGAAAAAGACGAAACATTGGTCACTGATGAAGATGTACAAGAAGAGTTAAAAGCAATGCAAAATCGTCAAGCTGAGCTTGTTGTCAAAGAAGAAGGCGCAATCGAAAACGGGGATACAGTTGTTCTTGATTTTGAAGGGTTCGTTGATGGAGAAGTATTCGAAGGCGGAAACGCTGAGAACTACTCTCTTGAAGTAGGTTCTGGTTCATTCATCCCTGGTTTCGAAGAGCAATTAGTTGGTCTTGAAGCTGGCGCTGAAAAAGACGTAGAAGTGACATTCCCAGAAGAATACCATGCTGAAGACCTTGCAGGTAAACCAGCAGTATTCAAAGTGAAAATTCATGAAATCAAAGCAAAAGAACTTCCAGCACTTGACGATGAGTTCGCTAAAGATGTTGATGAAGAAGTAGAAACTCTTGATGAATTAACTGAAAAAACGAAGAAGCGTCTTGAAGAAGCAAAAGAAAACGAAGCAGAAGGAAAACTTCGTGAAGAGCTAGTTGCGAAAGCTTCTGAAAATGCGGAAGCTGACATCCCACAAGCGATGGTCGACACAGAACTAGACCGCATGATGAAAGAATTCGAACAACGTCTTCAAATGCAAGGAATGAACCTTGAGCTTTACTTCCAATTCTCTGGACAAGATGAAGATACGCTTAAAGAGCAAATGAAAGAAGATGCTACAAAACGCATCAAATCTAATCTAACTCTTGAAGCAATTGCTGCTGCAGAAGAGTTACAAGTGTCTGACGAAGAAGTGGAAGGAGAACTTTCAAAAATGGCTGAAGAATACAACATGCCAGTTGAAAATATCAAACAAGCGATTGGATCTACTGACGCAATGAAAGGAGATCTAAAAGTTCGTAAAGCAATTGATTTTCTTGTAGAAAACCGTTAATATGGTGCATAATAATAAAACAGGGCGCGAGTGACTCGTGCCTTGTTTTGTACAATTTTTGACTTATCATTGCTTTTTTTGGAAACGATAGTGTAAGTCACATCTTTCTGTCATACATATCTCAATGTGCAGCGCTAGAAACACATTATTACCGTCTTTTGGGATAGTATGGTAAAATACATACATACTGGACCCAGAAAGGTAGCTGACTGTTAGCTACAGGGAAGTGAAGAAGAATAAGGGGTGAAAGAATGTTTAAATTCAACGAGGAAAAGGGTCAATTGAAATGCTCGTTTTGCGGAAAAACGCAAGATCAAGTGCGTAAACTGGTCGCAGGACCTGGCGTATATATATGTGATGAATGTATCGAGCTTTGCACGGAAATAGTTGAAGAAGAGCTCGGTACTGAGGAAGAAGTTGAATTCAAGGATGTTCCGAAGCCTCATGAAATTCGGGAGATTCTTGATGAATATGTCATCGGACAAGACAATGCGAAGAAATCCTTAGCTGTAGCGGTCTATAACCACTATAAACGGATCAATTCTAACAGCAAGATTGATGATGTTGAGCTTTCGAAAAGTAACATTTCTATGATTGGACCAACAGGAAGCGGTAAAACATTACTTGCTCAAACACTTGCCCGTATTTTAAATGTTCCATTTGCGATTGCAGATGCAACATCACTAACTGAAGCAGGTTATGTTGGAGAAGACGTAGAGAATATTTTACTTAAGCTCATCCAAGCTGCAGACTATGATGTAGAAAAAGCGGAGAAAGGCATTATCTACATCGATGAGATTGATAAAGTAGCAAGAAAATCAGAAAACCCTTCTATCACTCGTGATGTGTCTGGGGAAGGTGTTCAGCAAGCCCTTTTGAAAATTCTTGAAGGAACAGTCGCTAGTGTACCGCCTCAAGGTGGACGTAAGCACCCTCATCAAGAATTCATTCAAATTGATACAACAAATATCCTCTTCATTTGTGGTGGAGCCTTCGATGGAATTGAGCAAATCATCAAACGCCGCCTAGGGCAAAAAGTCATTGGATTCGGTGCGGAAAACAAAATTGAAGACCTTGAAAAAGAAGTCCTTCTATCAAAAGTACTGCCAGAAGACTTGCTGCGCTTTGGTTTAATTCCAGAATTCATCGGCCGTCTACCGGTTATTGCAAGCTTAGAGCCGTTAGATGAAAAAGCACTTGTTGAAATATTGACGAAGCCTAAAAATGCGCTAGTCAAGCAGTATACAAAAATACTTGAGCTTGACGATGTGGAGCTTGAGTTCGAAGAAGATGCTCTCAGCGAGATTGCGAAAAAAGCAATTGAGCGTAAAACAGGAGCTCGTGGTCTTCGTTCAATCATTGAAGGCATCATGCTTGATGTGATGTTTGACCTTCCATCTCGTGATGATATTGAAAAATGTGTCATCACTGGTACAACGGTTGCTGAAGGTGAGCCGCCTCGTCTTGTTTTGAAGGACGGCACAGTCGTTAATAAAGATACAAAAACATCTGCATAATAGAAGTGACTACTCCTGAATCTTTTTGATTCAGGAGTTTTTTATTTATCGTGGAAGACGTGTTTATTCCGTCCAGCTCTAGGAAATACTAGCAGACAGAAACCAATACATACGATTGATGAAGGAGGGAGCCGATTGAGCTGGACAGGAATCGTACTATTTATTCAGCTGTTCTTTGGTATCGTCATCGGGCTATACTTTTGGAACTTACTGCGAAATCAGCGCACACAAAAGGTGACGATCGACAAAGAATCAAAAAAAGAAATGGAAGCACTCAGAAAGATGCGCTTGATCAAGCTGAGTGAACCTTTATCAGAGAAAGTCCGGCCAAAGGAGTTTCAAGATATTGTAGGACAAGAAGATGGCATTCGAGCACTAAAAGCGGCCCTGTGCGGACCGAATCCACAGCATGTCATCGTCTACGGGCCTCCAGGAATTGGAAAAACAGCCGCTGCCCGTCTTGTCATGGAAGAGGCGAAGCGTCACGCTGATTCACCGTTTAAGAAAGATGCTGTGTTCGTAGAGCTTGATGCCACAACTGCGAGATTCGATGAACGAGGCATTGCAGACCCCTTAATTGGTTCAGTGCATGATCCGATTTATCAAGGAGCAGGGGCAATGGGACAGGCAGGCATTCCGCAGCCAAAACAGGGGGCCGTCACGCATGCTCATGGAGGGGTTCTATTTATCGATGAAATTGGTGAACTGCATCCGATTCAAATGAATAAAATGCTAAAAGTACTCGAGGATCGGAAAGTATTTTTAGACAGTGCCTACTATAGTGAGGAAAATACCCAAATTCCGAATCACATTCATGATATTTTCCAAAATGGGCTGCCGGCTGATTTTAGATTGATTGGAGCCACCACAAGAACGCCAGAGGAAATCCCTCCAGCGATTAGATCAAGATGTTTGGAAATTTTCTTTAAGGATCTTGATCAGCATGAGCTGAAAATAGTTGCTGCTAAGGCTGTCCAAAAAATTCAAAAAGAATTAAGTGACGAGGGGCTAAATCTGTTAACTTCCTATGTAAAAAATGGACGTGAAGCAGTCAATATGGTGCAGATCGCGGCAGGCATGGCTGTCACTGAAAACCGAAAAGACATTACGATAGCTGATGTAGAATGGGTCATTCATTCAAGCCAGCTGACCCCAAGATATGAACAAAAAGTAGCGGAAAAGTCAAAAGTGGGGGTAGTGAATGGTCTTGCCGTTTATGGACCGAACAGCGGCGCCCTGCTTGAAATTGAAGTGAATATATGTAAGGCGCTTGAGAAAGGCAGTATCAATATGACTGGCATTGCAGAAGAAGAAAGCATTGGTAACCAGTCTAAGTCCATCAGACGTAAAAGTATGGCCAAAGGCTCTGTTGAAAATGCATTAACAGTGCTTAGAAACTTAGGCATACGGACAAATGAATATGATATCCATATTAATTTTCCAAGCGGTGCCCCTATTGATGGGCCGTCTGCTGGGATAGCGATGGCAACAGCCATTTTCTCTGCCATTCATCATATCCCGATCGATCATCTGACAGCCATGACGGGTGAGATTGGATTGCAAGGTCAAGTGAAGCCGATCGGCGGTGTGATACCGAAAATTAAGGCAGCCAAACAAGCTGGTGCCAAAACAGTAATCATTCCTTATGACAACCAGCAGTCGATCCTAAAAGAGATTGAAGGCGTCACCATTGTGCCTGTGAAGCACTTCCAAGAGGTGCTGGATCAGTGTTTGGTGAATCCACCAGACGAGAAGAAAGATGGACTAGAAGACGAAATGAAAAGAAAATCTGTTTAATCCCCATCATAATATGGGGATTTTTTAGTGAAATAGATCTTTTTTTTCTTTTTCAAGATAAAAAGAAAGGGTATACTACGGTAAGATCATCATTTCTCAAGTCTTTTACATTGTACAAGACTGAAACAGGTATATTATAATGATTCATACTAGTGACGGAGGTGTCAATCAACATGGGAGATGAAATCAAAAAGAATGTTCCGCTCCTTCCATTGCGAGGTTTGCTTGTTTATCCAACAATGGTCTTGCATTTGGACGTTGGACGTGAGAAGTCTGTTCAAGCATTAGAACAGGCCATGATGAACGATCATATGATTTTTTTAGCAACACAGCGGGAAATTTCAATAGATGAACCAGGACAAGAAGAAATTTTCAAAGTCGGCACCTACACAAAAATCAAACAAATGCTGAAGCTGCCAAATGGAACGATTCGTGTACTTGTTGAAGGATTAAATCGAGCACAGATCGAATCATACGTGGAGCTAGAGGACTATACGTCAGTTAAGATTAAAGAGTTGGCAGAAGAAGAATTAAAGGACGCAGAAGCAGAAGCACTCATGCGCACTTTGTTAGATCACTTTGATCAGTACATAAAAATTTCAAAAAAAATTTCAGCTGAAACATATGCAACGGTGACGGATATTGAGGAACCGGGAAGAATGGCAGATATCGTCGCTTCTCACCTCCCGCTCAAATTAAAGGACAAACAAGAAGTACTGGAAACAGTCGATGTCAAAAAACGGCTTAACCGGGTCATCAGCTTGATTCACAATGAAAAAGAAGTGCTGGAGATAGAAAAGAAAATCGGACAGCGCGTCAAACGTTCAATGGAACGAACGCAAAAAGAATATTATTTGCGTGAACAAATGAAAGCCATCCAAAAAGAGCTTGGAGACAAAGAAGGGAAAACAGGAGAAGTCAGTTCATTAATGTCTAAAATTGAAGAGTCCAGCATGCCGGATTCTGTTCGTGAAACGGCATTAAAAGAACTGAACCGTTATGAGAAAATCCCTTCAAGCTCTGCCGAGAGCTCTGTGATTCGAAATTATATTGATTGGCTAATCCATTTACCGTGGGGTATTTATACGGAAGATCGTCTAGACTTAAAGCTTGCAAGCAAAATTTTAGATGATGAGCATCATGGGTTGGAAAAAGTCAAAGAACGTATGCTTGAATATCTTGCTGTACAGAAGCTAACAAATTCATTGAAGGGACCGATTCTTTGCTTGGCAGGACCTCCTGGAGTTGGGAAGACGTCACTTGCAAAATCTATTGCAAAATCACTGGATCGAAAGTTTATTCGTATCTCTCTTGGTGGTGTGCGTGATGAATCCGAGATTCGTGGTCATAGAAGAACCTATGTAGGTGCAATGCCGGGCCGTATCATTCGAGGGATGAGTAAGGCGGGTACCATGAATCCGGTGTTTCTTTTAGATGAAATTGATAAGATGTCTTCTGACTTTAGAGGCGATCCGTCATCTGCGATGCTTGAAGTGTTAGATCCAGAGCAAAATTATAACTTTAGCGATCATTATATTGAAGAGACATTTGATTTGTCTCAAGTGTTATTTATCGCAACTGCCAACAATTTAGCAACCATTCCGGGTCCACTTCGTGATAGAATGGAAATTATCACGATTGCAGGGTATACAGAGGTTGAAAAAGCGGAAATTGTGAAAGAACATCTTCTGCCGAATCAGCTAAAGGAGCACGGATTAAAGAAAGGGAACTTACAGCTTCGTGAAGCAGCGATTTACGATATGATTCGCTATTACACAAGAGAAGCAGGGGTTCGCGGATTAGAACGTCAGCTTGCGGCGATTTGCCGAAAAGCAGCAAGAGCGATTGTGGCTGAAGACCGCAAACGAATCACGGTGACGGAAAAGAACCTATCTGAATATCTCGGAAAAAGACTTTACCGTTATGGACAGGCTGAAACGGCAGATCAGGTGGGCGTTGTCACAGGACTTGCGTATACCACAGTTGGCGGAGACACCTTATCCATTGAGGTCTCACTCTCGCCAGGTAAAGGCAAGCTTTTGCTAACCGGTAAGCTTGGTGATGTCATGAGAGAATCTGCACAGGCGGCATTCAGTTATATCCGTTCAAAAGCAGATGAACTGAACATTGATCCTCATTTTAATGAAAAGCATGATATTCATATCCATGTTCCAGAGGGTGCGGTTCCAAAGGACGGGCCATCAGCTGGTATTACCATTGCGACGGCTCTTGTATCAGCACTCACAGGACGTCCTGTGTCAAAAGAGGTTGGCATGACAGGAGAAATTACGTTAAGAGGAAGAGTGCTTCCGATTGGCGGATTAAAAGAAAAAGCATTAGGTGCTCATCGAGCAGGACTGAAAACCATTATTCTTCCAAAGGATAACGAGAAGGATATTGATGATATTCCTGAAAGTGTGAGAGAAGGATTAACTTTTATTCCGGTTTCACATTTAGATGAGGTGCTAGAGAAAGCGTTAGTAGGAGAGGGAACATGAAAGTAACAAAATCAGATATTGTCATTAGTGCGGTGAAATCAGAGCAGTATCCAAGCGGGGGACTGCCTGAAATCGCACTTGCAGGACGATCAAATGTTGGGAAGTCCTCGTTCATTAACTCATTAATTAATCGTAAAAACTTAGCGCGTACGTCTTCTAAACCAGGGAAGACACAGACACTTAATTTTTACATTATTAATGATATGCTTCACTTTGTGGACGTTCCGGGCTACGGCTTTGCCAAAGTGTCGAAAACAGAGCGTGAAGCTTGGGGAAGAATGATCGAAACGTATATTACAATGCGTGAAGAATTAAAAGCAGTGGTGCAAATTGTGGATTTGCGTCATAAACCATCAGTAGATGATGTGAACATGTATGAATTCCTAAAATATTACGGCATTCCTGTGATCGTCATCGCAACAAAAGCGGATAAAATTCCAAAAGGCAAATGGGAAAAACATGCGAAAGTGGTAAAACAGACGCTTGACATTGACCCATCAGACGAATTAATCCTCTTCTCTTCAGAAACTAAAAAGGGAAAAGATGAAGCGTGGAATGCGATCCTTGCGAAGATTAACAGCTAAGAAGACAATAAAAAAGTTGTAGGAAAACATTTGTTTTCGTACAACTTTTTTTGATATGTGGAGAGAAAACGTAGAACATGAATGAGAACGATTCAGTTTTAATTCGTTTATCAAATCATCTTTTTTAGTTTTTTTTAATCCTCACTATAGAAGTATAGCGCTCGCAGGTATGAATATATGATTATGACAGTTATCACATTTATGTTGGAAAGCTCAAAATTTTTCAATATTCAATACGTCATTCCGTTATGTCTAGGCGGTTATTTGTCGTCTATCATCAATTAAACTGCATATCATTCTTCTCTAAGATGTGTATTATAAAAATTTATAAAACAGCCATTTGATGGCTTGTTAAACAATTTGATTGTATAAGTTATTTCTTTTTTAAAAATAATAAGAGGAGACTGACTGCAATCAGTACATATGGCCAGTACAATTCAAAACCGGAAGTCTGGATAGAGAGTGTGCTAAGCTGTTTTGTAATTTGCTGAAAGAAATTAAGGAACAGGCCAAGTAAAATGAGAACAACACTTTCTATACGATATTCCTTTTTCTGAGATGATTTCATCAAAAGCGCAAGGCCGATGATGAACACAATCATCGTAAATGTGTCTGGCCAGTGGTCCAATTTCGGCTGAAGAATAAAGTGTAGCGCAAGGCCCGTCATGAGCATACCGATAAACACATGAGAGGTTTCCTGCTCCTTCTTTCCTTGATATAAGAAAGCAAGGCCAAAAAGCAGTACAAGTGTATACCATTTCTCCTGATCATTCCAAATGTCAAATTGACCTCCTGAGAGAATGGCATATAGCGCTATAGCCAGCAAAGTGAGCGGTAGTAAAATGGATTTCTTCTTCAAAGATGTCACCTTCTTTTAAGCAAATCATTCATTTGTCCGCACGCGCCAAATCTGGTAAATTGCTTGAAGTGATGATATGGCATTCGATGTCGAACATTTTTCTACTATATCACAACATTTTTGAAATCTGTTCACAATTTTTATCCAGTTAAAAATAAATATATGTTATAATCATTATAAATAATAAATTCTATATTGTAATTATTATAAATTAGACAGGGCGTTGGGGGTGCAAGCTGAAGTTATGCATATTCTTGTTGTGGGTGTAGATTATAAAACAGCCCCTGTTGAGATACGGGAACAGCTGAGCTTTGAACCGAGCAAGCTCGGAACGGCGATGTCCAAGCTTAAAGAAGAAAAAAGCATTCTAGAGAATATCGTCATCTCAACATGTAATCGAACAGAGATCTACGCAGTTGTAGATCAGCTTCATACTGGTCGGTTTTATATAAAAAGATTTTTAGCAGATTGGTTCGGTTTAGAAAAAGAAGATGTCTCTCCATATTTGAAGTTTTATGAAAATGATGGAGCGGTTGAGCATTTATTCCGTGTGGCCTGTGGACTTGATTCTATGGTCATTGGTGAAACACAGATACTCGGTCAAGTGCGCTCAAGCTTTAAAGTCGCTCAAGAGGAGAAGACCATTGGTACCGTTTTCAATTATTTATTTAAGCAGGCGGTAACAGTCGCGAAGCGCTCTCATGCGGAAACAGATATTGCGTCTAATGCTGTATCTGTCAGCTATGCGGCAGTTGAACTTGCCAAAAAAATCTTTGGACATCTTTCTGATAAGCATGTCCTTATTCTTGGTGCGGGTAAAATGGGCGAGCTGGCGGCGCAAAACCTTCAAAGTCAAGGAATTGGTCAGGTAACGGTCATCAATCGAACGTATGAGAAAGCAAAAGAACTGGCTAGCCGTTTTTCAGGAGAGGCTAGGAGCTTAAATCAATTAGAAAAAATATTATCTGAAGCGGACATTTTAATTAGCTCGACAGGTGCTAAACAATTTGTCATTACAAAAGAGATGGTCGAAAATGCGAATAAAAAGCGGAAAGGCAGACCGCTATTTATGATGGATATTGCAGTGCCCCGTGATTTAGACCCAGCCATTTCTGAAGTAGAAGGTGTTTTTTTGTATGACATTGATGACCTAGAAGGCATTGTGGCAGCTAACTTAAAAGAACGCCGTGAAGTGGCTGAGCAGGTTGAGCTCATCATTGAAGCTGAAATTGTTGAATTTAAGCAATGGCTCAATACGCTCGGAGTTGTTCCAGTCATATCTGCTTTAAGAGAAAAAGCACTCTTGATTCAAGCAGATACGATGCAAAGCATTGAACGGAAGCTTCCAAACCTCACAAACCGTGAAATGAAGCTATTAAATAAACATACGAAAAGCATCATCAATCAAATGCTGAAAGATCCTATCTTAAAGGCAAAAGAAATTGCAGGGGAGCCGAATGCAGAGGAAAAACTTTTACTCTTTAAAGAAATCTTTGATTTAAAGATTGAAGATGAAGAGCAAAAGGTAGAGCCTGTACAGGTGGAGCAAGGGTCATTTCAGCTGTTCAAACCAAATGTGGCACAAGGCTTTGCTACAGTTGCTAGTGAGTGATTAGGCGATGATGGAATCCATTGTAGTGAGACTTAACGAAGCGACGATCTTGATCTATGCACTCAGTGTCTTGTTCTATTTCATAGATTTTCTTCAACACAACCGGAAGGCTGGAAAAATGGCTTTCTGGTTGCTTTCTATTGTCTGGCTACTGCAAACAGTCTACATGTTTTATATTATGATGGAAACAGACCAATTCCCTGTGTTAAATGTAGCAGAGGGGTTATATTTTTATACGTGGGTGCTTGTGACACTTTCACTCGTCCTCACAAAAGTATTACGCTTTGAATTTATTGTCTTTTTTACAAATGTGATTGGTTTTTCCATAATGGCGATTCACACCTTTACACCATCTGATCTCCATTCTGCGGAACTGACGGGGAAGTTAACGAGTGAACTGCTCGTCATTCATATTACAATGGCCATTTTATCATACGGTGCCTTTTCGCTTTCATTTGCTTTTTCACTTCTCTATCTCTTGCAATATCGTTTGCTGAAAAAGAAAAAATGGGGGAAATGGCTTCTGAGAATTGAAGACTTATCAAAGCTTGATCATATGGCCTACGTATTAAACATTATTGGCGTGCCAATGCTCTTGCTTAGTTTAATTCTTGGCATTATTTGGGCATATATTTCGTATGATACGTTGTACTGGATAGATGCAAAGGTGCTTGGTTCGTTTATTATCCTTTTTTTATACGGCTTTTACTTATACATCAGATTGGTGCGAAATATGCAGGGCAAAATCGTGGCACGATGGAATGTCGCTTCATTTTTTGTGCTGATGATCAATTATTTTCTGCTTGGTAGCTTATCAACCTTTCATTGGTTTCAATAATGATGAGTCTTAAGGGCATTGTCGGGAGGAAGGCGTAATGCGTACAATTAAAGTAGGTTCTAGACGAAGTAAGCTAGCAATTACACAAACAAAATGGGTCATTCAAAAGCTGTCTGAACTAAACCCTTCTTATTCTTTTGAAATAAAAGAAATTGTAACAAAGGGTGATCAAATTTTAGATGTGACCTTATCAAAGGTTGGCGGAAAAGGACTATTTGTCAAAGAGATTGAACAGGCGATGCTGAATCATGACATCGATATGGCGGTACACAGCATGAAAGATATGCCGGCAGCCCTCCCGGAAGGTTTAGTCATTGGCTGTATTCCTGAGCGTGAGGATGTGCGGGACGTACTGATTTCAAAGGATCATCTCCGTCTTCATGAACTGCCAAAGGGAGCCATTGTTGGAACGAGCAGCTTACGGCGCAGTGCCCAGCTTCTTCAGGAGAGACCAGATCTTGAGATTAAATGGATTCGAGGAAACATTGATACAAGACTTGAGAAGCTGAAAAATGAAGAATACGATGCCATTATTCTAGCGGCTGCCGGTTTGTCTAGAATGGGCTGGAGTAAAGAAGTCGTGTCGGAATTCTTATCTCCTGAAACTTGCCTTCCCGCCGTTGGCCAAGGTGCTTTGTCGATTGAGTGCCGCGGGGATGATAAAGAGCTATTGGAGCTTCTTGCTCAATTTACGAATGAATATACGAAGAAAACGGTTCTCGCAGAACGAGCCTTTCTTAAACAAATGGATGGCAGCTGTCAGGTGCCAATCGCTGGCTATGCAACGATGAATGAGCGTGATGAAATTGAACTGACGGGTCTTGTAGCATCTGCAGACGGGCATACGATCATTCGAGAAACCGTCACAGGGTCTGACCCTGAGGCCATTGGTACAGCGTGTGCGATGCAGATGTCTGATAAGGGAGCAAAGGATTTGATCGACAAGGTGAAAAAGGATCTGTCTTCCCAATGACGATAGCCAAATCGCTTTACGGACAGACGGTGCTTGTCACTCGAAATGAACGTCAAGCGGGTGCGTTTCAGCAGAAAATTGAAGCGCTGAACGGCCATGCTGTTTTAACCTCTCTTATCAGGTTTGAACCAACGCTTACAAAAGAAAAAGCGAAGGCATTTTTAGAAGACTTAGAAGCAAGCCATTGGCTTGTGTTTACAAGTGTAAATGGTGCGTCTTTTTTTCTCAGTTATATAGAGAAGCATCAATTACATCAAAGCTTATCCCACTTGAAAGTGGCGGCTGTAGGTGAAAAAACATCTGCCTATCTGATGCAGCACGGCTTAAAAGTGGATGTGGTTCCAGAACGTTTTATAGCAGAAGAACTGGCAGATGCTTTAATTGAACATGTACACCCAGAAGAATGTGTCTTTGTAGCAAAAGGCCACCTGTCACGAGATGTGGTGAAGAATACCCTCGTTCCGCTTGGCATTGACGTAAAAGAGTGGATTATATATGAAACAGTGAAGGATGAGGACGGAATTATCGCACTCAAGTCGGCCATGATGGAGCAATCATTTGATTTTATTACATTTACAAGCTCCTCCACTGTTCATTCTTTTATGCACGCCATGGAGGCTGATATCGATAGATTAGCTGCATCGGACACATGTTTTGTGAGCATCGGTCCTCTTACACAAGAGGCACTGCTTCAATACGGGATTTCTTCTGAAACCCCAGATACTTATACGATAGACGGGATGCTTGATTTGATGTGCCGTTTATCTGAAAGGAAGTTGAACCAATGATGAAATTTAACAGACACCGCAGATTGCGTACAAGCGCAGGAATGAGAGAATTGGTGAGAGAAACATTTTTAAGACCCTCTGATTTCATTTATCCTATCTTTTTTGTAGAGGGAGAGAATGTCCGGAAAGAAGTCCCTTCAATGCCGGGTGTCTATCACATTTCAGTTGATCTTGTGAAAGAAGAAGTCCAAGAGCTTGTTGACCTTGGGATTAAATCTATCATTGTTTTTGGGGTACCAGACCATAAAGACCATGTAGGCAGTGAAGCTTATCACGATCATGGGATCGTTCAAAAAGCAACGCTTGAAATCAAAAAGCATTTCCCAGAGCTTGTGGTCATTGCTGATACTTGCTTATGCCAATATACAGATCACGGACATTGCGGAATCGTTGAAGATGGAGAAATTTTAAATGATGAATCTCTTCAGCTCTTAGCGAAAACTGCTGTCAGTCAGGCTCGTGCAGGTGCAGATATCATTGCTCCATCAAATATGATGGATGGCTTTGTTATCGCAATTCGTGAGGCGCTTGATGAGGCCGGCTTTGTTCATGTGCCAGTGATGTCATATGCTGTGAAATATGCAAGTGCTTTTTACGGTCCGTTTCGTGATGCGGCGCATAGCACACCGCAGTTTGGAGATCGTAAAACGTATCAAATGGACCCTGCAAACCGTTTAGAAGCACTGAGAGAAGCACAGTCTGATGTAGAAGAAGGCGCTGACTTCCTAATCGTGAAGCCGTCACTTTCATACTTAGATATCATGCGTGATGTGAAAAATGAATTTACACTTCCTGTTGTTGCGTACAATGTGAGCGGAGAGTATGCAATGGTCAAAGCAGCAGCTCAAAATGGCTGGATTTCTGAAAAAGAGCTTGTTCTTGAAATGCTGACTAGCATGAAACGTGCAGGCGCAGAATTAATCATTACGTATCATGCAAAAGATGCAGCGAAATGGCTCTCAGAATAAAGAACGGATAGACAGGAGGACATTGAAA
This sequence comes from Bacillus stratosphericus, assembly GCF_020524495.1. Taxonomy (GTDB): domain Bacteria; phylum Bacillota; class Bacilli; order Bacillales; family Bacillaceae; genus Bacillus; species Bacillus stratosphericus_B. Next base: position 1,438 of record NZ_JAIVLB010000030.1, on the reverse strand, counting down.
TGGGACGTAGCTATGAAAAGTCAAAGCAAGCATTTAAAGAAGCGCAGCAGTTAATGCCGGGTGGTGTGAACAGCCCTGTGCGCGCATTTAAATCAGTCAATACAGACCCAATTTTTATGGAACGAGGAAAAGGCGCAAAAATATACGATATTGACGGAAATGAATATATTGATTACGTCTTATCGTGGGGACCGCTTATTTTAGGGCATACGAATGACCGTGTGGTTGAAAGCATTCAGCGAGTAGCTGAACATGGTACAAGCTTCGGTGCTTCTACTTTAGTTGAAAATGAATTAGCTAAGCTTGTATCAGAACGAGTTCCTTCTATTGAGGTCATTCGTATGGTCAGCTCTGGAACAGAGGCGACGATGAGTGCGCTTCGTCTAGCTCGTGGTTTTACGGGCAGAAACAAAATTGTGAAATTTGAAGGCTGCTATCATGGCCACGGTGATTCTTTGCTCATTAAAGCCGGTTCAGGTGTGGCAACGCTTGGACTTCCGGATAGCCCTGGTGTCCCTGAAGGTACAGCGAGCAATACGATCACCGTTCCATACAATGATTTAGAAAGCATCAAAGTCGCTTTTCAAGAATTTGGAGACGACATTGCAGGTGTCATTGTAGAACCAGTTGCAGGAAATATGGGTGTTGTCCCTCCGCAAGACGGTTTCTTGCAAGGGCTAAGAGACATTACAGAACAATATGGCTCTTTGCTCATTTTTGATGAGGTCATGACAGGCTTCCGTGTGGATTATCATTGTGCACAAGGCTATTTTGGCATTACGCCTGATCTGACATGTCTTGGTAAAGTCATCGGAGGCGGCCTGCCAGTTGGTGCTTATGGCGGTAGAGCGGACATTATGAGACAAATTGCGCCAAGCGGCCCGATTTATCAAGCAGGAACGTTATCCGGTAACCCTCTTGCAATGACAGCAGGCTTAGAAACGTTAAAGCAGCTTACCCCTCAGTCTTACGAAGAGTTTAGACGAAAAGGTGATAGGCTGGAAGAAGGAATTTCGAAATCGGCAAAAGCATATGGAATTCCATTAACGTTTAACCGTGCGGGTTCCATGATCGGATTCTTCTTTACGAATGAACAAGTTATCAATTACGACACAGCGAAAACAGCTGATCTGGCTTTATTCGCTGAATTTTACAAGGAAATGGCTGATCACGGCATCTTCCTTCCACCTTCTCAATTCGAAGGGTTATTCCTTTCAACTGCTCATACAGATGAAGACATCAAATATACGATTGAGACAGTGCAAAAGGTTTTTCAAAAACTACGTCGATAAACGAAAGCAGATATGGTGACATATCGGCTCAGACCGTAGACAAACCCCACCTTTACTTCAAGTAAAAGTGGGGTTTTCACTTATTTTGATAAAATTTATCAGTTGTCTTACGCTGGACATGGTCCTTTCCATGTCCAGTTTGCTAG
>NZ_JAIVLB010000029.1 GCF_020524495.1 Bacillus stratosphericus | reverse complement strand
TTGTTTCCTCAAAATGAAGTTCATTATATACAAGTTTAATTAAAGTTCGTTTAAAACTTTTTTCAATACTAATTTTAAATGTCCCGTCTAATGAACTTAACTCATTTTTCTTTTTAACCTTAAAATTTAAAATTGAGTTAGTATGACCTTTAAAGTATTGTAATCTAACGATAATTAAGGAAGTTTCGGAGGATCTTTTACATCTTCAATATCATATTTCAAATCTTTTAAAAAGCATTTTACATTTTCCTCATCAAGATTAATCTCATATTGTTCTGACTGCTTTTCATCGGTAATAAATACTTCAATTTTTATTACATATTTTTCGATTTCTTTATCTATTCTTAAAATAAACAGTGGCTCAATAGTTTCTACATAAAGATTTTTTAACTTATTATTAATTAAACCTTCAATTTCTGAGACTAACTTTTCATACTCACTTTTTAATAACACTGCAGAAAAATCACGAACTATCACCTTGTTTCCTTCAGACAACTCAAATATAGATAAAATAAATGGATCTTCGCAATCTTCTTGATATGTCCTAGGTTTTAACTCAACTTCAATAAAGTCATCCTTAATTACGGCCATCTAATCTCCCCTTAAAACATATTATATGGAAATAAATTTAATTAGTTTTTACCTTCTTCTCTTTTTGGATTTGTTCCCTTTTCCATGCGAGTGAAATCTATTCTTATCTCCTTTTGCTCGTGAACTACCAAAAGAAGTAACAACTTTCCCCTTTTTATTTAAAACTACTGTAGCTTTTTTGCCAACATACCTTATAGTTCCATTTCCTTGATTGATTTTTTTCTTAGGGTTACAAACAGCATCTAGTTTTGCCTTAGCACTAACTCCACGCCCTCCATTTCGACCTATAGATTGATTAAGACCATGTTTTGTGTGTCCTTTAATTTTAATCGTTTTAGCTGCAAACCCGTAAACCCTCTTCGCACCCTTAAATATCTTCCCAGGTCCAAAATTTGATGCGGCTGCAACTGCTGCACCTTTCCAGCCCTTGCCTGATTTATAAGCTTTGTATCCATCATATACCGCAAATCCTGCATTGACAACTAACCATACCCAATGGCCATCCGGGTCTACATTCATGACTGGATTGTTGTTTCCATAAGAGTATCCATTCTGATCTAGTGAATCTCCATCGCTTCCTGGGTCTGGGTCAAGTGATAGGAATACGCCATTTTTTGGTTCATAGTAGCGGGCGATTAAATAGTAAAGTCCTGTTTCTTCGTCGAAGCGGTAGCCAGCATAGCGATATGGGTTTCCTTTTACTTCTTCATCTTCTTTTACTTTTGTTGGAACGCCCCATGTATCATATTCGTACTCGGCGACGCTTTTCCCTGCACTATTTGTAATGGCCATGACATCACCGTGTGCATTGTAGTGATAGAAATATTTCTTTCCATTTTGCGTGAATGCAAGCAGTTGTCCACTGTCACCGTATGTGTATGCTTTTGTGACTACGTTGTCTTTATCTGTTTCGTATAAAACATTCAGGCTGTCACCGTCATAAAAATAATTGGTGACTTTTCCATTCACTGTTTTTTGAATTCTGTATCCACGCTCATCATATTTGTAAGTGACAAAGGGCTTGTCTTCCCCTTTTTTCGTGATGGCCGTTATGTTATCTTCTGCATCCCATTCATAAAGGAATTGGCCGTCAGACGTTCGATTGCCATTTTTGTCATAAGTCAAAATCTCCCCATTTGCCTTTGTCAGTTGGTTCATGATGTTAAATGATGCGTTGACTGTTTTCTTGACACCATTTTTTTTAGTCGTGACTGTTTTTCTGTTCCCAAACCCATCATATGTGTACTCAATGACCGTTCCATCTGGATGAGTTTCTTTGATCAATTGATCTAATTTTCCATACTCATAACGAATCTTCCCGTTAGTGCCTTGATCAACCGTTATTCTGTTTCCATTTTGATCATATTCGTAGGCTTCGTTTAAGATCGTCGTACCTTGGCTTGTCCCAATATGCAATTCGTTGATTAAATTGCGCTCATCATAAGCAAAGCTAGCACCACTGCCGTTCCCTGTAATAAAGGACTGGACATTTCCATTTTCATCATAATCAAACGAATACGTAGAACTAGAATCCTTCATCTGCGTCATTTGATCCAGTTTATTGTAACTGAATTGGTTTGTTCCTTTTTGATTACCATGTGTCCATTCAAAGGATTTCAGTTTATCTGAATCGGTTGGATACGTCCAAGTTTGGCTGCTACCACGCTCAGTTAACTTTATAATGCGGTTTTGTTGGTCAAACGTTCGATTTTTGGTTGTGTTTTGTTCTTTGTTGACAACCGTCGTTTCGTTCCCATTTTTATCGTAACTGAAGTTATATTTTTCTTTTCCATTGTAAGACTTCGACTTCACTCTGTCTGTTCCATCATATGAGAGAGAGACTTCATGTCCATTTGCAGAAATGGTTTTGATTAAGTTGCTATTCGCATCATATTCACTTTTCAACACATTCCCTAATGGATCAATGGTTTTTGTCAATTTGCCTATGAGGTCGTATTCAAATTGATACGTCTGATCTGAATCTGCACGTATCGTTTTCGTCCGTTCATTGCCCTCTTTATCATACGTTCTCATAATGGATGTCCCGTTTGATAAAGTCATTTTCTTGAGCTGATCTGCCTGGTCATATTCGTATGTTGTTTTCTCGCCTTTCGCATCGGTTTCAGACAGCTTTTTGCCTGTTTCATCGAAAGCAGATTGAGACGAGTAGCCTAGCTCATCCTCTTCTTTAACGGCATAGTTCCCTTTCTCGTCGTAAGTGGTTTTCGTTAAAAGACTACCTTCTACTAGTCGGATGTCATCAAACCAAGCGGTTCCAATCGCACTTTTTTGAAAAATGATATTGACATCGATTTTTTTCAACAGTTTGGTTTTTGGTATGACGACCGCCGCTCGGTTCCACTCCTGTGTGCCGGTAGGGAATTTCGCATAAAACGTCCCTGTTGTGCCATCTGTATAAGTAACAATCGCTTGAAGTGAGTAATCATTTTTACTTGATCCTTTGACATTTTCAGCCTTTGACATCCCTGTCAGTGTGACATACACAGATTGATCTTTTGTATTTTGTTCAATCGGCACAGATTGTTTATAGATGACATTCGCTTGTGATGAAGATGTTCTCGTCACTTTTAACGAAATGTCATCGTTAAAGCCTTCTTCATGATCTAATGAACCACCTGTTCCACTCCAGCTTGTTGTTTTATCCGTAAAGGAATTATTTTTGACTGGATTATAGCTTGATGAGACATCGCCTTTTTCTAGCTGGATCTCATCGAACCAGGCTTTTCCTTTTCCAGCTTTGTCTCGATGATCCACTTCCATATAGATCACAGCTTTACCTGCATGAGATGGCGTCGTAAAAGTGACTTGGCGTTTTGTCCAATCATTTTTGCCTGATAATGTGCTGTAGCCGTTGCTGATCCATTGAATTCGTTTGTTGTTTGTATCTCTTAAATCGATGTTAAAAAATGCTCTCGCTTTCGTTAGCTCTGTCTTTATTTTCCCACTAAGTGTATACGTCGTATTTGGCTCTAGTGTCACTTCTTGAGTAGCTGATGAATAGCCAAGTTCTGTTCCTTCAGTTGTCGATTGTGAACTGACCTCTAACACTCGACTGCCAGACAACGCACCACTTTTTCCAGCTGTTTGCGCTAATTTCCCGGCATCCTTAGATGCTGTTAGCTTCCATCCTGTTAGCGTATCTTCAAAACTTCCATTTTTTAAAATGTTCGCACCTGCAGCAAGTTCTTTACTCGTTTGTACCAAATTCCCGTAAGAATCATAAATACTTGCTGAAGACATATTTCCACTTTGATCTGTTTCAGATACAGCATCTAATCCATCATAGGCGATGTCTGTGATATCTCCTTCTGTATCTTTCACTTTTGTGACGTCATTGTTTTTGTTATATTCGTAGGTTTCCGTGCCATAAGCATCTTTTGCCTGAATGACATTGCCGTTTTTATCGTACGAATAGCTTTCTGTAGCCTTTCCTTTTTCTACATCATTTGGGTCAGTTTCTTCTACGATTTGGTTGCCTTCATATTTAGTTTTAGTGGTAATCTTAAGCCCTTCTGCATCATCTATAACTTGAATTGGATTGGCTGCTTCGTTGTACGTATATTGTATTTTTCGACCGTTTGGCTGCGTCAGCATGAGTGTCTTTTTAGACATATCATACGCATACTCAAAGGTTTCTTTTTTGGCATTGATTGCTTTGACTAAACGGTGATCCTGATATTGATATTCTGTAAAAACAGGCTGACCTTCTGTGCTATTTTGAGAGAATTGTTTGATCAATCTGCCTTCTTTGTCGTATTCATACGAGATGCTCGTTCCATCTGAATCAATGACTTTCACTAATAAATCTGCATCATACTCATATGAAAGCTTTTTCCCTTTTGGTCCTTGAACCGAGACGATATGACCATCTTTATCATATTCAATTGTTATTTTTCGGCCAGATGCATCTTCCATTGATGTGAGCTGATTGTTTTCGTTATATTTGTATGTCGTTGTATTTTTATGCCCATCTACAACCTTTGTGATCTTCCCACCATTTTTACTAAAGTGTGCAAAGGTTTGATCCTTCGTTTTTAACATGTATTCATCCTTTGATTCCGTTAATTCAAGGAAAATACCTGTTGGTGGTTGATACGTACCATCTGCTTTTTTTGTAAAAACGTGAGTTGTGGCATCCTCATCAATATAGATCGCACCATCTTCTGTTGGAGTGATACTTGTTTCTACATCTGCGTACCAGCCTTGGCCAAACAGATGATCAGCTGCACCTAAACTGTTGTAAGTTCTACCAATTCCGAGACCTGGTCCTCTTCCATCGATCGACATTTCCTCTTCACTAACTATCACATTACCAGTTGCACCATTGAGCTGACCATCTGGTATATCGATGATTGACCAGTAATCCTCTGTTCCAAGAAATTCAGCACCTGCATGAAATGTCGGGTTGAAGGCTGGTGTTGGAATGGTTTCTCCATTTGCATCATAGGCGGCAAGGGTAAAGGAATAGTTCTTGCGTCCTTTATAATTTCCATTTGCATTTTCATACACTGGAGATGGGTCGAGCGCTAATTCCCCGCCTTTACCATCTGTATGGAGCACATATTTTCCATTTTTAATTTCAGCAGGAGTTGGCCAAATGTTCTTGTTTTGTGTCGTCCAATGATCCACATCACCTACATCAAACGTTTGATATGCCTTGCCATTATAGATGTTGATTTTATACCCTTTTGCATTTTTTACCTTATCCCAATGTAAGTTGATATAACCCGTTTGGCTCTCTTTTGTATTGGTATAAGCATATCCAGATAAAGCTTTCGGTCTTGATAAATCAGGTAAGGTTGGTCCAGCTGGCGGTGAAGCAATGGCTTCTCCATCTTTATTGTATGCAATCACTCTGAAGGAATAATGTTTTTGAGCTGCATCTCCCCCAGCATTTTTGTAAGTCGCACCTGGATGAATAGGAAGTTCCGCACCTTTTCCATCTTTCAAGTGCAATGCATATTTACCTGCTTTAATCTCTGTAGCTGTCGGCCACACTTTTTTCCCTTTTGTTGACCATGATGTTTGATTCCCGAGATCCAATGTCTCATAGCTTTTTCCATTAAACATTTGTATTTTATAACCGGTCGCACCGGAAACTGAATTCCAAGAAAGATCAAAGTAACCTGTTGCGTTATTATTATTGAATCCTTTTGTACTAGGTGCTTTCGCTCTAGCCACATTAGGCACGACAGGTTTTACTTTTGCCGACATTACGCCTTCACCTTGGTCAAAAATAGCACTTACAGCTACCCAATAATTTTTACTCGTCGCATAATTGCCGCCTGAGTTTTTATAAACTGGAGAAGGGTCAACAGCTAATTCAGTTCCACCTTTTCCATCTAAATGGAGTTTATATTTTTTTGCTGCAATCTCGCTCGCTGTCGGCCATATATTCTTTCCTTTTGTACTCCATGACGCCACATTTCCAACTGAAATGGCTTCATACTCTTTTCCGTTGTATAGCCACACTTTGTAGCCTTTTGCCCCAGACACCTTGGTCCAACTTAAATTTAAGTAACCTGTACCATTTCCATTACTAAAACCTTTTACAGTTGGTGCATTTGCCTGAGGAATTGTATACGTTACTTCAATGACTGGTTTTTTGGTTGAGTTTGTTGATGAGATTATTTTTTTCCAATGATCTTGCCCATTTCCATTTGCATGTAATTTAAATCCATAGTTTGCTGTTCCGCTATTCCAAGCTTTGATGGTCGATGTCACATCATAGCTCGCCCATTGTCCTTTATACACATTGGCTTTGCCGATGTTTTTTGAGCTTGGTTTATTGTTCCATGTTAGTTTTGTATGATCATAGTTTGCATTGACTGTGTCCAGCCATAGACCAGTTGCCTTCGTTCCATAATATGAATGAGCGATATACGTTTTGAGAGTCGCTTTTGTTACATTCATATTTTGAATCGGCTTGAATGAATTAAACTTCATGAACGCATAGTTTGTACCAGTTGTTTTATCATAATAACCTGTTTTCAGTACATAACTTTTCAGATTAGCATCCCATTTTTGCGTAGAAGATGAATAGTTTGTTGTTGGGTATGCACTCATAATGAATGTGTCTGATGAAACAGATAAAGAAGTCGAAGGATCGATAGACACAGGATAAACTCGTTCAGGATCTTTCAGCCATTTATCATCAGCTGTTACATGAAGTAAATAGCCATCATTTACTTTTTGCAATTCAAAGCTCACATCTTCTGATCGAGCAACTTCACCTGACTTTTCATCTAAATTTGAATCGGTCATAAACGGTTTTGGAACTTGAAAAATGGTCCGTTTTTTTTGATCATAAAATGTAACAGAACCATCTTCATCAATTTTTCCAGTTAGATCTGTCTTTATTTTAAATGTAAAAGAATTGTAGCCATCATATCGATTGAGTACAATATCTTCTTTGATGTTTTCATTAAAAGTAAATGATCGTAAATCAATGTTTGGAAATACCTCTTCATATGTAAGCTCGTTGGTGTTCTCTTTAAATTGTGCAGAGGTATCTTTGGAATGTATTTCTGGTTTGTTTGTCCCTGAAGCTTTTAAAATTGAAAATTCAATTTGATGTTTTTTATGTTCGAATGTGGCATAGAGCCCTTGTTTCATTTGTTTTTGAAAGGTTGAATCTAATCTTGCATTTTCTGTTTCTATTTCTTTTTTCGAGGTTGTCTTTAATTCTGGAGAGATGTCCTCCCACTCAGCATCTGGTGACTCTTTTATATGAATTGGGTTAGGATATACCTCTTGGGTAAATACACCATCTCCTTCATAGAAAAGCTTGCTGCTTTCTGTTCTTTCTGATAGAACTTCTCCGTCTTTTCCAATTTCATCTTCATCAATTCCTGCCATTTCCAAGGTTTTTGAATCGTCTGTTTTTTGAATGCTGTTATGACTTGATTTTGTATTTTCTTCAGGTTCTTCTGCAAAAATGTCAGAAGGAAACATTGTTATAAGCATCACAAAGGCTAGTAGCGCTGCAATGTTCCTTTTCCAATTTACCTTTCTTTTTAGAATCATAATGGTCTCCTTGTCATATATTTGTATATTTTGTAACATTACGTCATATATCATAATATATTCGAAATAACACTTCAATATTTTTCTAAAAATATATCGATCTTTCAAACTAACCCATATTTCATCATTTTATCAATACATCCCCTTTTTTACTCATAAAAAAGCACCCTAAACGGATGCTTCAATCAAGAGATATTTTTTGAATATATGATAGGTCATTTCTTTCGCTTCTGTCCTAGTGGCGACAAGATCGCATTCTCGTTCTTCCTGTTCTTGAGGGCTTCGCTTATTATTGCAGTTCTTTGATGTGATAAAACATGATGTCATCTCCCATTGATAAACAGCTTTTCAATTATCACTATTCAAATGTAACCCTCTCTATGAAAACGGACAGGTCATATAAAAAGAGAATAGCTGATGCCATTCCCTTTGGTCTTACGATTCAGCACTGACTAAAATTTTCACTTGATCTTTTTCATTGATTAATGCATGGAAGCCATTCTCGATCACATCGTCCAGCTTGATTTTTTTCGTAACGAGTGTATCTGCGGAGAAATAGCCTTTTCTCATTAAGTTTAAAACAGATGGGAATACGTCTCTGTAGTCGATAATTCCTTTGACTGTACGTTCTTTAATCACAATGTCATTCGGCAAAATTTCTGCGCCTTTTTCCCAAATGCTTACAATGACTGTTTCACCTGAAATTCTAGTTGATTGGATTGCTTGCTTTAATACAACAGGTACACCTGTCACTTCAAAAGAAACATCGACTCCACCGTTTGTAAGGCGTGCGATTTCTTGAACAACATCATCATACTGAGAAGGATCCACAATAATAGATCCAAGCTCTTTTGCTTTTTCTTGGCGTTCTTTTGATAATTCAACTGCATAAATATCAGTAGCACCAGCTGCTTTTAACGCTTCAATGACAAGTAAGCCAATTGGTCCGCAGCCAAACACTGCCACTGTATCCCCAGCTTGTACTTTACTAGAACGAACAGCATATAAAGCAACTGCAGAAGGCTCTACAAGCGCGCCTTGCTCATATGACAATTCGTCTGGTAACAAATGAAGTAATTCTTCATTGACTGATACATATTCAGAGAATCCACCGCCGCCTCCTGCAAGTCCTAAAAAGCCCATGTTTTCATCTAAGTTATAAGCACCTTGGTGCCCGTGAGTGGAAAAAATAGGTTCTACGGTTCTACCACCACTCGATCACCTACGTTGTAATCGCTCACGCCTTCACCTACCTCAACAACCTCACCAGAAAATTCATGTCCTAATGTTACTGGTGCTTTTTCTTTTGTCAGTGGATGAGGCTCGTTCACTGGAATGAAGATAGGCCCTCCTAGATATTCATGTAAATCACTTCCACAAATGCCGCACCATTTGACTTTTAGTTTCACTTTTCCTGGGGCAACTGTTGGTTCGTCAATTTCTTCTAGTCGAATGTCCTTTTGATCGTGCCAGCGTAGTGCTTTCATTTGTAAGACTCCTTTTTTCATCAATTTAATTAACTTACTTAAATAATGGTAACATCATTTTTTAATCTTCTAAGTACGATGCACTATTTTGTTGACAGTCAATGGACGAAAAATGACAAAACATAGAAATAGACAAACTAGAAGCATACACACTCCCTAAAATGACGGAGATTCGTATAGATAGAACATGTGCTAACCCGCCTAAGATGCCTGTCATGCCAATCGTCAGAACGGCTTCGCACAATGCATAAAAGCAATGTAACGAAGAAACGTGATCAATATGACTTGATACTTTTCAAACCAATCACCATAAAAACAATCGTAAAAGCAGCTAAAACTGTTATGTCTAATAATAAGATTGAGTGATTGACAGTACCGCTCATAATCTCACCAAAACCAGACATCATCCAAGTTTGCGGTATAGCCAAAGAGATCTTCTTCATAATGTCTGGAACGATATCTAATGGCCAATAAATACCGCCTAGCATGCAAGTTCCTACAATGATAATTGCACTAAATACTTCAGCTTGCTTTTTTGTATGAGATAAGGTTGCAATCATAAAACCTAAACTCACAACAAGACCAATAACGAATGATCCAAACACTAAAATAAGCATAAGGTTGCCTAAGTACACATTGAAGAATATAGATAATACGGTCAGAAGAACACCCAGTTGGATCCATCCAAGAAGAAAATAAGCTATGAAATAGCCCAATAATACAGATATTTTATGGATGGGACTTGAGAGCAATCTTTGCCATGTGTAATCTCTATACTCTAAATGAATGGATGACACAGAGCTTGAAATCGCAAACATCATAAATATAATAGTAAAGCCAAGGGGTATTAAATTTGGTTGCTGGCTTGCTTGACCATCTTGATTTTTTTCAACCAATGAAATAGTGCCAGATTCATTTAACTTGTTCAAAGCATTGGTGAGAGAAACACTTTTCTGCTCTTTCACACCCTGATTGATTTGATAAATGATGGCCGCTGTCTCTTTTAAATAGGGAGATAAGACTGCATATTCCTCAGTTTTCTTAAAAACTGTCACATCAAAAATCTCTTTAACTTTTATATGGGACTTTAACGGGTTTGCAACTTTCACAGATGCAATGACCTTTTCTTCAGATACTAAATCTTTTGCATCGCTTTCAGTCGCCTTTATCCAGAGAAATTTGGTGTTTTTTTTAAGAATTTGAAAAATTTCTTGATCGAGTTCATCTTGATTGGGCTCTAGAATAAAAGCAACTGTAGGTTTCTTTGTATCAGATGCCGTACTTCCAAAGATAATACTAAATACGATAGGCATAACAAATAGAAAAATGAGGGTCAATGGGGACTTTAATGTTTCTTTTAACTTTAACGTTATAATGGCTAATATTTTATGCATAACGATGCTTCCTTTCAAAAGACATTCTTAATAAAGCAATGATGAAGAAAGCTAGTCCCATACCGCAGCTAAGCAAAAACCCATTTTGAATGTCACTAAAATCAGCACCTGCCATACTTTTCAAAAACATTTGAAGTGCAAGAGAATTAGGTAAAAAATAGCTGATATCAATCACCCATTGTGGGAATAAGTATAAGGGCACCATACTCCCACCTAAAGCAGCTAACACTTGAGTTCCTAAAATCCCCACACTGTTAAACGTTTTTTCTCTATTGATAAAAGAACCAATCAGTACTCCGAAACCCGCAGCATTTAATATAAAACTACATCCGATCATAACAACTGTAAAAGGCTCTCCCCAGTTCACCTTAAAGACAAAGCTAGTAAATAAAATAATGACCGCAAGTTGAATCATACTCATCAAAACAATACCCAATAACTTCCCAACGATGTAACTAGTATTGCTTAATTTTGATACAATCAGCCTTTTGTAAACATCTTCCTCTTTTTCCTCTATCATACTTCCAACTAGAAAAACAACAGTCATTAATAAAAAAAGCACACCCATCCCGCCTGCATAGTATTGGAAGGATGTAATCGGCTGGCTGTTGATCCGAATATTCCTCTCGTTCACCAGTTCTTTTTTCAGTTGATCAGACACGATCTCCACTTCTTTACCTTGATTCAACGGCACCAGAATACGATTCATATGATAATTTTGAAAGAATTGCAAAACCACATTTTCTAGAACTATTTCCTGTAAGTTTGAATTAGGTCCTTTCAAAATATTCAATTGCACATGATCGTGATTTAATAGGCTTTTTTCAAAATTCGGCTTGATGATTATGCCCATTGTAATGTCTCTACTATTTAAATCTTTCTCTAATTGATTTTTCGAGGTAACCTTCACCTCAAATATGTCACTGAGTTCACTCTTAGACAATGTTGAAAGAAACATTTTACTTGTAGCTGACTTATCTTGATCTGTTATTCCTACTCGAAATGAATCCATCCTGACTTCACTATCTTTCTTCATGTTATCTCCAAATGCTGCACCTAAAATAGCAATTAATATGATAGGCATAAAAAAAGTGTAAAAAAGCTTTTCTTATCCCTAAAAAACAATAATAGATCTTTCAGTACAACCCAAATACTCATATGCTCACCTCTATTCGGTCTAGTCTCGTAATTTCTTACCTGTTAAATACAAGAATACATTTTCTAAATTTGGTTCTACAACTTCTGCTGAAATAATTTCCACTTTCATATCTGTTAATACTTGAATTAACTTACTAATAAATTCTTGAGGTTTTTGATCTGATATTTTAAATTTTTGACCTTCGACATTAAAATCTTTTGTAGGGTAGCTTTCTCGAATATACTTACACACTTTTTCAATATCTGCTTTATTATTTTTAATCGTTAAAATTACTTCTCTTTGTTCTTCAACAAGCTTACTTAGTTCAGCAATTGTCCCTAGTGCAACAAGTGATCCTTGATCAATGATTCCAATTTTGTCACATAAGTATTCAACCTCTTCCATATAGTGACTCGTATAAACAATAGTCATTCCATCTTGATTTAACCTTTGGACAGTTTCTAAAATATGATTTCTCGATTGAGGATCTATTCCAACTGTTGGTTCATCCATAATTAAAATTTTTGGCTTATGTAAAATAGCACAACCGATATTGACCCTTCTTTTCATCCCTCCTGAAAATACTTTCACTTTATCCTTTCCTCTATCCTCAAGACCGATTAACTCAAGCGTTTCTTGTACTCTACTTTTTAACTTCTTCCCTTTAAGACCGTACATTTTCCCCCAAAACATTAAATTTTCCTTTGCTGTCAAATCTAAATATAAAGCGATCTCTTGCGGGACAATACCAATCAATTGCTGAGCATGCTTTGTTTCTCTGTTTAGATCGATACCTCCGATTGTAACAGTACCACTTGTTGAACGGATAAGTCCTGTCATGATGCCGATTAGTGTTGATTTCCCTGCACCATTAGGTCCTAATAACCCAAATGCTTCCCCTTTTTTCAAGTGAAAGCTTATCCCCTTTAATATCTGTTTATCCTCATAATTTTTCTTGATGTCATGTACTTTTATCAATCGATATCTCTCCCCTATTCTTCCTATTGAAGCCTTTATGCCGCTCTCTCAAATCAAGATCTATATGATAAATTTATATCATAGTTAAGTGAAATGTATGGTATAATCTTCAACTAAAGATCAATATTTCCAATTCATTCATTATAACATGTTACAAAATTGAGGAAAATAGTATAGGCCAAAGCTTCTCGCTTATTGATGCCGTTTCTCATTAAGATCACCGACGATCACAGCAGAATCGCCGTGAAACCCTGTCGGGAAAATATCAGAAAGCATCGTCAAATCAAGTATTTTTTCCATCGCCTGATCTTTGTCTGGAAATTTGAACAGCTGGAAAACTGCATTTGAAAAAAAGCTAAACATTTGCAGAACGGTGCCGATATAACGAATAAGCCAGACAGGTATCCTTAATCGACAAACAAATTCCTTATATATACTATCATTCCTTACACACCTGGCTGGCCCCTACATATGAAATGAATGCAAACGGCTCTTTCAAGAAGAACCTTTTCTTTGTTGACATCATGGCGCTTGGATGTCATGAATGCATCGCACGTTAAGAGGCCCTTCTGACGAAGAGCCTCTTTTTTTGACGCTTGTTCATTACCTGGGAAATATTTTCATCATTTTAAGGCTTTGACACAGATGTATGTATCATAGTAATAAACCGAAACTTCTCTAAAGTGATATGCTGAAAATAGACCGCAAATCTCTTGTTCACTGTAAGTTGAAAAAGATTGTGAACATTTTTGTTTCTTCAGCGGCTCCTGATTTTGAAAAGATAAGAATACTTCTCCATCCACTTGAAGAACGCGGTATACTTCTTTCATCACTTGCTCTATATCCGCCAAGTAATAGATGGTTTGCACTGTATACAATTTATTGAATGATCTATCTTCAAAAGGCAAATGTTCAGCCTTTCCAAGAGTGATCACAGCTTTATCCTGCTCTACAAGCTTCTTATTTTTTCTTTTTGCATATTTGATCATATGACGAGAGGCATCCACTCCATATACTTTTCCTCGATCAAGTTTTTCTGCTACTTTTGATAAAGTCATACCTCTTCCAGTGCCAATTTCTAAAATTCGGTCATTTTCTTGTATATTTAAGAGTTGAATCGTCCATTGATTGATATGATGATGATTTTTTTCCATATAGCAGGAAACCCATTTTGAGAACAAGCCTTTTGGTTCCCTCATTTGTTTTCCAATCCAGCTTTGAATCAATGTTAACACCTGCTTTACACCAGTAAATAAAATTATTTACCAATTTTCTTACTTTTTATATCGGCTTTCGCCTAAACAAAAGTTAAGACCTAGTCCTAATTTATTTGTCCTTTATTTAGACGGTACCTTTTTAGAAAATGTTTCGCATGACGCGAAAAAATATTTTAACGAATAGGCATTTTCCTTAATTGTGCTCAGATTGATTTCGTTTTCTGCATGAGCTGCATATTTTATAAATGTATCTTTAGATAAAGGTGGTGCTAGATTATGGGCTTTGGCGGTTATTCTGGAGGATGCTGCGGTGGCTACGGTGGCGGTTTTGCAGGCGGATTCGCGTTGCTTGTTGTACTGTTCATTTTGTTGATCATCATTGGTGCAAGCTGGATTTGCTAATGTAAAAGGAGCAGGAAACGATGACGTTTTCTGCTCCTTTTCTTTAATACCAATAGGTTGGATAATTGTAATTGTACATATAGCGTCTGAACATTTCTTCTTGCTCTCTTTGCATTCGGTATGGATTGCCGTATCCGTGCTTTAAGGAGTGCGGAATGGACGCATACCCGTGTCCCACTGACGGAAACCTCATATATGGTGACATAGACATTCATTGATCACCTCACATTCTCCTTTTACGGTTATCATATGTGCACGTGATCAATGTGGAGCGTGTCTAAACCTGGTCCTTCTCCCTTGTGTAACAATCAAGCATTGCAAGCATCATAAACATGTCAATCTCCTCCTTTTCATCTTTTTCTTTTTCTTCTTAGTTCATATACTTTAGTTGTTTCTGCTTCATTTCTTCATAAAAGGTTTCGACTTGTTGTTCATAAAGAACGGTTTCCATGTCTTTATATTTACGCTGGATCGTCAAAGTAATAAAAAATAAATGGATTGTCATATACGCTCACCTCCCTTCAAGTTAACAGCATACGAAATAGCCCGCAGATCTTCTATATCAGTTGAACTGCAGGTACACAAAAATGCAGCTCGAAAGACAGTGTCTTTCAACCTGCGATGGATGAAGCGTGAAATCCTCGTTTACTTAAACAGTTTTACAGTTTTCAAGCGTGCACCGTAATAGGTAAAGGAAGGACACGAGCTCTTCCACAGGCTGATGACATGGGAAAATTGTAGATTGAATTGATCACAAGTAGATACGAATAACATATCCTTCAGCCTCCTTTACATTTTTAATTACTTTGTAAGTATATCCAGCAAGCACCATTTTGTATACCTGTTTTTAGAAATTTGGATGTTTTTTGTGTTTTTGACTAAATTTATACAGACTTTCTTGTCCGAATTGACCAATACAATGAAAAAAGCCCCCTCATCACATGAGGAGACTTTTCGGATTAATCTTCATCTAGTTCTTGTAGTTTTCTTTGAAAAAAGATCGCACGTTTTACACAAAGAAAAGCTGCTAATAAGAAAACACAATCTACTCCCATCATCAGCATTTTTGGAGATGCTTCAAGGTGCTGATTAGGTAAGATCGTCCCAATATATAAAAAGGTGCTGACAGCAAGCAAAATAAAAGCGTATTGCTTGTAATCTGTCACTAAACCACTCCACTTTTTCTTCACTTGTTTCACCTTCCCGTAGTCAATGTCTATTCATAGCTTAACATAGTGAGAGAAAGCGAGGAGCATGTAAATCTATCCATTCGCTAGCGCGTCCAGCCCTTGTTCGATATCAACTAATAAGTCATCAATATCTTCAAGACCTACAGAAATTCGAATTAAACCATCTGTGATGCCAAGCTCTTCCCTGCGCTCTTTTGGAATGGATGCATGAGTCATTCGAGCAGGAACAGAAATTAAGCTTTCAACTGCTCCAAGGCTTTCTGCTATTGTAAACAGCTTAAGCTGACTTAAAAACACATCGACATTTTCTTCTTTTCCAATATCAAAAGAGATCATACCACCGAAGCCTGTTGCTTGTGTTTTCGCTATGTCGTGGCCCCGGTGAGCGCTTAGACCTGGATAATAGACACGTGTGATTGCTGGATGTTGTTCTAGAAACTCAGCAATATTCTGCGCATTTTGTTGATGAGCTTCCATTCTTAGTCCAAGTGTTTTCATTCCTCTCATGAGAAGCCATGAATCCTGTGGTCCAAGAATCCCACCTGTAGAATTTTGAACAAAGTGCAGTTCTTCACCGAGCTCTTTCGTTGCTGTTACGACAAGTCCGCCCACGACATCACTATGGCCCCCTAAATATTTTGTGGCACTGTGCAGGACAATGTCAGCCCCATATTCAATCGGCTTTTGGAAATACGGTGTGAAAAACGTGTTATCTACAATCATTAAGGTGTTGGCTTCTTTTGTGATGTGGCTGATGGCTTTTAGGTCGGTCATTTTGAGTAAAGGATTGGTCGGTGATTCAATGTAAACGGCTTTTGTTTCTGGTAAAATCGCTTTTTTCACCGCTTCAGGATCACTTGTATCAACAAATGTGGCCCCAATTCCAATACGATTTAGCACCTTCGTAATAACGCGGTAGGTCCCGCCGTAAACATCGTCTGTCAGTACGATATGATCCCCGCTGTTAAATAGCATTATCACTGCTGTAATAGCAGCCATACCTGAACTGAAAGCATAGCCGTTTGCTCCTCCTTCAAGATCACGAATGATCGTTTCCAGTGCGGTTCTTGTTGGGTTCGCTGTTCTAGAATATTCATACCCTGTATGTTCACCTGCTTTTGGTTGCTTATAGGTGCTCACTTGGTAAATCGGTACAGACACGGCTCCTGTTTTTTCATCACCAGTTGTTCCACTATGAATCATCATTGTTTTTGGTTTCATTCTATTTTCCTCCCTCATAAATTCCTTTACTTAAATACCGCTCACTGCTATCAGGAAAAATGGTGACAATGACTGTCCCAGGTGCTGCCTTTTTGGCTTCCTCTAAAGCGGCAAATAATGCGGCTCCAGAGGAGCTTCCAAGCAGAACGCCTTCTTTTTTAGCTGCTTCTTTCACCATTCGGAAAGCATCATCGTCACAGACGGTATAAATCTCATCAAATAAAGACGATTCCATGTAATCTGGAATAAATTCAAGACCAATTCCTTCCGTTCTATGAGGTCCCGGTTCCTCGCCGTTTAAAATCGATCCTTCTGGTTCCACAACAACCGTTTTTAACGCCTCATTTTGCTCCTTTAAATATGCGGCACATCCTTGAAAAGTCCCGCCAGAGCCCGCTCCTGCCACGAAAACATCTATGTTCCCTTGTAAGTCAGACCATATTTCTGGTCCTAGCGTTTTATAGTAAGTCAATGGATTTACTTGGTTTTTAAATTGTAAAACACAATACGCATTTTCAAGGCTTGCCTCTAGTTTAAGTGCTCGATCGATCGCACCCTTCATCCCTTCTTTTCTTGGTGTATGAATAATCTCTGCACCAAGTGCCTTCATGAGTTGTTGCTTCTCTTGACTAAAGTGTTCTGGAACACAGAAAATGGTACGCAATTGATGTTTCCTTGCACTTAACGCAAGCCCGATTCCAGTGTTTCCTGCAGTTGCTTCAATCATGGTTCCGCCTGATCGCAGTTTGCCAGATACCAACGCTTCTTTGATCAGCATGTCACCTAAACGATCCTTAATACTTCCACCTGGATTCATCATTTCAAGCTTTGCATAGACATCAACACCTGCCGGAACGCCAATCCCTGACAGCTTTAAAAGTGGTGTGTGACCAATTAATTCCGTTATATCCTTTATGACAGCCATATTATATCCCTTCCTTTGCATGGAAAAGAAGGGGGGAACCCTTCTTTTATTGTGTTTGCTTTATCATACGCAGGACAAGATCTGTTGAGTGAATCGCTGCTTGCTCAAGAAATTGATCAAAGGAGATATTGGATTCTTTCCCCGCAATATCTGATAGCGCTCGAACAACGACAAATGGCGTTCCAAACAGCTGACAAACTTGCGCGACGGCTGCTGCCTCCATTTCCACCGCATATAGCTCTGGAAACTTCTCTCTTACAAACGCTACACGATCTGGATCATTCATAAACGAATCTCCTGTTGCAATCGTTCCTTTTGACACTTGAATATGATCGATCTCTAAAGCAGATTCCTCTGCTATCTTCACAAGCTTTTCATCTGCCATAAAAGCAGCTGGCAATCCTGGCACTTGTCCATATTCGTAATCAAAGGTCGTCACATCTACATCATGATGTCTGACATCTGTCGATATGACAATATCGCCCACATTTAATGAGTGATGGAAACCGCCAGCAGATCCTGTATTGATCACATAATCTGGCTGAAAGCGGTCAAGCAGAAGTGTTGTGCTGACCGCCGCATTCACTTTTCCAATCCCTGATTTTAATAAAATGACTTCTTTATTTTCATAAACACCTGTTGTAAATTCACACCCAGCGATGTTTTCTTGTGTAGCATTCTTTAGTTGATCTCTTAAAATCGTGACTTCTTCTTCCATTGCACCTATTACTGCGATTTTCAAATCAAAAACATCCTTTCATTCCCTTTTCTTCGCTTCTACGATCCAAACAAAATCATTCATTTGATGAAAGGACGTGCTAAAACCTTCTTCTTCTAAGATTTGCTTTAACACATCAATGGATGGATAGTATTCCGTTTCTAAATCCTCTGCAAGCTGATCGAATCCAGCAGCTTTCGCTTTGTCGATTTCAGCTTGGTGTGCTGCTTGATTTTGAAACATTGTATCAGCAAAGACTATTTTACCACCTGAGTGAAAGATGTTGCTATAGATGTGAATGGCTTGTTTTTTTTCTTCGTCCGTTAAATGGTGGAATGCATATGAGCTGACGATCGTATCCGGCTCAAAAGGTGGCTCTGGAAATGATAAAAAGTCACCATCATAAAACACATTTGGTATTCCCTTTTGAAGAGCCGCTTTCTTCATGGCGTTTGATGGTTCAACGCCAAACACTTTCTTATCTTCTCTAAGCAATGCCGCCGTTAGGTTGCCCGTGCCGCTTCCAAACTCAAGAACATATTGACCTGAACGTTCCACAATCTCTTTTAGAATGGCCGGATACCGGCGAAACACTTCTTTATACTGCTCGTCATGACCACTTACGGTGTCATCATAAGACTTAGCCCAATGATCAAATAAAGAAAGAAACTCACGTCCCATTTTCTTCCCCTCCACTTTATCTATTTATTCATATATGTATAGTATGTTTTATTCCGTCCTAAAGTTCCCATTCTACCATATCTTCTGTTTCTTTCCTACTAAAAAATACTGGGAGGAACAAAAGATCGAAAAACATATTAAACATAATCAGGCGAACCTGTTGACCGTTCATCAGTGGGCCTTCAGACGACTGTTATGGATGACCTGATTCTGTACATAGCAGTTGTTCATTTTAAAGCGAATGTCTAAATAAAAAAGATAGCATGTACTAAGAGCATGTACGCTATCTTTTTTTCATGTTTATTTTAATTTTTCAACCTTCACTGGTTTCCAGCCTTTTTCATCCACCCACGTAATTTCCACGCGGTAGCGTTGACCTGTCGATTTATCACGGATGGTTCCTTTTGCATCTTGAGGTCCTCCGTTATTTCCTAACCAAATAACAGTCATTTGATCTTCTGATATCCCTGTCGCATAGGACATGGCTTTGATCATTTCTTTCCAGTCTGTTGAGTTAGAATCATAGGTTGCTGTATGTGAACCGGATTG
This sequence comes from Bacillus stratosphericus, assembly GCF_020524495.1. GTDB lineage: Bacteria > Bacillota > Bacilli > Bacillales > Bacillaceae > Bacillus > Bacillus stratosphericus_B. The sequence goes on along the minus strand of NZ_JAIVLB010000029.1, from coordinate 17,894 downwards.
CTCTGTTCCGACAGGATCCCAGTCATCGTTTTCGTATGTTTTGTCTACGTCACTCGTTTTGCCACCATCTGTTTCTTTGGCGTCTTTTAACGCATCTTTGTTTGGCTGATCTTCATCATCCGTTTTCTTTATATCGTCGTCTTGATCAGATGCATCATCTTTTTTTTCGTCTGATTCATCTGAAGTATCTTTATTTTGATCTTTCACATCTTCTTCTGAGTTTTGTTTATTTTCACTCGATGCAGGTGCCGTTTTTGATGGTTCATTCGCTACATCTGTATCTATCGGTTTATTAAAAATTAACAAACTCGAAGCGACAACCAAAATAAGCACCACAACAATACCAATTAATATGTTAAGCACCATATTAGCCTTTCTGCGCTTATCACGATGTTCAAATCGAGAATTTCTACTCAAAATCTCTGCACTCCTTTGCCTCTGTTCCCTAAGTCGTTACTATTCTAACATGACATGAAGGGATGTTCTATGTCTGTTTCTTTTCAATTTTATTGACCTTTTTTACAATATCATAAAACGCATCATTTGTCTTAGCCCGGCCACTTACCTCATCAAGGTGAACGACCACAAGGGCGTATTTTGGCTTTTCCACCGGAAAATATCCAGCAAACCACTTATGATAAAGTGGATTCCCCTTTTTGTCTTTACTGCCGGTTTGTGCAGTGCCTGATTTCCCCGCCACATCGAATGGCAAATCTTGAAATCTTCTTCCTGTTCCTTTGTCAGACGTCACCACCTGTCTTAAGTACTTTTGCAACTTTTGAGCTGTATAGCGGTCAATGCTTTCTCCTTCAACTCGTTTGTTTTGAAAGGATAGCATCGTTGTTCCGTTTCGATATAGCACTTTATCTGCAATTTTCACTTCTTTTCGTTCTCCGCCTCTTGCGATCGCTGCCATCATATTGGCGATTTGCAAAGGAGTCGTTTTGACATTTTTTTGGCCTATCGCTGTTTGTGCAATGGCTTTTTCGACATGCTTGTCTCTTTTATCTCCCCACACGCTGCCTGTTTCTTCACGATCAAACTGTTTGAATTGATGCTTATGGTATACATCACCTTCCCAGCCAGCTCGATCAAGAAGTCCAAGCTTTGAAGCCGTCTGTTCGATGATTTGATGATCTGTTTGAATGAGCTGATCGGCGAGTGTCGCAAAGGTATAATTACAGCTTTGTGCAAAGCTCTCAGACAGATTCAGCACTTCCTGTTTTCCTTCTGGCTCACCATATAAATTCTTTCGACAATCATACATGGTTTGTGGCTTGTCGAGATTTTTTTCAATCGCTGCGGCAAGCACAGCAGTTTTAAATACGGAGCCTGGTGCAATGGCTGTCAGCATGTAATTTCTTGCCTCATGCCGGTTTTTACTTGTGACATTTGGAACACTCGCCATGGCCAGCACACTGCTATTTTGAATGTCGAGTAGAACAGCTCCGCCTTTTTTAACGCCTTTTTCTTTGAGAACATTCTCCATTTCGGCTTGCATGTCTTCATCCATTGTTGTCTGAACTTGCAGCGGATAAAACGAATGAGCTTCTGCTGTATATTTGACGTCCATTCCAAACAAAGGGTTTCCCCTTCCGTCCACATGATATAACAATTTTGTGTCTTGCTCAGGTAATAGAAATTCGTCAAATGTACTTTCCAGCCCGAATGTACCAATCTCTGTTCGGATTGAAAGCTCTTTTTTGTCAGGATAACGTCTTCTTAACAATTCTGGGTTCTCGCTTGTGAAGCCTAATGTGTGAAGTGCAAGTCTTTTTTTGTCCTTCTCTTTCATATATACGCCATACACACCTGAATATTTCATCTCATTGATATCTTTCAGCTTTTTTTTTGTGATGTCATCCTTTAAAATAAGAGGTTTTTTCGTTTCTGTTAGCTTCTTTTTAAGTTCGTCTTGTTCCATCCCGAGAATAAAGGCGGTTTGTATTAAATGAGGAAGATCATATTGCAGAAAAGGAAATAAGATGACCGCTGGCTGTTCTTTTGTTAGAAGTGCTTGGCCGTTTCGATCTAAAAACTCGCCGCGTCCATCTGAAATTACCACTTCTTCTGTTCGCTGTCTGACACTTTCTTGTATCAAGTTGATATCAAGCTTAGAAAAAGATTCTGTGAAAAATAGCTGAATTTCTGCCAATCTAATGAGCAGACCGAGCAATAGGATAAAAATAATGGCACCTGTCCATTGAATTCTTCTTTTTTTGCGCATAAAAACACCTCGTCCCTATTGTGGACGAGGTGTTTATCGTATAAACGTGATTATGAAATTTTTACAATTTGGACGAACATTTCTCCTCCAGGTGTTTGAACGGTTACTTTGTCATCTACTTGTTTACCTAACAGGCTTTTCGCAATCGGTGAGTCGTTTGAAATCTTGCCTTCAAATGGATCAGCCTCTGCACTTCCTACAATCGTATATGACTCTTCTTCTCCGTCCGGTAATTCAACGAATGTCACGGTTTTACCAAGTGAGACAACATTTGAGTTGCCCTCATCCTCAATAATTTTGGCATTGCGAATCATATTGTCAAGCGTGGTGATACGACCTTCTACAAACGCTTGCTCTTCTTTAGCAGAATCATATTCAGAGTTTTCAGAGAGATCACCAAAGCTTCTAGCAATTTTAATACGCTCTACAACCTCTTTACGTTTAACCGTTTTCAAATATTCAAGCTCTTCTTCTAGTTTATGCTTTCCTTCTTCTGTCATTGGAAATACTTTCTCTTGTGCCATGAATCATTCACTCCTTCTATTAATCCTCATCATACATACTTTCTGTATGTGAGTGACGACTGAAATATACAAGAATGAGGACATGTTGAAGCCCTCATTCTTTCTGTCCCATATTCGTAAAAGTCCATCTTACATGGCGTCCCTTTTAGATGCAACTATTATGCCTTTTATCAGACAAGATCAGTAGCAATCTAAAGATGATCTATCTTCATCGCACAAACTGTGGAAAGGCACAGGAAGCTCCTGTACCTCGTTTGGCCATTTCGATCATATGTAGAAGAATAGTTTATCCATTCTCCATCTTCCAATACATAATATGGTCAGTGTACGATATGTCTATGTTATATTATTACAAAATTTCATTTTGATCAAGAATTGTTTGAAAACGTGTTAAGACAAGTTTCGTGACTGTATTGTAAGATCCTGAAAAGACCTTTAGAATGTAAGGGGCTTAGAGTGTTGACAAAGGGCTAAAATGATCTTTATTTTAAGCCCTTTGTCTTCTTTTCAGCGTGATTGAAAACCTTTGAAGTCTAGGAAGGACGAGTACTGGAGCGGAGCAAATTTTAGATTCGTGAGCACATGCACGCAGGGCTGACAACGAATGCGAGGGTTTGTCTACACGCTGAGACCTTTAAAATGTAAAGGTCTTTTTCTTCATCACCGTTTACTCTGCTCGGTTTTGAAGAATCGTTTGGATTTTTGTCACCATGAGGTCAATTGCCACATGATTTTGGCCGCCTTCTGGGATGATAATATCGGCGTATCGTTTTGACGGTTCAATGAATTGATTATGCATCGGTCTCACAACAGATACGTATTGTTCAATCACGGAATCAATAGACCGGCCTCTTTCTTTCGTATCACGTAAAATACGGCGAATGATCCGAAGGTCTGCATCTGTATCCACATACAGTTTAATATCCATTAAGGTTCTAAGACGTTCATCTTCAAGCACAAAGATGCCTTCAACGATGATGACATCCTTTGGTTCAACATGTACAGTCTCTTCTGAACGTGTATTTAGTTTAAAATCATAAATTGGTTTTTCAATGGATTCGTACCTTAGCAGCTGTTCCAAATGCTCAATCATCAGGTCATTGTCGAATGCAAGCGGATGATCATAGTTCGTGAGCAAGCGCTCTTCAAATGGCATGTGACTTTGATTTTTGTAATATAAATCTTGCTGAAGCATGAGGATCGAATGTCCTTTAAATTTTTCATAGATAGAATTGGTGACGCTCGTTTTCCCTGAACCCGAGCCGCCAGCGATCCCAATCACCACTGGTTTTCTCCCCATGGGCCTGTTATTTCCCCTTTCTCATCATGTTGCTAGGGTATACTTTTTGATCAAGCTTAAATTTTACGATTTGCAGTGGATGACGGGCGGCATCTAGCTTGTTTCCTTTTTCGTCCCAAATGGTATCGATTTTGCATGTGAAATTCTCAATTTCTGGGCCAAAGAATTCGACTTCATCGCCAGCTTTAAAGAAGTTACGCTGCTGCAATGTCACCATTTGTTCTGTTTCATCATAATGAAGAACGAGACCTGCGAAATCAAATGTTGTTTTCTTTCCATGAATACCAAACATTTGTTCATCCGTTCCTGGTACTCCTTCGAAAAAGGCAGGTGCTGTGTCACGGTTTGCACATTTGTCTAATTCATCTAACCATTCTTGCTGAATGACAAAATGGTCTGGGTCTGCACAATAGGCATCGATGACTTTACGATACACACTCACAACAGTTGCCACATAATGAATCGATTTCATCCGTCCTTCGATCTTTAAGCTGTCAATCCCCATCTCGATCATTTGAGGAATGGATTCAACAAGCTTTAAGTCTTTTGGACTCATAGCAAATGGTGCGTCTTCTTCACCGAATAATGGTGATTCTTCAGACCCTTCTAGTTTATAAAGGTCATAATCCCAGCGGCAAGATTGACAGCAGCCTCCGCGGTTAGAATCTCTCGCTGTCATATGGTTACTGAGCACGCATCGACCAGAATAAGCAATACACATTGCACCGTGAATGAACGTTTCGATTTCAATATCGACCTTTTCTTTCATTTCTCTAATTTCTAGCGCACTTGTTTCACGTGCAAGCACCACACGCTCAAGTCCTTCTTCCTTCCAAAACTGAACAGCTTTCCAATTTGAAAGAGATTGCTGCGTGCTTAAGTGGACTTCCAGCTTTGGTGCCACACGTTTGCACGTTTCAATGATCAGCGGGTCAGCGACAATAATTCCCGCTACACCAGCGCCTTCAATCGCTTGAAGGTATTCTTCTAGCCCGTCCATGTTTTCATTATGGGCGAAGATATTCGTTGTCACATAAATACGAGCACCGTATTGATTTGCAAATGCCACGCCTTCTGCCATTTCTTCGATTGAAAAGTTATCTGCATTTGAGCGAAGTCCAAATTCTTTCCCTCCTATAAAGACGGCGTCTGCTCCGTAATGTACAGCAATTTTCAGCTTTTCCAGGTTTCCTGCTGGTGCAAGCAGCTCTGGTTTTTTTGTAATGACACGTTTTCCGTCGATCATTTCAGAAATTCCATCCTTTAAAAGTGCCATTTCCTGTTCCTCCTCTTATGTTAATAAACCGTTTCTTTAAAGAAGAATCCTGTATCAATCGAACGATTGACTGGCTGAATGTCTTCAATACGTTTCACCCAATCATTTTTCTGATCTTCATAGGCCTCTTTGTCAGTCGTAAGCAAATCAATTGCTTTTCTATATAAAGACGTCACCTCTATCATATAAGAAAGTGACTTTAACATTCCGTCAATTTTAAATGAGTCAATGCCTGCGTCGACAAACTCTTCTAATTCATCAATCATACACACATCATTTGGACTCATAATATGTGTGCCGTTTGCATCCTCAAAAATAGGGTATTTGTTTTGACGCTCTTGGTCATGAAGGAATAATCCTTCCTCCATATTTCTGCCTTCCACATCCATTTGTTTGCCTTGGTATTCAAAGTAGTTACCAATCAGCGAACGTTTCGATTGGAACATACAAGTCATGCCATGAACTTGAATTTCAAGCTCCACTTCAGCGTTTTCTTTGATGTCGATCACGCTATCCATATTCAGCTCTTTGGCAAGAACAGCACGCGTTGCGCCTTTTCTGCCCCAGTAGTTACAAGTGAAATAGTTTGTCCCAGTCGTTTCTGTACTCCAGTGAAGATTCAGGCTCACACCTGTTTCCTTTGCAGCCATGATCACTGCTGGGTCTCCAAAGACGACACCATCCACGTTTAATGCATCGAGAAAGGTTAAATAATCTCCAAGCAGTTGAACACGGTCATTATGAAAAATTGCATTCATGGCTACATACACTTTTTTATGATGAGCATGCGCAAGCTGAACCGTTTGCTCCACATCTTCTCTTGAAAACTCGCCTGTAAGACGAATACCGTATGTTTGTTCGCCTATTAAAAATGCGTCAGCGCCAGCCTCGATTAATGGCAGGATATCCGACACCTTGCTTGGCGTCACAAGCAATTCTGGTTTTTTCATGATTGGTCACCTCTTTTTGTACTTATAGCGATCCCATCTCCAACCGGAATGATACACGTTTGGAAGTCAGAGTTTGACATTAGCCATTGATTATATCGATCAATTTTTCCAATTAATTGTTTTTTCCGTTTATCTTCAGTTTCTTCTTCATAATTTGTCGCTACTAAACCTTTGAATAATACATTGTCCGTAATAATCATTCCGTTATCTGCCAGCATAGGCTCAAACAGCTCAAAAAAGCGTTTATACTGCCCTTTTGCCGCATCAATGAAGATCACATCATATGGCGCCATCGTCTGAACAGTTTTAGCCGACTCCATGGCATCACCAAAGAACACATGTATTCTTTCTTTTAACTGTAATTCTGCAATGTTCCGTATCGCTTCTTCATAGCGTATTTCATTTCTCTCAATCGTGTAAACCTCTGCATCTGGCAGAGCTGTAGCCATTCTAATTGCCGAATAGCCAATCGCTGTCCCAATTTCAAGAATTTTCTTCGGTTTTTTCATAGAGAGCAGCTGCAGTAAGAGCTCGATGCTCACCTTTTCTATAATTGGAACATGATGCTCTTTGGCATATGCCTCTAATTGAACGATTGCATCAGGACCTGATGGAATTAAGTTTTCAATATAAGCATTTATTTGATCATCTTCGAGTGTCATTATATGTCTAGCTCCTTCATGACCTGAAAAAGAAGAGTCCTGCTTGCCTGCAGCTCTCTTTCTCGTCAATCTTTCGTTCATCTAAGTAAAAACAACCCGATATATTTTACCACAAAGACGTGGTAATTGCGAACCTATAAAATGGGGATTGCAACGAAAAAACTGCAGGCAATCTGGCTATTGTCTACAGTCTTTTTCCCTCACATGCGTTAATTGCTGCCTGTGATGTATTTCTCTTTCGCTTTGTTATGCTCATTTAACGTTTTGGTAAACACGACTTCTCCGTTTTTCTTTGCAAGGAAGTAAACAAAATCCGTTTTCTCTGGATGCAGTGCTGCTTTCCAAGAGGATTCACCAGCATTTGCAATTGGTCCAGGAGGCAGCCCTCTATTTGTATACGTATTATAAGGAGATTTCACCTTGAGATCTTTGTAAAAGACGCGGGATTTATGCTCACCAAGTGCATAAAGAACCGTTGGATCTGTTTGAAGCGGCATATCCTTTTTCAAGCGGTTATAAAACACACTTGAGATTTTTGCCCGATCCGCTTTTTCTGTTGCTTCCATTTCAATCAGTGATGCCATCGTTAACATATCGTGTATGGACATATTTCTCTTTTTCATGTCCTTTTCATACATTTTGACGTATTGATCCGTTTGTTTAATCATCGTGTCTATGATCGTTTCGAGAGATTCATCCTCACGATAAAACGGATACGTAGCAGGGAATAAATATCCCTCTAACGGATGCTTGACCTGTTTCTCTTCCACTTGTGATGTCACCGTTTTCGGGTATTTTTTCATCAATTTTTTGATAAAAGTTGGATCATCTAGCATCTCTTCAACTTCCTTCGCTGAAAAATCCGTCTGGTTTGCAATAATCGTTGCAATATCAGACAGCTGTTTTCCTTCAGGAATCACAAGCTGAAAGGCATAATCAGTACCGTCAGAGGTAAGCTTTTGGATGAGCTGGTCGGCGTCCATTGTTGGGTTCAAATGAAAGTATCCTGCTTTAAAGCCGGAAGCATTTTTGTATTTTGCATAATAAGTGAAAATCGTGTCATTCGAAATGAGCCCATTTTCTTTTAAAATGCCCCCAATCTCACGGACAGAAGTTCCATTTGGAATATGGATATTAATCGTTTGTTTGCTTTTTTGATCGACCGGTCCGAGTGCTGATTTAACATATATCAAGCCTGATAATGCTGCAATGATGATGACAGCAATTACTGATAACAGGACGATCCCCATTTTTCTTTTGAAAAATGGTCGTTTCTTTTGTTCTGAAAACATGCATGGCCCTCCTCACATCTAGCTTTTATAGTACATGATTCGACGGAGTTCGGCAATTACTTGCTCATGCATCTCATGACAGAACTTGACATAACACGGCTAAACCAACACCACCTCCGCTGCCAATGGCAGCCACGACATAGCTTCCTTTCGGTAAGGCGCGAGCTTCGTAAAATAACCTCACCATCATAGCAGCTCCCGATGCGCTGTATGGATGCCCAAGGCAAAGGGCACCACCTCTTCTATTGATCCGGTCATAAGGTATACCTAAAGTCCGGGCAATAAGCGCCACTTTCAGCGCAAACGCTTCATTGATTTCAAAAAGCGCCACATCCTCAATCTTCATCTGCTCCTGATGTAAGAGCTTCTTGATGGCATCGATCGGTGAGGCAGCAGGATAATGCGGATGCATTGCCGTCACAGCACTTCCGACATAACGTAACATATGCCTTAAGCCTTTCTCCTCTGCTTCAGTTCTTCCCATGACAACGACTGCGGCTGCGCCATCTGCTTCTTTGCAGCTATTGGTCACGGTCACCGTCCCTTTTGCTGGTAAAAAGACAGGCTTCGCTCGCTTCATCAGGCTTTCAATCGGTCTGATTTTAGCCGCCGCTTCATCTGCGCTCTTCCCGCCAATTGGGACAATCTCTTCCGAATATGTTCCATGCTTGAATGCGTCTATACTTCTTTCCCAGCTTAAAAGCGCATAGTCATCTTGTTCTTTTCTTGTGACAGAAAATCTCGACGCAGTCAGCTCTGCCGCTTCTCCCATATGAGGATCTCCTAACCATTCCGGAGAAAAGCGGGCTCTTTCTTTCATTGGAGATCCGGAAATGCTTTCAGTCCCTCCAGCAATATACATCGAACCCTCCCCCGATTGAACCATTACACAAGCTGTTCTGATCGCTTCAAGGCCAGAGGCACATTGCCTATCAATGGTCATGCCCGGAATGTTTACAGAAAGGCCTGCTTCTAATGAAGACAGACGGGCAATGTTTCCGCCACCCCCTACCACATTGCCTAAAATCACGTCATCTGGTTTCATTGCCTGCGACAAATGCTGAATGAGGGGAGCTGCTAAATGCTCTGGTCGATAATCCTTTAGACATCCATTTTTGTAGCCAAAGGGTGTTCGTTTTGCTTGAACTATGACTGCTTGCATGACAATTGTTCCTCTGCCCACTTTTTCATGCTAGCACGTGCAATTTTTCCGCCGGATGTTTCAATCATTTGGTCGATGACCAGCCATTTTTTTGGTACTTTGTAAGACGCTAGTTTTTCTTTAACCGCTTCCCGAATGGTTTTCGTCTGCTGAACCTTTTCAATAATGGCAACAGGGATTTCACCCCAATAAGGATCAGGGAGTCCAATCACGATTGACCGCTCTACCTCCGGCTGCTTATTTAGCACACGCTCGATTTCCTCTGGAAAAATATTAAGTCCTCCATAGACGATCATGCCATTTTCCCGGCCGCTCATATACAAATATCCATCTTCGTCCAGCCACCCCATATCATAGACTGTGAGCCACTCCTGTGGCGGCTTTCCCTCGTGTAAATAGCCCGAAAAAGACATCGGACTTTTCACATAAATTCTGCCTGTTTCATATGGCTGACATATGGTTTGGTCAGCACTTCTCACTTCAACTTGAACTGTAGAGAAAGGACGTCCGACAGAATGAGGTTTTTGCAGAAAGTCGTCTGAAGATAAATAGGAGACAAAGCTTAACTCTGATGTCCCATAGAAATCAAAAAATGTGACGTGGGGATAGTTGGTGACTAGTTGTTTTTTTGAAGAGATTCCCCAATCCGCCCCGGATGATATGACTAGAAGTGGATGGTCTCCAAAAGCATCAATCTTCAGTAAAGACTCTGTCATTGTAGGGACAGTATAAATAGCAGTAATGCCTTCTCTCTCTAAAACTTTTTTTCCTTTTACTGGAGAAAATTTCTCTAGCAATGTCACTGTGCCTCCAAAGTAAAGTGTACTAATGGCACCATATAAAAAATGAGAGGATAAGAGTGTGCCTAAAATGAGAACATGATCTTTATGAGTGATTCCAAAGGCAGAGGCCGTCATTTGAAAACTCTCTATCCATGAATGCTGACGCCTGATAAAGGCTTTGGGCGATCCAGTTGATCCTGAAGTAAATCCCATATAAAAGACAGGGTCTTCCTTGGTATCGTGTTTGTTCGTTTGAACGGTTGTCATCAGGTTCATTCTTTCTTCCCATTCAGATAAAGAAAACACAGGCATGTCTAACTTGTTCTTTTCAAATCTTTTCATAAATCGATCGTCAATAATGACTAGATCTGATTGACTTAACAAGAGCTTTTCTACACATTCTACATGACGCCATCTCGGGTCAAGAGGAACGGCTGTCCAGCCTGCGGCAGCAGCGCCAGCAAACATTTGTAGAAACGGAACACCATTTGATAATAAAAAAGCGACTCTTTTTTGCTGATGAGCCGTTTCTTTTAACCACTGTGCTGATGTCTCCACACGCTCATGCCATTCTTGATAGGTGATGCTCTCTTTTTCATCTATGATAGCGATATGATCAGGCTTGATGTTTGCATGAGCCGCATAGTTTTCAGTTATTTTGATCAAACCACTCGCCTCCCTTGATGTATGTCCCTTTTTCCATAGGACATCGCTTGGATGATTTTTACCGTGAAAACAGCACACATTCCAGCTTTGATAAGGTCACCTGGTATATAAATCAAACTGAGCAGTGCTGCTTGTGTGACCTTTATTTGCATCATCATGGCCTGAAAGGGAATGCCGCATAAATACAAAATACTGATACTGCATACGGCATATATCATAAAAAGACGCAAAGCAGTTACTTTTTTCAGCCGATTCAGCCACAGGCTAATCATAAAGGCAACTACTGGATAAGCAAGTAAAAAGCCGCCGCTTGGCCCAAAAAAGACACTCATCCCGCCTCTCCCTCCAGACAAAAGCGGAGCGCCTGATGCTACAATCAGAAGAAAAAGAAGTAAACTGATTAGCGCTTGTTTTGGCTTTAACAGACCCCCTGCAAGCAAAAGACCCGCGGTTTGCAACGTGATCGGTACAGGTGTAAACGTAAGTAAAATAGGCGGGATCAATCCTAACATCCCCATGACTGCAGTCATTAACGCCATTTGCATCATATCTTGAATTTTCAACATTCATGCCCCTCATTGGATTCTTTGATAAAAATAGAGTAAAAGTTCCAGTTATATATGTCAACAAAAAAATGAAATAAGTTAACATAAAAGATGTGAAAAAGACCTGTGAAAAAGATCACTCAGATCATGTTCACAGGCCTTTTGTTTGTTCTATTCTGCGTCTTCTTGATCTAAGAACGTATTTAACGTTTCTTCAATCATGTCCCACTCTTCATCAGTTTCAATTGGCTCTAGCTCGCCATCTTCGCCGTCTTCGTTCGGTGTGAAGCTTGATGCATGGATTTCAATTTCTTCGTTGTCTTGCTCAGAAATTGGGTAGTAAAGAACATATGATTTGTTAAAATGGTCGCTTTCAAAAGTAAATAGTACTTCGCAAAGCTGTTCATTTCCATTATCATCAACGATTGTAATTTGCTTTTCTCCGTGTTCCATTTGATTCACCTCATTTTAATTTAAACTGTCTAAATACCCTTGGAGGATCATGACAGCCGCCATTTTATCAATGACTTTTTTACGCTTTTGTCTGCTCACATCTGCTGAGATGAGCATTTTTTCTACTGCCACCGTAGACAGACGCTCGTCCCAAAGCACAACAGGAACATTGTACGTGTTTTTTAACACTTTCGCAAATGATTGGCTAACCTCTCCTCTTGGACCGACCGTACCATTCATATTCTTAGGAAAGCCAAGGACGATTTTATCCACCCCGTATTTCGCAATGATGTCAGACAGGCGACTGAGACCAAAGTCTCCGCCTGCTTCATCAATTTTAATTGTTTCAATCCCTTGTGCTGTCCATCCCATTTCATCACTGATCGCAACACCAAGGGTTTTCGTGCCTAAATCTAAGCCTAAAATTCTCATGTTTACGCCTCTTTATGTGTCTCTAAGTACGATTTAACCAATTCCTCAATTAATTCGTCTCGTTCTAGTTTACGAATTAGGTTGCGTGCATCCTGATGTCTTGGAATATAAGCAGGGTCGCCTGACAGCAAGTATCCGACAATTTGATTGATCGGGTTGTATCCTTTTTCTTGAAGTGCGTCATGAACTGTGATGAGCACTTCATTCACATTGGTTTCAGCTGAATCATCAGAGAAGTTAAACTTCATTGTCTTATCAAATGAACTCACTGCTTCTTGCACCTCTCTTCCAACATTCGACTAGCAAGCTTTTTTCTAACCGCTCATCTAATACCTTATTCTACACTACATTGACAGATTATAAAACGGATTTGACAGATTCTTTCACAGTTGCCAGTGCTTCTTCAAGCTTTTCTGGTTGTTTTCCACCTGCTTGAGCCATATCTGGACGGCCGCCTCCGCCTCCACCGCAGATTTCTGCTGCCTGCTTGACAAGCTTCCCTGCATGAAGACCTTTTGCGATGACGTTTTTTGTCACACCTGCTGAAATGTTTACTTTTCCATTTTGAACCGCTCCGAGTACGATGACAGCTGACCCTAATTTCGCTTTTAAGTCATCTACCATTGTTCTTAAATGATTCATGTCTTTAGCATTGACTTTTTCAGTTAACACTTTTACTCCGCCAACATCTGTTACTTTTTCTAAAATAGAGCCTGCTTCTGCCTGACTTAATTTCGCAAGAAGAGATTCGTTCTCTCGTTGAGCCTCTTTTAAGTCTTCCTGTAATGATACGATTCGTTTTGGTACATCTTTCGTATTTGACTTAAGCTCGCTAGCCGCCTTCTCTAGAATAGCAAGCTGGTCATTTAATTCTCTATAGGCGCCTTTACCAGTTACAGCCTCGATACGGCGTGTTCCAGCACCAATACCCGATTCAGATGCAATTTTAAACAGACCGATTTCCGCAGTATTTTGCACATGGCAGCCGCCGCATAGCTCAATGCTGTAATCGCCTACTTGGACAACGCGGACAATATCGCCATACTTCTCGCCAAACAACGCCATTGCGCCCATTTCTTTTGCTTCAGCAATAGGTTTTAAGTCAATTGCAACAGAAATACCTTCCCAAATCTTTTCGTTTACGATTTTTTCAATCTGTGACAATTCTTCTTTTGTCACTTGTCCAAAATGAGAGAAATCAAAGCGAAGTCTGTTTTCATTCACCAATGAGCCTGCTTGGTTCACGTGGCTGCCTAATACATCTTTCAGCGCCTGATGCAAGAGATGAGTCGCTGTATGGTTTTTCACAATACCTTTTCGAAGAGCTGATTTCACTTCAGCAATCACTTCAAATCCTTTTTGGACCGTGCCGCTTACGACCAATCCTTCATGGACATGCTGACCATTTGGCGCCTTTTTCACATCTCTAATTTCAATGATGGCTTCTGCACTTTTTAATATCCCTTTATCTGCAACCTGTCCGCCGCTTTCTGAATAAAAAGGAGTTTCATCTAATAAGATTTGCACCGTGTCTCCTTCATGTGCTTCTGCAACCATTTCACCATTTTGAAGTAATTCAATGATCCGGGATGTCGTAGTTAAATTTTCATAACCAACGAAGGTACTCTCTACTTTAATATCACCTAGAGCACCTCCTTGAACCTTCATACTGCCGACATCTTGTCTTGCATTTCTTGCACGTTCACGCTGCTTCTCCATCTCCGCTTGGAAGCCATCTCTATCGACTGTCATGTTCTCGTCTTCTGCATATTCTTCTGTCAGCTCGACAGGGAATCCATATGTATCGTAAAGCTTAAAAACATCTTGACCTGAAATTTGGGAGCTGCCTTTATCTCTTTCTTTTTTGATCACTTCTGACAAAATGGCTAACCCTTCATTCAGTGTTTCATGGAAACGTTCTTCTTCATTTTTGATCACTTTCGCAATAAATTCTACTTTTGCTTGTACATCTGGATAGAAATCCTTCATGATCTCAGCGACAACTGGTACAAGATCATACATAAATGGACGGTGGATATGGATGGTTTTTGCATAACGCACAGCACGGCGCAGCAAACGTCTTAATACATATCCACGGCCTTCATTGGAAGGAAGCGCTCCATCACTTACGGCAAAGGCAACAGTCCGAATGTGGTCAGCAATGACTTTAAATGATATATCCTTTTCCTTCGTTTCTCCATAGCTTTCTCCAGTGATTGTTTCCACCGCACGAATAATTGGCATGAATAGGTCTGTTTCAAAGTTCGTAGGGACGTTTTGAATGACAGATACCATTCGTTCAAGCCCCATCCCTGTATCAATGTTTTTCTTCGGTAGTGGTGTGTAAGTACCATCTGGATTATGGTTAAATTCAGAAAAAACGAGATTCCACACTTCTAAATAACGCTCATTTTCTCCCCCTGGATATAATTCCGGATCATTAATATCGCTACCGTATGCTTCACCGCGGTCATAGAAAATTTCCGTATTGGGTCCACTTGGTCCCTCGCCAATATCCCAAAAATTCCCTTCAAGGCGAATGATGCGTTCTTCAGGTACACCAATTTTATCTCTCCAAAGAATATACGCTTCTTCATCCTCTGGGTGTACAGTAACAGATAACAAATTCGGGTCAAAACCAATCCACTTGTCACTCGTTAAGAATTCCCATGCCCAATCAATTGCCTCTTCTTTAAAATAGTCACCAATAGAGAAGTTGCCAAGCATTTCAAAGAACGTATGATGGCGGGCCGTTTTCCCAACATTCTCAATATCGTTCGTACGAATGGACTTTTGCGCATTACAAATACGCGGATTGTCAGGAACCACGCGGCCATCAAAGTATTTCTTTAATGTGGCTACCCCGCTGTTAATCCATAAAAGTGTTGGGTCGTCATGCGGCACGAGGGACGCACTCGGTTCTACAGCATGTCCTTTTTCTTTAAAAAAGTCTAAAAACATTTGACGTACTTGAGCAGAAGTTAAAGTTTTCATTCAAAAATCCTCCCTTTTCATTTCATCAATCTCACACAAACGAAAAAACATCCCCCCCTATGCAAGCATAAAACTACTTACACAGGGACGAGATGCTCTCGCGGTACCACCCTGATTATAGACATGTTCGTCTATCACCTTCACATCCGATAACGCCGGATAAGAGCGGCAGTGTTTATCTGCACTCGGGACTAGCTTCCGTTAAAGGTCTGATAAGGCTTTTCTCAGCAAAATAAAGCCTCTCTCTGCAACAGCTTTTTAACGTACTCGGGTCCGTCATTGAATTCAATATGTATGAATCGAAATTATTATAGACAACTCGGCTCGTCTTGTCAATGAACGCTTCGTCTCATGTGGATGTATTGGACAATGATCACCCTGATAATAGCGGCGGATGGTACGGCTAAAATCATACCAATTAACCCAAATAGCTCTCCTCCTGCGAGCAAAACAAGCATAATGACAACAGGATGCATATGCAGACTTCTTCCAACAATCAACGGACTGAGGACACTACTTTCAAAAAATTGCAGCACAGCCACTGTGATCAGAACAATGATGACCGACTTTATCGAGATGGTAAAAGCAATAAATACAGCCGGAATTGCACCAATAATAGGCCCAAAATACGGAATCACATTCGTTGCTCCAATCAGCATACCTAGTACAAGCGGATAAGGGATATGAAATAGCCAGAGAACGATAGCTGCTGCTCCCCCAATTAATGAACAAACAAGCAATTGCCCTCTAATATAATCACCAAGAGAATCATCAACTGCTTTCACAAATGCATGTCCCCTCTTCCGAAATATTGGCGGAGTTAAGTACCATGCTGCCCGTTTCATTGTATTCATATCTTTCACCATATAAAACACAAGAAAAGGAATGAGTGCTGCCACCAATGCGTAATCAAGTAATACTTTACAGCTTAAAATCATCCGCTCCGCTCCATTTGCTGCATACGTCTCGGATTGGACGATCAATCGATCAAGCCGATCATTCAGCCCGTCAGGCCAATGGCTTGTATGACGGTGAATATGAGATAAAGCGCCATTATAAGTTTCGGCAAGCACAGGAATTTGCTCTGACAGTTCATTTAACTGCGTGATCATCACTGGTGCTCCTTTATAGACCGCAAAACCGATTCCTCCAAAAAACAGCACATAAATCAATAAGAGACTGACTGTTCTTGGCAAGCCTCGCCCATGCAGTCTTTCAACAATTGGATAAAGCAAATAAGAAATAAAAATGGCGATGAGAAGTGGAATGAGAACAGCTTTTAGCAATAAAAAAATAGGCATCCATAACTCGTCGAGCTGAACCAAAATGAGTAAGGATGCAAGGACAAGCAATACACCTGCAGCATATATCAGAAACTGGATCGGACGTTTCTTCACCTATTTCACCTCTTTTCTTATTGTTTAACCAATTCCTGCAATTATCCATGTAAATAAAATTTGTCCTAACTTTGTAATGAAAACACATAAAACATACAGATCCATCCAAAATCACTGTTAGCTGTTAATTTCCGCTTATCCTTACTTGCACGCCGATTAGAGTACAGAAATAATGAAAGGACATCCGCCGCTTATAGTGGATGTCCATTTTGTTTAAAGCATTCGCATAACACGTTTTCTTAGCTTTTTCATATCCCGCTTAGATGGCATATCATATTGACTTGCAAAGTGATATGCTAGTGCGCCTGCACCAAGCGTTAATAGTGAAGAAGTCATTTTTCCCATTCGAAATTCCCCCTTAACACTTATAGTTGAATTGACCGTTCATCATCACTAAACAGATCATCTAAACTGCTTAGTGTACCGTCTTCCTCCACTTGGTGTGTAGATATTTTGCCTTTTGACAGCGTCAATTCAATAAAACAGCTCCAGCAATAATATTGATTGACCCCAATTTTTCCGATGTCTTTACATTTGCAATTTGGGCAAATGAGCATAATCAGCACCTCTTTACGTTCGGTTTAGAACTAGTGCTTCTTTTTCAACGTTTATCAAGGTTCCAGCAGCATACAGCTGTTTTCGAATTCCTGATAGCTCTGTAAAGAAGCCGTCCGAAAGTTCATATGCTACGATTGTGCCCGAATAAGCGCAAAAGTATACATCTTCCAAAATACCTAAATTTTCACTATTGGGTGCTTGCAGCATTTTCTTTTTTAATTTTGAAAATAAGAAGTATGGGGTAGAGGAATTCACACCGATCCCCTCCTGACAGCTCACATATAGACCTTTGTCTGTTAGCTTGTCGCCAGCTGAGAACGGAATGAATGCACAGTCTTTTTTTTCATCTAACATGTATCCCCCGCAGCTCCCGCCGGCTAATAAGCAAATATCTTTGATGGAACCAAGTGAATGAGACAGCTTATCTGTATAGATCGGTATTCCTTCAAGCTCTCGACATGTTCTCAAAATGTGATCAACCACCTTTTGCGGAACAGTCTTATCGTGTGCGTTTGTTTCATGACTCATACGAAGAAATGGCTTCCAAAGAGGAAGCCATCAGCTTGTAGACAAAGTCTACAAGCTTTTTTGTATAATAAGGGTAATAACACAATTCTGCGGGGGATGAACATGTTATCGAAACGTGAAGAAGAGAGAAGAAATCAATTAGAAGT
>NZ_JAIVLB010000028.1 GCF_020524495.1 Bacillus stratosphericus | reverse complement strand
GAATAGTGTTGAAATTGTTGTCCCTTTCTAGCCATAAAAAATCCCCTCCAAGTATAGTGTAACAGCCAAGATATGTTCTTGGGCTTTTTACACTGTCTACTTAGAGGGGATAATATCATCTTCTGAGCAGATATAGGGCTTTTTTCTATTTAATAACCTGCTTGAATATTCACCAAATGCTTACGACCAAGGAGCAGGAAGCAGGGTCAACTCCCTAACAGAAGAACAGCAGCCCCTACATCATAAGGTGTGCTTGTTGAGTAGGTTTCAGCGAGTGCTCCTGCGATCCAAGGAACACTCGCCCACCAATAAATCGTACAGCACTGTAAGAAGATGAAGCTTTATTCCATGCTTAAAAAAGAAAGTGACTGAGGCATATGAAAATCCACGTTTTGTAGAAGATGTAGCGAGGTTAATTGCGGTCGAACTGTATGAGCAAAGCTGGATCAAAGGTTTTCAAGTCGAGTGTCGAAATCCAGAATTCATTCATCAGCATGATTCCGATGCCAAATGCTCCTATCAAAAATAACTGTAGAGCGCTCTACAGTTGAAATATTGTCTAAGTGCTAATGTTAGCCCTTCGTTCATTTTCTACGTGATTGACTAGAATGAGAGAGTTTGTCAACATACTTAATTGCTTTCTAATTCCTCAATCATTAGTGACAGTTCTGTCCAGCGATACATGGCTTGTTCTAATTCTTCAGCCACAGCTTTTTGTTCGTCCATCAGCTCTTGAATTTTCCCAAAATCACTGCCAGCCTCTGCGATGCTCGCTTCAAGCTGCTGGTGTTTTTCCTCTAAATCCTGAATGCGGTCCTCAATCCCATCCCATTCTAGCTGGTCTTTATAGGAAAGTTTTTTTCTCTTTTTAGGTGCAGCTTCTATTTGTTTGTCAGTAGGCCTTTCTGATTCTGTAAGCTTCAGCTCTTTTTCTTGCTCCATGTAATCGCTGTAAGCTCCTTGGAAATGTAAGATGCGACCGTTTCCTTCAAAGACTAATAAGCGATTGACGACTCGGTCTAGGAAATAGCGATCGTGCGACACCGTAATGACAACGCCAGGGAACTGCTCTAAATAATCCTCCAAAATACTGAGCGTCTCTGTATCAAGATCGTTCGTCGGCTCATCTAAAAAGAGAACATTCGGCTCTTCCATCAAGACTTTCAGTAAATACAACCTACGGCGCTCTCCCCCTGACAGTTTGCGAATAAAAGTGCGCTGCATGGATCTTGGGAATAAAAACCTCTCTAGCATTTGCTCTGCTGTCACAATGGCGCCATCAGCTGTCTTCACAATTTCAGCTGTTTCTTTGATGTAATCAATGATGTTCAGCTCTTCGTTCATTTCTTTATGATCCTGCGTATAATAGCCGATATGAACCGTTTGTCCAATGATCAATTGTCCAGTGGTCGGTTTTATTTTGCCTGCTAGACAATGAAGCAAACTGGTTTTCCCCACACCGTTCGGTCCAATAAATCCAATACGGTCGCCCGGCAAGACTAGATCCGTAAATCGCTCCACAAGTGTCTGGTCAGGAAATGAAATGGTGATGTCTTCTGCCTCGATCACTTGTTTTCCAAGGCGATGCGAGCCGATAGCAAAATAAAGCTCATTCTTTGCATCAAGCCCTTTTTGATCCTTCAGCTCTTCTACTCTGCCGATGCGTGCTTTTTGCTTCGTCGTTCTTGCTTTCGCCCCTCTTCTCAGCCAAGCAAGCTCACGTCTGAGCAGGTTTTGGCGTTTTGTTTCTTTCACCTGAGCCTCTGCTTCTCTTTCCGCTCTTTTTTCTAAAAAGACTTCATAATTTCCTTTATACGTATATAGCTGACCTTGACTTAACTCATAAATTCGATTGGCTACACGATTTAAGAAATAACGATCATGCGTCACCAGGATGACAGCACCGCTATATTGACTCAAGTATCCTTCAAGCCATTCAATGGTTGCATGATCTAGATGGTTGGTCGGCTCATCTAAAATCAGCAAACCCGCAGGCTGTATTAAATTTTTAGCAATCGCAACACGCCTTTTCTGACCGCCCGACAGTGCATAAACCCGGCGATTGACATTTTTGACTCCAAGCTTTGTCAAAATCGTTTTTGCCGAAAGGTTTGCATTCCATGCATCCTCCTGATCCATTCGATTTTGCATACGGATGAGTGCCTCTTGTTTAACTTCATTTTGCGGATCATGCTCTAAATTAGCGAGTGCCTGCTCATATGCCTTCATCGCTTGAATAATCGGTGCGGTTCCAGAAAAAACATACTCAAGAATGGTTTCGTCTCCGCTCATTTCAGGATCTTGCTCGAGAAATTCGATATCAAGTGTTCCTGCTTTCGTGATGTCACCTTCCTCAAACGATTCAAGTCCTGCGATCACCTTCAGGAGTGTCGATTTTCCTGTTCCATTTGGTCCAATTAAGCCGATGCGTTCCTTTGGTTCTATATGAAAAGAGATATGATCAAACAGCGTTTTTTCGCCATAGGTTTTATATAATCCTTCAACATTCAATAAACTCATTTTTATCAGCCCTTATATAGATTCTTTCTTTATTTTAAATCAGCCAGTAGCAGAAAACTAGTTTTAAAAAAACCTCTCCTGAAAAGAATGTTTCCTTTTGATGCTCGATACACTATGAAGAGGTGATCTAAAGATGATAACCATTAGCTTATGTATGATTGTGAAAAATGAAGAGGAGGTTTTAGCGGACTGCCTTTCTTCTGTTCAAGACATAGTAGATGAGATGATCATCATTGATACAGGATCAACAGACCGAACGAAGGAAATTGCTCACTCGTTTTCAGCAAATGTGATGGATTTTGAATGGGTTCAGCACTTTGCAAAAGCACGCAATTTCGCTTTTTCACATGCAACAAAAGAGTATATCTTATGGCTTGATGCAGACGATGTTCTATTTGAAGAAGACCGCCAAAAACTTCTTGAGCTCAAGAAAACACTTGATCCAGCAGTGGATGCTGTCTCTATGTTTTATCATGTTGGATTTGATGAGGACGGACAGGTGAATTTTAAATATAGAAGAAATCGGCTCGTGAAGCGTGCCTTGAACTTTCAGTGGTACGGGGCCGTTCATGAATTTCTCCAGGTCTATGGCAACATCTTTCCGGCCGATATAGCCGTCACACATCAAAAACGTAAGAAAACAACCACTGGCGAACCTGGGCGCAACCTGAGAATTTATGAAGACATGCTTGAAAAGGGAGAGAGTATGACGCCTCGTGATCTCTTTTACTTTGCCAATGAATTAAGGGACAACGGACAGCATGTCAGGGCGATTCGTTTTTATCATAAATTTTTAGCAATAAAACAGTGCTGGATTGAGGATGAAATTCGCACATGTCAATATTTAGCTGACTGCTATTATGCGGTCGGTTTCGAGGAAGCGGCCTTATCCTCATTATTGCGCTCCTTCTTATATGATCAGCCGCGCCCAGAGTTTTGCTGCCGAGTTGGTGATCATTTAAAAACGCAAAACAAACATCAAGCCGCAATCTTTTGGTATGAGCAGGCACTGAAGGCTCCTGAAAACGAAACGGCCTTTACGCTCACACAATATAAAACGTGGTATCCTCACCTTCAGCTTTGCTATTGTTATTATCAGCTTGGTGATTTGGATCAAGCCAAAAAACATCACCTTGCTTCCTCCGCACATTACCCAACCCATCCAAGTGTGCTGTACAACGAAAAAATATTTGCTGAACAGACATAAAAAAGACTGTCATCACATCCGTCTGCCATATGCCGGCGGATGTCTCTGTATACTTACAAATGATCTTGTAACATTTAATACTTTAGTGATTTAAAGCGTTTTTCAACCAATTGACTAAATTGTCATTTACGCATATACTAACATTCGTCTTACGAAAAGATTTATCTATTAGGAGGTCAACATGAGTTCTTTATTTCGAAAAAAGTCTCTAAACCAGCTCATGCTTGAAAGTCAAACGAAGCGGCTCAGTCGTTCTTTGAATACGTTTGATTTAATCTTGCTTGGTATTGGCTGTGTCGTTGGGACTGGTATCTTTGTGATTACGGGGGTTGCGGCAGCTAAGGATGCTGGACCTGCGATTATTATATCTTTCATTTTGGCTGCGATCGCATGCGCCCTTGCTGCTTTTTGCTACGCGGAATTCTCCTCGTCCATTCCTGTGTCAGGAAGCGTCTATACGTATTCTTACGCAACCCTTGGTGAATTCCTTGCCTTCTTAATGGGATGGGATTTGATGCTTGAGTATGTAGTGGCGCTCTCTGCTGTGGCAAGTGGATGGTCATCCTATTTTCAATCCCTGCTCAGTGGATTCGGCCTGCACATACCGAAGGCTTTATCGGCTGCACCTGGAGCCGTTGATGATGCCGTCTTTAATCTTCCAGGCGCACTCATTATCTTACTCATTACTTTTATTGTCTCAAGAGGTGTGAAAGAGAGCACCAAGCTGAATAACATCATTGTGCTCATCAAGATTGCCATTGTCCTTCTCTTTATCATTTCGGGCTTCGCTTATGTCAAACCTGAAAACTGGACGCCATTTATGCCGATGGGCTTTGAGGGCGTAATTGCAGGAGCAGCGACTGTCTTTTTTGCTTACCTTGGATTTGATGCGATCGCAAATGCATCAGAAGAAGTTAAAAATCCGCAAAAAGCGATGCCGATCGGAATCATCGGTGCGCTTGGTGTTTGTACCATTTTATACATCGGCGTTTCATTTGTTTTAACAGGCATGGTTCACTATACAAAGCTTAATGTCAGTGATCCTGTTGCTTTTGCTCTTCAAGTTGTCGGCCTCAATAGTGTGGCTGGAATTATATCAGCAGGTGCCATTATTGGGATTACAACGGTTTTAATCGCATTGGTGTATGCACAGGTTCGCTTAACCTTTGCGATGAGCCGAGATGGTCTTATGCCAAAGATTTTCTCAAAGGTTCATCCGACATCCAAGACACCCGTTGCGAACACTTGGCTGACAGGTGCTGTTGCAGCATGTATCGTTGGATTTGTGAATTTATCGACGCTGGCTAATTTAGTCAGCATTGGTACACTTGCAGCATTTACTGTCATCTCGATTGCCGTTATTGTTTTACGGAAAAAACATCCGAATGTCAAAGCAGCCTTTAAAGTACCATTCGTGCCTGTTCTTCCGATCATTAGTGCCATCATTTGTATCAAATTGGCGACCACGCTTTCTTGGGTGACATGGCAAGCCTTTCTTATTTGGGTAGCCATTGGTATCGTTGTCTATTTCACCTATGCAAGACGAAATAGCCATCTGAATCAAACACATTAGAAAAGAGACACGGGGATTCCCGGTCTCTTTTTTGTTTAAATCACACTGTTTTTAACTGAATTCGAATCCACCATATCTGGATCGAATACGCTTGAAATCGGAATGACAAGCGGTGAACAATCTCCATTGTCCTCACCAAAACCTTGGTTCAATTTCATAGCAAGAAAATAATCGACTTGCTGATAAGGACCTAGCGTCAGTGATGCCCCCCGATCCATTGAATTGACCTTAAAAGCACCGACATTGACAACTGAGGGTGAGAATAACATCACACGTCACTTCCTTTGAATAGGTTTAGCTGCTGGCGAAAAAGAGGCAGGTGAGTCCACTTGATCTCGATCATCTACATGGCTTTTTGTCCCGACAAAACCGCTGGCATCTCCAAAATTCTGTCCGTACCCCTGATTTTTTTTATCTGAGTTTTGCCACTCTGCTAACAAATTTTGTCCGACATTCACCGCCGACGCATTTTCAAAGGAATTAATTTTTAACATGAAAATATTAATATTGATATACGGAGTTGGTTGAACCACAGATAAACCTCCTTTTTACAGGTATATGCGAGCACCCATCAAGTATGTTAACAGGAGGTCTTCACATGGACTTCGAAAAAATGAAGCAGTGGATGGATATTGCCCAGCAAATGCATGGTGATGATTTTTGGAAAATGATATTCGATGATGAGCAAAGATCCCCCTTTATGGCAAATGGTCCGTCTCCTTTTACATTTTCACAGCAAGATCAGAGAGGATCAGATACGTCGTTTCCACCAATCGACATTGTGGAAACCCCTTCAGAATTCCAGTACTTAATTTATTTGCCTGGCTACCGAAAGGAAGATGTTCAGGTACTATCATATGGTGAATATTTAGTTGTGAAAGGACAGCGCTTTTCCTTTTTTAATGAGCAGGACTTTCGTCAAAAGCAAGGAAAATACGGTCCGTTTGAAAAAAAAATTCGGCTCCCAGATATAATTCTTGGTCAAATGAATGCGGTTTTTAAAGACGGCGTGCTATACATCCGACTGCAAAAAGATGAAGGAAAAGCGACGACAATTATCATAAATGACGAATATTGATACTGACTGAATCTATTTGATCACGATCATCAATCATTTCAATCGGCAGGATTGTGATCACACCATCAGCATTTTGCTCACCAAAACCATTGTTTCTTTTTATCCTAGAGCAGTGATTTCGTACGTTCGTCGAACCGAATGTCATCGAGGACCCTGTACTAATAGTGTTCGTCTTCATATGGGCAATCTGAATCCGTGTAGGTAGCATGCGCTTCTCCCCTTTCTTGTCATCTCTATAAGTATATACCGGGCAGCTTTTCCATAGACTAGAGCAAGGCGAAAGAAAAGGTTGTGGTCTTCTTGAAACATTTCATTCAATCACTCTTTAAAAAAACTGAATCCAGTCCACCCCCGTCTGTCGTCGCGCTGGAAAAAAGACTAACCGCTCTTGAACAAAAAATGTCTGCACCTGCTGAACCTGTCTCGGAGGATACGCACATTCATATTGAATCACTGCACGTAGACAAAATTGACTACCACTTAGAGTTTGGTGAGCTTTCCATTGATCAGCTTCAAGGCAGACTCAATATTGGGGCAACCTATTATACGCCAAAAGAAACCAACATCAAAAAATCATCCCCTACACCGAAGCCAAAAGAAACACCAACACCGACAGTCTCAATTCGATCAAAGCCCTCATCTAAGCACGATCGGCAGCCAGAAATAAACCGCAAGGACAATCGCCACAACACTGATGATATTTAACCCAAAACCGACCTTGACCATATCTGATATTTTCAACACGTCCGCACTAAAAACAGCCGCGTTTGGCGGTGTGGAGATCGGCAGCATAAAGGCACATGAGGAAGCCAAAGCAGCCGCAGCCATTAAACCATAAGGCTCGATGCCAATCGCAAGGCCAAGCCCTACCGTAATCGGAATAATCATATTGGCAACAGCTGTATTTGACATAATTTCTGTCATAAATAAAATAGCGCCCGTTAAAAGAATCAATAGCATGAGATACGAAAGCCCATTTAAATGCTGTAAATTTTCCCCGATCCATCCTGTTAGATTGGTCTCTGCAAAGCCCGTAGCAAGTGATAGTCCAGCGCCAAATAAAAGCAAAAGCCCCCATGGCATTTCTTTCATATCCTGCCATTCTAGTATTCTCTCCCCATTTGTAGCTGGTATGAGGAATAGCAGCACCGCACCAAAAATAGCGATAGACGTATCAGATACGGTGAAACCTCCAAACAAAAAGATTTTAAATATCCACAAAAACGCCGTCATCAAAAAAACAGCAAAAACCCATTTTTCCTCTTGTTTCATTTTGCCTAAATCCTCTAATCCCTTCCGTATGAACGCCACACTTATCTCACCTGTGTGCTCTAACTTAAACTGTATCTTGGTCAAATACAAAAATAAGAGAATGAGAAGAACAATAGCGATGGGAAAACCGAACAAAAACCATTCAAAGAACATAATATCTCGATCTAGCAGCTTTTTTGACATCGCAGCAAATACAGCATTTGGCACAGACCCAACGAGTGTCGCCAAACCACCTATTGATGCCGAATAAGCAACCGACAATAAGATGCTTTTGCTGAATCGATCAAGAGATACACCAGATAAGATGTCGTTCGTCTTGACCTCTTTAATAATAGCCAGTGCCACCGGCAGCATCATCAGTGCAGTCGCTGCGTTAGAAATCCACATAGATAAAAAGGCAGTAGCGATCATGACACCTAATACAATGCGATCACTTCTTGCGCCAATGATCTTTAAAATATGTAATGCCATTCTTCTATGTAAATTCCACTTTTCAATTGCTATGGCGATCATAAATCCGCCCATGTACATAAAGACAATCGGGTCTCCATAAGACCTTGATGTTTGCTCCATAGAGAGCCCGCCAAGTGTTGGTAGAAGGATGATTGGCAATAGAGAGGTTGCTGGTATTGGTAATGCTTCTGTCACCCACCACGTCGCAGTCCAAGCCGTAATGCCCAATACCACTCTCGCTGCATAGGTCAATTCATCATCTGATATGAAGAAAAGAATCAACAAGAAGAGTGTTGGTCCAAGAACAAGTCCAGTCAGATTCACTTTATTATAAACGATCACAATTCCTCCTTTATGAAAACGCTTTTAATTTTTTCTAATTTTTCACATTCGATGATCTCTTAAGAAATCCTTTAAATCATTTGAAAAAATGAAGATATCTTTCAGAAGCCTATGATCATTTATACAACCATAACATGATGCCTTGATCTATTTTCATAGGAGAAACTATACAAACCATACGTAATAACTGTAAAATATAAAGGATCTAATCAAAAATTGAGGTGTCTTTTCGTTAAATACAGATCAAGGAAATCATCTTGGAAACAGAAAAAGGTCATCATCGTGATTGCTAAACAGTAGAATGAAAGGAGGAAGTCTCATTGGCTTTCGCTGCTCGTGCAAAAGATAAACCCCAAAATGCTGTAACTGGCT
This sequence comes from Bacillus stratosphericus, assembly GCF_020524495.1. Taxonomy (GTDB): domain Bacteria; phylum Bacillota; class Bacilli; order Bacillales; family Bacillaceae; genus Bacillus; species Bacillus stratosphericus_B. The sequence continues at coordinate 30,278 of NZ_JAIVLB010000028.1, read as the reverse complement.
CGACGGTTTATCCCATTTTATTGATTATTGGTATTTGCCATATGCTTAACGACACATTGCAAGCCGTTATTCCTGCCATGTTCCCTATTTTAGAACGCTCAATGGGGCTGACCTTTACACAATTAGGGCTCATTGCCTTTACATTAAATATGGTCTCCTCCGTGATGCAGCCTGTCATTGGATGGTACACAGATAAACGACCGATGCCCTATGCACTTCCTATTGCTTTATTTTCAAGTGCTATCGGTATATTCGGGCTTGCTTTCGCTCCATCCTTTGCCACCATTTTGCTTTGCGTCGTCTTTATTGGACTCGGCTCTGCGATCTTCCATCCAGAGGGTTCACGTGTTGCCAACATGGCAGCTGGTCCAAGACGAGGACTTGCCCAGTCCATCTATCAAGTTGGCGGGAATACAGGTCAAGCATTTGCACCACTTATCGCTGCATTAATGCTCGTCCCGCTTGGTCAACAAGGAGTCGCTTGGTTTACGATTGTCGGAATGATTGCTGTCGGTTTTCTTCTCTATATTTCAAGATGGTACGCCGGGAAGCTACAAACGATTAGAGCACAAGCGAAAAAAGCTCATGCGGCAGCGCCAAGATCTTCCATTCACCGCAAATCAGCACTCACAGCACTTGTCATAATCGTCTTCCTTATTTTTGCCCGTTCTTGGTATGCAAATGCCATTTCGAATTTCTACGCATTCTATGCCATTGAACAATACGGTGTGACGATTAAAGAATCACAAACTTATATCTTCTTATTTCTCATTTTAGGTGCAGTTGGAACATTTTTAGGCGGACCGCTTGCAGATCAATTTGGCAAGAAAAATGTCATTTTGTCTTCATTATTGGCACCCTTTCCACTTGCACTTCTATTACCATTTGCCGGACCTGTTCTTGCATACGTTTTACTTGGACTCATTGGCCTGATTTTGATGTCAAGCTTCTCTGTCACAGTGGTATATGCTCAAGAACTATTTCCTGGGAAAATTGGCACAATGTCTGGTTTAACTGTCGGACTTGCGTTTGGAATGGGAGCGATCGGATCCGTTGCCCTCGGCTCATTGATTGACGCCTTTGGTTTAATCCCTACAATGATCGGTGCAGCCTTTTTACCGATTTTAGGGATTCTAGCCGTCTTACTTCCTAGTGATCAAACCATTTCCAAATGGAATGAATCATAAAATAAAAAGCCGCTCAGTAAGGGGACTGACCCCATAAAGTGAGACAAATAAAAACACCTTTAATTTGAATATCGGGTATAGCATACCTGAAAACAAATTGGAGGTGTTTTTGTATGAAAAAAGAGTTAGTTACCCCATAGCCATTCGAATGAAATTAGCGGGGACTTTGACAAAAGAAATCATGGACAAGCTAGAAATTAAGAATAAAACACAAAGATGATAGCGCATCTTATGGTGAAACATCGGTTTCATCAAAGTTAGTATAAGTGCATTCTGTAAGATGTTTGAAGTCGCTAAATCAACATTTTATCGTTGGAAAAAACAAGGTCATCCGACAAAACAACAAGTGTTAATCGACCTCATTTCATCTCTTTGTGAGTCACACCAATATACGTATGGTTATCGTAAAAGAACGGCTCTACTGCAAAAAGAAATAAAATCATAAAACGGTACAACGTATTATGCAAACTGACAGTATTCAACAAAGCCACTTGAAATTCATTGAATCAGCTACAGTCACTGCTTCAAGCTGTATACTTCATCGTGATCAAACATCGGTCTACATTTCATATGTTATCAAAAAAAGGCATTATCATGAGCGTGCCTTGTATAGGAATGCCTGCTGATAATGCCCCCATCGAATCTACCTGACAAACACTACAACAGCCATTGTAGAAAAGACAGTCAGGGCGTATATTCATTATTGTATCCGAATCAGTCACCGACAGAGTTTCGACAAATGGTTATTTAATAAAGGTGTTTTGATCCCTCTCTCAAAAATGGGGGTCAGTCCCTAAATGACAGATTTTTTTATATCTCATAAAAATGCGTGTCGGGAACATGCTTCTTCGTAATAAATCCTTGCTGAAATTCTGGAAATATCTCTTGCACCTGTTTAATTTTTTGATGAACCAAGTTGGCATACGGAATATATAGATGATCCACCAGCTTTTGTTCTGTCATGTAGTAATACCAATTGAGATTAAAGGTCCTCTTATCAATAATCGTAAAGGCAGAAAAATGATAGAAGAGCAGCAGATGTTCGTCGAGGTAAATGTTCCCTTCCACAATCGAAAGCTTGTAGTTTTCAATATTCCAAATCGCTGCATTGGCTCCTTTAGATGTCACAACATGGGCACCTTCAAAATCATCTATCCATCTTTCAACATACCGCTGGTCACCGTATGTCTTTTTTTCCGTATCCATTTCAACTGTACAGTGAGCAATGCAGTTTTCTTTCCATTGCGTCACAGCCTGTTTGGCAACGTCAGTGTTACGACAGCCTACAAAACCCGTATTAAAGCGTCCGGACAATTCATAAAAGTGATAGAATCGTTCTGAATTCATATGATCCGTCAAAAACAAATGAGCGTGTGGATTCTCTGCAAAAATCGCCTCTGGATCATGATAAAAATACAAATCGGTATCCAGATGAGCGAGATAATCCGCATCTGAGGACTCAAGGATTTTAAGTAGAAATGCAGGCTTCAACGTCCAGCAATACTCATGAAACGTACGATGATCTTTTGCCTTTCGTAGCGAATCATCTTCAATATTCTCAAGCTGTTCATATTGGACATGCGGACGAGGAAACTGACTTAACACTTTGTAAGCCAAAGGGTCAGCACATAAGACAGACAGCTTGAATGAATGGGCGGTTTGTTCAAGCGAATGGATCAACGCCAGCAACTTAAATACATGGGTATTCGACACAATGGTTGTAAAATGATAGGATGCCATCTACAACACATCCACTTGAAACAAATCAACACGTAATAGCTCTTTCGTCAGCCCTTGAATCGCTTCTACAAAAACAGCGCAGTTATATTCCTCTCTTGCAAGCTGCGCTACCTCTGACAACTTTTTCAAAGGAAGGTGCTTCGCTGTCAGCGCATCTTTTTTATCACGCTTGATGCCGACATTCCGCTCTGTGATCAAATGAATCAGCTCTAAAAAATAGGATAGTAGATCGTCAAATGCCGGGTTCTCTCGTAGCTGACGAATTTCTGCAACAATGTCATTTGTTACGGTATGAGAAAAAGGTCCAGAGAATGCTAAATGGACATCAATGGAATCAATATTGTTGTACTTCTCACACATATACAAAATGTTATATTTGATGTCCTCAAATGACGTTAAATTACTTGGATGCTCCTGATGCACACTCATAATATCCTCTCGCAGCTCAAATGAGAGGCCGAGCTGATGTAAACGAATCCCTAAATCATAATCCTCAAAACCGTATCGAACGATATTTTCATCAAACATCCCAAGCGCCATAACATGCTTTCGCTTTACAGAGGAGTTATTTGTAATGAAAAATCGCCACGGCAACTCATAAGAACCTAAATCATAGTGGTACGCATCCAAGATATCTTTGAGGATATCAATAAACTCGGATTGCAGATCGAAGCTTTTCTCTAAAAATGCGCCGTTTTCGATTTCTTCCATTGATAAAAGAGGCGTTTTGTTCTTCATTTCTCTCTTATATAGACCTTGCTTTTTCAATTGCTTCATATGATCTTTATCAAACGATGTGTAAAAATAACCATAAATTCGCTTCCAACAAACACCACAAATGACGAGATCCTCTTGATCAGCATGCGCCTCTGCATGCTTTTGAATAAATTGCGGTTCTGCCAGCATATCGCTGTCATGGAAGATCAGCAGGTCACCCTCTGCCTCACGAATTGCCTGGTTTCTTCCCTTTGCAATCCCTTGATTAACAGGAATACGCACCTTTTTAAATGGAAAATTCACCTCCATGTTTTCGAGCATTTCCATCGTGCCATCAGTTGACCCATTATCGGCCACAATGACCTCAAATGGAAGATTTGTTTCTTGAAGCGTTAAGGAAAATAGGCTCCCTTCTAAACGCTCTTTGGCATTATAGCTCGGAATAATGACGCTTACCTTTGGCCTTTCGTTCATGCGTCATCCCCCTCCAGTTTGGCATAGCCGTTAAACCTCGGATTGACTTGCTCCACAGATTCAATCACATGATGAAGCACTTCTCGATAGGCTTCTTGGAAAAATGGCAAGTCATTTCTTCCTTTTTCATGGATTTGCTGCATATCATCCTTACTCACGATCCGAAAGCCGCTGAAATGATAGCAAATGAGCGGATGCCCATCTTCAAGTAGAATACGTCCATCCTCTTCCTGATAGGAATGCTGTCCATAGTTCCAATGGCCAATATTGACACCCTTTGTTTTAATATCTTCTACCTTTTCAAACAGCACCGGCATATGATCCAGATACCCTTGGTCACCAAACTTGCCTTCTCCTGGAGCATTTTTACACTCTTTTAAACACTCTTCTTTCCACCAGCTGAGACACTTGCGGCCGGCTTCATCCCCCTTAAAGTGTAGGAAGCCTGAGTTATAGCGGCCCAAAAGTTTTTGCAGCATCTTTACTTCCTCTGGATAAAAGCTTGGAATGACAATATCCCCTCTCGATAGTAGAACAGAGGCATCCGGCTGGTTTTGAAAAATGACTTGCGGATTCTCATAAAAGAACAAATCAGCATCAAGGTACGTCACACGCCCTGACTTTTCCTGTTCAAATAACCACTCAATCCAAATAGGCTTTAATGTCCAGCAATATTCTGAATCATCCCGTTCCTCTTTTTTCTCTAACAGCTCCTGCGTTTCTAACTCCCGAACATGAACAAGATCGACATGTGGGAAATTCATTTGATGAAGTAAATCAAATGCAGCATCATCCATACATAATGTCTTGATGACAGCATCATCTTCTACTTGCTTCAACGATAAGAAAAACGCAATAGCTTGATAAAGTCTTCCACTTGATAGAACCGTACAATATATGCTGTTCATCTATTCACACCTCTATTTTTGAAAGAATTCGCGATACCATTCAATCGTTTTCTCTAAACCTTCATCAATGGAGTAGTCCGGCTTCCAATCAAGCAGCTTTCTCGCTTTTTCTGCCGACAAATATTGATGCTTAATCTCATGCGTTCCTTGGTGAAGAATACGAGGCTTCAGATCACTTCCCATTGCTTTTAAAATCTTATCAACTAGCTCAAGGACCGTCAGTTGAATTTCGTTACTAAAATTAAAAGCTTCTCCAGCAAGACCTTTTTCCTCCATCTTCTCTGCTAGCAGCAAATAAGCCTTTACCGCATCTTCAATGTAGAAATAATCACGAATAAATGTCCCGTCACTTCTAATCTCCGGTGCCTCTCCCTCTAACACAAGCTGGATGGTTTGAGGAATGATTCGGTTGAAATTTAAATCTCCACCTCCGTATAAATTGCCGCATCGCGTTATACAAACCGGGAGACCATATGTGTTGTAATACGTGTGAGAAATTAAATCTGCACAGCTTTTTGATACATCATAAGGGTGCTTCCCGTTAAGCGGCATGTCTTCATCATAAGGAAGCTGCTCCTGATCACCGTATGCTTTGTCACTTGATGCCACAATCACTCGTTTGATGAGCGGCTGCCTTCTGCACGCCTCCAGCACATTCCATGTACCTAAAATATTGGCTTCAAATGTAGAAACAGGGTGTCTATTCGCAACCCCAACAATGGCTTGAGCCGCTAAATGGAAGACGGTATCAATTTCGTATTCTCCTAACGCACGTTCAATCGTTTGCATGTCCTCAAGTGCCCCTTGCACTACATTCATTTTTTCAAATTGACTGCCTTGATATAAATTCGACCTTGGCACCTGATCACGTACAAGCCCTGTCACGTTTGCACCTTGATCAATCAATTCCTTGACGAGATAACTACCCAATAGACCTGTACATCCAGTCACAAATACGTTCTTACCATTCCAAAATCCGCTCATACCGTCACCAAACCTTCCAAGGTTGTTTTCCTTCTGTCCACATGTCGTTGACTTCCTTCAAGTTTTTATACGTATCAATTGCTGCCCAAAATCCGTGGTGCTCATAAACCGCTAGCTCTCCATCACTTGCCAGATTTTGAAGAGGATCCGCTTCGAACACGCATTGGTCATCGTCTGTTAAATAATCAAAGACCTTCGGAGACAACACAAAAAATCCTCCATTGATCATCCCGATACTGTCTGTCTTCTCAGAGAAGGATTGTGCCATCCCGTTATACACCTTGAGCGTCCCGTACTGAGACATCTTTTCAATCCCTGTGACAGTGGCAGCTGCCCCAATGTCTTGATGACGCTTGAGCAAATGAAACATATTGATATTGGCCAGCCCATCACCATAGGTCATCATAAAGGTCTCATCACCAATGTAGTCCTGCGCCTGTTTTAAGCGCCCGCCTGTCATCGTATCCTCGCCTGTATCTAAAAAGGTGATTTTCCAGTTTTCCGAGTTCCCTAAAAGCTGCATTTCTCCTGTCGACATATCCAGTTTCATGCTGTGATGACGCCAGTCGTATTTGAGAAAATACTCTTTGATCTTCTCTCCTTTATATCCGAGCAATAAGATGAACTCATCTACACCGTAATACTGATAGATTTTCATAATGTGCCATATAATAGGTCGATCTCCGATCATAGCAAGTGGTTTAGGAAGCGCTTGTGTGACCTCACTCATTCTCGTTCCCTTTCCTCCGCAGAGAATGACTGCTTTCATCTTCTCCCCTCATCTCTCTATGAAAATTTTTGATTGAAAACCCTAGTTTTATTCAGAAAATCAGTACATGTATCCCCATACTTTGTCCAACATCAGGTTTTGAATCTACTCTATTCATATGTAAAAATAAGAAAGCGTGCCACCTAGCAATTAACTATTTTTACAAATAAAAAAAGAGAGATTTGTATTCTCCCTCTTTCAAAGTTTAAATTGGAGGTGAATTTCCATGGCACAGAATGTACTTTGTGAAGTGAACTCTTGCCGTTTTGGGCTAAAAACAACTGTAACAGCCTCTACGATTAAAATTAATAAAAGCACAATGACTGACGTGACTCGCAATGCAGAAACTGATTGCGAAACATTTGAAACAAAAAATACAAGGTTTTCTAGATAAAGGAACTGGAAGATTCCCATTTGTTTTTTAATAAACATTTCTCGGGAAATAATGACACGATCTTTCTCCACTCGTTGACAATTTTCACTCTTTTTTCTATATTAGCTGAACTACACAAAGCATTTTCAATCTTTAATAAAACCTTCTTTGATGATTGTCTACCTGTGCCTGCAATCACCATTCAGAGTTTCGAGACAAGTTTTAGAGCTTGGATTTGAGTACAAGGAAGAGAAACCAAATCCGCATGATTCTCCATCATCCTTATAAAACACAAACTCATCAAGTTCCTTATCTACTTTTTTAATGTGCTCATTTCATTGTTAAATCCCTCTACGAGATTATACCTGTGAAAATCCTAAATCTATAAACTTATAGACCATTATTTATTTTTGCTACAAGACTATCTAAATAATTGTTCATTATGTTCCTCCTTATGAAGAAGGCATATGATCTTCAATACTTCTACCATTGCTTATCCTAGTTGCTACACTTTTTTCATTTTGTATTAAATGAAACTAACCCCATGCAACTGTTAGACACTAATGTTAATAATCCTTCTTTTGTGGATCTGCTATAATTTCATTTTTTTAACTCTTAATGCTTGTTGCCGCAAAAAATCTTCAGTTTCAAGATTATTATTGATCATTTTTTCTCCATTCTTATAAAAGTAAGGAGCTTGGTCCTTTCAAGATTTGTCTATCTTTGCTATTTTGACAATAAAATCTTCCCGTAACCTCAAAGGAATTTACAATATTCAGATTTTTAGTTGCGTTATCGTTGAATATATGATATATTTACCATTAGAGGGATAAAAAACATAAAATAGAAATGAGGTAGTATTTTATGAAGAAATTAACACTAGTGACTTTAGCAACTTTTATAATTATGGGATTGACATTTGGAGCAGTACCTGCTGAGGTTAAAGCCTCTGAACAGGGTAAGAATAATGTATATCAGGATCTAGATGAGCGAGTAAAAACAATGTTAATAAGTGCGGCGGCCACTGGTACAGTATATGGGCACCATAATATAATTCATGCTGAATTAAATGGTGGTGATATAGAAGGTAATTTGATTGAAAACTCTGAAACTCTGACGGTGTCTACAAATACGTTAGAAAATAATTTTGACCATGAAATACAATTGCCAACTAGTGGATACGAACACGAATTTACGGAAGAAACTACTACAACGAACACAACAGGTTGGACATTTGGCTATAATGGAAATGCAGGATTTAATATTGGTATGGTAAGTGGTGGTCACAGTTTTAGTGTTGATTATAATATGTCAACTGCTAACTCTGTAACAAATAAAGAAACAAGAACATTTTCAGTTCCTTCGGTATTAATTCCTGTACCTGCTGGGAAGAAATATTTAGTTGAGTATAGATTTGAAAAGCAAACTGTTTCAGGAAGAAATAGAATTAATGCAGATTTATTTGGAGATGCTATATATTATCATAATAATCTACCACTGTCTCCACAACTTTTATATTCTGCTCTTAGATTTGCCACTGATACACAGGGCTTTACACAGGTAATCAGAGATTCTGGAGTAGGGAATGATAGATTTGGTATTAGAAGTACAGGTGTAGGACAGTTTAGAACTGAATTTGGGACTTCATTATATATTAGAACAACTGACATTACTAATTCTCAAAAACCAGTTTTAATCGAAACAAAAACTTTACCTGTAAAAATTGAAACTATTTCTGAAGATACTAAAGTGGTAGAATAATATATTGTCTAAAGAGTACAAATAAAGGTGAGGTCTTGTAAAAGCCTGGATATCTCGAAGAATAAATCTCAAGCATACCTTGTCACGATTTATTTACTGGCAAATTTTCTTCCAAGCTTTTATACAGCCGAACGGTTGTTAATGAAGACCTCCTTTTAAATCCTTTGTCTATTGTGAAGAAGTCTAAGTAGCTTCATCTATTAGGTAGTAACTTCAACCCCAAAAATCCCTCTAAACAAAAAGTGCATCGAGAGATTATTCTCGATGCCTTTTATGTGCGCCCAGTATGAACATAACTTGTAAGGAAAATAATTAAGTAAAATTTTGATATTGACGTTAGTTATTACGCTGTCCTTTATTTTGAAGGTTTCTAAACGTTGACATTAAAACAATTCTACTATTGGGAAAGATGTAATGATTAGAAAATCTATCAAGGGGGCTCTCGTGTGGCTCTGTAGGAATAGACACTTTACGAATCCCTATATCATGTTATCTTGAAAAAAGGAGAATTTATAATATTCTGATTTTTAGTTGTGTCATCATTGAATCTATGATATATTTAACATTAGAGGGATAAAAAACATAAAATAGAAATGGGGTAATATTTCATGAAGAAATTAACACTAGCGACTTTAGCAACTTTTATGATTGTGGGATTGACATTTGGAGCAGTACCTGCTGAGGTTAAAGCCTCTGAACAGGGTAAGAATACTGCATATCAGGATCTAGACGAGAAAGTAAAAACAATGTTAAAAAGTGCGGCGGCGGCAAATAGTACAGTATATTCGCACCATAATATAATTGATACTGAAATAAGTGGCGATGTAGAAGGTTCTTTGATTGAAAATTCTGAAACTCTGACGGTGTCTTCAAATACGTTAGAAAATAATTTTGACCATGAAATACAATTGCCAACTAGTGGTTACGAACACGAATTTACGGAAGAAACTACTACAACGAACACAACAGGTTGGACATTTGGCTATAATGGAAATGCAGGATTTAATATTGGTATGGTAAGTGGTGGTCACAGTTTTAGTGTTGATTATAATATGTCAACTGCTAACTCTGTAAAAAAATCAGAAGTAAGAAAATTTTCAGTTCCTTCGGTATTAATTCCTGTACCTGCTGGGAAGAAATATTTAGTTGAGTATAGATTTGAAAAGCAAACTGTTTCAGGAAAAAATAAAATTCATGCAGATTTATTTGGAGATGCTACATTTTTATATAATGGGCAACCATTTCCGCAACCTTTAAATGGCGCTCTTAATTGGGCCACTGATAAACAGGGCTTTGAAAGGGTAGTCAGAAATTATGGAACTGTTAAAATGGGCATTAGAAATACAGGTGTAGGACAGTTTAGAACTGAATTTGGGACTTCATTATATATTAGAACAACTGACATTACTAATCCTCAAAAACCAGTTTTAATCGGAACAAAAACTTTACCTGTAAAAACTGAAACTATTTCTGTAAATACTAAAGTGGTAGAATAATATATTGTCTAAAAAGTACAAATAAAGGTGAGGTCTTGTAAAAGCCTGGATATCTCGAAGAATAAATCTCAAGCATACGTTGTCACGATTTATTTACTGGCAAATTTTCTTCCAAGCTTTTATACAGCCGAACGGTTGTTAATGAAGACCTCCTTTCAAGTCCTTTGTCTATTGTAATGAAGTCTAAGTAGATTCATCTATTGAGTAGTTACTTCAACCTCAAAAATCCCTCTAAACAAAAAGTGCATCGAGAGATTATTCTCGATGCCTTTTATGTGCGCCCAGTATGAACATAACTTGTAAGGAAAATAATTAAGTAAAATTTTGATATTGACGTTAGTTATTACGCTGTCCTTTATTTTGAAGGTTTCTAAACCTCCGATTGTCATTTCTATCTCATCTTACCATTTGAGCGAACTAGTTTAATCGTTCTGTTTACAAAAAGAAGAAGGGCTTCCCCTCCTCTTTTCGATCCAATCGTTATTGTTCTTTATTTCTCTCTTCAAATTCATCAAGCATTACACGCACTTCATCTGTTGACGATGTGTTCATTAATTGATTTCTTAAGAAACTCGCTCCACGGAATCCTTTCACATAAATCTTAAAGAAGCGATGAAGCGCCTTGAACGGACGCAAACCTAATGATGAGTATTGATCATGGAGATCAATGTGTAATCTTAAAAGACCAAGCAGCTCATCACTCGTATGCTCCTTCGGCTCTTTTTCAAAGGCAAATGGATTGTGGAAAATCCCACGTCCAATCATCACACCGTCCACTTCATATTGCTCAGCGAGCTTTATGCCCGTTTGTCGATCAGGAATATCACCATTAATGGTCAAAAGGGTATCAGGTGCTACTTCATCACGAAGTTTTTTGATCTCTGGAATGAGCTCCCAATGCGCATCCACTTGGCTCATTTCCTTTCTAGTGCGAAGATGAATCGATAAATTGACAATGCCTTGCTCCAATACGTGTCTTAGCCACCCCCGCCATTCATCGACCTCTGTAAAACCAAGTCTTGTTTTCACACTGACAGGTAACCCCCCGGCTTTTGCCGCTTGAATCAGCTCTGCCGCTACGTCAGGGCGAAGAATCAATCCACTGCCCTTCCCATTTTGTGTGACATTTGGTACAGGACAGCCCATATTAATATCAAGCCCTTGAAATCCTAATTCCGCCATTCCAATACTCATTTGTCTAAAGTTCTCAGGTTTGTCTCCCCAAATATGAGCAACAATCGGCTGCTCATCCTTTGTGAATGTTAAACGTCCCTTCACACTTTGAATGCCATCAGGATGACAATAACTCTCACTGTTCGTAAACTCTGTGAAAAACACATCCGGTCTCGCTGCCTCACTCACAACATGACGAAACACAACATCTGTCACTTCTTCCATTGGTGCTAATATAAAAAATGGCCGCGGTAAATCACGCCAGAAATTTTTACTCATCTTTCATCCAATTCCTCTCATGACATAACGTCTTATAGGCATGTCCATCTATAAATTCTTTCAGCAATTTTTATCATTATATACTTTAATAAGGATTCAATGCAAACGTTCGTTCTTGATGTTAGAAACCTTGTTATAACAAGCTTTGATCTCATTCAACTATAATCAAAGTCCTGCAATTAAAAGTATTCTATTGGGGGAGAATTCGGGGACGTTATTTATAATGGACAGACGCAAAAGGAGCTTAATATGATTATTAACAAAATACGGTCAACACTATATAAAATATCAAAAATTTTATGCGACGTAAATGCTGTTTAAAAGGATTCTATCGGTAAACGTGTTATGCGACGTATTACGAGGAAAGCTAATGAAAAAAACATTCAAAAAAAGCCCTGTTCGGGGGCTTAAATAGTAATTGCCTTTTCTGTTACATGATACGTTTTTAAAGTAATGATCTTATCAAGCAACGAATCGGCAGCGAAAAACACAGAAAAAATCTCCGAATACATATATTATCATTAAGGAATCCTTACACACCTAAAAGAGAAATGAACACATGAATATATCACATTATAAAAATAGTACAAATATACCTTTGCCCTTAATATGGATTTTGTTACAATTTTTTGTGTGATTATAAGCTATACGTATTCGCCATCAGCAGCAAGCCCATGCATGAGCTGGAATCGTTTAACCGCATTTGCTGTTTTTGGTCCATAATAGCCCTCAATCCCGTTGTTTTTCCGTCCACTTTTCCCCTTTATCCATTATATTTGCGATTTTGGCAGAATTATTTCTGATCCATGCAGCTACCTTTGGATTAAAGGGTTTTAATGCTTTCGATAGTAACCATCCACCAGAACGTAAAGCAGCTTTGCTGTTGCCTTTTTACTCGTATGAGCGGTTGCAATACCCACCTAGAAGCTGTCCCAGCGATTAACCAGCTTACGTGGACATTCTTTCCCAATCCATCTCTTATGAGGCACAACGTTAGCCAATGGAATACTTTGTTCCTGCATCAGCTGACGAATTAGCCATTGAGCGTTCTCGAACGCCTTTTCAAAGTTGCCATCACTATCTCACATATTTCAATATCAATTGACCTCATGTTACCTGCTCCCCGACCATCTCCCACATGCCATCCGTTTTCGTTTAACGGCAAATACTGCTAGATGATCCTATCATCCACAGTAAAGTGCCAGCTTACACCTGTACCAGCTCGATTCACAAACGCTGTGTGACTTGCTGCATTTGCACCTTTTTCTGTGTTGGCTGTATTGTGAACCGTAATATAGAGCGGCTTCATCCTATTTCTTGGTCTGTTGCGGTTACTCTTTGAAATAAAATCTTTAATGATTTTTACCACGTTCATCGTCTCCTTTGATCAATTTTATATAAAAAGAGCCACCTCATGGCAGCCCTCTATTTCGTTAACTCTTTTTGTTTTAAGATTTCCTTTTGTTTCTTTCCTTTATCAGTCACATAGTTGTTTTTGAACCATGCGACAAGTGATGTCACTATTGTAAAGATAATTGAACCTGGGTATTGATTTTTTAAGGTAAACCCATATCTATGTATAATTTTCTAAAACTAGTCCGAAAATTAGTTATTTGTTATAAAATCCACTTGAGAATTCTGCCGTTTCTTCTTGATACTATTTTTGACCCACAAATTAAATAACAAAAATGAAAATATTGAAAATATTGAAAGTGCAATTAAATTATGACTAGAGGAATTTAAAAATGCCATGACATAGTTACCCATAGGCATTGAAAGTAATCCTAAGGACATAGTTAATGAAAGTATAGCTCCTGAATGTGCTTTATTGTAGCTTTTTAAGATAGTACTATAATAATTTGTTGTAAATGAAGTTACTATTAATCCAATTAATACTGACATAATAATTATAAAAACTTTTATTTTCATTACTCCTAATAGTAATGTGAGAGCTATTATCAAAAAATATATAGGTAGATTCGAGATCTTTTTCGGAAAATACCTGTATAAAATTACACTTAAGGTTCCTCCTATACCTTCTCCCATTAATGCAATTGAATAAAAGGTTTGTGTAAATTCTTTACTAAACTGCAGTAATATAATGTTATATCCACCTAAAATTAGATTAATCATTATAATTAAAGTTATTAAACTTAAAAAATAATTATTTTTAAGTAAGTTTATAACACTTTGTAAAGTTCCCCTTAAAGAATTCATTCCTCCCTCTTCATGGTTCTCGAATTTAATAATTTTTAGCCTACTCTCTATAATTCCCGCAACCAGAAAACTTATTCCATTTATAAAACACAAGCCTGAGAAACCAATAAAAGACATACTATATAACATGATAGATATAAAAGGTGTGACGATGTTTACAGCTTCTAACATTGAATTATTTAAAGCATGATATTTATCAATATTATTACCTTTTTCAATAGATGTAATTATAGTTCTTGAAGGAATTCTATAAAAAGCTTCTACAGTACTTATAATAAAAATAAAAACTAAAAATAAAGTAATATTAGTAAAACTTTCGATAAAAGAAAATATGATGAATACTAGACCTGCTAATATATCTAAAGCAACCAAAATTTTCTTATTGTCGAATCTTAAATTGATTACGTGACCAAAAATAATAAAAATAACTTTGGGAGCTATTGTTATCAAAGTAACCAAAGAAACCATCTTTAGATCATCTGTCTTATGTAAAACATATAATGATAGACTAAAAAAAAATAAGGAATCACCCCAGCAGGAAAGAAAATTAGCTGATAACAATTTAAACAAATTAGAAGAGATTCTCATCTTATAACACCTTTCAGTTACTCTAGTCAAAAAGATCAATTGCTTATTTTTTCAAAATGACTTGGTGAGTAACATTTCACCAAGTCATTTTGAAAATACAAAACTCTATAAAATCTCTATTTTAAGGTAGGAATTTGCTTCACTAACAAAACTTGATATTGCATTAAAATCTTTAGATTCTACTAATACAAAACCTGCTCTTTCTAAGCCCCAATCAATTCCTTTATTTATCTCATCAGTTGGATTTAAAAATAGCTGTGTCTCTAACACTGTAATGCTAGGACAATCAATATTATTTACTTCAATGCTTTTAATTTGCTTTCCCTCATACTCTTTTGGAACATTGAAAAATATAATTCCAATATGATTATTAGGATTTATTGGTTTAAAACTTTTGATCTGCGGATTTTTACTTCTAACAAGTAGATTAAGTTCGGAGATATTAAAACCTTCGAAGTATTTATTCATTAGTCTATGGATATTGTCGCCACCCATTCTTGCTCCCAATTCTATCAGATATAAATCCCCCATATTGTTTAGTTTTACTTCTATGTGAGTTAAGGTATTCTGCAGACCTAATGCATAATGTACTTGTTCTGCAAAATTTATAATTTCATTTTCAAGTTCTTTACTTATATCTGCTGGAAATATATGAGCTAACTCATCAATATAACCTTTATTCGTTGTAAATTTATGGGTTACGCCTAATGGATAATACTTCCCATTTACCATGAAACCTTCTACACTGAATTCCTGACCCTCAATAAACTCTTCCACAATTATCTTATTTGAAAAGTTGTGGACTGCACCTAGTTCATGGATAGTATCATTAAAGAAGATAGGGAATTTAAGATTTAATAATCTAGGAGCATAGTTGATTAATTGTGTAAATGTATCTATTTTCTTAGCACCTATACTACCCATATAGGAAACAGGCTTGATCATTAATGGATATTTCCAATCTGAAAGTTTATATACATCCTCGTAATTTTCAATTACTTTATATTTAGGAGTTTGTATACCATAGGCCTCAGTTGCTATTCTCATTCTATCTTTATACCTAAAAGACTGAGAAGAATAATTAGAAATTACAGGCAAATTAAGTAAATTAGAAATATCATTAACTAATCCAATCGAAGGTTCATTAAAGCCGATTACTGCAATAAAGCTTTTTTCTTCATTAAGTTTTTTTAATATTTTTGATAAATTTGGCCATTGACTTAAATCAATAGTAATGACTTGATCATATAAATTTTCAAATCTCGTTCCATATTCAGTAATTAATGTTATTTTTAAGCCTTTTTTAGTGAAATAATCTATGATCTCTTTTTTTAATATTATACCTTCTTCTATTAATAATATATGCTCACTCATCCTTTTACCAACTTTCCTTAGGAATATTAAATTCTCCAAAAAAACCTTGATATAAATCGATACTTCCTTCGTTAACCCAAAATGAGACTTGTCCAATTCTCATTAATGGATACACAATAATATCTTGTAATGGTAATATTTCCAATGTCCATTTATGATAAGATCCAACATGTCCTAAATCCGCTGAAATTTGAAGAAATAAGCCTAATCTTCCAGTTGAGCTTCTTCCTATAAGACGCATTGAATATTTTTCACTTCCGATTTTTTCATGAGTAGTTCCTAAATAAACGTCGCCTTTCTTTAAGATTAACCCTTTCTCTGGTATAAGAATATTTTTCACTTCTTTTTCTCCAGTTTCTGATATATTAATGTGCTTTAAAAGTGGATCAAGTTTATAATTATAACTGTTAGGATTAATATTGCTTTTATCAAAGGGAAAAATCTTAATATTTCCTGCTTTAACCTCGTCAGAAATTTTTACCCCTGTTAATATCATGTAAATTACCCCTTTATAAAATCAGCATTTATCTTACTCTGTATAGGGCCTTCTAAACTTTGATATTTACCATTATATAATTTTATTTCACCCATAGTCTTCCAATATGTTACTTGAGCAAGCTTCATTCCCTTATATAACTTTATTGGCTGTGAAGCATACAATTGAAAAGTAGTACAAGTTATTGCTCCAATATCAAATAAATCTGCTGTAACATGAACAAATAATCCCAGCCTAGCTATTCCGCTTTTTGCATGGATCAAAGGGACATAAAAATTGCTGCCAATAACCTCAGCTGAGGAGCCTAAAACAAACTCACCTTTTTTTAACAGATAACCTTCCTCAGGTATAGTTATATTAGTAACCTACTTGCTTCTCCATATTATTCATCAGGGAGTATGCCTGCACATCTTAATATCCATCCCCTTATTTATTAATATTATCTCTTGGAAAATTTGTGTTTATTCATTTGCAAAACTCTGTAAAAGATGTTTTTTATTAAAAAGAATCTCTTTATTTAGATTAAAGCTGAAATTTTTCAATGCGGTGCGGCCAAAACCTCCTGACAAGTGTGCCATCAATAATGTCAGCACATGAAACTTCAGGTCTAATTTCTCATCCAATTACATTGAAATAGCGGTAGATAACCTTTTAATTTGTATTCATCCATTGTAATGTTCTAAGGTAGTCGCGAACCGATAGTTTATCGGTGATTGGCTGTTTAATTTCGTTTGAATACGAAAGTTGGTATATGTAATATATTCTTTGACGGTGCATACTACGATGACGGTAGTAGTACGATCAATGCCGTTCAGTTAGAATGTTTCAGACTTTAATTTTAATGAGGAATGAAACGATTCAATGGATGCATTATTAGCGGGCGTCCCTTTGCAGAACATGCTCATGTTTCTAATACTAGTAAGATGTATATGTATGTATATACTGATCCTTAATCACTATGTAATACGCTACTCTCAGGTAGTGTCGGCAGCTGATTAAGTATGTTTTAGAATAAAATCTGTGTCCAGCTTATCTACAATCGTAAAAAAGCAATCATTTCTCCATTTTATATATCCAATATAATGAAAGGCTACACTTGTTTCTGTCCATAAGGCTAATAGTTGATATCGTTACTAGTTTTTCAAGAAGACGATCAGACTGAAAATTCCGATCCAATATATGATCAGCCACGGCATACGGTTGTCTGATTTCCTTGTGTTTCTTCACCTTAACCCAGCACTGCCATTAATCTTTGATGCATCAGACATTGAACCGTTTTATAGTTAATGCGAATTTCCTTTTTAATAGAACAGTGATTTTATGATATCCATATCGATACTTGTGCTTTCGGCATAATGCATCAATTTGTTTTTCCGAATGTCGTTTGGGATGATCCTTCGTCACATTCTTCTTCCAACGATAATAAGACATTCGTGAGATACCTAAATAAAAACAGTTATCCTGCACGGTCATTCCACTGTTCAACCTTCTACAAGTTCTACTGACGGTTTCGCTATTACCTTCCTTTACATTCGTTGTACTTTTTTAAAACTTCTTCTGTTGTCTCAGATATTGATTCTCTGCCGTAGTTTGTCTAATTCAAAATCATGCTTCGGCCTTTTCCGTAAGTATATTGCTTTCCAACAGACTGTTCGAATCAATGTGTATCCCACAACCCTAAGCCATCTAACTCATATCTGAACCTGTGTCTCATTCTTCTTGATATTCAATTCCTGCATGATCTTTTCATAGACATGCCTGTCAATGTCATTCTACTTCCTACTGTTTGACTTCAGTCGGATAACTCACTCCTTGTGTCCATAATAAAAAACACCTCCAAGTCTTATTTCGGATAACAATGATCCGTTTAAAAACTTGAAGGTGTTTTTTTATTTGTCTCATTCTATGGGGTCAGTCCCTTAGCCTGTTATAGTTTTTTTGTTAATGGAAATAGCACACAATCTTTAATTGTAGTACTATCTGTTAGTACCATCAATAAGCGTTCAATCCCAAACCCCCATCCAGAAACTGGTGGAATTCCATATTCCATAGCTGTTAAGTAGTCTTCATCCATTTCCATTGCTTCATGATCGCCGTTACTTTTAAGACGTGCTTGAGCTTCCAACCTCCTTCTTTGTTCTATTGGGTCAACCAATTCTGAATAAGCATTTATAATTTCGGCACCATTTACTACTAATTGAAACCGATCAGTAATAGTTGGATTATTGTCATTAGCCCTAGCTAGTGGTGATAAATCAATAGGATGCTCAACTAAAAATGTCGGTTTTACTATCTGTGGTCTACACATTTTCTTATACAAAAGATCAATAAAATTACCTCTTCCCATTGATTCAATATCTAAATAATCTAAGTCAATATTTTTCCTAACAGTTTCTTGATATAAGTCTTTAACATTAGGGTAAAGTTCTATATCGATCCCCGAGTGTTTTAAGATTATATCCCTAAAAGATACAATATCCCATTCCAAAGAAAAGTTTATAGGTTGACCCTTAATGTTAATGGTAGTAGTATTAAAGGTTTGATCTAGAACAAAAAGAACCATATCACGCATAAACTTCATTGTATCCTCGTAATTCCAGTATGCAGCATAACCTTCAACCATTGTAAATTCTTGAAGGTGTTGAGGACTAACTCCCTCATTTCTAAAACATTTTGCAAACTCAAATATTTTGGTAAACCCCCCTACGATTAATCTTTTTAGATATGTTTCCGGTGCAATTCGCAAATTTAATTCGGTGTCTAAAGTATTATGATAGGTGCTAAAGGGTTTAGCTAATGCTCCCGATGAAGTATGTTGTAATACAGGCGTTTCGACTTCTAAGAATTCTTTATCCTCAAAAAAACTACGAATTGCACGTACCATTTTAGTCCTAGTCAGTAAACGCTTCTGTGTGTCTTGTGTCATCATTAAATCTAGGTAACGCTGTCTGTATCGAACTTCAACGTTACTTAAACCATGCCATTTTTCTGGGAGTGTCCTCAATGATTTCCCAAGAAACACATAGGATTCAATACGCAAAGTTTTCTGAGACGTTTTGGTCGTGTACATTCGTCCTTCTACACCAATAAAATCTCCTATATCCAATAAATTATGAAATTGACTAAATCGTTCTTCGCCTACTTCCTCCTTTTTCAAGAGAAGTTGTAAGCTTCCTCTTATATTGGAAATTGTAATAAAAGTTAATTTACTGAATTTTCTAATACCCATAATTCTTCCAGCCACTCGAACGTTAGAAGTGCCATCTTCCAGCTTAGAGGCTTCATAAAGATCATAATTTGTAGAAAATCTTTCAGGATACACTGAAATCCCTTTCAACTTTAGCGTCTCTAATTTCTCCAATCTAATAGATGTTTGTTCATTACCCATTCTTCTCACTCCATACATTTTTTAAAAAACTTAAAGATAGTTACTTATAAAGAACAAAAAAACTCTCACCCCCAAGATTTTTAATCTTGAGGGCGAGAGTTTATAGCTCCGCGGTACCACCTCAGTTTATTGATATGTCACCATATCAACCTCTTCGAGTACAGAATCTGAATAATCATTATATACCCTATCTCTATAACGGGAGATCCCGTCGCAGCATCACTATAAATAACTATAGATCCGTGCGAAGCTCCAAGACTTTCTTCATTAAGATTATTATTACTCCTTCCCACCAACCGGAGCTCTCTAAGAATAAATAATCTAAATTACTCTTCTTTTCATAGCTTTTTGTTCTTTTTAACAGTTAGAAATTATTTTAGCATAAATAAATGATTTAGTCAATTATTTACAAGGGAGTACTTTGTATTTTCTTCGTGGTCTAAGGTTGATCAAAGTTCTACTGATTTTCAAAATATTTCCTATACTTTGACACATTAAACTCTAATATTATAGGAAGAAGGCTGTAACCCTCATTATTATTTAAAAGTATTTACTATATATGCAATTATATATCTCAATGTTTACTTATAATCTGAATCATTAACAACTTATTAGTTTCTTTATTGTTATTATAACTTGTCCCAGAATCATCACTTCGACATCATCATATAGGGTATTATAATGCAGCGCATTAAAGATATCTCTGCTGTACGGATAAATCTTTGCTCAGCGTATTCGCGCTTCAGCTCTCGATAATACAGTTTCTTAAACTCTTCTATTAGCTGATTCTACCAGCTCTGTTTTGTAAAAGCTATTTCAAGATTTAGGCCTCCTTACGGACGATGAATTCTAAAATATACAGGCTCACCACCCCAAACAATTTCACTTTTTGCTTCTCCCTCTTAATCTCAGGCTCTTCAAGCAGGATAGCAAAGTTTTCCACCGTCAGCTCACCGAGTCCGTGCTTTTCACTTAAACGATCAAAACATTGCTTCCGCTTGGCGCCAAGGTCCGCAATTTGATTGTCTCTCGCGTCACTGATGACATAAATCACAGTGACGCAAGGGATACGCTTCACCCGATAATCTTTGGCTAATTTCAACTTCTTTTAATAACTTAGCAATTCGTTTGAATTCCTTTTTAGCGATCTTATCTAGCCAAGTGGGATGTTTATTATTATCCGATCACATTTTCATTTTCTGTTCTTGTTCAGCATGCATTGCCAACTCGTCAGTATTTTTCTTGTTTGGGTTACCTTGTATTATTTGAAACATTGCGTATTTTGCAGGCCTGGGCACAATCCCTCCATTCCAATTCAGTTTTTTAAAATTTGTGCTTGTTTTTGAACAAAATCATGCTATGATCAAATTAACAACAAATTCAGTCGTATCAAGCCCTCTCGGTATTTTCACCGAGGAGGTTTTTCGTGTTTTCAGAAACTTTGAAAAGCGGTGTTTGTTTGTAGACGACGGCCCACCGATCTTTACGAAGCCATTTTCTATACCGGGGTGGGGTACCTATTATGACCCTCGCTTGCCAACCTTGTTTTGACAGCTATTACACATGCTTGTTCCATTCCTGTTTTAGTTCCACTATGTGATGAACCATGTCAGTAGGTGCGACACGATCTTGTTTTAAACAGACATGTTCTTGCCTCGAACATGTCTGTTGTAATACTTCACTTCTTGCTGCTTCCCCTTACCATTAAACCATCCCTTGTTAACTCCATACACCCTCGCACCTTACATTCTCTCAATGGAAATTATCGCGAAGAAAGTGAGATACCATATTTGGCAATTAAATCAATAAACGAGTTTCAAGTAGTACTACCGAGAAGTGGAGGAGAGGATTTAGAATTACCTGCATCAAAAGCTCACTATTGTCCCCCCAAAAAACCAATACTATAACTTTTCTTAAAATCCAATAATCCTTTTTCACTTTCCTTTTAATAACAATTATTTCAAATATGGGTTTTCCTTTACTCTAAATAGCATGATATTTTTATAAATAGAGACCTTTCGAATTAACAAGCTAGTAGACCTCTATACCGAAAATGACATTCAAAAAGAAGAAACTGGTTGAATACCGCGAGTTACCGACAAAAGGGTTAAGCAACTTCAAATCAAAAACTGAATTTGATGGGAAATTTCAAGAATGTGTGGACTACATAATAAATACAGGGTAGAAATTCAAATCGGTCTTAATTTTAAAGAACTAAAACCGCAGATTCTGCATTCTATGGTTGAGAAAATCACCTATAAGTTCATGGTACTTTTCATATTCAATATAGCTTTTTTAATCTGCTACAAGAAAAAAAAGTAGGCAACACCTAAAGGGGTTAGTTGTCTTCTTTTAAAATAAGTTGTGCCACACATTCCACATGTGAAGTATGCGGAAACATATCCACAGGCTGCACTTCCTCCGTCACATACCCGCCATCTTCAAGAATTCGCAAATCACGAGCTAGCGTCCCAGGATTACAGGAAACATAAACAACTCGGTTTGGTTTCATCTTTAAAATGGTGTCAAGCAGTGCTTCGTCACAGCCTTTTCTTGGCGGATCAACAACTAGCGTATCTGCTATGATGCCTTCTTTGTACCAGTTTGGGATAACAGTTTCTGCTTCGCCAACTGCGAATTCGACGTTGTTGATTCCGTTCAATACAGCATTGCGTTTTGCATCTTCAATCGCTTCTGGCACAATTTCTACGCCATATACTCTGCCCGCTTTTTGTGCGAGAAACAAGGAAATCGTACCAATTCCGCAGTATGCATCAATCACGGTTTCTTTTCCTTGCAGCTCGGCATATTCAAGCGCTTTGTCGTAAAGCACCTTTGTTTGAGTTGGATTCACTTGATAAAACGAGCGGGGTGAAATGGCAAATTTGATGTCGCCAATCGTGTCATAAATGTATTCTTCTCCCCATAAAACGGTCGTTTCGTCTCCGAAAATGACATTTGTCTTCTTTGAATTCACGTTTTGCACAATTGACCGAACGTGTGGGAAGCGTGCTATAATCTGCTCAATCACCTGTTGCTTTTGCGGAAAATCAGCCGTTCTTGTGACAAACACAACCATCATTTCACCTGTTGCCATGCCGTAGCGAACCATGACATGACGCAGCCAGCCTTTGTGCCGCTCTTCGTTATATGCTTTAATGCCAAACGCATTGCAGATGTCTTTTACTGCCTGTACCACTTCGTCATTTTCTGATTGCTGGATCAAGCATTTTTCCATATCAATGATTTCATGGGTACGCTGCTGATAAAATCCTGCAACAAGTCCGCCTTCCCGTTCGCCAACTGGTACTTGTGCTTTGTTTCGGTAATTCCAAGGGTCTTCCATGCCGAGTACAGGATGAACTTTTACACGGCTCATATCAAGCTTGCCGATCCGCTCCAATACGTCCTTTACTTGTTTCTGTTTAAAAAGCAGCTGACCTTCATAGCTCATGTGCTGAATTTGACAGCCTCCGCACTGCTTATAGATAGGACATGGCGCATCTTGCCTGTGCTGACTTTCCTTTGTCAGCTCCATGAGTCGTCCAAAAGCAAATCCTTTTTTGACACGTGTGACTTTGATTTTCCCTTGCTCGTCAGGAAGGGCATTCGGTACAAACACAGGGAAACCCTCAATTTTCGCTACTCCTGCACCTTCGTGCGTTAAATCTTCGAAGGTTACATTGTAATATTCATTTTTTTGAACAGGCGGTTTCATTTTCACCAATTTTATCACCTCATTTGCAAAGAAAAACTTGGTCGCCATAAGGAACCAAGTTGAGTCTTCACCCTATTTTTTCAGCTGTTGCTTTTGGCACAATAAATTCAATATGGCGATACAGGTTTTCAAATTCACCTGGCAGCATGCCGCCGTATTCACCATCTAAATTTAATTGCATTTTATCTTTTACATCTACCTTTACGCGATTCGCTTTTGCGTAGATGACATTGTTATCATGAATATGCTCGCCTCGAAGTGCAAGACTGACCACTCGAATGGCTTCTGCTAGGTTAACCTTCTTTAAAATAATCAGGTCAAACATACCGTCATCTAAAATAGAATCTGGTGCCAGCTTTTCAAAGCCGCCTACTGAGTTTGTTAGTGAAACAAGAAACAGCATGATTTCTCCATGAAACAATTTGCCGTCATATTCAATTTCGACTTCTGTCGGGCGGATGGAAGGAAGCATCTCCATGCCTTTCAAATAATAAGCAAGCTGTCCTAGCATTGTCTTCAACTTACTAGGCACCTCATAAGTCAACTCTGTTAACCGGCCGCCGCCAGCAATATTAATAAAATAATGTCCATTGACTTTACCGATATCAAGCGGCATCGCTACACCATCAATAATGGCATCTGTCGCTTTTAAAATATCTTCTCTTGGTATGCCAAGTGCTCTTGCGAAGTCATTTGTTGTTCCCACTGGAATGATTCCTAATTTTGGTCTTTTTTCAAGCGGCGCTAGTCCATTGACGACTTCATTGATCGTACCGTCTCCACCTGCTGCTACAATTAAATCAAATTCTCTCTGTGCGGCTTTTTCTGCTGCTTGTGTCGCATCTCCTGCACATGTCGTCGCATGACAAGATGTTTCATAGCCAACTTGTTCAAATTTTTGCAAAACCTGCGGTAAATTCTTCTTGAAGAGTTCACGCCCAGATGTCGGATTGTATATAATTCGAGCACGTTTCATTTCATCATCATCCTATATTCATTATGCAATCTATTTTCACCACTAACAACCTTTAATTATACTATGAGTTTTGAAAATGGCAACAGAACACCCACCTAATATTTGAAATCTCATGGCGCATCTCCCTAAGCAAGAAATCATTCTGATAAGATAAAAGAAAACGCTGAAAAGGATGGTATGCGATGAAAAAGCCTATCTATTTCAACCATGACGGCGGTGTTGATGACCTCGTCTCCTTATTTCTGCTTCTTCAAATGGAGCATCTAAAAATCATTGGAATGTCTGTGATTCCTGCTGATTGTTATTTAGAGCCTGCACTGAGTGCGTCTCAAAAAATCATTGATCGATTTAGTCCTTATGAGATTGAAGTCGCTGCTTCCAATTCTAGAGGTGTCAATCCATTTCCAAAGGAATGGCGCATGCATGCCTTTTATGTCGATGCACTTCCGATTTTAAATGAAAAAGGCGCTGTTGATACGAAAGTATCCAAGCTTCCTTCACATCTACATCTGATTGAAACAGTTAAAAAGTCAACAGAACCTGTCACCCTGCTCTTTACAGGTCCGCTCACAGACCTTGCACGCGCCTTAGAAGAAGATCCCTCCATCTCAAATAAAATTGAGAAACTAGTGTGGATGGGCGGCACATTCCTTGAAAAAGGCAATGTCGAAGAACCCGAGCATGATGGAACAGCAGAGTGGAATGCGTTTTGGGATCCTTATGCTGTCAGCACGGTCTTTCAGGAGCGTTTTCCCATTGAAATGGTCGCACTTGAAAGCACGAATCAAGTCCCTCTTACACTTGATGTGCGCCAGCGCTGGGCCTCCCTCCGTTCTCACATCGGAATTGATTTTATTGGACAGTGCTATGCCTTTTGTCCCCCGCTCATTCATCACGAGACCAACTCAACTTATTACTTATGGGATGTGCTCACAACGATTACTCTTGCTTCCTCCTCATTTACTCGTTTAAAGGAAATGAGTGCGATCGTTTACACCGAATCACCAAAGCAAGGACGCACCGAAGAGCATCCAGATGGAAAATCAATTCAAGTGATCGACCATGTCGATCGGGATGCATTTTTCCAAGCATTTGAAGAGCTTATGAGAAGAGCTGTTTGTCAAATTTCAAATAAAAAACCCCGCCAATGAGCGGGGCTTCCTCTTACTCTTCCTCTACGTACTTCTTCTTACGTCTAATTTTACTTAAGATTTCATACACAATTGGCACGATCACCAGTGTGAGAAGTGTCGAACTTGTTAATCCACCAATTACAGTGACACCAAGTCCTTTTGATACGATCTGGCTTCCACCTTCAAAGCCTAATGCAAGTGGCAGTAGTGCACCAATCGTTGCAAGTGCAGTCATTAAGATTGGACGTAATCTTGTTGTTCCTGCTTCAAGTAAAGCTTCTCTTGTTGATAGCCCTTCTTGTTCTTTATGAATCACTCGGTCAATCAAGACAATGGCATTTGTCACAACAATTCCGATCAGCATAAGCAACCCAATCATGGCGTTTAAGCTGATGGTTTCTTTCGCTACAAACAACCCAACGAGTGCGCCAATAATCGTAAACGGCAGTGAGAAGAGAATCGCAAATGGTGCCAGACCTCCGCCAAATGTGATGACAAGAACGAGATACACAATAGCAATCGCTGCAAGCATCGCAAGGCCTAGCTGCGTAAAGGATTCTTGAATATCCGCACTCACGCCGCCTGTGTCAATCGTTACGCCAGATTTCAGATCAAGCTCATCGACTTTCTTCTGAACATTTTTCGTCACACTTGTTACGTCGTCTGTTGTCATATCACCAGACACTTCTGCGTAGATTTTCCCATCACGTTTGGTCACAGTATTTGCTGTCGTGCCATTTTTCACATCAACAACATCACCAATTCGAACTTCTTGACCTGTTGGTGTTGTGATTTTTTTATTCTCTAGATCTTTTTTGCTCTTATATTCATTTTTTTCCGTTTGAAGCTTCACATCAAGTTCTTTGCCGTCCTCTGTTACTTTCGTCAATGTTGTTTCACTATTTTGAGGAGCAATCGCCTGTGCGATTTGTGAAGCTGTTAGCCCTAGCTTCGCCAGCTTTTCTTGATCTGCATTAAACGTATATTCATCGTATTTCTCAGATAAACTTGTGCTGACGTTTTTTAGGTTTTTCTCATCTTTTAAAATGGTTTCGACATCTTTTACTGTGCCTTCAATATCACTTGCTTTGTCACCGTACACATAGTACGTCACTGTATTGCTTGCACCAGCAGATGAGAAGTCTTGTGATTTCCATTCCCCTTTAGACGCTTTGTCTTGCAGTGCTTTGACCACTCGATCTTTTTCTTTATCAAAATTCGGTGTATCATCATCAAATTGTACGAAGAATAGTGCACCGTTCGAGTTCCCGCCTACACTTGCTGTTAAGGCATTTGAAGAACCTAGTGAATATTGAACCGTGTTGACATGGTCACGTTTCATTAAGTATTCTTCTGCTTTTTTCGTTTCATCTATTGCTTGTTCTCTCGTTTGTCCAGGTTCAGGTGTGTATGTCACCATCGCCGTTTTTTCTGATTCCTGTGGTAAGAAGCTGACACCGACAAGTGGGGCTAAGAATAAGCTTCCAACTAACATAAGAATTGCAATTCCTGATGTAATCCATTTATGGTTGAGTGTCCAATTGAGTACACGTCTATAACCGATGGCCAGCTTGCTTGGTTTATGTTCTTTTACCTTTTTCGCTTTTCCATACAGGTTCTTTTTAAACAGACTGTGTGCCATCATTGGAACAATCGTAATGGCTACAAGCAGTGAAGCAAGTAAAGCAAACACAATGGTTAATGCAAATGGGATGAACAGTTCACCAATCATTCCACCCACAAGTGCTAACGGTAAGAACACCGCAATTGTGACAATCGTCGAAGACATGATAGGGATAAACATTTCTTTTGTGGCTTCTCTGACGAGTGCTTTGCCTTTTAATGGTTCATTCTTTAATGCCATTCGTCGATAGATGTTTTCTATGACCACAATGGAGTCATCGACAACACGGCCGATGGCCACGGTCATCGCACCAAGTGTCATGATATTCAATGTGATATCCAGCTGATTTAAGATTAAAACAGCGATCAACAGAGATAACGGAATTGAAATAACCGAGATTAATGTTGATTTGATATCTCTAAGGAACAATAGAATAATAATGATCGCAAAGATCGCCCCGATGATCGCCTTATTTAGCATTGTGCTGACAGACTCTTTAATCGGTTCTGCTTGATCATATGTGGTACTTACTTTGATTCCTTTGTTATCTTTCTTGAACTTCTCAAGCTCTTTTGTGACTTCTTCTGCCACACTCACTGTGTTGGCATCAGAGCCTTTCACAATTTGCAGACCGATACTGTCTTTCCCATTTGTTCTAGAAATTGATTCTGCATCCTTGACGACTTTAATATCCGCAATGTCAGAAAGCTTGATTGTCGGCAATTCTACAGATTGACTTGCAGAACTTCCACCTGCTTGCTGCTGACTTAGACTTCCAGCCTGCTGCTCAGCACCTGCATTTCCTGGGCCGCTAGAAGATGCTCCAGCTCCAGCGCTTCCCGTACTGCCGCTTGTACTTGGTGTGATAGGAATTCGCATATTTTTCAAATCTTTAACGCTTAAAATATTACCGTCCACTACCACTGATTTTTGCTTGTTCCCGAATGTGTACAAACCTAATGGTACATTCACATCAGAGGCTTTGATCATGTTTTGGACTGTTTCTTCATCTAAACCGTATTCTTTCAATTTCTTTTGTTTAAAAGAAAATTCTACTTCTTTGATTTGCTGCCCTGAAGCTTCTACAGAAGATACGCCATCTAATCCTTCAAGTGAAGGAACAAGGACATCTTCGACTTTTTTTGTGAGGTCTTCTAATGATTCTTTGTCTCCAGAGACACTGAGTGCTAAGATTGGAATCGCATTGATACTAAAGCGTGCGATTTTTGGTTTTTCTGCATTTTCAGGAAAATTGATATTGCTAATGGCATCTTCAACTTCCTTCTTTGCTTCATCCATGTCTTTGTTGTAATCGTACTCGACTTGAATCGATGAAGCGTTCTCGAAAGAATTGGATTTGACCACATTGACCCCATTAAGGTTTTGAATAGACTTCTCGATTGGATCGGTCACCTTATCTGATACTTCATCCGGTGTTGCGCCAGGATACATTGTAGAAACCGTAATGATTGGCGTGTTAATATTCGGGATTGATTCTTGTTTCATATTCAATCCGGCATATAGACCAGCAACTGTTACGATAATCGTCATGAGCCATACAGCGAACTTATTCTTTAATACAAAATTGATGATCGAATTCATTATGTCCTCCATTTTCCTTTATGTATTGACTGACTGGTCATTCTATATCATAATAAACGGTGATATACAATGCCGTCAACCATTTCACTTGCGTTTGACGTAACATTCTAAAGCTGAAGGGGCCTTATTTCATGAACGAAAAAAAAGAAAAAATCATTAAAGCAAGCATTCAGTTGTTTGCTAAAAAGGGGTTTTCTTCTACGACCATTCAGGAAATTGCAGATGAATGCGAAATATCGAAAGGCGCATTTTATTTGCATTTCAAATCAAAAGAACAACTTTTCAACCGAGCGTTCGAATATTATATCGACACTTCTATGCAAAGCATTGATAAGATTCGAAAAGAAAATCAACATTTGGCACCTAGAGAGATTTTTCAGAAACAAATCGCTGAACAGTTCCAGCATTTTGCGGAGAATAAAGATTTTATCATTTTGATCCTCAGCGAGAATGTTATCCCGAAAAATAAGCAGATTAAAAAGTATTCTAAAACTGTGAAAAAGCAAATGAATGATGCAATCCAAATTTCCATCTTGACCACGTATGGACAAAAAATCGAACCATATATAACTGACCTGTCAGTCATGATTCAAGGAATCATCCAATCGTATGTGCAGGTACTGCTTTTACAAGATCAGATGCAATTATCATGTGATGAGCTCTCTTCCTTTATTCTCGATCGATTTGATGATTTGGTTAATGGGATTCTTCGTTCTAATACGAAGCCGATTCTTAAGCAAACCATTTGGGAAGATGAAGCGCCGAATGCCGCTTCCCTTCAAGAAGAGATCCGACTGTTAAAGCTTGATTATATGCTTTGTGATGATACCCTTGTATCCATTGAAGTGATTGAAGAAGAACTGACAAAAGACGAGCCTCGTAAGCCTGTCATTCAAGGGATGCTGACAAATTTAGAGATGTGTGAAGAGCCTGCCGTCCTAAGAGTAGCAGATCAATTGAAATTGTTTCTTCAATGACAGTACGTGTTGATTTTCATTTTAGTTCACCTAGATTCCCTTCGAATGCTCTTTCGCTTAGGCTCCATTATAAGGAATGAATCTCCGATATGATATACGGTGGTGATCTGAATCTATGACCGTGCCATTCCCATTACAAAAAAACCGCCCCTTAGAGAGACTGACCCCATAATATGAGACAAATAAAAACACCTTTAAGTTGAAAATCGGGTATAGCATACCTGAAAACAATTTGGAGGTGTTTTTGTATGAAAAAAAGAGTAAGTTATCCGATTAGCGTAAAAGAAGAGGCCGTTCGAATGAAGTTAATAGGGATTCCAACAA
>NZ_JAIVLB010000027.1 GCF_020524495.1 Bacillus stratosphericus | reverse complement strand
ATATTGATTACTACAATCACACACGTATAAAGACGAAACTAAAAGGCATGAGTCCGATACAATATCGAACTCATGCCTCGAAAGCTGTCTAATAAATACCGTGTCTAACTTAAGGGGGTGCACTTCAAATTCGGTTTTTTTTGTTTGTCCTCTCATGTGATTGTCCATACTGATATCAAAAGGGGGCAGTCATATGAAAATGTCAGTGTGGACGATCATGATTTGTTTGACCTTTCTTGTATCAGCATGTCATGCACCGCCGAAAAAAGAAACGACAGAAGAGAGCCGTGAAGCTGCAGCATCTAAGCAAGCGCCAATCACCACTTCATTGATCAATGAAAGTGGGCGAAAAATAGGAAGCATCGAAGTAAGGGAATCTATTGCAAATGGACTCGATTTACATGTGAAAGCGAAAGGATTACCGCCAGGGCCTCACGGTTTCCATATTCATGAGACAGGTATATGTGAAACGCCGGATTTTGAAACGGCAGGTGCCCATTTTAATCCAACGCATAGGGAGCATGGCTTTGACAACCCAAAGGGGCATCATGCTAGTGATATGCCTAATTTAGAGGTGGGAGCAGATGGTCAAATTGATGTTGTCGTCAATGTACCAGATATAACCTTAAAGGGGGGCCCGAATCAATTGTTAGATCAAAACGGACGAAGCTTTATCATCCATGCAGAAGCAGATGATTACTTAAGCAACCCTTCTGGAAACTCTGGTAA
Organism: Bacillus stratosphericus; assembly: GCF_020524495.1. Taxonomy (GTDB): domain Bacteria; phylum Bacillota; class Bacilli; order Bacillales; family Bacillaceae; genus Bacillus; species Bacillus stratosphericus_B. The sequence continues at coordinate 43,579 of NZ_JAIVLB010000027.1, read as the reverse complement.
ACGCATTGCTTGCGGAGCGATCACAAAAGAAATGGGAAAATAACAGATGAAGAACCTTTATGTATTGAGTGCATAAAGGTTTTTTTAGTATACTTGTTGAGGAAAATGTTCGAAGAGAGGAATTAATCATATATGTTTAAACAATCACTCCCAGAAGAAATTCAAGCAATGATCGAAGCGAAAGCAAAGGTTCTAGAAGAAGAATTTCGTCCGCTCATCGGAACAGGTGGTTATGAATCACAGGATACTTCTATCATTCAAGATGCCATGATTGCGCTTGCGCTAGGAAAAAACGTCCTTTTAAAAGGGCCGACTGGCTCAGGTAAAACAAAACTAGCAGAAACCTTGTCCGCTTTCTTTAAACAGCCGATGCACAGTGTGAACTGCTCGGTTGACCTTGATGCAGAAAGCTTAATTGGCTATAAAACCATCCATAATGATGGTCAGGCCGCTTCTATTGAATTCATTGAAGGACCCGTTACAAAAGCGATGAAAAAAGGCCACCTTTTATATATTGATGAAATCAACATGGCCAAACCGGAAACACTACCTATTTTAAATGGTGTACTCGACTACCGAAAAATGATGACAAACCCATTTACAGGTGAAGTCGTCAAAGCAAAAGAAGGCTTTGGTGTTATTGCGGCAATCAATGAAGGGTATGTTGGTACAGTGCCTTTAAATGAAGCGCTGAAAAACCGTTTTGTCGTCATTGATGTTCCTTACATTGGCGGCGGTATTTTAAAAGGCGTGCTACAATCTCAGTCGGTTTTAAAGGATGAGCGGTTAATCGATCAATTCGTACAGCTCTCATCAGATCTCATTACACAAGCACACAATGGACAGGTTAGTGAAGAAGCAGCTTCCATCCGTGCGCTCTTAGATACATGTGATCTTGCGCAATATATCCCGCCGCTTCGTGCAGTTGAACGAGGGATTGTTGAAAAGCTAGAAGATCACCGGGAAAAAGCAGCGGTAAGAAATATCGCCCAAACATTATTCGAGTGAGGTTTTGACTTTTGAAATTCATCAAATTTAATGACAGCAGAATCGATTCATTTCTATTGATGGAATTAACGGATTTAGCCAAAACGTTAGCGAAAAGTGATGATGTAGAACTTGAATACGGTGTGCAATCCTACTATGAACCTTTTGAAAAGAAAATTTTCATCAGCCATTTTTGGGATGATCGTAAACAAGAAGACATGATAGCAGGGCTGAAAAGTGATGTTTTTTTGCGCGCAGTAGGGACAGTGCATAGTGATCTTACTGTGTTTGAGGACATCATCCGCTATGCTCACACACTATCAATTCCTGATGTATGTAAACAATTGTTTATGCTGTTTGAAGATATCCGGATTGAAGAACGGATTAAACGTGACCGCCCAGGAACAAAAAAGGTATTTAAACGTAGAAGAGAGCTTTACAGGCGTCACTTTAAGACGCAATTAACCATTAACCAAGAACGAAGCATTTTAACAGACGCATTGTTTTGTGCGATTTATGTGAAGCTGACAACTGATTCACCGTTAGAAGAGATTCCACCCCTTCACGAACGGATCAACCCAATGATACCGTTTATAGAATCGAGCCTTGAACGTGTCTATGAAGCAGGCTCAACATCTGACATCGCCACAATTGTGAAAGAATTGACCGAAGGCTTTGATGAGCTTCTTGAAAAAGATATGCTGAATACATACTTTTTCTTCCCGGAATTGGACTATGAAAAAGCGGCAAAAGAACCGCTGTTCCATGACTTAAAAAGAAAACCTAAAATAAGTGAGGACATCAAAGTTGACCGGGAAAAAGATGGGGATGAAGACATCCACCAAGAATATATGGAAGTTTGGCATAGAGAAACTGAAGCGCCATCAAAAAGCTTTCTTCAATTTGATTTAGAGCACGGCGGTAAAAGTGATCTCGGTAAGGATGCGGCAAGAGAAGGTGATGATGGAGATCAGGCGTTTGGAACTGTTCAAGGCTCTGCAAAACAAACACATCGAAAAGACTATTCAAAGCTTGAAGCACTAGAAGAGGCTAATGGGGAAGAAAGCGGAGTAGATGCTCATGAAAATGGAAAAGAGAACAAATATGCGTTTCCGGTGATGACTTCACCAGAGCCTCCAGTTCCAGAGCAAATAGATGTGTACAAGCAGTATGCAAAGGCGATAAAACCTTATCAAAAACAGTTAAAGCAAATGATTCAAAAAACACTAGAGCATAAAAAATCATGGCCAAAAACCGACCTTCATGCAGGACGTCTCAGTAAAAAGCTTGTCCGCTATTTTACAGAGTCTAACCCGCGTCTTTTCTATAAAAAACAGGCACCATCTTCTCAAATTGATGCTGTTTTTACCTTATTAGTTGACTGTTCTGCGAGCATGTTTGACAAGATGGATGAGACGAAAAAAGGGATTGTTCTTTTTCATGAAGCGTTAAAATCAGTTCAAGTACCGCACCAAATTGTTGGGTTCTGGGAAGATACAAACGACGCAACAGAAACAAGTCAGCCGAACTATTTCAACACAGTCGTGTCTTTCAAAGATTCTTTATTTGATGCAGGGCCTTCCATTATGTCACTTGAGCCAGAAGAGGACAACCGAGATGGCTATGCGATTCGCCAAATGACAAAAATGATTTTGAAACGAAGAGAAGAACAAAAATTTCTCATTGTGTTCTCAGACGGGGAACCAGCCGCATTCAGCTACGAGCAAAATGGGATCGTAGATACGCATGAAGCGGTTCTTGAAGCGAGGAAAAAGGGAATTGAGGTCATCAATGTGTTTTTATCCAATTCACCGATTGAAGAAGCGCAGATGAAAACCATTCAAGATATGTATGGCAAGTTCAGCATTTTTGTACCAGATGTCGATACATTACCAGATGTCTTATATCCATTACTGAAGAAACTGCTGTATAAAAGCATTGGGGCATAAGGTTTTGTTTTGCCCCTTTCTTCAAATTATTTTTCGGAATGATTTAAATTCTTTGTTTTTCTTTGAATTTTTTATCTTTAATTTAACAAAGAATGTAGAAAGTAATCCGAAACAGTGGTAAAATATTATTGGAAGCGTTTTATTACATAAATTTGGTCATTATGTTCTGGAAGTTATATCGAGATAGTGTTCAATCACTTGATGATCAAAGTTGGGGGTAGTGTTCAAAATGTTTCAAAATGATGTGAAACAACCGTTGAGTTGGGAAGAATTTCATGGTCCGAACCTCGGCTACGTGCTCGAGCTCTATGATCAATATGTCCAGGATCCTACTAGTGTTGATGAAGATCTAAGAGGCATATTTGATGAACTTGGTGCACCACCGAGTGAAATGAAGGAGGAAATTAGGAAAAAAGAAAATAGCGTAGTTACTTCTGAACAAATCCAAAAGATAGCATCAGTCGTTAAACTGGCAGAAGACATCAGAACGTATGGCCATTTAAATGCTTCCGTCAATCCTCTTCGTAAAGAAAAGGAATTACAAGAGCTGTTTCCTTTAAAGGATTACGGTTTAACAGAAAAAGATGTCAGGGATATTCCGATATCGATTATTAGTGCAAATGCACCAAAAAACATTTCAAACGGCATAGAAGCCATTAACCATTTGAGAAATACGTATAAGCGTACCATTTCATTTGAGTTTGATCATGTTCATGACTTCGAAGAACGAAACTGGCTCTTAAACTCGATCGAATCTGGTGAACTATTTATGAAAAAGCCAGCGGATAAACTGGTTTCTGTATTCAAAAGATTAACAGAAGTCGAGAATTTTGAGCAGTTCCTTCATAAAACATTTGTTGGACAAAAGCGTTTTTCTATAGAAGGATTAGACGCACTTGTTCCAGTACTTGATGAAATTATATCAGAGTCTGTTACACAAGGGACTTCAAATATTAACATTGGAATGGCACATAGAGGTCGTTTAAATGTATTAGCACATGTTTTAGGAAAGCCATATGAGATCATTTTCTCAGAATTCCAGCATGCGCCAAATAAAGAGCTTGTTCCATCTGAGGGCTCTATTGGGATCAGCTACGGATGGACAGGGGATGTCAAGTACCATCTTGGGGCTGACCGTCAAATTAAAGATGAAGATACAAAGAGTGCGAGAGTCACCCTTGCCAATAACCCAAGTCACTTGGAATTTATTGACCCGATTATTGAAGGAAGCACACGTGCCGCTCAGGAATCGCGTACTCAAAAAGGCTATCCAGTACAAGACGTTGAAAAGGCGCTAGCCATCTTAATTCATGGTGATGCTGCATTTCCTGGAGAAGGAATTGTAGCAGAAACATTAAATTTAAGTCAATTGGTCGGCTATCAAGTGGGTGGAACAATCCATATCATTGCAAACAATATGATTGGGTTTACCACTGAAAGCAATGAGTCTCGTTCAACGAAATACGCGAGTGACCTTGCAAAAGGCTTTGAGATTCCAATTGTTCACGTCAATGCAGATGATCCAGAAGCATGTTTAGCGGCTGTTCAGCTAGCTGTAGAATACCGTAAACGCTTCAAGAAGGATTTCTTAATTGACCTGATTGGTTACCGCAGATACGGTCATAACGAAATGGATGAGCCTTCTACGACTCAGCCAATGCTATACGATGCGGTCCGAAAGCATAAAACCGTTAAGAATATCTTTGCGGATAAGCTTGTCACAGAGGGCCTTCTGTCAAAAGAACAAAGAGAAGAAATCGAGCAGGCTGTGACGGCAAAAATAGAAGAAGCCTATAAAAAAGTGCCTTCAAAGAAAGAACATACGATTCAAGAAATCGAACTGCCAGAGCCAGTATCTAATGGTTTCCCAGCAGTTGACACATCAGTAGAATTTGATGTATTGAGAAAGCTGAATGAAGAATTGATTAGCTGGCCGAAAGATTTCCAAGTATTTGGTAAGCTAAAACGGATCCTTGAAAAACGTGCAAAGGTGTTTACAGATGCCCGTAAAGTGGAGTGGTCACTTGGGGAAGCACTGGCATTTGCATCTATATTAAAAGACGGTACGCCAATTCGAATGACTGGACAGGATTCAGAGCGAGGCACATTTGCTCAAAGAAACCTTGTTCTTCACGACAGCCAAACGGGAGATGAATTTATTGCTCTTCATGAACTGAGTGATGCGAATGCTTCATTTACAGTTCATAACAGTCCACTCTCGGAAGGCTCTGTCATTGGATTTGAATATGGTTATAATGTCTATTCTCCTGAAACATTGGTGATTTGGGAAGCTCAATTTGGAGACTTCGCAAATGCGGCTCAAGTGTATTTTGATCAATTTATTTCAGCAGGTCGCGCAAAATGGGGACAAAAATCAGGTCTTGTGATGCTCTTACCACATGGATATGAAGGACAAGGTCCAGAACATTCAAGTGGAAGAACAGAGCGCTTCCTGCAATCAGCTGCTGAGAATAACTGGACAGTGGCGAACCTGACAAGTGCAGCGCAATACTTCCATATTCTTAGAAGACAGGCGAAAATGCTGCTTCGTGAAGAGATTCGTCCGCTTGTCATTATGACACCGAAGAGCCTGCTTCGTAACCCGAACACATTATCTGAAGTCAAAGAATTAACGGATGGAGAGTTCCGTGCAGTTCTTGAACAGCCAGGACTTGTGCATGATCATGAAAAAGTATCACGCCTCGTTCTATCCAGCGGGAAGGTATCGATTGATATTAGTGATCGTTTTACTCAAATGGAAGAGCCGAAAGATTGGATTCATATTGCTAGAGTGGAACAACTATATCCATTCCCAGCTAAAGATATTAAAGCAATTTTAACGAAACTGACGAACTTAGAAGAAATCGTATGGGTGCAAGAAGAACCACAAAATATGGGGGCTTGGGGATACATTGAGCCATATTTACGTGAAATTGCACCTGAAAAAGTAAAAGTACGTTACATCGGCCGCAGAAGACGTTCAAGTACGGCTGAGGGTGATCCAACTGTGCATAAAAAAGAACAAGAACGAATTGTATCTGATAGCTTGACTCGCAAAAACTAAGGGGGAAATGAAAAATGGCGGAAATTAAAGTACCTGAATTAGCGGAATCAATCTCGGAAGGAACGATTGCTCAATGGCTGAAGCAGCCGGGCGATTATGTTGAGCAGGGAGAATATCTGTTAGAACTTGAAACAGATAAAGTCAATGTCGAACTGACAGCTGAAGAATCTGGTGTGCTAAAAGAAGTGCTAAAAGATTCTGGTGACACTGTACAAGTTGGAGAAGTCATCGGAACCATTGTAGCAGGTGAAGCTGGCGGAAGCGAGTCCGCAGCTTTAGCACCAGCTTCGAAAGAAGAACCGGCAGCTGAACAAAAGGAAGAAGCAGCAAAAGAAGAGCCGAAATCTGGTAATGGCAGAACCATCGCTTCTCCTGCAGCTAGAAAACTAGCACGGGAGAAGGGGCTAGACTTATCTGAGATTCCAACCGTAGATCCGCTGGGCAGGGTACGAAAGCAGGATGTGGCTTCTTATCAAAAGAATGAAGCGCCTGCAAGTGCACCGAAAGCCGCGCCAAAAGCAAATGCTTCAGTGCAAAATGATCAAGCAGGGAAACCAGTTGAGCGTGAAAGAATGTCACGCCGGAGACAAACGATTGCTAAACGCTTAGTTGAAGTTCAACAAACGGCTGCGATGCTGACGACATTTAATGAAGTCGATATGACAGCTGTGATGGACCTAAGAAAGCGTCGTAAAGATGCCTTCTTTGAGCAAAATGATGTGAAACTTGGCTTTATGTCCTTCTTCACAAAAGCAGTTGTAGCAGCACTGAAAAAATATCCGCTTCTCAATGCAGAAATCCAAGGTGATGAGCTTGTCATTAAGAAATTCTATGATATCGGCATCGCTGTCGCTGCCAATGAAGGACTCGTTGTACCGGTTGTCCGTGATGCAGACAGATTGTCATTTGCAGGGATTGAAAAAGAAATTGGTCATCTTGCGAAAAAAGCAAGAGATAACAAGTTGTCTCTCAATGAGTTACAAGGTGGATCATTCACGATCACAAACGGAGGAACATTTGGTTCTCTTCTTTCAACACCGATTCTAAACAGCCCTCAAGTTGGTATTTTAGGGATGCATAAAATTCAACTTCGTCCTGTTGCGATTGATGAAGAACGTTTTGAAAACCGTCCAATGATGTATTTAGCTCTTTCTTACGACCACCGTATTGTTGATGGAAAAGAAGCAGTTGGATTCCTTGTCACCATTAAAAGCCTACTTGAAGATCCTGAGCAGCTATTGCTTGAAGGATAATGATTAAAATAAGAAGCTAGCACCTATTATGGTGCTAGCTTCTTTTGATGAAGCAATAAGTGGAATATGTCCAAATTTTAGACAAATCACTTCGTTGAAATTTCACAAATTTGGGGTTAAAATGAAATGAAGACTTATCATTTAGTCATCAGATGACCAGATATGAATCAAAGTGGAACAAAAGAAAGGAAGTTCGCGGATGAAAGTCAGTTTATTCGTCACCTGTTTAATTGACACAATGCAGCCAAATGTAGGAAGGGCGACAGTCGAGGTGTTAGAGCGCCTCGGTGTTGAAGTGGAATTTCCAGAAGCACAAGTGTGCTGCGGGCAGCCAGCCTTTAACAGCGGCTATACAAAAGAAACGATCAAAGCAGCGAAAAACATGATCAAAGCCTTTGAATCAGCTGAATATGTCGTGACACCATCAGGTTCTTGTAAGGCGATGTTTTTAGAGTATCCTCATCTTTTGAAAGAAGATCCAGTGTGGTCAGCCCAGGCTGAGGGGCTTGCTGCGAAAACCTATGAATTAACGGAATTTATTGTTGATATTTTACACGTGACAGATGTAGGTGCGAGTCTGAAAGGAATAGCAACCTACCATACCTCCTGCCATATGACGAGACTGCTAAGAATTAAGGAAGCGCCATTCACATTGTTGTCAAATGTCAAAGATTTGACGATTGAACCATTGCCTCGTTCAGAAAATTGCTGCGGATTTGGAGGAACCTTTTCAGTGAAAATGACACCCATTTCTGAGCAAATGGTCGACGAAAAAGTACAAAGTATAGAGGAAGCAGGCGCTGAATATATCATTGGTGCTGACTGTGGATGCCTGCTGAATATTGGTGGAAGGCTGAACCGTCTTGAAAAACCAATCAAAGTGATGCATATCGCAGAAGTATTAAATAGCCGCTGACGCTAAGAGGGGGAACGGCACATGAGTATGAAAATTGGAGAGAAGGCCTTTAAAGAGCGAATCGGGGAAGGCTTAGAAGACGCTGTCATGAGAGGAGCTGTTTCTTCGGCACAGGAGCGCCTGTATAAAAGGCGGTTGGCTGCAAGCGAAGAGCTTGGCAACTGGGAAAAATGGCGTGAACTTGGCGAGGAGATCAGGCAGCATACACTGGCCCATCTTGATGACTACTTATATCAATTAAGCGAGAGCGTGAGTGAACGCGGAGGCCATGTCTTTTTTGCAAAAACAAAGGAAGAGGCATCAGCGTATATTCAAGAGGTGGCACAAAAAAAAGCGGCCAAAAAGATCGTCAAATCAAAATCTATGGTCACAGAAGAAATTGAAATGAATCAAGCACTTGAAGAGATCGGCTGTGAGGTAGTTGAAAGCGATCTTGGTGAATATATTCTGCAAGTAGACGATCATGAATCGCCTTCGCATATCGTGGCACCTGCTCTTCATATGACAAAAGAGCAAATACGGGAAGTGTTTCACGAAAAGCTTGGATATGACATGTCAGACACCCCTGAAGATATGACGAGCTTTGTGAGAGCGATATTACGAGAAAAATTCCTCGAAGCCGATATTGGCGTGACCGGCTGTAATTTTGCTGTGGCGAACACAGGCTCAATTTGTCTTGTGACAAATGAAGGGAATGCGGATTTCGTCACTGCTATACCAAAGACACATATAGCAGTCATGGGGATGGAGCGGCTTGTTCCAACGATGGAGGAGCTTGATGTCCTTGTTGGACTTTTGTGCAAAAGCGCAGTCGGTCAAAAATTAACAAGTTATATCTCCGTCGTGGGGCCAAAAGGAGAAGGAGAGGTCGATGGGCCAGAAGAGTTTCATTTGGTCATTGTTGATAACGGGAGGTCAAATATATTAGGTACACCTTTTCAGCCTGTTCTGCAATGTATTCGGTGTGCAGCTTGTATTAATGTATGCCCAGTTTATCGGCATGTTGGCGGACATGCGTACGGATCGATTTATCCGGGTCCGATTGGCGCTGTTCTCTCGCCACTTCTTGGCGGCTATGATGACTACAAAGAGCTTCCCTTTGCATCAAGCTTGTGTGCAGCCTGTACGGAAGCTTGTCCCGTGAAAATTCCACTTCATGAATTATTAGTCAAACATAGACAAGTCATCGTTGAAAAAGAGGGGATAGCGCCCAAAGCTGAAATGATGGCCATGAAAATGTTTGGAATGGGGGCATCGACTCCCAGCGTGTATCAATTTGGAACAAAGGTAGCCCCTGCTTTGATGAATCGTATGGCCTCAAATGGACGGATTTCAAAAGGAATGGGTCCTTTAAAGAATTGGACAGATATTCGCGACCTGCCAGCTCCAAGTAAAGAGAGATTTCGAGATTGGTTTAAAAAGAAACAAAAGGAGGAGCGGGAATGAAAGGAAGCATTTCTCATCGAGATTCGTTTTTAGCTCATATCCAGCATCAATTAGGCAAAGGTCCCTCTCTATCTATCCAGCGTCCGGTATGGAAACATCAAGTACATTGGGAAACAAACGGGCTTCTGTCTAAAGAAGAATTGGTGGAGCAATTAAAGAAGCAATGTCAACAAATTCACACAAGAGTGATTGAAACAACGCCGCAGGAAGCGCCGTCTGCATTACGCTCAATAATGGCAGAGTATGGAGAGGGTGAAGTGATGACTTCAAGCGATAGCCGTTTTGGTCAATATGGATTTCATCCTATGTTTGTCGGCTTGCAAAAAGAAGGCATCGCAGTCACTAGCTGGGAAGCAGATGCTTCAAGGTACGAAAATATAAGGCAGGCAGAAAAAGCGAAATATGCAGTTGTGTTCAGTGATTACACACTTGCAGAATCAGGAACGGTTGTTGTTTCATCCCATCAAGGTCAAGGAAGAGCACTTCATTTTTTACCAATGATGTATATTGTGTGTATAGAAAAGAGCACGATTGTTCCACGAATGATTCAGGCCGTTTCGGCTTTCAATCGGTCGGTAGAAGAGAGGGAGCAGCCAAAAGGAGCCATTCATTTTATATCAGGTCCGAGTAATTCTGCCGATATTGAAATGAATTTAGTGGTTGGTGTTCATGGTCCGTTTCGGGCCGTTTATCTACTAATAGATAATGAATCAGGGCTTTCATAAGTTTTAAAAATCATCTTGCCGCTTGTGATTTCAATTATGGCCATTTCGTTTTCTTCTATTATTGTCAAATGGTCGAGTGCTCCTGTCGCTATTTTAAGTGATGGCAACAAAAAAATCCGGTTAATCCCCGGATTTTTTACTCTTTTAAATTGTTTTTTTTAATCACTTCGTTTAATCTAGCTTCGACTTTCTTCAATTCCAATCGTTTTCTTTTGAGCATTCGAAACGCAATAACAATGAATGTCACAATAAAAGCAATGAATAGAAGCGAAAACACTTGAAATATGATATCTCCAATGTTGAATGCTACATTTTCTCCATTAGACACGAGATAGTCCTCCCTTTATATATATATATTACCATAATAAACAAAAGGTTGATATTTATCCATAATTTATTTGTAATGGTAAAAATATTATTCATTATAGGAGAACCAATATGAGAACTTTAGTCTATTTACGAGGTCTCCCAGGTGTAGGTAAGTCAACGTGGATCATAGCAAGGCTTAGAGCCATTTCCTTTAAATCCATCTGTTGACCCAGCCCCCGCAGTTATCAATCAATGGAAAACCGGAAATTACAAGCAAACAGGTCATAAAGTCTGGTCTTTATTATTTGATTTACTCACAGCCCGAATAGATGCGGGACCTTTACTGTGATTAATGCAACACATGTTACAAGTAAGTCGATTTCTCAATAGAAATCATTAGCCACTACGTATTGTTACAGGGTATATATTTCACGCAAGTGCCACTTGACACAGCTTTATTACAAAAAATAGTATAAAGCGTCGGCTGACCTATGAAAAAGCGCCATTTTCTGAAGTGAAAAGACTAAGTGAACAAATCGAAATGCCATGCAAGCAGAAAGTAGCTGCGTTTCATGGTTGGACATCTTTCGATAAATGGTATCAGTCCGTATCTCATGATGACTCGATCAAAGAAGAGGGATATGTCATTATTGAGCTGCGATTACATTCGAGTAAAGCGAAGCTACTCAATTGCATAATGATGGAATAAATGCATAGTCTAAAAAAGAGTCTTTTCTAAGAAAAGGCTTTTTTTCATGAAATGGAAAGGTGGAATCTTAAATGCCTGATTATATCGAAGTGATTGTTCGGACGATGTTTGCTTTTGCTATTTTATTTGGCGGAGCTCGTCTTCTTGGAAAGCAAACCATTGCGCAAATGAATATTTTTGATTTTATTGCAGCTATCAGCTTAGGTTCAATTGCGGCGAACCTTGCGTTTAATACCACGCTTCCGCTTCATCACACGACGATCTCTTTTCTGTCACTTGTTATCATTATTTATGTCATTTCTTTGCTTGCTTTAAGAAGCCGGAAGATGAGAGGATTTATGGCCGGTAAACCAACGCTTGTGATACAAAGTGGCAAAATTCTTGAAGACAATATGAAGGGCATGAGATATACACTTGATTATTTAAACCAGCAGCTCAGAGAAAAAGGTGTGTTTGATATTAGTGAAGTTGAATTTGCGATGATTGAAACAGATGGGCATATGTCAGTGAAAAAATATCCTTCATTTGAAAATGTAACGCGAAAGGATATTAATTTGTGGATGAAGGCAGAGCGTTACATGCCAATTGAAGTCATCATGGACGGAAAGCTCATTTTGAAGAACATCCATGAAAACCAATTATCGGAGCAATGGGTACATGAAGAACTTCAAAAAAGGCAGCTGACCTTACAAGACATTGTATACGCCGTGCGTGCCAGTAATGGGAGCTTATATATTGATACATATGACGATGACATTCATTCTCCAATCGATCAGGAATGAATGTGTAGGGCCCATGTCACCCCCGCGTCACGAATTTGACAATATTTATAAGCCTTTTGGATGCATACTGACTAAGTATCATTTCTCAATTATTATTATTTTTAGAAAATGTAGTGACGGAGCAAAATAAGTATGTTTAAGTAAAATAGAAGAAACTAAAATATTAATATAATATGTCTCATGCGGAATGAACATTCATTCCTAATCATTAAGAGGAGAGGATGAAATGCCATTAGCTAATGATAAACAGGAGCAGATCATGAAGGCTTCACTTGATTTATTTATTGAACGAGGATTTGATGGCACTACGATGCCAATGATTTCAAAAAATGCCAATGTTGGAGCGGGAACCATTTACCGGTATTTCGATAGCAAAGAAGCGCTCGTGAATATATTGTACCAGCGAAGCCTTACAGCATTTATCGACAAAATGAATACAAACAGTCCAGATCCAAAAGCAAGTATCAGGGCTTATTTCAAGCATATCTTTTATTGCTTGGTTCTGTTTACAAAGGAGAATCCAAGTGGTCTTTATTTCTTAGAAATTGATAAACGGTCACATTACTTAGATGATACGAGTAAAGAAAAAATGCAGCATTTGTTAAATGAGCTATTTCTCATCTTTGAAGAAGGGAAGAAGGATGGGATTCATCCAAATCTCTCGGGAAGAACCATTTTATCGATTGTATTTGGTGCTTTTGTACAGCTTCATAAACAGATTCTTGCAGAGGAAATAGAGCCAACGATTGAATTTTTAGAGGAAATTGAGCAATGCTTATGGCGCGCCATTAGCGTTGCCTCATCATGAAATAAAGGGAGTGGACACATGAAACAAACATCAATCATTCCAAAACCAAAAACATACGGACCTTTAAAAAACATCCCCCTTTTAAAGAAGGGAGAGCTTGCTCAAACTTTTTGGCGTTTAGCAGATGATTTAGGGCCAATTTTTCAGTTTGAATTTACAGGTCAAACAAGTATTTTTGTTTCAAGCCATGAACTTGTTAGCGAAGTGTGTGATGAGAGCCGTTTTGATAAATACATTGGGGTTAGTCTCGACAAAGCCAGGGCATTTGCAGGGGATGGGCTATTTACTAGCTGGACAGCAGAGCCGAACTGGAAAAAAGCCCATCAAATTTTGATGCCTGCCTTTAGCCAGAAAGCAATGAAGGGCTATCACGAAATGATGCTCGATATTGCAACACAGCTTGTGCAAAAATGGCAAAGGTCAGGCCGAGATGAAGAAATTGAAGTAGCAGAAGATATGACAAAGCTCACTTTAGATACGATCGGACTATGCGGGTTTGATTTTCGGTTTAACAGCTTTTATAAGGAAAATCAGCACCCTTTTATCGAAAGCATGCTGAAAGGTTTAATTGAAGCAATGGATCAAACGAGCAGATGGCCGTTTGCAGATAAACTAATGATTAAAAGAAAAAAAGAATTTGAGCAAAATGTCGATTTTATGAAGCAGTTAGTAGATGCCATTATTAGGGAACGGAAAAACCAAGATCATACAGGCGAGGATTTACTGTCTCTCATGCTGCATGCAAAGGATCCTGAAACAGGTGAGAGATTGTCGGATGAAAATATCCGTTATCAGATCATTACTTTCTTAATAGCTGGTCATGAAACAACAAGCGGACTGCTATCATTTGCAATTTATTTCTTACTAAAAAACCCAGACAAATTAAAGAAAGCCGTTCAAGAAGCGGATGATGTGCTGCAAGGCGGACTGCCGACATATAAGCAGGTGCAAAAGCTAAGCTACACCCGTATGGTCCTAAATGAGGCACTTCGCCTCTGGCCCACAGCACCTTCTTTCTCACTTTATGCGAAAGAAGATACAGTCATCGGAGGGGAATATCCGATTAAAAAAAACCAAAGTGTCAGCGTCCTGCTTCCTAAATTACATCGGGATCAAGCGGTTTGGGGAGAAGATGCAGAAGAATTTAAACCTGAACGTTTTACGTACCCTGAAAAGATTCCGCAGCATGCCTATAAGCCATTTGGAAATGGCCAGCGTGCATGTATTGGTATGCAATTTGCACTTCATGAAGCCACCATGGTTCTGGCTATGGTGCTGCACAATCTGGAATTGATTGATCACACTTCATATGAGCTGGATTTAAAAGAATCCCTAACGATCAAGCCAAACGATTTTAAAATCAAAGTGCAGCCAAGAAAGCAGCAATTCTTTATGCCACCAACGAAAGAGGAATCGAAAAAAAGCAATGCCACTAATGAGTCAAAAGTGGCCAGTCACGGTACGCCTCTGCTTGTCTTGTATGGATCAAATCTTGGCACTGCACAGCAGATGGCCAACGAATTTGCTGAAGATGGAAAATCAAAAGGGTTTGACGTGACAACTGCACCACTTGATGACTATACCCGCCAATTACCTGAGTCAGGCGCTGTATTGATCGTGACGTCTTCATACAATGGGCATCCGCCTGACCATGCGAAACAATTTGTGGAATGGGTGACGCAGGATGAGGAGCAGGATTTATTAAACGTGACATTTGCAGTGTTTGGGTGTGGAGATCGAAATTGGGCGAGCACATATCAGCGTATCCCTCGTCTCATCGATGAATCACTTGAAAGAAAAGGAGCGAAACGTGTTGCTGATTTAGGCGAAGGCGATGCAGGCGGTGATATGGATGAGGATAAAGAAACATTCCAGAAGACTGTCTTCGAAGAGCTTGCAAAAGCATTTAATTTAACCTTGCAGGAGAAAAGTCAGGAAAAGCCAAATCTATCAATTGATTTTACGAATGAGTTAGTGGAACGTCCTGTGGCGAAAACATATGGTGCCTTTTCAGCTTTTGTATTGAGGAATCAAGAATTACAATCTGAAAAAAGTCAGCGCCAAACAAGACATATTGAACTCAAATTGCCTGAAGGGAAACAATACAAAGAAGGGGATCATATCGGGATCGTACCGAAAAATAGTGATGTGCTCGTACAGCGGGTGACCAATCGCTTTAAACTAGATCCTCAGCAGCACATTAAGCTCTCTTCTGAAAAAGACACCAGTCATTTACCATTAGATCAGCCGATTCAAATCAGAGAATTATTGGCGTCCCATGTTGAGATTCAAGAGCTTGCGACCCGTACGCAGCTAAGAGAGCTCGCAAAATATACGGTATGTCCGCCTCACCGCATTGAGCTTGAACAAATGGCAGGTGAAGCCTATCAAGAGGCCATATTAAAGAAACGAGTGAACATTCTGGATTTATTAGAACAATATGAAGCGTGTGAGCTGCCCTTTGTTCACTTTTTGGCTCTATTATCCGCTTTGAAGCCGCGTTATTACTCGATTTCTAGCTCACCAAAGGTAGATGAAAAACGGCTCAGTATCACAGTAGCTGTTGTGAAAGGCGAGGCATGGAATGGCCGTGGAGTATACGCCGGTGTCGCATCAAACTACTTATGTGGTCTACAAGAAGGAGAAGAAGTGGCTTGTTTCCTGCATGAAGCACAGACAGGATTCGAGTTGCCTCCTTCCCCTGAAACCCCAATGATCATGATCGGACCAGGAACAGGAATCGCCCCATTCAGAGGGTTTGTTCAGGCAAGGGAAGAGTGGCAGAATGAAGGAAAACAACTAGGTGAGGCTCATCTATATTTTGGCTGTCGTCATCCTCATGAAGACGACCTGTATTTTGACGACATGCAGCTTGCAACGCAAAAAGGAGTTGTCACCATTCACCGGGCCTACTCTCGTTATGATGAGCATAAAGTGTATGTCCAGCACTTGATTAAAAAGGATGGCGCCATGCTCATTGAATTACTTGACCAAGGTGCTTATCTGTATATTTGCGGGGATGGAAAAGTCATGGCACCAGATGTAGAGGCTACGCTTGTCGATCTGTATCAAACCGTGAAACAGTGTTCGAAAGAAACATCTGAAAATTGGCTGATTTCACTTTCTAATGACAATAGATATGTAAAAGATGTGTGGAGCTAACTCACAGAGAAAACCGTCGATCTGGCGGTTTTTTCTTTGTTCATAGATAGAATGGATGTTTAAAGAGACAAAACAACTAATTTCAAAATTATATATTTTGTAAAAAATGAGAATATTCTCTCATTTACTCCAATATGAAACAATTATATGATTTTAATTATAGAATAAAAAGGAGGAATATGATGAAAAATTTGAAAAAGTTAATCCCTTCTCTACTCGTTTTTGGTGCTTTAAGTGTGCCTAGTTTTGCCCAAGCCACATCGGATTCAGTAGGAACGTCTGATTATGACATGGTGACTTCTGACGGAAAGGTGATCTCTTCAGCAGACTTCCACAAAGATACGAAAGCCCCCTTATCCTTTGATCAAGTGGATGATCTTTCTTCAACTGTTGGCGAAAAAGTAAAACCACTAACTAAATATTTAAAAGACTATCAAACAAAAGTAGTCATTGGAGACGATGATAGAACAAAAGTAGAGAACACAAGAGTTGCGCCATACAATTCTATTGCTTATATAACATTTGGCGAATCTAGCTGTACTGGGACACTCATTGCCCCTAACAAAATTTTGACAAATGGACACTGTGTGTACACTACGTCGACAAGAAGTTATAGTGAAAAAGGGTCTGTATATCCAGGCATGAATGATAGCACTGCCGTGAACGGCTCAGCAAATATGACCGAATTCTATGTACCAAGCGGATATATCAATACAGGCGCGAGCCAATATGATTTTGCCGTCATTAAAACAGATACGAATATCGGAAATATGGTCGGATACAGCTCAATCCGACAGGTGACAAATCTGACTGGAACAACGATTAAAATCTCTGGATATCCAGCTGATAAAATGAGATCAACTGGTAAAGTGTCACAATGGGAAATGTCAGGTCGTGTGACAAAAGAAGATACCAATCTAGCATACTATACGATTGATACGTATAGCGGCAATTCTGGCTCTGCGATGCTAGATCAAAACCAACAAATCGTAGGGGTTCATAATGGGGGTTATTCAAACGAGACGATTAATGGCGGTCCAAAAGCTACAGAAGCCTTTGTAGAATTTGTAAACTATGCGATAGCGCAATAAAATATCGAGCATAAAGCTTGTAGACAAAGTCTACAAGCTTTTTTGTATAATAAGGGTAATAACACAATTCTGCGGGGGATGAACATGTTATCGAAACGTGAAGAAGAGAGAAGAAATCAATTAAAAGTAGTGGCTTTAGATGAATTAGTGCCTGAAGATCATTATAGTTCTGACAACGGTAGACCAAGTGTGGATCCCGTTGTTCTCATTAAAATGGTTTTGATCCAATATCTCTTTGACATTCGCTCTATGCGTCTGATTCAGTAAACTCCCTCAGCGTAAAGAAAGCAATCATAATTGTTTTTTGATACTCGTTTTCAAAAGGCATGATTAAACCTCAACAAATGAAACACTAAACTAAACATAAGTTAGATTAAATTAAAATGTATAGCCATATTTAGAATTGAGGTTAACGGGTGTAGCATATGGCTATACACTCTACATAAAAAAATATTTTTTATTGCGGGATGCCGAAAATTTGATTTGTGAGATCAATTCTTTTACATCATATGTAAAAAACATGTTAAAATTATACAAGAGATTTATTTAGAAGGGGGTAAAGGGATGTCGGGATAATTGCCTCTGTAGATGTAGCCAACACTCTCAACAAATGGTATTTACATATAAAAAAGAGGGAAGTTTCGCAAGCGGTAGAGTTGAGGGATGAGATTCAAGATAGGGAAAATGGAAGAAAATCAAGATGTTTTACTCTATTTTAATATTCTCGATTACAGATTTAAGGTGCTTATGGAAGATTTAGTAGGGCAACCAACAATAACAGAAAGTGAAAGAGTCAAAACAGATGACATGTTGAGGTTCTACTTTTATCTGTTCAAAGGAATGTATGAGAGTGCAAAGAATAACTATTCAGAAGCTCTAGCCCTGTTCAGAGTAGCTGAGAGACAATTGGACAAGGTTTATGATGAGATTGAAAAGGCTGAGTTCCATTATAAAATTGGCACACTCTACTATTTCAATAAGGTCACGCTCCTTTCTCACCATCATTTACAAACAGCAAAGGACATCTATAAGGCACATGATGGATACCGTATACAGACAATAAACTGTAATATGTTGTTGGCACTGAATTTGATTGATGATGGTAGACTAGACAAAGCTGAAAGAATCCTTTTGGAATGCGTTGATAGGCTGATTGAGAAGAATGATAAGAGATTGATAGCTTTGGCTTATTATGATCTAGGATTCCTCAAAATTCAGGATAATCAACATATAGAAGCAATTGAATACTTTAACAAAGCAATTTCCACACATGATCTAAAACAGTCATCTCCTGTTTCTTACTTACAGTGAAATTTGCAAGATCAAGTTATAAGTCAGATCAAGTGGATCAGGCAATCAGTTGGGTAATTGAGGGGAAAACCTTTTCTAAAGAACAGCAGAACACAAATTTTATTCTGAAATTCAATGTCCTTGAGAAATGTTATACAGCACCACAGGAAAATTATGAGGACATTAAGAAAGAGCTATGTTTTTTGGAAGAAAGAAAGGCATATGTTGATATTGAGGCTTTAGCTCCTGATGTTGCCTCCATATATAAAAAGTTAAATCTTTATGAAGAAAGTAACTACTTCTTGGAATTGGCTTTAAAATCTTGTACGCTTATAGGAAAGGAGGTCATATGATCATGAAAAAAATAATGATGATTATTTCTACTGCTTTGCTGATAGGTGCAATTCTTGGAATCCCTGTTCTACAACATACCCAGGCAGATGCCAAAAGTGAGACAGTTTTACTTTCCTCAAGAGGTGCAGGATCATAAAAGGTATCAATATGGTTTTAATCGACCGCTACAGATCAGCCCTGTAGGTTGAATGGTTAAAAATAGATAAAATGGATTAAAGTATAAGACTCCTTATGGTATTCTAGTAAAGAATATTTCATAAAAGGAGTCTTTTTTATATGAAAATATTAGTCAGCTGTTGAAAAAAAACCTACTCAAATGAGAAGGGGCTTTGTTGTTCATCGAATTCTAATAGAGATAAACTTTGAAATAAATGATGAATAGACACTCGATGTTCCAGGTGTTGTGTCAAAAACTTTGTAAACCTTACCCTCATCTTTAAGCATGTCACCATGGACAAGTCCATCCGTAGAACCGAATGAGAAAACTTCAGGTATCATACCTCTTAATCCTTCGCTCACACTTCCGTAAATAATATTGCTCATCAATATGTTTTCACTAATTTTATTCTTACCGCCTAATCCTAAATAAGTTAAGCAAGTGATTGGAACAGTTACAGAATAATCATTTTTGATATCAGTTACATACAATCTTCTACTATTTCCAATGCTACTTGATGCAAAGACAAAAGCACTCCACTCATGTTCATCTGCAAAAGTAATTGGGACACCTATATAATTTAATGTAGATGGCAGAGCAAGTGAGAGAGAATAATGAGTCAAAAAGATAAGCCTATCCTTATTGCAAATATAGTAAAGTTCAATGGGCTGATTCGGGAGAATTTCCGATTGATAAGTTACTATAACAGCTTTCCAAGTATCATTGTTTTTTGCAAATGTGCCAGAGACCCCGGAAGACCCCGGTAAGTATTTTCCTGATAATCTCATTGAAAAAAATCTTGAGTTAGAATTTGAAAAGGATGCTATTGAGTTAGTGCTTACACTCGCAATGTCCCTTATCTGAAAATAAATTTCCTTCTTTCCATCCTCGCCGTTTGAAAACATTACATCATAATCAGTGGATGTTCTACTTGAAATGTTTTGCCATCCTGATTCAAGCATAATTTGTTTCAACTTTCCATACAAATCTTTCTTTAAAACAGTTGTTTTATTGAAAATAGTATGAAGTTCAAAAATGCGGATTTGAAGGGTCTACAAATTCATTATTGCCCCAACAGATGATTGATTATAAGTCCATCATCAATGAGCACATTTCAAAAAACGTGAAACAAAGCGTGCGATTCGGAAAGATTCCGTCCGGTGCTGTTCGTTCATGATTTCAGCCAGCCCCGAATTTTTTGAGGGGCTTTCGTAAAGCGCAAAAAGGCATTTTTTCAATCGAATTTGGCGTTTCTTCAGGAGCGCTACGGAAAAGAAGTCGAAAAAGTCATGAGAATGTCCCTTGGCTTTATAACGGTCAGATGTTAAAATTAAATAGGTAATATTGGAATGGTCGCGTATGTTTTCTCTTTGCATCAATACCCGTCTCAACACTTTGAAAAGAGAGGGGATTGTAACGTGTATCGTTTGCCAAAAACCACCTTTAGCACTGCTTTCATTTTAGCAGCCGGATTGCTGTGGTTGTCCATTGTTCCTCAGCAGGCCTTCGCTCATGGTTTTATCAAAAAACCGGGGAGCAGAGCGGCTCTGTGCAGTGAGGCTTTCGGATTTCTCAATCTGAATTGTGGGAGTGTGATGTATGAGCCGCAAAGCCTGGAAGCGAAAAAAGGGTTTCCGCATAGCGGCCCGGCAGATGGACAAATCGCATCCGCGGGCGGACTGTTCGCCGGAATTCTTGATCAGCAGTCGGAAAATCGCTGGTTTAAACATATCATGACCGGCGGAGAACACACCTTTACCTGGACATATACCGCTCCCCACAATACGAGCCAATGGCACTACTATATCACCAAAAAAGGCTGGGATCCTGACAAACCGCTTAAGCGCGCAGACTTTGAACTGATTGGTGCCGTTCCGCATGACGGTTCCCCTGCATCTCACAATTTATCTCACCACATTTATATTCCTAAAGACCGCCTCGGGTATCATGTCATACTTGCCGTTTGGGATGTGGCTGATACTGAAAACGCTTTCTATCAAGTGATTGATGTTGATCTAGTGAACAAATAAAGCCTGGACTTTTCTTGATCTGTTTGGAAAACCGATTTGTGAATCAGCGGGTTTTGGTGCAAACAAAGAAAATAAGCGATCCAAAACCCTGGCTCTCCAAAACATGCCGGGGTTTTTGAAATTCGCTATTTCTATTGCTTCATATTTAAGAGCTATATTCTTTCCAGAAAACTTTCAGCAAGTTGCTGGTCTTGTGAATTATTATAATACGGAAAATTGGACAGCTCTTCATGTGACATATGACGAGACACTTGACCGTATCCTTGAATTATCTGTCTGTCAAAACCGACCTTTTCTCAGCCGTTGACAAAAAAATCGTCATTCCAGACGTGGTCACGTATGTGTCTTTAAAAGTGACCGTTCACCGGGAGACATACACGTATTCTTATTCTTTTGTCAACAAGAGTGGGAGAAGGTGGATGTGCTGTTTGAATAAAGCCATTTATCCGATGATTTCATTCGCTGAGTCGGATTCTTTACAGGAAACTTTACGGGTATGCAGTGTCAAGACACAAGCGGAATGTGTTTGCCTAGATTTCAAATACTTTCGCTATGAAGAAACGGGCGAAAAAAAAGACAACGCTGTCAAGCTGTAACAATATCCTAATTTGAAATGAAACAGCCAGTCACCGAAAGAGTTTCAACAACTGGCTGATTCATAAAGGTGTTTTGATTCCTGTCTCAAAAATGGGGGTCATTCCCCTCATTGCTGGCTTCTTCTCTTTCTATGAGTTTTTCAACCTCAACTCTGCCAGAAAAGAATGTGGCACCGCCGCCCATATCTGCCAAACGATCAGGTGTTAGCCCATTGACCAAATGCTTTCTGCCTTTTTGATCTGCCCATAATCCTTGACTGACCACAACGCCAGATAACACATTGTGACCGACCGCAACGACAAGCTCGCATTCTCCTCGATCATTCAGCACACGCACCATATCACCATCTTCAATCTTCCTCTCTTTTGCATCTTGTTCATTCATATAAAGCTTCGGATATTTCTCAAGCTTTTGATGCTTTTCATGAAGTGAGAAGGTGGAATTGAGAAAATTATGGTTCGGTCCCGGTATAAACGTAAGCGGATAATCACTTTCCTGATAAAGTGGTACATAGGTTGGAAGCGCTGGATATCCATCTTCTTTCATTTGTTCAGAATAAAGCTCAATTTTCCCGCTTGGGGTAGGGAGCTTTAAAGCTTGGAAAGGACCACGTTTTGCTTTGATCCATTTTTTTTCTTTTAACGCCTTATATGAAATGTCTTCATAATGAGGGTTTTCCGGGTGATAAAGGGCTTGTTCCATCAGTTCAGCATCTGTCTCCCGGAAGGCTTCATCTTCAAAGCCCATGGCATGAGCTAAAAGGCGAAATACTTCTGTGTTTGATTTGCTTTCTCCGTAGCGTTCAATGACAAGCTCTTGAATTTGAATATAATGATGCCAGTAAGATGTATAGAAATCCTCGTTTTCAAAGGCAGATGTCGCAGGCAGAACAATATCTGCATAGGCGGCTGTTTCTGTAAGGAACAGGTCATGAACAACCGTAAATAAGTCCTCTCTCAGCAAACCCTCTCTTACTTTATTCGCTTCAGGTGTCACAACAGCTGGATTGCAAGAGTAGACAAAGAGTGAATCAATGGAAGGCTCTCTGTTCATAAGCACGCAACCTAGCTGATTCATATTAAATGTTCTAGGTGCACGTTCCTTTAGTAGATCTGGACGTTGAAGAGCTGCTTCATTATAACTAAGAAAAGAAGAGTTCGATTTTATCGCACCGCCACCCTTGTACAGCCATTGACCAGTTAGAGCAGGGAGGCAGGAGATGGTTCTAATACTCATCCCGCCATTATCATGATGCTGCAAACCATTACCAATGCGAATGAGTGATGGCGATG
Source organism: Bacillus stratosphericus (assembly GCF_020524495.1). Classification (GTDB taxonomy): domain Bacteria; phylum Bacillota; class Bacilli; order Bacillales; family Bacillaceae; genus Bacillus; species Bacillus stratosphericus_B. Next base: position 20,658 of record NZ_JAIVLB010000027.1, on the reverse strand, counting down.
TCTCTGCATACAGTCTCGCAAGTGTGAGGATGTCTTCTTTAGGGACACCCGTAATGTGTTCAACGGTTTCTGGATCATACTGCTTGACATGCTCGCAAAGTTCTTTGTGACCGATCGTGTAAGTCTCTAAAAATGACGTATCTGTTCGATCTTCTTCAAAAAGAACATGCATGATGCCAAGGGCAAGCGCACTGTCAGTGCCGGGTCGAAGCGGAATGAACCAATCAGCCATCCGGCCAGTTTGGTTTTTGTGAACGTCAATGACGACAATCTTGGCTCCTTGCTTTCTAGCTTTTTGTGCCAAGGTGATTTGGTGCATATTGGTCGACACAGCATTGATGCCCCAAAAGATAAATAGTTTTGTATAGATGGTATCTTCAGGATCTGTTCCTATGCTTGCGCCCATTGTATATTTATAGCCAGTTGTTCCTGCTGATTGGCAGATGGTTCGATCTAACTGACTTGAACCAAGACGATAGAAAAAGCGGCGGTCCATTCCCTCTGCATTGAGATTACCCATGTTCCCGTAGAAACTGTAAGGCAAAATACTTTCTGGACCTTTTTCTTCAATCAGTTTTGTCCATTTTTGACGAATGGTCTCAATGGCCTCTTCCCACGTAATGGGCGCAAACTGGCCGTCTCCTTTTCGTCCAAAACGTTTTAAAGGAGTTGTCAGCCGTTTTTCATCATATAAACGGGCTGTCACATTCCGCACTTTATTGCAGATGTTTCCTTGTGTCACAGGGTGGTCTGGGTCTCCTTGAACTTTGACGATCTTTCCGTTTTCTTTATGTATCAAAAGACCGCACTGATCTGGACAATCTAACGAACAAACTGATTTGAATATTCCGTCTTTCATTGCTATATAATCGGTCATGAGTTTTAGCTTCCTTTCCGAATTCCGTGATCACTTGATATGGATTTTATTTTAGCATGTTCGGAGGTAGAAGGTAAGAAGTAAGAAAGAGATGATGAATTGAAGAAAAATGAAAAAAAGCCCCTTGAAGGGACTTTTAAAAACGGGTGACCTGTACAGGGAATTCTTTTACCCCAAAAACAAACGTGCTTTGAATTGGTTTTAGCCTATCTGCCGCAGAGGTGATTTCTTGAAACGTATGGAGTAAAATCTCAAGCGCAATATTGCTTTCAAGTCTGGCAAGAGGGGCACCAAGGCAGAAATGAATACCAAAACCAAAGCTCATATGAGGATTTGATTTTCGATCTAGTCGAAACGTATCTGGGTCCTCGAATGTCCGTTCATCACGATTCGCAGATGCAATCCAGCTAATGAGATAGTCTCCTTTTTCAATGTGTGAGCCGGCGATCTCAACATCCTCTGCTGCAATTCGCCCAATCGCTTGAACAGGTGGATAATAGCGTAACGTTTCCTCCGTCAACTGAGGAATGAGAGAAGGATCTTGTCGCACTGATTCGGCAATATCTGGCTTCTCTATGAGCAGCCGTACTGCATTTGTGATTAAATTGGTCGTTGTCTCATTACCAGCAACAAGTAATAGAATACAAAAGCCAAGCAGTTCATTCTCAGTTAATCGCTCACCGTCGATTTCTGCTTGAATGAGGAGAGAAATCAAATCATCAGCAGGCGTTTCTTTTCGTTTTTCGATCAAACGAGCAAAGTAATCTGAAAGCTCTTCTTCTGCTTGTTTTTGCAAGTCTACAACGGCTTGAATGGCTTCCTTTGATTCATCTTTAGCACCTGCTACAAGAGCATCTGAAAGCTTCTTAATCACCTCTCTGTCTTTCACCTCTGCACCGAGAAGCTCGGCGATGATCAACACAGGCAGGGGAGCTGCTAAATCTTGCACAATATCAAATGTACGTTGATCCCTTACTTGCTTTAATAGATCATGTGTCAGGTCTTTGATCTTATCTTCTAATTGTTTGATCGCTTTTGGCGTGAATGCTTTATTGACGAGTGCTCTCATCTTTGTATGTTTTGGAGGGTCCATTGTTAAAATACTCGTTTTAGACGTGCTTCTTCCTCGCTGTGATGAGAACACTTTAGGCTTCCTCAGAACGGACTGAATATCAGCATATCGAAAGAGATCCCAGCACTTTCTCGTCTCATCGTATCTAATATCACCTTGTGAACGTAACTCATTGTAGATAGGGAACGGGAAAAGAAGATCATCAGTAGATCGGATTTCTTTCATTGGAATGACATTGACATAGTTTTCTTTCACTTTCATTATGAACACTCCTTTTTCACATGATTTCTCCTTGACGGTATCACCAGTCAAATTTCATTTCAACGGACATTTTTTCTAAAATATGTCAATAGTCTAACCGAAATATTCACACACAATCATCGTATAGGAGAATAGAAAGTCACCAAAAATAAAATGATGAATTCAGTCGAACGAAAGGGTACTATGATTCAAATAATGATAGTTCTTTTTACCCAAATTTAATGATGAGAAAAGCGTGACTAACATATATACAGCAAGCTATCCCCTGTGCATTCGGGACTTTTGAAAAGCGACAGGTCTTTCTTGACACCATTTCTCATCATGTTACGATAACTAACGAGCGAAAAACACGAACAAAAACCGAACAAGGGAGAGGATCAATATCATTGATCAAAAGAAAGTTGCTTTCATTGGAGCAGGTTCTATGGCGGAAGGAATGATTGCAGGTATTGTGCGATCAGGACAGGTGCCGCTCAACCATATTTACGCAACAAACAGGCAAAATAGGCAGCGATTAAATGAACTAACGAAGCGATACGGAATACAAACAACAGCAATGGATTCATTTCCTTTTGAAGAAATGGATATCTTGATCTTGGCAATGAAACCAAAGGATGCTGAAACAGCACTTGAATCATTAAAACCTCATATTCAGAGAGATCATCTCATCCTGTCTGTACTTGCAGGTGTGAAAGCATCGTATATTGAAGACATGCTGCATGAAGGGCAGCCCGTCATAAGGGTGATGCCAAATACGTCAAGTACCATCGGGGCATCAGCAACGGCTCTATCTGCTGGACGTTATGTAAAAACCGAAGACGTGAGCATGAGTCAGGCCCTTCTATCTGAAATGGGAGAAGTCTATACCATTCAGGAAGAGCAAATGGACATTTTCACAGGAATTGCTGGAAGTGGGCCAGCCTATTTTTATTTCTTAATAGAAAGAATTGAAGAAGCAGGAGAAGAAGCAGGTTTATCAAAAGAACTGTCTCGCCAAATTGGTACACAGACCCTTCTTGGTGCAGCCAAAATGCTTCAAGAAACAGCTGAAAACCCTTCTGTCCTAAGAGAAAAAATCACGTCACCGAATGGAACAACTGCTGCAGGGCTGAATGCATTAGATGATTTTGGTGGGGGAGAAGCGATGAAGCAAGCCGTCAAACATGCCGCCAATCGATCAAAAGAGATTAGCGACGAGCAAAAACAAAAAGTATCTATATAAATAGAGCCTTAATACAGGAGTGATAAGGTGTTCGCAGATAAAGAGAGAAAACGAATTGTTGTCAAAATCGGCAGCAGCTCTCTTACTAGCTTTCAAGGTGAGATTAGTTTAAAAAAACTAGAAAACCTCGTCAATCAAATTGTGAAACTTAAAGGTGAAGGAAACGAAGTGATTTTTCAGATGAAACACGCTATCAAAATGTTCGAAATACCATGAATGTGTTATTAGATCGAGGCATTATCCCAATTATTAATGAAAATGATACAGTGACAATTAATCGCTTGAAGTTCTGAGATAATGATACATTTTCTGCAAAAGTAGATGGATTGATAGATGCTGATTTCCTTGCGAACTTATCTGATATTGATGGTTTGTATGAAGGATAACCCGCATACCAACCCGGACGCAAAGAGAATCTGCGAAGTCACAGATATCACAAAAGAGATTGAAGCAGCGGCACAGAGGACGGCACTTATTTTACAGCTGATGAAAACTTGGCTCCGCTGAATTATAAGAAGCAGTGGATTGCTTTTCTTTCTGGATCAAAAGGTGAGATCGTTGTGCAAGAGAAAACAAAGGAGCACCTCATGCATCGTGAGAAAAGTCTTTATTCTGATGGCATTGTAGATGTAAAGGGTTCGTTTAAAAAAGGCGATGTTGTCTTGTATTTTAGATCCAGATGGAAGAGAAATAGGGCTCGGCATTGTCAATTTTGCGTCTGACGAACTCGCACGGTGAAGTCGTTCATGTCGTCGATCTTGAAGCATTTGTTTGTCATTTAGATTTATCAATACCAGTTTGCTAACCATAAGGGACATGACACTGACAGTTGAAGTTATTACATCGGTCAAAGAAAAAGCGAAAAAAGCAAAGCACGTATCAAAAAAACGAGGTTTACTTCAAACAGAGGAAAAGAATGAGGCGCTGCTTAAAATAACAGAAGCTTTAGAACAAAGAAGTAGCTTCATTTTACAGGAATATCAAAAAGATTTAGATTCAGGAAAAGAAAAGGGCTTCTCAGATGCCTTATGGATCGTTTTATGTTAAATGAAGAGCGAATTCATGAGTTCTCTGAAAGTTTACGGCTTGTGAAGAGATTAACAGATCCTGTTGGAGAAATATTGGATGAATGGACTCTTGAAAACGGCTTACATGTGAAAAGCCGAAGAGTACCGCTCGGAGTAATCGGTATGATCTATGAAGCGAGACCGAATGTCACTGTCGATGCAGCAGGACTTGCCCTAAAGGCAGCAACTCAGTGATTTTAAAAGGCGGTTCCTCCGCTATTTCTTCCAACAAAGCTGCTTCTGTCTGGTGTTGTCAGAGACGTCCTTCAAAGTGCCTGGCTCGGATACGGCCTTGATCTCAAAAACAAAATGGAAAAGGCTACACGACTGAAGCAATTGCACTCATGCTGAATGAAGGATTTCAAGTGCTGGATCTTCACAGAATTGAGGCAGGTGTTCAGCCTCACAATCTCGGGTCGATACGAGTTCTTGAAAAAGCTGGATTTCAAAAAGAGGGTCTGTCTAGACAAAATGTAAAGATCAATGGAGAGTGGAAAGATCATTATTTGTTTGCCATTCTTTCCAATGATGAACGACCAAGTGTCATATCAAGATAAAAACTCTCTCGTTATAAAGAAGTTGAATCAGCCTATTCACGGTGATTAGATGAGATTGAGGCAGGGGAAATGGTGCTGGATGGAGATGTATTTGAGGAGTATGTGCTCCATTCGCTGGTCTCTAAAAATGAAGCAGAATACATGACAAAACTCAGTGTAAAGGTGAGAAAGAGGTCAGATCAAGAAATGATAAAAGAGAATAAACAGCATGGAAAAATGCGTGTCTATCCTCTTTTTGTTTTTAACCAACTTGATGCTCAGCAAATTGACTCATATAGAGGTCAGCATAAAAGCCCTTTTCTTTCAAAAGTTTACTGTGAGTTCCTTTTTCAATAATGGTGCCATTTTTCATGACTAAAATGAGGTCGGCATCTTTAATCGTCGAAAGTCTGTGTGCAATGACGAAGCTTGTTCTGCCTTTCATTAATTCATTCATCGCTTTTTGAATATGCATCTCTGTCCGCGTATCGACACTGCTCGTCGCTTCATCTAATATCAACATTTTTGGATCAGATAAAATCGCACGGGCGATCGTTAACAGTTGACGCTGGCCTTGCGAAAGGTTGCCGGCATCTTCTGTTAAGAGAGTGTCATATCCGTCTGGAAGCGTGCGGATGAAATCGTCGGCATAGGCATGTTTGGCAGCTTTCATGACATCCTCTTTTGAAACATGCTGCCTGCCATATGCAATGTTGTCATATATTGTGCCTTCAAAAAGCCACGTATCCTGAAGGACCATCGCAAATAAGTCACGTACTTCTTTTCGGCTGAGATCGGTCGTTTTTACGCCGCCAATGCGAATGGAGCCTTGATCTAGTTCATAAAAGCGCATTAACAGATTAATGATCGTTGTTTTTCCAGCGCCTGTTGGCCCGACAATAGCAACCGTTTGTCCTTCTTTTACTTGTAAATCCAAATCTTTAATAATCGGATGATCTTTCTCATATCCGAATTGAACTTGTTCAAAGGTCACATCCCCTGAAAGTGATTCAAGATCAACCGCCGCATCCTCTTCGGTACTTTCTTCTTCCTCATCCAGGATTTCAAAGACCCTTTCAGCAGAAGCGATCGCAGATTGAACTAAGTTTGCGACACTGGATGCTTGTATAAGCGGCTGAGACATTTGCTGCGTGTATTGGATAAATGCCTGTACATCCCCAACACGAATATTCCCGTTAATAACAAGAATGCCGCCGGCTACACTTACTGCAACATAACCAAGGTTCCCAATAAAGGTCATCATTGGCATCATTAAACTGGAAATAAACTGAGCCTTTCTTGATGATTCATATAGCTGTTCGTTTAATTGATCAAATGTATCGATCGCTTTCTTTTCATAGCCATACGCGCGAACCGTCTGATGTCCTGTGAACATTTCATTAATATGTCCATTCATCATACCGAGCTCTTTTTGCTGCGCCTTAAAATGCTTTTGAGAAAATGACGTAATACCTCGTATGGAAAACAGACTGAGAGGCAGCGTCAAACAAACAAGCAAAGTTAATAACGGACTGATGAATAGCATCATAACGACAATTCCAATGACCGTAATCACAGAGGTGATCACCTGGGTGAGTGCCTGCTGAAGCGATGTATTAATATTGTCGATATCGTTCATCACACGGCTCAGCGTGTCCCCATGTGTTGTTTTATCAAAATACCGAAGGGGGAGACGTGTGAGTTTGTCATTTGCTTCTTGGCGTAATTCAGCAATGGTCTGCTGGGAGACACCCGCCATCACGTATTGCTGAACAAATGAAAAAAGAGAGGCAACGACATATAATAGGACGAGCAGCAATAAAATGCGTGAAATGACGTCAAATTGAACGCCTGTTCCTTGTGTAAAGCTTTCAAATAGGGAAGAGGTGGCATCTCCGAGTAGTTTTGGACTAATCACGTTAAAGACGGTTGAACCGATTGCTGAGATCAGTACAATGATCAACTGAAACTTCCTCGGTTTTAAATAGCCAGTCAAACGAAGAAGTGTTTTTTTGAATTCCTTCGGTTTTGCAACCGGCCCTCTTGGGTGACCGCCTTTATGGCCCATTCCAGAAGACATTTTCTTACTCATCCTTGTTCCACCTCCTGACCTTCCTGTGATGCGACAATTTCTTGATATACAAGATTGTCTTCAAGTAATTGTTCATGCGTTCCAATGCCTGCGATTTTCCCTTCATCTAGTAAAATGATTTTATCACTATGCTTCACTGTGTTAATTCTTTGGGCCACAATGATGAGAGCTGCATGCTCTTTTTCAACTTCTAATGATGCCCGGAGCTTCGCATCTGTTTTGTAATCAAGTGCAGAGAAGCTATCGTCAAACAGGTAAAAGGCGGGCTTTCTGACTAGTGCTCTTGCAATGGAAAGCCGCTGCTTTTGGCCACCAGAGAGATTCGATCCACCTTGATCAATCTCTGCATCGATCCCGCCATGTTTTTGCAAAACAAGTTCCTCAGCCTGCGCTGTTCGAAGCGCCTGCCAAATGTCTTCATCGCTCGCATCCTGCCGACCAAAACGCACATTATCTGCAATGGTTCCGCTGAATAAAACAGCTTTTTGTGGGACATAGCCCATTTGACTTCTCAGTTTCTCCTGAGGAAGCTCTCTAATATCTACACCATCTAGTGTAATCCGTCCTTCTGTCGCTTCGTAAAAGCGCATCATTAGCTGAAGGAGGGTCGTTTTCCCTGAACCCGTACTGCCAATAATCGCAGTCGTCTCGCCAGTTTTGGCTTCAAATGTAATGTCTTGTACCACTGGTTTTTCAGCATTTGAGTAATAGAGTGTCACATCATCAAAGCGAATTGATTTTGCGGGCTGCTGAAGCTCAGAGAGCGGTTCATCTTTGTCTTTTATCTTTGGTTGGAGGTTTAACACTTCATTCATCCGTTTAGCTGATGCCTGTGCTCTTGGGACCATAATAAAGCTCATCGATAGCATAATCAGTGCCATTAAAATCATCATGGCGTATTGAATGAAGGCGATGAGATTCCCAACTTCCATCTGTCCTGCATCAATCCGGTTAGCACCAATCCAGACAATGCCAATATTCGTGAAGTTCATAATGATGAGCATAAATGGAAATAAATATGCCATTAATCGATTCACCTTGAGGCCCGTATCCTTATAGGATGTGTTGGCTTCTTGAAAGCGCATCTTTTCATCATCAACGCGGTTAAATGCACGAATCACCCGGATGCCTGAAAGAGACTCTCTCATAATTAAATTCAGCCGGTCTGTTTTTTTCTGAAGCTGGCCGAATAGAGGGATGGCTTTTCTTGAAACCAAATAGATAAACCCGCCAAGAAGGGGAAGAGCTGCTAAAAAGATAAGAGATAACAGAGCATCTCTAGAGACAGCCAAAATAATTCCACCCACGAGCATGAGAGGGGCCCTCGTCATCATTTGTAAGATCATGATTGTTACATCTTGAACTTGCTTCACATCATTTGTTGACCTTGTAATAAATGAAGACGTCCCGATCTTTTGAAATTCTTCTAGTGAAAATTGTTCGATATGCACAAACAGTTGTCTTCTCATATCACGCCCGAAGCCAAGTGCAGTCTTTGAAGACAGGTAGGACTTCCAGATCGTGAGCAGGATGGCCAGTAAAGAACAAGCGACCATCCAGCCACCAACCTTCCATATATAAGCGATATCTCCTTGAACGATTCCAACGTCTACGATATCTGCCGTTAGAGTCGGTAAGTACAGCTGGAGCATACTGCTTAAAAAGGTCAGAATGACAATGGACACAACGGATAGCCGATATGGCTTTAAAAACCATAAAATTGATTTCATACGAATACCTTTCTTCCATATAATCTGTTGTTCTGTAATCTATCATATACAAAGAGGGATTATTTCTACAAATGAAAGGTCTTGTTTTAATGAATTATTTATATTGTTCAATTTTTGAGAAGAAATCCTTTACAAACGCATAAAAATCATGTGCAGAAGGAGACATCTCTCTTGACTTAGACGCAATTATTCCGACGGTTCTTCGGACTTGCGGGAAATCAATTGGAATTTTCACTGTAAATCGAGGTGTCGTTTCATAAAAGGCACTTTCTGGTAATAAGGTGACGCCCATACCCGCTGACACGAGACCTTTAATGGCATCCAAATCTTCTCCTTCAGATGAAATGGTTGGCTCATAGCCTGCCTGCTTGCAAGCATCAACCGCAATTTGTCTGAGCACATATCCTTCTGGAAATAAAACGAAATGATCCTTTCTCAAATCACTTAAATGAATACTTCTTTGACCACTAAAAGGGTGACTAATAGGCAAAAGGGCATAAATGCTTTCTGAAAACAAAATATTCCCTTCTATTTGAGGATCATTTGTCGGTAAGGGTCCTAAAAAGGCAAGATCAATATCACGATTTTTAACAGTGTCAATGAGAAATTTATAAGATCCTTGACGAAGTAAAAAATCAACCTCTGGATATTCCTGCTTAAAGGCAGAAATGACAGAAGGGAGCACTTGGCTTGCGAGACTTGTAGGAAATCCAATGGTCACCGTTCCTTTGTGCGGATCTAAGTATTCATCAATTTGCTCTTTCGCATAATCAATGGCCTTTAGTGCAGTTCTGACATGATCTAAAAATTGTCTGCCGATCTTTGTTAATTTAATATTTCGTCCTTCTCGTTCGAATAAGGCTACTCCAAGTTCTTCTTCTAAATTTGCAATCTGCCGGCTGATGGCAGATTGGGCAACATGTAAGTTTTCTGCCGCCTCTGACACGTGTTCACGGCCAGCAACTTCTACAAAATAACGTAACTGACGAAGCTCCATTTTTGCACTCACACCCATCTATCTCAAAAAGAGATTGTTTTAATCTAAATTATATATTGTTTATATTAATTTGAAAACTTAAAATAAGTTACAGAGTTTGTGAGATTTTATTACTGTGAAAAACGGATCTTTTAAACGGGGGAAAGAAACGATGACTTATAATCAACTACCACAACCACAAGGTCTCTACCGTCCTGAATTTGAACATGATGCATGTGGAATCGGACTGTACGCCCATTTAAAAGGGGAGGCGACACATAGCATCGTCAAAAAGGGATTACAAATGCTGTGCCAGCTTGATCATCGCGGCGGGCAAGGCAGTGATCCGTATACAGGTGATGGTGCCGGCTTAATGGTACAACTGCCAGACGCTTTTTTTAGAAAGAACTGCAAAGAATTTGCACTTCCTGAAAAGGGCCGTTACGGGGTAGGAATGGTCTTCTTTTCAAAAGATGATGATGACAAAACGCGTCAAGCCATCGAACAGAAAATCAATGGGTTCATTAAACAAGAAGGTCAAACATTAATTGGCTGGAGAACGGTGCCTGTTGATGCTGGGAAAATTGGTACTGTCGCGGCCAAGAGCTGTCCGGTTGTCAGGCAAGTTTTTATTGGCGCGAACGAAAACATAACAGATCGTTTGTCATTTGAAAGAAAATTATATGTCATTCGTAAGCAGGCTGAAAATTGGGGAGCAGAAGAGGAAAAACAATTTTACTTTGTCAGCCTATCAAGTCAATCCATTGTATATAAGGGACTTTTAACCTCAGATCAAGTTGATTCTTTTTACCTTGACTTGCAGGATGAAACATTTGTTTCTGCATTTTCACTTGTTCATTCAAGATTTAGTACAAATACATTCCCTACATGGGAAAGAGCTCATCCAAACCGTTACTTAATTCACAACGGAGAAATCAACACATTAAGAGGAAACATCAATTGGATGAGAGCAAGAGAACAACAATTCGTGTCTGAAGCCTTCGGAGAAGATCTAGACAAGATTTTGCCAGTGCTGAATGCAGACGGAAGTGATTCATCCATTTTAGACAATGCCTTTGAATTTTTCGTGCTTGCAGGCCGTACACCTGCTCATACAGCTATGATGCTCATTCCTGAGCCTTGGACTGAGAATACACACATGTCGAAAGAGAAACGGGCATTTTATGAATACCATAGTTCTTTAATGGAGCCATGGGATGGACCAACAGCCATTTCCTTTACGGACGGTAAACAAGTCGGTGCCATTTTAGATCGAAACGGACTTAGACCGGCGAGATACTACGTCACAAATGACGATCATATTATTTTCTCATCTGAAGTCGGTGTGATCGACACAAATGAAGAAGATGTGAAGTATAAAGATCGCCTTGAACCAGGTAAAATGCTGTTAATCGATTTAGAAGAAGGAAGAATTATTTCTGATAAAGAAGTGAAGTCTTCAATTGCGAATGAACTTCCTTATCAAAAATGGCTCGATGAAGAAATGGTTCATGTCAATCGCTCTGAAGAAAATTCAGAAAATTCTAGTATAATGAGTGACTTATTAACCCGTCAGCGTGCTTTCCATTATACGTACGAAGACATTCAAAAGTATTTAATTCCTTTACTAGAGGAAGGCAAGGACCCGATCGGTTCAATGGGTAGTGACACACCGCTTGCTGTGTTATCAGATCGTGCACAGTCTCTGTTTTCTTATTTCAAGCAGCTGTTTGCACAAGTCACGAATCCGCCGATTGATGCCATTCGTGAGCAGCTCGTCACATCGACCATGACTTGGTTAGGTGCTGAAGGAGATATTTTACATCCAAATGAATATTCATGCCGAAGAATTAAACTATATACACCGGTCTTAACAAGCGGGCAATTTAACGGCTTGAAAACGATTGTTCACAATGCCTTTAAAAGCAAAACGATTCATACACTTTTCTCAGATGATCTAAAACGCGGGCTAGATGCAATGTTTGAAGAGGCGGAAAAAGCCATTCGCCAAGGTGTATCTTTATTAATCCTTTCAGATCGAGAAATGACGGAAGAAAAAGTGCCGATTCCACCACTTCTTGCACTAAGTGCACTTCATCATCACCTTGTACGCCAAGGCTTACGAACAAAGGTGAGCTTGATTGTCGAATCTGGCGAAGTAAGAGAAGTCCATCATTTTGCAGCACTGATTGGCTACGGAGCAGATGCAATCCACCCTTATCTCGTCTACGAAACATACAAACAGCTTATTGCTGAAGAAGCGATCTCCATTGGCTTTGATGAAGCTGTTACGAAGTTTGGCAAAAGCGTGACCGAGGGTGTTGTCAAAGTCATGTCAAAAGTGGGTATTTCCACTGTGCAAAGTTATAGAGGGGCGCAAATCTTTGAAGCAGTTGGCATTAGTGAAGACGTCATTCAGGCGTATTTCACAGGAACAGCTTCGCAGCTTGGCGGAATTGATCTTGACACCATTGCAAGTGAGGCGAAGCTTCGTCATCAAGCAGGGTATCAGGCATCTACTGATCAAACGCTAGAATCAGGCAGTGAGTTCCAGTGGAGAAAAAATGGAGAGCATCATGCCTTTAATCCAAAAACAATTCATACCCTTCAGTGGGCATGCCGCAACGAAGATTATGACCTATTTAAGCAATACACAAAGGCAGCGAACGAAGAAAGAATCGGCTTCCTTAGAAATCTATTTGCTTTTCATCCAAAACAAAAGCCAGTTCGTCTTGAAGAGGTTGAATCTGCTGAATCGATTGTGCGCCGATTTAAGACAGGTGCGATGTCATTTGGATCTTTAAGTAAAGAAGCGCATGAGGTACTTGCTATTGCCATGAACCGAATTGGCGGCAAAAGCAACAGCGGAGAAGGCGGGGAAGATCCTGCACGCTTTACAGTAGATGAGCGCGGTGATGATCGCAGAAGTGCGATTAAACAGATTGCTTCGGGCCGCTTTGGCGTCAAGAGTCATTACTTGGTCAATGCCGATGAATTGCAAATTAAAATGGCGCAAGGCGCAAAGCCTGGCGAAGGCGGCCAACTGCCAGGAAATAAAGTGTATCCTTGGGTAGCAGATGTACGTGGTTCCACACCAGGTGTAGGCCTCATTTCACCACCACCTCATCATGATATTTATTCAATCGAGGATTTGGCTCAGTTGATCCATGATTTGAAAAACGCTAACCGTGATGCGCGCATCAGTGTCAAGCTTGTGTCTAAAGCTGGCGTTGGAACGATTGCAGCAGGTGTAGCGAAAGGGACGGCGGATGTCATTGTCATCAGCGGGTATGACGGTGGCACTGGGGCTTCTCCGAAAACAAGTATTAAACATACAGGACTTCCTTGGGAGCTCGGTTTGGCAGAGGCACATCAAACTCTTGTTTTAAACGGACTTCGTGAGCGAGTAGTTCTTGAAACAGATGGAAAGTTAATGACAGGGCGCGACGTTGTCATGGCTGCGATTTTAGGAGCAGAAGAATACGGTTTTGCGACAGCTCCACTTGTCGTTTTAGGCTGCGTGATGATGAGAGCATGTCATTTAGATACTTGTCCAGTCGGTGTTGCGACACAAAATCCAGAGCTTCGGAAAAAATTCATGGGTGATCCTGATCACATTGTGAACTTCATGATGTTTATTGCCGAGGAAGTAAGAGAAATCCTAGCTGAACTTGGCTTTACATCAATGGATGAATTGATTGGACGCACAGACGTTCTATCAGTTAGTGAAAGAGCAAAAGCACACTGGAAAGCAGGGCAGCTGGATCTTGAAACATTGCTTTATCAGCCAGAAGGGGTGCGCACATTCAGAACGCCGCAACATCATAAAACGGATGAATCACTAGATATAAATGAGATCCTTCCTTATGTACAGGAAGCGTTGAATCACCAAACACCGGTTGATCTATCACTGAACATTCGCAACGTCAACCGTGTGGCCGGAACGATTACTGGTAGTGAAGTGTCTAAGCGCTACGGAGAAGAAGGATTGCCAGAGGATACGATCACACTTCGTTTCACTGGTTCAGCTGGACAAAGCTTCGGCGCATTCGTTCCAAAAGGCATGTCTTTATATTTAACAGGTGATGCAAATGACTATATCGGCAAAGGACTCTCTGGAGGCAAAATTGCTGTCAAGACATCTGATCACTTTGTGCAAAATGGACATCAAAACGTGATTGTCGGAAACGTCGCATTTTACGGTGCGACAAGCGGGAGAGCTTATGTTAACGGGCGTGCAGGTGAACGATTTGCTGTTCGTAATTCAGGTGTTAATGTGGTCGTTGAAGGAATCGGTGATCACGGCTGTGAGTACATGACTGGTGGACGTGTCGTTATTTTAGGGGGCGTCGGGAAAAACTTTGGCGCAGGCATGTCTGGCGGTGTGGCTTACGTGCATACATCTGATGCGAAGCAGTTCAAAAGAATGTGTAACATGGAAATGATCATGTTTGAAAAGCTCACAGATCATGAAGAAGAACAAGAAGTGAAACAAATGATCAAAGAGCATCTTGATTATACAAATAGCTCAAAAGCAGTAGCACTTCTAAAAAACTGGGCGCAAGAAAAGGATCAATTCATTAAGATCATTCCGAGAAATTACAAAATGATGCTTCAATGCATTGAAGAACAAAAACAAGCGGGCCTCAGTCATGAAGAAGCTGTCATGTTCGCCTTTGAAGCAAACACAAAACCGAAAAATAAAGAAACGGCAAACGGGCAAAAAGCAGCCCTCGCTCATTAAGAAAGGGGAGAGGACAATGGGCAAAGCAACAGGTTTTATGGAATATAAAAGAGAAAAGCCAAATGAACGTGACCCTCTCACTCGTCAAAATGACTGGAAAGAATATTCAGCTCTTTATACAGATGAGGTATTGAAGAAGCAGGGCGCTAGATGTATGGATTGCGGAACACCGTTTTGTCAAATGGGGATGGAAATCAGGGGCGACGTTTCTGGCTGCCCGATATACAATTTAATTCCAGAGTGGAATGACCTTGTCTATCGTGGGAGATGGAAAGATGCGCTCGAAAGACTGCAAAAAACGAACAATTTTCCTGAATTTACTGGCAGAGTATGCCCAGCACCTTGCGAAGGCTCATGTACAGTTGCGATCAATGATTCAGCTGTATCGATTAAAAATATTGAACGCACGATCATTGACAAAGGATTTGAAAATGGATGGATTACACCAAGAATTCCTTCAAGTCGTACAGGGAAAAAAATCGCCATTGTCGGTTCAGGGCCAGCAGGACTTGCCAGTGCTGATCAATTAAACCAAGCAGGGCACGCAGTCACAGTGTTCGAACGATCTGATCGTCTCGGCGGCCTGCTCACCTATGGTATTC
This sequence comes from Bacillus stratosphericus, assembly GCF_020524495.1. GTDB lineage: Bacteria > Bacillota > Bacilli > Bacillales > Bacillaceae > Bacillus > Bacillus stratosphericus_B. The sequence goes on along the minus strand of NZ_JAIVLB010000027.1, from coordinate 5,479 downwards.
CAAATATGAAGCTAGATAAAGAAATCGTTGAGCGCAGAGTCAAACTTCTGAGACAAGAAGGCATTGACTTTGTGACGAACACAGAAATCGGTGTTGATATCACTGCCGATGAACTGAAAGAGCAATTTGATGCGGTCATCCTTTGCACAGGTGCACAAAAACAGCGTGACCTATTAATTGAAGGTCGGGAAGCAAAAGGGATTTACTTAGCAATGGATTATTTAACGCTCGCAACAAAAAGCATGCTCGATTCAGAATTTAAAGACAAAAATTTCATTGATGCAAAAGAAACAGACGTGATCGTCATTGGCGGAGGAGATACAGGTGCTGACTGCGTAGCAACTGCACTTCGTCAAAAAGCAAAAAGTGTTGTTCAATTCGGAAAGCATCCAAAGCTTCCAGATACACGTATAGGGGATAACATGTGGCCAGAACAGCCCTATATCTACTCATTAGATTATGCTTATGAAGAAGCACAAGCAAAATTGGGAGAAGATCCACGTCAATATTCGATACAAACCACAAAGTTTGTGGCAGATAAAAACGGAAAATTAAAAGAGCTTCATACCATTCAAATGGAAAAGGTGAAAAACGAGCATGGGAAGTTTGAATTTCATGAAATTCCAGGAACAGAGAAGGTATGGCCTGCTCAGTTAGTCTTGATTGCGATTGGTTTTGAGGGAACTGAACAGCCACTAGTGAAGCACTTTGGCGTGGACAGCAAAAACAATCGAATTGACGCAAAGTATGGGGAGTATACAACAAATGTAGAAGGCGTATTTGCAGCGGGAGATGCAAGACGCGGCCAAAGCTTGATTGTCTGGGCGATTAACGAAGGCAGACAAGTGGCACACGAGGTAGACCGTTATTTAATGGGGAGTTCGGTTCTGCCAAGGTAGGTCAAACAAAGGATGTTTATCAAATATAGAGAAAAGCCATGACCACTCTTTTGGTCATGGCTTTTTATGATTCAGAGATCGAGTGGTAGATGATCACTTTTTTTCCACACCCTTTGGTCGTCTGCTTTGGTTAAATTGCTCACAAAGCTCTTCTCTGATTTCCTCATCAAGTAATTTTTCTCGTATAGGGGTAGTATTAGCGAAGCTATCACTACCCTCGATAAGGAATTAAATTAAAAATACACCATTTCTGATTGTACTTCTTCATATACAACAGCCGATTCCTTAAAAATAGAGGTGAAAACGGCTACTTTATTTTTAAATTTCCTTAGCGTATATCCGCATTTGTCGGTACTACCCCATAATGCGTATGAAACAATCTATCTTATGGCCGCCATTGAAGTGAATGAAACCTTAGTAGAGCAGTAAATCAAACTTATATAAACATAAACAACTTCTTTATTTTTTATGTGTCAATATCAAAAGGGAGGGAAGTAAAATGGCTCTTATTAAAAACGTGTCTATTAAAATTCCCATCGCCATTGTAAAGCCGAATAAGAAAAGTTCTTGCAACGGCTGTGTCATTAAGACGGCAAAAGTTGCAGCCAAAATAATCCCTGCTGAAGAAATAACGCCACCGGTTAATGCAATTCCTTCGCCAACCGCCTTTTTCCATGGAAGTTCCTTTGCTTTTTCCTTAATCCGTGAAACGAGCATGATATTGTAATCAATCCCTAATGCAACCATGAAAACAAATGTGTACACCGGCAAACGGTAACTGATTGCTTCATAACCCATAAAGTGTTTGAATATCCACCAGCCAAATCCGAGCGTTGCGAAATAGGATAAAAGAATGGTTGCCATCATTAAAATTGGCATCAGAACTGATTTTGTTTGAAATCCTATTACAAGGGTCAGCAACACCGTCACAAGTGAAAATAGGATAATCATGTCACGTACATTCATTTGCTTCACATCAAGCTGCCCAGCTGTTTGTCCTGCATAATGCAGTTGATATTCATTCTTGGTAAATCCATTATCTTTAAGGAAGGTTTCCGTATGATCTCGAAGCTGTTCAACGGTATTTAGTGCCTCAATGTCGTAAGGGTTATTCTTCAAAACAAGCTGTAATTTCACGGCCTTCCCATTATCAGCTAAAAAGTTCGGAGGCAAATCTGCGTTACCTTTTATTACCTCATCAGTAATATCGGGACTAACTGAACTAATTCCTTTTTGATTGGCTAGTTCCTCTTTAAGTCCTTTCACCTTTTGTAAAAATTCTTCATTAACATCAATTTTCTTATCCGCCAGTAATATCACTGTTACAGGGGCCAATTGCCCTGCCGGATAATGGTCCGCAAGAAGTTCAAATCCTTGACGGGAAGAAATATCCTCCGGAAATGAATTCATTAAATTAAAAGAGAACTTCATTTGTGTCGCATTGAAAACACCGGAAAGCAGAATGATCAACAAGATACCCGCATATAACGCAGGACGTTTTAACACAAGTTTACTTACCTTTGACCAAATGCTTTCTTTATCTTTATGTTGTGGATTAAACTTTGGAATAAACGGCCAAAATGCTTTCCGGCCCATTAGTGCAAATATACTTGGGATAAGTGTTAACCCTGCTAATAATATAACGACAACGGCTACTGAAAACACAGGAGCAAAATGGTTATAAGGCTCAAAAACTGTTGTAAACAGTGTCAGCATTGCTAGGAATACCGTCCCGCCACTAAAAAAAATTGGCTCAGAAACATGGTACATCGCTTCGCTCATTGAATCATATTTCGATTCCTTTTTTCTTAATTCCTCACGGTACCGTGAGAACACAAACAAACTGTAATCGGTTATAACCGCGAATAACAGGACAAGCATAATTGAAACGGCAGAGCTATCAACAGGAAACCAATCATTCTTTCCAGCCAAACCTATGATTCGATCTACAAGGCCATATACAATCCCAGCAATAATCAATGGTGTAATGGCAAGTATTGGTGAACGATAGATGATAATTAAAATAACAAAGATTAAAGCTACTGTAGCTAACATTAAGACGAGATCAGCGTTTTTGAATAAAGCAATGGTATCAGCCGATATGCCGGCAGGACCCGTAATTTCGAATTGGAGATCATCCAAACCGATAGCAGTTACCTTATCCCTGATAGCATCTAATGTTGCATTAGCTTCATCCGAGTCAATCCCATCTTTTAACGCCAAGTTAAAAATTAATGTCGTTCCATCATCAGAAAACATTTGATCTTGAACCTTTTTCGGAAACTTATGATACGGAAGTGCACTTGCTATATGTTTTGGTTTATTAGCCGAAGCAAACCATTCACTGAGTTCCGTAATCCTTTCCCGATCTTGGTCGGTTATTTTTCCTTCATGATGAAATACAAGCAAGGCGGTTAGCCCGTTGTCGGTGGGGAATTCTTTATTTAGTACTTGCTCCGCAATTTCGGAAGCTGTGTTTCCTTTTACACTGCCTTCCGTACTGTTTTTGGAATAATCCTTAGATGATGGCGCAACGAAGCTGAATACAGCTACCACGACAATCCATGCAATTAAAACAATTTTTGCTCCCATTGAACTGCTGGAGAATCTGGCTAGTCTACGAAATGGTTTAAGCATCATATCAACCCCCAATATTTTATCTTGAACCATTATAGGAAATGAATATGAACAGAGGATGAACTACATATTTCAATTAATCCATCGAAATTCACTCGGATCCCAGAAGAGATACAGCTTGGGAATTTTTCTAGACCAATGATCTGATTGAGATTACAGAACTCATTGCCCAATAAGGGGCGCATTTAAAAAGTTTAAAGGGGTCTTGACTGGATACAACAACAGCTCACTGAAAAATGTTGTATACTATGCTGGGAATTGCACAATTTGAGAGAGATCTTACTTCAGAGTACAAAGGAAGGCATCTTAGCTGCCAACGAGGAAAGTTTCCCGGAAGGCCAAAAGCAGATGAGGAAAAGATCACCCCTCATAGATCAGGGGATGAGCCGGACAGATGCTGCTGAAAAGGTTGGTATTTCCCGTATAACTCTATATCGTATGCTACAAAAGGAGGATAACAGTTGAAAAGGAATTGGGAATTAGATGAGCTAATTGATCATTTCATCCTCATGCCTGTTGAACAAGAGCTGATTGACAAAGGCATTAAATAAATTAGAACAAGGAATCCCTAAAAATACAAAGGTTCGTATTTTAACAAAAGGAAAGGGAAACAGTAACGGCCGAATATCCATTTCTCCTTTTGACCCTGTGCCGGAGCCGATAAACCTGTCACGACTCAAAGGTGAAATTATGAAACGCTGGCCTATGACGAGTTTACTAGATATCCTCAAGGAAGATGATTTGCGTGTAGACTTTACAGAACTTTTTAAAACAGCTGCATCGAGAGAGGTCATTAGTAAAGATTTGTTACAGAAGAATATCTTATGCTTATACGGTTTGGGGACAAATGCTGGGTTAAAGCGAATTTCATACGGAGAACATGGAGAAAAATACAAAGTACTATTATACATACGGCGAAAATATATTGATAAAGATAATTTGCGTAATGCTATTGCTGAGATTGTTTCGGTATAGGGGGTAGAGGTGTCATGATTTACTGGCATGTGGCTAAACATTCAACTTGTATCTAATAATTTACTACCTTCGTACATGTTTTAGAACCTTCCTTTCATGTACATACTGTATGTAGATAAATGCAGTAAGAAAGGAAGGGACCTCTGTGTCATTTTTTAATATTTTTATTGAACTAATGATCGGATTTTTAGCCTTGTTTTTTATTATAAAACTTTTAGGTAAAACACAATTTGCACAAATCACTCCGTTTGATTTTATTTCTGCACTGATTTTAGGTGAAATGGTCGGGAATGCGATCTTTGATCAAGAAGTCAGCATCTTACATATTCTCTTTGCCGTTGGGGTTTGGGGCGTTTTAATTTACACAATTGAATGGCTTTCACAAAAATTTAAATCATTACGTGCCTTTTTAGAAGGAAGACCTACACTTATCATTGATAAGGGGAATATTCGCTACAATCGTTTGAAAAAGAATAAGCTTGATCTGAATCAATTGCAGACGCTCATTCGAGCAAAAGGTCATTTTGCTCTTAATGAAATAGAATTTGCGATTTTAGAAACGGATGGCTCTGTCAGTGTCCTTCCAAAAATGAAATACACACCAGCTACAGCAGAGGATGTGAACGTGAAAGGAAAAGAAGTCAAATTGCCTAGAACGTTTATTATTGACGGGGAAATCTTAAGAAAAGACTTACAGGAAGCAGGATTTGACGATGCATGGCTGCGAAAGCAATTAAGAAAGCAGCATATTTCTTCCTATAAAGACGTCCTATTCTGTGAATGGATTGAAAATGAAGGGATTTATGCGATCAAATATGAGAAATCTGAAAAAAAATCCACAACATAAAGGGGACTGACCCCCTAAGATGAGACAAATAAAAAACACCTTCAAGTTTGAACACGGACCGTTGTGATCCGAAATAAAACATGGAGGTGTTTTTTCTATGGGGACAAGAGTGAGTTATCCA
>NZ_JAIVLB010000026.1 GCF_020524495.1 Bacillus stratosphericus | reverse complement strand
ACATTTATTATTATAACAACATTCGTATTCAAACAAAACTAAACAACCAATCACCGATAAACTATCGGCAATTGGCTGTATAAAGGTGTTTTGATCCCTGTCTCAAAAACGGGGGTCAGACCCTTTTAAAAGGTCTGTTTTTCTTTTATTTGATTTCAGTAAGCAGACTTGATGCCTTCTGACGTGATTTTTCCTCAGGCACTTCTTCTGGGTAACCAATGTGAAGGATCGCTGCAAAACGCTCGTTTTCCTTTAATCCCATCTCTTGTTGAAAGTCTTTGTCGTACAAAATGCGACCGCTCTTCCATACCATCCCGATTCCTTGATCCCAAGCGAGTAGCTGAAGGTTTTGAATCAAAGCGCTCACTGCGGCAAAATCATCATTTCTCACCACTGGGTTCTCGTCTTCCTTTAAAACGACAAGTAAAAGCGCTGGTACTTTTGAAAAGTATTCTCTGTATTGATTGATTTTTTCTTCTTTTGCATTTGGGTTGTTTCGTTTAAAGAAAGCAATGAACCGCTCAACAAATGTCGCTTTTGCTTCATCTGTCGTGGCATAAAGAAAGCGCCAAGGTTCAGTAATTTTATGATTCGGTGCATAGACCGCATCCTCTAATAATGGCTGAAGCTGCTCAATGGTCACCACAGTTTCTTTGAATTTGCGAATCGATCGTCTATATCTGACAGCATCTCGAACCGTTAAGGCTTCTGTTTGTGGTTTTATTTCTGGCATATATGTCATCCTTTCAATCAATTTTAATTGATATTGATTCTCATTATAAACATCATATCGTGTTGTTGCAAATAGAGGATCCTCTTCATCTGCTAAAAAGTTGTTTGATTTTTTCAAGTAATGTTACAATCATATTACGTTTTAAACAAATTATGAGAAAATAGCCAATATGATGAAATTATTTAAGGTATTCCCATTTCGTCTCATTTGGCCATCTTTTCAAAAAGCTTTCAACCCATGATTGGAAGGGAGGCTTCTGAATGGAATGAAAATCAATATTGGGCAAATTATCAAGCTATATCGTTATAAACAAAATATGACCCAATCTGAATTGGCAGACGGGATTTGTTCTGTCTCTCATTTAAGTAAAATTGAAAATGGCTCAAAAGAGGCCAATCAAGATACGATCAATCTACTGCTTGAACGGCTTGGCATCAGCCAAGAAACGCTGTCGCAAAAGGCGCGTCACTTGCTGTCGTTGTTGGATGAATTTCAAATGAACATGTATTTCTATGCACTCGATCAGGCTGAACAAAATGCCGAAATGATCATTCATCACGAGGAACAGTTCTTTTCGCTAGATTTAGGGATTCAGTATCACTTGTCCTTATTTCAATTTTATTTATTAACGGAAAAACAGCCACTTGCCTTAGACACACACCGCGTGCTCAAAAAGTTTGAAAAAACCTTTATTGAAACGGAAAAAGAAATTTTTGAATATCTAGATGGAATTTATCAGATAAAAAATGGTCAGCTCGTAGAAGGACTGAAAAGACTTGAAAGCTGCTTTTCTTACGCTTCTGTTGAACAGAGTGACCTGTATTATCACTATGCAAAAGCACTTGGAAACATGGGCCATCTTGGGGACGCGCTTGAGGCGACTCATCAAGCGATGGATTTATATAGACAAAAGAACAATTTCAAACGAATCATTCATTGTACACTGATTCATGGGGTGATCTCGCTGGAATTAAAGGCCTTTCAAACAGCCAAAAAATATTTAAAAGAAGTGATTTTGCACACTTCGCTTCACCCTGATGCCTATATTAAAATGACTGCTTATTTTTATTATGGGGTTCTCTTAAAACGTGAAGGTGATTTCTCATCCGCTGTGCCTTATTTACTAGATTCACTCAATTACTTTAATCAAGAACAAATAGAAGATCATTACTGTGAGACACTATATGAAATTGCCACATTATATGCTGAATATGATCGTAAGAAGGCACTTCCCTACATACACGAGCTGTTAAAACAGCCTCGTATTCAGCCAAACTGTGTATATATGATTAAAATTTATAAATTGATGATTGAGGAGAATCCTCATGATTTGAAAACATATTTAGTCGAAGCGGCCATTCCTTACTTTGAACACAATCAGCTACACAGTGAGTACTTGTTTGCTCTTAGAACCTTGCTTTCTTATACGGCTTCTGAGCTTGACGAGCATGAGTATATGTCCTACACCGAGAAGCTTCTTGATCACTTAGCCTCATATGTTCCCTATTAAAAAAAGCATGACCTTCTGCCGATCGAAGGTCATGCTTTTTTATTGATTAGATGGTATTTTGTTGATCTGTATCAGGACGGGTGACTTGTTGGACAGAATGAATAGACCGTTTTCTCATAAAATAATCGTACGCATGTTGGCCAAAGCCTAGCCAAATGCTGAGCAAAATGAATGGGACCGTTCCCCATAAGACAGGGATGTTGCAAGCAATTCGCAACCAAGTATAAATCCCTGAATTTTTCTGATTTTTGGCTAAGGATATAGACACGATTCGTTTTTCTGCTTTTTTCTTACTTATTTTATTCAGTCTAAGCAGTTGTGAACGTCTAAATGATTCAAAGTGAATACGGTTTTTCCAATCGAGTGATTTTAACAGATCAATCGCTTTTGCACACGAAGGACTTTGTCCGTCATAAAACACAAGCAGCCTAAGTGATTTGATGGAACGCTGTTCTCTTTTTTTTGATTCAGAGAGCTTCTTTTTTTCTTGATCGAGATAAATGATTTTTTTCATAGATTGATCGTCAGTCCTTTTCTGTCATTGTTTTTTTAGTTCGTTCAAAGGAGATTACAACTAGATTACTATAGTTGCTAGGCCTCTTGTATTGGGAAAAAGTAAACCAACGTGCGTTATATGAGCCTTTAGATAAGAGCAAAATGGATGATTTCATGGCATATATGAGGTTTTTCAACTAAAAGTGGTTGGGAAAATCGTGGTGCTTTGCGGTTTTCTGCGGTTTTTCTACATCTTTATGCGGTGTTTTGTAGGTGAAACGCAAAAACAAGATAAAAAAAGACTACTTCCCATTGCGGCGAAGTAGTCTTTTGGTTTATATTTCTGCCAAAACTTCTACTATTTCTTTCTCAATATCTTTCCATAAGTAACGATCTGTCGTATAGTAATGTGCGGCTTCTTTCGCAAATACCTTAAATTCTTCTTCAAAATTTGGTGCATCTTTATCCGGTTTTTTCTCATCGACAAAGCGCTGGGCTTCTATTGAGCGAGGTCCCCATTTTCCCACTTCTTTCCCGTCCTGATCAATGATCACGATAATCGGAATTGATCTTGCGGTCCCGTTCGTTAAATACTGATCCATCAGGTCTAGATGCTCGTCCCGAATAAAATAGCGCGCATCAATAAGTGCTTCACTCGCGATACGCATGAAAATAGGTACATTGACCATCGCATCCCCGCACCAATCCGCTGTGATGACAAGCGCTTTTAGCTTTTTCTTTTGCAACCGTTGAAGCAGCTCTTTTTCCCTTTGGTGGATTGCGTACTGGTTGTACACCGTGAGTAAGTTTACACGGTTTTTCTCCATATTGTGTACATATGTACGTTCAGTTAATCCCTTTGTAAACCATTCATTTAATGTCATCCTAATATCCCCCTTACCCTTCAACCTTACCACTTCTGCTGTTCTTTTGTCTAAAAAAACCTTCACCTAGTGAAAGGTAAAAGTTTTTGAACTTATGGACGTCAGTTTCGATTTGGGTCCATCCCGATTAGTTTGGTAACAAGCACCATCGTGACGGGCAATGACGTATTCTTTTTATATGCCAGATATTTCCCGCGCCATTCGGGTTTGTATTTTTGTTTAAACGACCGTAAGCCGCTGAAACTATACATATATCTGACATTGTTGAAGATGACACTCGCCAAACGTTCTGTAAGAAATGACTGATGGAACGTCCCCACATTCGATAGAGGCGCCATCCCCATGTTAAAGAATTTGTATCCTTTTTCTTTCGCCCATTGAAACAGGTGAATAAACAGCGCATCCATCATCCCGTTTGGTGCATGATGCATATGACGCATTAAGTCGATGGATATCTCTCCTTCTTGATACATCGGCATTAACGATACAAAGGAAATGATCTGTCCTCGTTCATTTTTTAAGATCGCAATCGGTGCTTTTTGCAAGTATTCTTCATGAAAGTAGCCGAGAGAAAACCCTTTTTCTTTTTTCTTTCCAAGCCAGCTGTCGGAGATATGTTTTAAGGTAGAGATCAACTCATCTGAAAAAGGCGGTTCCACCACCTCAAAGGTATAGCCTTCTCGTTCAAACTTATTGGCAATAGCTCGTAAATTCGATTTTTTCTTTCCCGACAGAGAAAATGTTTCTAAATCGACCACTGCTTCTTCCCCAAGTTTAAAGAAGTGAAAACCTAAGTCATGATAGAGAGCCATTCCCTCACGTTCTACTTGGTAAAATGCAACACGATAGCCTGCTTTTTCGGTCTGCTGCAAAAACTCTTCAAGTACAAGCGGATAAGACGCTTGACATCCAGATGGATCACCGAGCACAATGACGCAGCGGCCAATTCGGCCAAACTGGAGCATCGCCTCTCCATCACTTGAGAAAAACAACTTTTTATCTCCTAAAAAGCCAAGATGACTGAGGGCATTTCCTCCCTTTCCTTCTAAAAATGCCTTTAATTTTTGTTTATCTGCTTCTTCTCCAATAGGAAATGCCTTTTTATTAAATATTAATTTACTAACGAAAAAGAAAAGCGGTACCCCGATTAAAGCAATCATGCTTATCATCGTGATATGCCGTTCATTATGCACCAAATAGTCTTTACTTAGGAAATAACCGATTTTCAACCAGATAAATTTACCAATGACATGATAGTTAAACAAAACGAGTAAGTATCCGGCGCCTGCTGCCACAAACTGATACAAGGAATAAGGCGCCTGCTGCTTCACAAATTGATTTCTTAGAGAGAAAAATACCGCCATGATGACTGGCAACATAAAGATCGAACTCAGATTAAACCCTTTTAGCAGGGTAAACACAAAGCCACCAGCTAGAGCAATCATCGTCAACACGTAAGACCTTTTTGTTCTTTTGTACACTTCAATGGACAAAATCATTAGAATGATCCCGAACATTAAAGAAAGACCATTAAATCCTGATAACAGAAAGCGCGGAATGCTTGTAATTACACCTAAACGATCGACAGGAAGCACAACGGAAGCCATAATTAATAGGCCGCTTCCAAACGTTAAAATGGATAAAGAACCATACAATAAACGGATTAATAGGGCTCGATGCAAGACTATTAACACGTTCGTTGTTTCAATGGCAGGTGCCATTTTGGGGTTACCTTCAAAACGTCTAAGAGTCGTCCCGGTTAAATCATATGCTGCAAGACATAGTCCAAGGATAAACGGGAAGATCGAGTACACGAAGCGATATAATACAAGCGCCGTCAGCACCATCTCTTTATCAAAACCAATGTATTGCATACTGAGTAAAAAGATCAGATCAAATGAACCAAACCCGCCTGGAACCATACTGATTAAACCGCCAATTGACGCAATGGCAAACACACCTAATACAATACGGACATCGACGTTCATTCCCATCGAGACGACAGCCATGTACATGACAAGACCAGCTGCCAGCCATTCCAAAAAGGATGCGCCGATATATGCATAGACCGGATGCTTCAGCCCATTTTCACCGCTCTCAATTGAGCTTTTTCGAATCGAGGCCATGATGATGTATATCGGTACAATACAGGCAAAGATAATCACAAATACCCACAGCCATGGCTCCTGACTGATAATACTTTCAACAGGCAGAACTCTAACCAAAATCAAATCACTGAAAATAGATAAACCCAAAAGGACAGAGGATGTCAAAAGGGCAATGCCTTTCAGCAGTTTTTTCGTATCTGATATGTATTCCTTGTATAAAAGTGTTCTGAGCCCTGCCCCAGATAAACCACCGAAGCCAAGTACACTGTTAAAGGAGTTGGCAATCCAAGAAATGCGAATCGTTTTCCATCCGCTGATGGGCATATCAAGGCTTCTTCTTAAAATAAAATCATATAAGGACATCGATAAAACAGCCACAAGTCCAAGAAAGACAAGAATAAACAAATCCATTCGATTCAAGCTGTCGATAATATAAAACGTCTTTTTAATGGAAAGGCCGCTCAGCTCCTGCTTGGCGACAAAAATCAAGACTAGGATGATCACGATCGGAAAAAGCATTTTTAAGATCGTCATACCCGTTTTTTTGTTCCACATGATTTTCCCAACTTTCTAGGTTACTTCATTTATTTCAACTGAACATTATTATACAACAAATTCCACTTGATTCTTGCAATTTCACAATCAAAAGCTTCGTGATACTTTCAATTAGAAGTAAAAATAAGTAACATAAAGAAAAGAGCCCCTTAAAGGAAGTGAACAAGCGTGGAATATAATATTCATGACACCACCGTACTAAAAGAGGAAATCCTATCTCCTGAGGAAAAAAAGACATGGGTGCTTTATATGAAAGTGCTCACTGCTGCAGGACTTGGAGATGTTTCTGAATGGATGAAGCTTGATATGAGTATGCCTCAAATGAAGGTGCTCATGCTGCTCAATAACCATGGCTCTCTCAAGGTATCCGTAATTGCTGAAAAAATGGGGGCTTCTTTGTCCAATATGACAGGCCTGCTTGATCGTTTAGAGCAGTCCAACTTTGTCGAGCGAAAACATTCTGAGCGAGACAGACGAATCATTGTCGTAGAATTAACAGAGGAAGCCAAAAATATTTTTCGAAGCATTTATCAAAAAGGACACGAAAAAATTAAAAATTCCCTGCAACGGCTAAATGATGAGGAAAAAGAAAAAGTAAATGAAGGTCTAGCCATATTAGAAAAGGCACTTCGTCCCGAACGTGGATAAAAGGAGGAAAGGAAAAAGACGGTCACTTGTGGTCTTACCCCTGTCAAGTAGACACATATAAACAGCCTACGCTGCCAGTGTGTGACGGTATTCTACCGGCGCACACTGGTTTAATTTTTTCTGGAATCGATCGTGATTATAGAATTGAATGCATTCTTCTATGCTTATGAAGCTCTTCTTTAGTTTGACACGAAGAAAAGTAAGTGTTCTCTGTTTTGAGATGAGAGAAAAATGATTCGATACATGCATTATCTAGGCAGTTTCCTCTTCGAGAATGAACTGCCCTTTAAACGTTTTCTAGTCGCTTTTGATATGCTTTTTTGTGTATTGGAAGCCCCTTCATGACCAGTTCAAGATGACAGTTTCCAAGCGACGATTTCATTGTTGTACAGATCTTGTATAGCAGAAAAATAATAGAAACGGTGCTGGCAAGCAATATAGGGAATATCAGTTACATATAACTGATTGTATTGATTGGTTTTGAATTCCCGGTTTAGTCTGTTTGGTTGGACAACAGAAACCTTCCTTCCAAAATAACGACGTTTTTTTCGAATGATTGATTGGATGTTCATCTCTTTCATCAACTTGTAGACACGCTTATGGTTGATGTGAAATCCTTCTTTCTTTAAAGCGACTGTGATCCGAGGATAGCCATAGAAGGGATGTGAATGATGAATGGCCATCATGTGCTCTTTTAAGAGTGGTTCATTCTTTTCCGTTCCATTCGAATCCTTTTATTCTTAAACCATTTATAATACCCCGATCGTGATACTTTGGCGATACAAACGAGCCATGTCAACGGATAAAGATTCTTTAATGCATGAACAGCTTCAAACCGTGCAGTCTTCAAAATCCGTCCTCCCCGTGCAGATTTGGAAAACGCTTTTTTAAGTATTCTACCTGTGCCTTTAAGTAGTCCCTCTCTTCTTCAACACTTTTAAATCTGGATTTAGGGCGTCCTCTAAAAGGATTTTCTGACTTTGTCTATTTTCCTCTTTGGTTTTCAAAAGATTGTCCCTCACGATGTTTTCTGACCCAATTTTTTAGCTGAGTGGCACTTCGGAGACCTCATTCTTCAGATAATGACTGATAACTTCTGTTTCCTTCTTCGTACATGTTGACAGCTTTCATCTTAAATTCTTTCGAATAGTGTTGAAAATGTTGTCCTTTTCTCGCCATAAAAAATCCCCTCCAAGTATAGTGTAACAGCCAAAATATGTTCTTAGGCTTTTTACACTGTCTACTTAGAGGGATCATATCACTTGAGGTCCGTCTTTTTTATTTCTTCTTTCACTTGTTTATCTGAGAGGATGAAGTTTTTTTGAATAATCCCCCTGTCATCCCATAAGAGATAGGCGCAACCAAGGATGAGAAAAATGATGCTGATCCATGTACCACCCGGCAGCACCTCTTCAAACAGTTGAAATTTATTTACCTCGTCATCAACACTCATTCTAAAATAATGAATCTCAAAAAGAACGTGTTTTGCTAGATAAAACAATGCGGCCATGCATATAAACATGGCACCGACAATTTTTCTACCAGTCATATTTCTACTCCTTCAACTCCACTTATTTCTGTTGATTAATTACGTCATATTGGCAAGATGATGCTGTGAATGCCAGACGTACATTCCTGTTACATCATATAAGGACAGCGTTTGTTGATCGGCAGCGTGATAATAAGAAGCGTTGAAATTTTCCTCTAACATCCCACGAAGTAAAGTGACCCACCGGTGATACAGACTGCTAATCAAAGGCAGCGGTAGGCTAATTGGTGTCATGCTATCTGGAAGTGAGGTAAACCCGTCCTGATAGAATGGACGTATATGCGGTGAACTTCTGTCAGAGAGATTGAATCGCAAATAAGCATTCAGATGAATATCCGCTACGTGATGAATCAGCTGTCTTATCGTTCAACCGGTTTATATAAACCAATCGTATATTGTAATGACGTCGTTTCCTGCCCCTCCTCTTAAAATCCTTCTAACACAAATTTTCCGATCATCTTCCCTTGTTCAAGCGTTTGATGTGCCTGTTTCAAATTGGCAGCATTCACAGGACTCAGAACCTTTGTTAAGGTATGCTTTAATTTTCCCTGTTCAAATAACTCACTTGCCTCTGTTAAAAGCTCATGCTGTCTGATCATGTCTTCTGTTTCGTACATTGGCCGCGTGAACATGAATTCCCATACAAATGCAGCACTTTTGTTTTTGAGCAATTGAATGTCTAGGTTGTGTTGATTTTCAACAATGGTACAGATCGTCCCTTGTGGTTTAATGGCTTCTGCCATGCCTTTGAAATGCCCGTCTGTATCATTTAAGCATAAAATAAAATCAACTTCACCAATCCCTTTTTCCTGAAGCTGTGCCAGGAGCGGCTGATAGTGGTCAATGATATGATCGGCACCTAATGACAGACACCATTCTTTTGTTTCTGGTCTTGATGAGGTGGCTATGACAGTTGCTTTCGCTAATTTGGCCAGTTGTATGGCAATAGAGCCCACCCCGCCTGCACCACCGATGATGAGCAAAGTCGATCCTTCTGCATTTCGCTTTACCCGCATCCGGTCAAATAAAGCCTCATATGCGGTAATCATCGTGAGGGGCATCGCCGCTGCTTGTGCAAATGAGAGAGTAGCAGGCTTTTTCGCAATAATGCGCTCATCAACAAGCTGGTACTCACTATTTGAGCCTTGGCGCGTGATATCTCCCGCATAGTACACGTGGTCACCAGGCTGAAACAACGTACACGCTTCGCCTACTTCAACAACCGTACCGCTTGCATCGTAGCCAAGAATTTTTAATTCTTCTTCCTTCTGATCTTTCGGTGCCCTCACCTTTGTGTCAACCGGATTCACCGACACAGCCTCTACCTTCACTAACACATCCCTGCCAGCTACTTTAGGCTTTGCTACCTCATGATCGATCAGGCTTTGCTCATCCTCAATAGGCAAGTACTCAAATAGTCCAACTGCTTTCACTCGCTCTCACTCCCTTTCTCCAACCTTCTTTTCCACATTTTATCATAATTTTCTGATGATGATCGTTTAAAGCAGTAGTTAATAAGTATGTTTGAGCCCATATGTGATTGAAGCAGCTTGATCTTGATCTAGCTAGGCCTCAACAAAGGAAGCTTAACGCTTACTTATGTTAAAAAGCTTTTCAATAAAATGAACATTAAAAAAGCAGAAAGCCGGAGCAACTACTAAATACAGAAAATTTCTAGGTCTAAATATATTATATTAATAGAAAAATAGACTAATAAACAGAATAATCACTGTATATTTCATTACACTTTTCATAAATATCTCCTCATATCTCTTTTCATTATGAAAAACAGATTTAGGCTACAATTAATTTAAGTCTTTTTTTTCTTAATGATTAAGGATGTGACCGAATATATTAAAAAAGGCATCATGCAGTATAAAATCCCCCAGCCAATATCATAATTTACCCTTTCAATACAAAAAAAATATACTAAAAGAATGATGCTACTTAAAAGGCCTATCAAAGGAAGGTACTTTACATATATCTTCACATTATTCTG
This sequence comes from Bacillus stratosphericus, assembly GCF_020524495.1. Lineage (GTDB taxonomy): Bacteria > Bacillota > Bacilli > Bacillales > Bacillaceae > Bacillus > Bacillus stratosphericus_B. The sequence goes on along the minus strand of NZ_JAIVLB010000026.1, from coordinate 36,084 downwards.
AGTTGGAGTCTTCAACATGACTGCTCCCTTCTGATCGATCTAATTCGCTCCCTCACAATGTAAGAAGGACGAGCCTTTTGCATAGAGGGAACATAGGAGAACCCGTTTTTTGACTTAAAGAAAATTTGAAAGTAGTAAAACTGAACGTGATGTAGGAAAACAACCAATAATAGAAAAATAGATAGTGAGAGTGTAAAGATATCTGCTCCTCCATTTACCAATTCGCTGATCAAGAAAAGAACAAAACCGAGCATGATGAGCTGTTCGATCCTTTGCACGAGCTGAACAAAGACATGCCCCCGTTTCGATATATCCCCTGACTGGCGCTTCCCGATGTTTCTCGATTTATAAAACCAAATGATACTTTCTAATAGGTGATGAACAATAAAAAGTGCGATGATAGCGATCAATAAAGGAGACGGTACAAAAAAGACTTGTGCGATAAACGGAAACACCAAAAAGTAAAATGCCATAAATACGTGTCTAATAAATAAGAGAAATAGTTCTTTTTCTATGTATTTTTGCATATGTTTCACCTCTATATGCACTACGTCTCACTTGCCAAAAAGTTCCCTCTGCCTATCAAAAAAGGATACCCTTAAAAAGGCATCCTTTAATATTTGGCATAATCTCTGGATCGAATGTTTTCAACTGCGTCTCCAGCTGCTGAATCAGCTGTTCTACTCTTGTTGGCGACAAACCGCCCACATCCCACTATAAAAGGCGGTGTACATCCCTGCTGAACCGCCACCAATAATTTGTGACGTCAAACAATTCAAGCTGATCTGTCACTTGAGTCCCTCCAGCTTTTCATTGATCAATCTACTCATAAGTGATATTGATTATCATGTGTAATGTCTGCTCTGGTTCAGGGAATCAATCGCTTTTTTCAAAAAAAGAACCGGCAGAGCGTTCACTCGTCCTGTCATTCATCACACAATACTTAAACCAAGATCCTTTAGTTCTAGTGAAACAAGTCTTGCAATCGCATCTGCCCCTTCTTTTGTAAAATGCGTGCGATCATCAATGCCTGTCGACAGCATAAAAAAAGAGGTTGTCTTCTCTATACCACATATTTGATAAAATTGAAGACTTGCGGTCATTAAATCAACGAGAAGAACCTCTTCTTCATCGGCTAGTTCTTTCATAGCGGCACAGTAATCAGGGAAATCATTAATATATTCCCCATCTTTTTCATGAAAACGGCCTACAGGGGTTAATAAAAGCGGGGTTGCTCCTTTCTCTCTGGCACCATGAATATATTGAGACAAATAGCTTTTATACGTCGTAAAAGGCTCTGTATGCCGCTCGGGCTTTGACTTAGAAGCATCATTATGCCCCATTTGTGTGAAAAGCCAGTCCCCTGGCTTAATCTCAGCCAATATGTCATCAAGGCGTCCTTCTTCAATGAATGTTTTTGAGCTTCTTCCACCGATCGCCCGATTCTCGACTTTGACGCCGCGTGCTGTATAGCGGTGTAAAAACTCTCCCCATCCTCCTTGAACAAGACGATCTGGGTAAGATGAAACGGTTGAATCACCAGCTAAATAGATGGTTGTCATGTTCATACGCCCCCTTTTTCATTGAGCCACCTCTTCAAGAGCGATGCGGACATCCTAGTGGCTGCTGAAAAGATATAAAACCATTTACATCGCTACTTCAATTATTCTCTTTTTGATGATCAAAACCCTGCTTACTGGGAGATGTGAATTGATTATTGATGAGGATGTAATAAAGGGTCGATCACTTTTTACATTTATTTCTACCTGTATAACAAGCTCATCAGTGCGGAGAGGTTCAACGTGCGGTGTACCAAACGCCACATCATAATTTTCATGAACCATATCATCTTCCTTTTAAGAATCGTGCTTCGCTGATAAGACGAGCCGTCTGACAAAAATGTTTGAGCATAGCTTTTCGTATGCTGATGCAGCTGGCTTAAGTAAAAAAGTTTCGCCCGGCTTGCTTCCCGCCTCTGGATTCACGTCCCATATTTTCTTCACGCCACATGGAATCACACAAACTCTCTTCACCTAATTTTCTCCTTCCTTCGTCGATACATCTGATACACGATACAGCCTATCGCTGTGCCAAGTGTATTGAGGATGATATCATCAATATCACTGCTTCTTGTAATGATACCAGATTGCGAAAAAATCCATTGAAGCACTTCGATCATTGCTGACAAGATAAAGCCGGCTAGCACCGCCTTTTGCCAGCGCATTGTCCGAAACGTTTGATAAAGGAAAAACCCAAGTGGCACGAATAAAAGAATGTTTCCTGCCAAATTTAAAAATACAAGGTTTGGATAACCGTGGTGATAGGCGTGAAGATTTTGATCAATTGAGTGAAAAGGAATGAGATTGACACTCACTTGATCTCTTGGTGCGGAAAAACGATTTGGAAAGACCGTCAAATAGAATAAAATATTTGTATAAACAAACAGACAGAAAAGAACCATTTCTGTTCGCAAATAGATAAAGCGATTGTGCCTTTTTGCCTGTCTGTATCTCATTCTCATATATAGCGAGACGAGCAGAAGAAAATAAGCAATTGAAAACATGATGCTGGATGTCATAGAGGGAGCTACCCCTTTCTCACGTGATGCTTGACCATATTACAGCTTATTCAAGCCTGCCCACATCTATTCATCACTTATTCTCACAATGAATGATATGCTATATTGTCAAATCGTCAGTTTTCTGTTAGAATGACTGACATTCAGTCATTTTAAGGTCGGTGTTCATATGTCGAAACGAGAAAAGATTATGCTTGCTGCCATTGACGCGTTTAAAGAAAAAGGAATTGAAAAGACGACCATTTCGGATATTGTAAAAGCAGCAGGAGTGGCGCAAGGAACGTTTTATTTATATTTTCCCTCAAAGCTGTCTGTCATGCCTGCCATCGCAGAGCATCTTATTTTACAGATGGTACCTGCGATCGAAAAGGAATTAACCCAGCATGCGGATGTACACGATCAAGCAGATGCGCTTGTTGAATTTATATTCTCTTTTACAAGACAATACCGTGATGTCCTTGCCCTTACCTATTCAGGTTTAGCCGCAACTGAGCATTTAAAGGAGTGGGAAGATATTTATGAACCGATTTACAAATGGGTTGCCGCTTTTTTAGAAAAAGCAAAGCAGGACCAAAAAGTACGAACGAATTTGAATTGTCATTACGCTGCGAAGTTCATCATCGGTTTACTTGAATCTTCAGCTGAGCAAATGTATTTATTTACAGAAACAGATACAGAAGAGGTCCTCATTCAAAAACGAGAGGTCAAGCAATTTCTCCTTTATGCACTTGGTATAGAAACACCTTAACACATAGTACAGCACATGCTGTACGCTCTTTTTTGGCTTCAAAATGACGAATCGTCAATTTTAGGAGGAAATATCATGAAGAAAAGCTGGATGTATGTCGCACTGACTTGTTTATTCGAATTACTATGGGTGTTTGGTTTAAATAAAGCAGATGCTGTGTGGGAGTGGGCGATCATTATCTGCCTCATCCCAATTGATTTTTATTTTTTAATGAAAGCCTGTGAAAAGCTGCCAACAGGAACGGTTTACGCCGTGTTCGCCGGAGTTGGAACAATCGGTACGTCTATTATGGATTATGCGCTGTTCGGCGGATCTTTTTCATTGGAAAAGCTAGTGTTTATGGGGATTTTGGTCATCGGGATTATTGGACTAAAAGTGTCCGATGGAGATGCACATGAGCAGAAGGGAGAAGCGGTATAACATGGGCTGGTTTTTTGTGTTATTAGCCTCTGCCTGCGAAATCGGCGGGACCATTGGCTTGAATATGTTTAGTAAGAAAAAACAAATCACATCAGGGATACTATTTTTCGGCGGTTTTGCTTTATCCTTTTTGTTTTTATACGCGTCGTTCTCTTCCGTTCAAGTTTCCGTCGCCTATACGGTCTGGATTGGACTTGGAACCGCTGGCTCAGTCTTGTTTAATATGATTCTATTTAAAGAACCGAAAAACATGATTCGGATACTCAGCCTGCTGCTCATTGTGATTGGTGTGGTTGGGTTGAAATTGTTTGCGTGATGCCAAACAAACAGGCAGGAGATGCTCTCCTGCCTCAGGCTGTCGAGAAAATCGAGCCATCGAACTCAGTCAGCCAATTGGCAACACCGTCGGTTATTTGGATATTCATACACCCCTTCATCCCTCGTTGGGACAAGCATGACCGTTTCAGCGGCTATCCAGATGACAAACCATCGGGCACCCAGTGGCAGCATTAGGGATCGATCGCCGTAACAGAAACTTACAAACTGCAATATGCGATGGATACTTACGGAGGGCAATGCAGTTCACGGACGAATTGCAGCGGCCCATGCTCTCTTGAGGTTCATACGAATGGAGTATACGGAGGTTCTTCATACAACAGAGGCACCCGCATCAGTCTTTGATCATTCACAAACTGGAAGAACAGCGCACAATAAAGCAGGAACGGGCCTGTCTTCGTTTTTTGCTACAGCTATGCTTGCCGGAATAGGAGCCTCCCTCACTGGCCTTTCAGACTGTACTTTTTACCATCTATGGTTATGGTGAAATGAGATGGTCCGCTGATAGGCAAGTAATAGACAAGCTGAAACTCCTCTGTCTCGCCTGGTTTAATTGACCTCCAATTTGAAAGGGTCAGACCGATGCGGTGGAAATCTCCTGTCAGCCCGCCAATGTTCGGCCCTGTATGCCCTTTAGAAATGACTTCAACCTGGTCACCGCTCCAGCTTCCAATTCGGGGTGAAGTAGAGGTAGGCACATCAAATTCGATCACAGATCCTCCTGTTATGGTGACATCACTGTTATTCGTCAGCCTCATTTTCGGATGGATTGGGTAATTTTGATCTCCTAACGGATAATCGGTAAACTCGATATTGATATCAAGTGATTCGCCAGGTAAAGGTGACGTGCTGACCCGATTATCGTATGGTGTCGCTTCCGCAAATTTATGATATAAGGTTCTCGTTAATGTACTGCCGATACCATACTCTCCATTGTTGTCATTTCTGTCGGGATACCAGTCATAGTCACCGCTTAAGTCCCAAAACATGACACCGCCGATTCCTTTTTTAATGACATAATCGGCCTTTGTTTCTATTGATTCCTCATCTTCAGTAGATAGAAACACTTTCTTTTCGTCATTCCATAGCCAAGGTGCAGCAAGCGCTGAGTCATAATATCTAGTGTAAGAGCCTTTTAAATCGGCTTTGATTAGTCCATACCTTTCTAAATAAGAACCGGCAATGCCTTTTTCGAGATTTTTGGCATGCCACATCGGATTCGCTCCAGCTCCCAGTTCATTTCCCTGCTCATCTTGGTCATGCCAAATATTATCGATCCCGACTGCCCCGTCGCCGCATTTGGTAAGGCCTGGAGGGCAATTTAAACCTTTAGCCCTTCCCCACAAACCGTTTACTCCTCCGCTCACGTTTTTCCAGCCTCTCGTATAATAAGGAACGCCGATATTGATTCTGCCTGCCTCCATCGCTCCCCTAAAATAATGGTAAGCCCAGTCTGTATTTAAATATCCGATCCCCCCATATTGCGGGGTGCTGTATATGTTGGACTGCTTTAATTCCTCATCCTCGCCGTTATCATATAAGGAAGCGTTAGGACCGACAAACTCATTCCAGGCTCCATGGAGATCATAGGACATGATGTTGACATAATCCACATATCGGAGCGGTTTAAAGGTTTCCATCCCTCTCAGCAAATAGGCTGATGATGGTGCCGCAATGGTGAGCATGTAATATTGTTCATCTTCAGCAGATGCTTGATCAAGTTTTTCTCTTAATGTTTTCATCAATACATCAAAGCTTTGATTTAATCCCTTTCGTCTAGGGTTGGAAATGCTCCAATCTAACGGATTGCCGGCATCTTGCATGGTTGTGGGATATTCGTAGTCAATATCAATGCCATCCAATTCATATTTTCTGAGAAACGCTACGACAGATTCGGCAAAGATGTTGATTGCCTTGTGGTTCACAGATCCATCACCATTCGTTGTCATAGAGTAAAAGCCTCCGCTTGGTATTCGGTTCCCATCCTTATCAACATAACCGCCGGTTTCAGCCCAGCCGCCGACTGCCGCCAATACTTTTACATCAGGGTATTTCTTTTTAAACTGGTGAAGAAGGTTAAAATGGCCTTTATATGGCAATGTTTGATCCATCTTTATATCGGGATACTCCGGCCAGGTCATCCCTAGAGACGGGTTGTTCGCATCCGTCTCGCTCCCGATTGAAACTCGATGATCCTCCCCGATATGAGCAAATGCATAATTAATGTGGCTTAAGTACTTCCATGGGATATCCTTTACTAAATAACGATCTTGATAGCCTTTCCCCGTACGCCAGCCCGTAAAATAGCCGATCATTCTGCGGTCTAAATCATTGGCCAGCTTTTCGCGCCCCTCCAGATCGTACACATCACAATATGGAATATTTGCAATACCCGAATCCCACAGCCCTTCTGGACGACAAGTCTGTTTTTTGTTTGGAGACTCTGCGGAAATGTTCTGGAACGGGGTCAAAAGTGACAGGAGCAGCATCGATGACAAAGTAAATAAAGCGATTCTTTTCACTTCAATCATACTCCTTTCTCATAAAGAGAGATGGGAGCCCACTCTCTCTTTATCGTTTTCTATTAAACTGATTTTTTGCAATCACCGATTAATTTCCATACACCCAACTCACCAGCCTGATCCGGCTGCTCTCCTTTCGTCCACCATTTCGCTTCATACACTTTGCCGTTAAAGACGACTCGGTCTCCGCTTGTGTAAACGGCTGTATCTTTCCATTCGTTATACCCACATGTTTGATCAGAGTTTGTTGCTGCTTCTATCGTTGGACCTGTATGGAGCTTTCCGTCCATATCCTTTGCAGATACTGTAAATGAGTATGTCGTATTCGGCTTTAATTTCCCGATTGTCGCCGATGTTTCCTTGACCGATACGGACCCGCCTCCATATGACAGCACATACTCTGCGATGTTTGCTCCGTCACTCGGTGCATCCCACGCCAGACTGATACTGGTTGCGGTTTTTTCGGTCACACGCAAATTACTTGGTACAGATGAAGGCGGCTCTGGATTACCCCCACCCGGAGCGAACCCTAAATCGGCTGCTAGTTTGTTGAGCAAAGTCTGATTTGAATCACCGCTGAAATCCCAAAACATAGCCCCGCTTAATCCGTTTGATTGAATAAAATCGGTTTTGTATCCATATGATTTTTCATCATCGTAGGTAATGAAGTTTCCATTCTCTGCATTATACAAATACGGCACTTTTGCTCGATCATTCCAATATTTTTTATATCCGTTTTTATTGATGTAGTTCTTTTCAAGATCTGAAAAATCAAATACCCCCTTTTCCCACGTCCCTTCATTAGCCGGTCCGCACTTTTGATATTCTCCGTCATCTGCAGATTCACAACCGCTCCAGCCTCTGCCATAGAACGGAGTGCCAAGCACTAATTTGTCCGCTTTGACACCGGCTTCCTTGTAGCGCTTCACGGTGCTTTCAATGTTAAATGTCTCAGCGTTTGGAACTCCCGTTTCTTTCGCTTTTGGATCATAGAATAATGGGGCGTTATGAGCGCTTATATTTTGCCATCCGCCATTAAAGTCATAGGTCATAATGTTAATCCAATCAACGGTTTTAGCAATTTTATTTAATTCAGTGTTGCTTACATATTCAGGGCTGGCGCCAGAGGCGATCGTCAGCAAGTATTTCTTGCCATCCTTCGCTTCTGCAACGTCAAGCTTTTCGCGCACATCCTGCAAGAGTAGCGTGTAGTTTCTCTTATCGTCCGGACGGGTGCTGTTTCCCGGCAGCCCTCCGCTAACCGGATATTCCCAGTCAAGGTCGACTCCATCAAACCCATATTTTCTTAAAAAATCTACTGCTGAAGCAGCAAAATTCTCTCTTGCCGCAGGATTTGCCGCAACATCTGAAAAACGATTTGACCAAGTCCATCCGCCAACTGATATGAATGTTTTCAAATGAGGATGGTTCTTTTTCAGCTTCAATAGTTGTTTAAAGTTGCCCCGAATCGGCTCATCCCAAGTATCTCCGGGATTTGACTTTTGCGCATCAATCCATGGGTCCCCCATAACGATTGATCCATTTGGAACATCAATCACTCCGTTTTCATCCTGGCAAGACCATGTCTGGGGATTCGGGCCTATCGGATCAGGGTTTCCATGCCTCCCCTCCCAGCAAATATCAGCAAATGCATAATTAATGTGGCTGACTTTAGAAACATTCATGTCCCATACTTGAAAATTCCTTCCATAAGCTCCCCAGGACGGATAGTAGCCAATCATTTTATAACTTTTGTCAGAACTGGCTTTTGCACTTTCCCCATTAAAAAAAGATAGACTGAAAAGCATCGCAAAAATGAAAGAAAGAACGAGAAACTTTTTGTTTGAAAACACTTTTTTTCATCTCCTTTTCATCAATTTTTTTGACTGTTCATCAATGAAACTTATTTTGTTCACCCCCTTTTTAATAGGTTTATAATCGCCTTGTCATAACCTAGAAGCTGATGACACGGAAGACAACAGTAAGAAAGCGCTTACATTATTAGGTTTCATATGCCGCTTCAAACCGTATGTGTGGACCTTATTTGGCAAAAATAGCTTCAAGCAAAAGCTTGATGACGCATAAATTTGTTGTGACAAGGTTATGAATATTCTGAATTACCCATGCTGTTTTTGCATTAAATGCTGGAAATGCCTTGGACAAGACTTTGAGAACGGCAAGCTGATAATAACCATGAGCCCTTTACAAAAGAATTGTAGATTTAAAGACTGGCATAAGAAATAAGGCGAATATCCGAACATTGTATTAAAGCCGCTTTCAACAAAGGGTCTGTCAACAATGAAAGTTCATAGACCCGCGGATAATGGAATGAAGATTTTTCGAGCAGTAATTTATCAACATAAGCCGGATGGCACATGACTTCAATGACTTTTGCGTCTTGATGAAGATCAAGGAAAGATGATAAGTCTTTCAGTCGATCCACTTTCAACTCAAAGGCATCATTCGATCTCACATTCTGCCACAAGGAAGGACGATGATCGTTCACCTTTCTGCAGGGAAGATCATACTCTTTTGCCAGCTTCACAAACACCTCGGGAAGATTTCCATATGTATGGATATGATGGTGGCTGTCGATATGCGTCGGATGCAAGCCGCAGGAAAGGGCTTTTTCTATCTGTGCTCTCCATTCCTGATACACTTCATCAAGATCGATGTCGAAAAAACCTTGATAGTATGAAAGCTTGCGAAAATTCCCATCTTCATCCGTAACCGTTTGCAGGCCGCTGAGAAGCGGACGTCCTGCTGTCAATGTTAAGTGAACGCCGACCCCAAGTTCATGATTTTCCTTTGCAAGTAAGACGGCATGTTCCATTTCTAGCATATTGGTCATGAGCGTAGTCGATGTGAGCACACCGCGCTGGAACGCATCAATGATGCCGAGGTTGACTCCCCGTGAAAATCCATAATCATCGGCGTTTATGATCAAAGATTTCATCCTTCATCCCCTCTTTCTTCATAGTCACGTTCTATGAAGAATTCAACGCGGTCTCCGCGGAAATAAGCCAGAGAAAACTCCACGACTTCTTCAGACACCAAAAATGTTTGTGTTGCAATCTGGAAGCAAGGCGTACCTTGTGTGATATTCAAATGCTGTGCAATTTCTTCATCCGAAATAAAGATTTTGATTTGCTCTTCTGTTCTTTTAATCGTATTTCCTTGACTGTTAATACACTGGTACAGTGAAATATTGGCCATTTCTTCTGTTATCTCCGGCACGATATCGGCTCTGATAAAGGCCATTTCAAACTGGATTTCTTCCTCATCCGCATACCGAATCCTCTTCACCTGATAGACCATTTGTTCACCATCAATCCCAAGGCAATTTTGGATCTTTTTGGCTGGTTTTAATTTTTGCAAATCGACAACTTTGATTTTCGGTTTAATACCTTGCGCTTTTAATTGATCTGCATAGCGAAGATTGCTGGAACTTAAAATCTGCTTTACTTTTCCTTTGGCGACAAATGTCCCTTTCCCCTGTTTGCGGTAAATAGCTCCTTCCATAAGCAAATGGTTCAAGGCGGTCCGCAGCGTTGTTCGGCTGACATCGTACATTTTGCAAAATTCGGACTCCGTCGGAAGCAGGCTCCCAGGCGGGTAATAGCCGCTCTCTATTTTATCTACAATATCTTGTTTAATTCGACTGTGGAGTTGTGGTTGCTTTGCCATTCATTTTCTCCTTTGGAGTAAATTATTAATTATAGAATAACACAAAAAGTTCTCAAAAAAAATAATTTATTATAACAAATATGTATAGACAAATTTGTTACTACATGTTAAATTCCAATTGTGTAAAGCGCTTTCAAAAATAGAGATTTGAGGAGGAGGATTATGGCGCTGAAGTTAGTCATTATAGGCGGGGGATCAAGCTACACACCAGAAATCATTGAAGGTATCATCAAACGATATCCGCATTTTCCAGTGAAAGAGATTGTCCTCGTCGACATTGAGGAAGGGGAAGAAAAAGTACGCATCACTTCAGAACTCGCGAAGCGAATGATCAAGCATGCTGATGTTCCGATTGAATTGATCTATACAAAAGATCGTGCGAGAGCGCTTAAACATGCGGATTTCGTCACGGTTCAAATAAGAGTCGGAGGATTGAAGGCCAGAGCGCTGGATGAAAGAATCCCGCTCAGCCATGGTCTTATCGGCCAAGAAACAAATGGAGCCGGCGGTATTTTTAAAGCTTTGCGGACCATTCCCGTCATGCTGGATATCGCTCGCGATATAAAGGAGATTTGTCCAGAAGCGTGGCTGATCAATTTTACAAATCCAGCAGGCATCGTGACTGAAGCTTTATTGAAACATGGATTCCATCAAAAAGTCATCGGGGTTTGCAATATCCCTTATAACATGAAAAACAGCATTGCAGAGATTTTCGACGTGAATGTGAACCGTGTCATGATTGAATTCGCAGGGCTTAACCATTTTGTCTTCGGACAAAAGGTATGGATTGACGGAGTAGACCGCACAGAAGAGGCAATAGGTCATCTATTGAATGACACAATAGACTATTCTCCTTCCAATATTGCGATGCTACCTTGGAATCGCCAATTTTTACGTTCTTTGCGGATGCTTCCGAATCCGTATCATCAGTACTATTATCAGTATGAAGATGTGCTCGCAAAAGATATCGAAGCATACAAAAACAAAGGGACACGCGCAGAAGCCGTCATGGACGTTGAAAAGCAGTTGTTTGAAAAATACAAAGACGCAGACATCCATGAAAAGCCTAAAGAATTGGAAAAACGCGGCGGGGCTTATTATAGTGAATCAGCCTGCTCATTAATGAACTCGCTTTATCATCATTCGATGGATATTCAGACCGTTAACACATGGAATAAAGGAAGCATACCAGACCTTCCACATGATGCGGTGATTGAAGTCAACAGTGTCATCACAAAAAGCGGCCCCATACCGCTGACAGTAGGAAAACTGCCAGATTCAATCAGCGGGGCAGTGATCTCTATGAAAAAATTCGAACAATTAGTCATCGAAGCAGCGATCACGGGTGATGACAACATATTATATTCCGCTATGATCATGAATCCGCTGATTCTATCTGATCATAAAGCCCAATTAGTGATGAATGAAATGCTTGAGGCTCATAAACGTTATCTCCCCCAGTTCTTTGAGGAGGAGGCTGTACAATATGAAACAAAATAAAACCATGGTGTTCATCGAATCTAAAATCATGCCGATCGCTGGAAGAATTGGCTCCCAAAGGCACTTAATTGCCATACGCGATGGATTCATTGCCATTATGCCTTTAATCATCATCGGCTCTCTTGCCATACTGATCAATCATTTCCCTATACCGGCATTTCAAGATTTCATGACGGGTCTTTTTGGAGAAGGATGGAAGGCTGCCGGCGGAGCTATATGGAATGGATCATTTGCTATATTAAGTCTGCTGGCTGTTGCAGCTATCAGTTTCAAGCTTGCAGAGTCTTATAAGACTGATGGTCTTTCTGCCGCATTAATCGGGGTCGGGGCATTTGCCGTACTTACACCGACGACAGAAGACTTTGGTTTTTCAATGACTTGGCTGGGGGCTCAAGGTCTTTTCGTTGGATTAATCGTGGCTTTGCTATCAACGGAAGCATTCAGGCTCTTCTCTCAAAATGAGAAACTTAAAATCAAAATGCCTGATGGTGTACCTGATGGCGTTACAAAATCCTTGAACGCTTTATTACCGGCTGCTGTGATATTGGCGATAGCAGGATTACTTAACACGCTGATCGTTTATTTTTTCGAACAAAGCATCCACGAGCTAGTCTTCAGCTCGATCCAGCAACCGCTGCAAGGCCTTTCCAACACGATTGGATCAGCTTTGATTTTTACTTTTTTAAATCATTTGCTTTGGTTTTTCGGTTTGCACGGAACAAATATTCTTGGACCGATCATGGAATCCATCTATCTTCCCCTCATTCAGGAAAATCAGCATTTATTCTCACAAGGAATGAGCGCTTTTGAAGTGCCTTATATCGTGACCAAACCCTTCTTTGATTCTTATGTGTTTATGGGAGGATCAGGGACGACATTGGCTTTGCTCGCTGCTATTTTCATCGGCGTGAAATCGAAGCACTACAAAACAATCGGAAAGGTATCCTTCGCACCTGGCCTTTTTAACATTAATGAACCTATTCTGTTCGGCCTTCCTATCGTATTAAATCCGATTATGTTCATTCCATTTTTATTGATTCCATTAGTTTTAACGGTTACGTCGTACATCGCTTTAGCCTGTGGACTCGTTCCGAAAACTGTAGCCATTCTCCCGTGGACGACGCCGCCGATTGTCAGCGGTTATCTCGTAACCGGAGGATCAATCCGGGGAGTCTTTCTGCAAATCTTCAACTTGGTGCTGGCTGTCTTGCTCTACCTGCCATTCATTAAAGCGGCAGAACGATCCGCTCTGTATCAGGCAACAAAATAATGAAACAAGGGGGAATTTCATGGCGGACACACTACACTTAGAACAGGGCCCATTTGAAATCATCTTGCATGCTTGAAATGCGCATTCATCTGCAATGGAAGCTTACAGCATGTGAAAAATAACGAGTGTGATTCAGGGAATCAAAAGATCCAAGAAGCACAAGGGGAAGGCCTTTCACCCCATCTTTTAATCCATGCACAAGACCATTTGATGACGTCAATGACTGTAAAAGATGAGCGAAAGAAATGATTCATTTATTCAAGAAACTGAGGAGTGGAAAATAAATATGAAGATAGCACTTGTATGTTCTGCCGGCATGTCGACCAGCATGCTGGTGAAAAAAATGAGAGAAGAAGCGGAAAGCCGTGAAATAGTCGCTGAAATCAACGCTTATGCTGAAGCGGATTTACAAAGCCATATGAATGATATTGATGTCATATTGATCGGACCGCAAGTCCGCTATTTAAAAACACAAATTGCAGAACGAGCGGAACAATACCAGACATCGGTAGATATCATTGACCAAATGGCATATGGAATGATGAACGGAGCAAAAGTTCTGGACCAAGCCATCAAGCTGACACAATAATGCCTTCTCTTTACACTAAAAACATAGGTTTCTCTACAAGCTGAGGCAGGAGATGCTCTCCTGCCCTTCTTTTTAATGAAGTACTATCTGTTCATTCATCAAATCAATCGATTAAAGTGATTGCTCATGTTCATCTAACAGAAGAGATACTTTGAGCAGAGCAGCTGTTTGACCTGTCTGCTGTGTGAATAGCACACAAGTGAATTTTTCAATCCCTTCTGGCAGCTTGCTTTTCAGAAATAGATGAAGAATAGGAGAGATTCGAAGAGTATCAACATCTTTTAGCCAAAGCTCATTTTGTAACGCAGGATAATGGTCAACCAAAAACTGACGAAACACTTGCAATGTAATCAAGGTGGATATCCTCAATTTCTTCTATCGTGACTTCAAACTCACCTAAAAACAAACGTTATCAAACTCATCATAAGGTCTCGACCTACGTATTTTCGATACTACCTGAGACATGTTTTTCTCTCTTCTTGGAGATTAATTGTACTGACATGAATGTTTATTGATCTAACTATTTCTTCTCATTGAGTCAACCACGATGCTTCGTGATGAAACGACAACACCCTTCTACAATATTCCATTTTTCTTCAAAAAAATAGGTTAAATAGACAAAAAAAAGAACAGCTCTTCACTGTTCTTTAAAAAGGCGTAAAGTGCTTTTCTTCATTACTTCTTTCAGATTAAATGTCCTGTAATGGAATCACTTCACCACTGGCTGCATCCACACCATAATGGCAATCCAGCTTTCCGCATAAAACATATTGTTTTTGCGCAAAGTCATAGGAAAACTGTAAAGATTCAGGCAGCTACACTGCTCCACATATATCAATATAAAAGTGCTGTCTTGTGAATTATAAATATTGTTAACCTCTTCTAGAATATCCGTTAAACCGAGACAACTGATAACATCTTCTTTACTTTCTTCTTTTTATACCAAAATAGTTTTTATAATCAGTTAAAGTATACTCCTTGCCATTAATATATATGGGTTTCGAATTATCAAGTATTCAACCACACCCCAGATTAAGTACCACCGAAACAATAATGTGATCTTTCATTACCTTATTTCTAGTTTTTGCACCATTTTCTAAAAAAAATGCTTGTGAAAGTGCTTAAAACTAAGGATTTCTATAAAGTTTGGCGTTGTAGCAACACCACGCACTCCACATGCGCTGTATGCGGAAACATGTCGACTGGCTGAATGTAGTCGATTCGGTATTCATTTGACATGTATTGCAGGTCTTTTGCTAGTGTGGATGGGTTGCAAGAGACGTAAACAAAGCGTTTTGGTTTGACTTGTTTGACAGTGTCTAAGAAGGTGTGGTCGCAGCCTGTTCTTGGTGGATCAACGACGATGACGTCAGGACGGAATCCTTCTTTAACCCATTTTGGCAGCCAATATTCCGCTGTTCCTGTCACATAAGTCGCATTTTTCAAGCCGTGCTTTTTGCCATTTTTTTTGGCATTATCAATCGATTCTTTGATGACATCCATTCCTCTTACTTCTTTTGCGCCATCTGAGAGCCACATGCCAATGGTGCCAACGCCGCAATAGGCATCGACGAGCTTTTCTTTCCCTGTCAGTTTGGCGGCTTTTTCCGCTTCATCGTAAAGCTTTAACGTCTGCTTCGGATTCAATTGGAAAAATGCACGGGCACTTAGTTCAAATGAGACGTCTCCTAAAAATTCTTGGATGACCATGTTGCCTGCTACGTGTGATGTCTTATGGCCAAAAATGACCGATGTTTTTTCACCATTGATATTGTGCATGATGGATGTCACTTCCGGCAGTCGTTTTTGAATGGCTTCCGCAATTTCTTTTTTCTTTGGAAATTCTGGTTTAGCTGTAACAAGTACGACCTGTACCTCGCCTGTTTCAAAACCAACTCGCACGACAATGGACCGCACGTCGCCTTTTCTTGTCCGTTCATTGTAGACCGATACGCCGAATTTCTCTAAAATTTTGCGGACAACGCCTGTTGTTTTGTTCGTTTTTGGATGCTGGACGATACATTCCTTGATCGGTACAAGCTTATGAGAGTTCAGTCCGTAAAGCCCTGCGATGATGTCTCCGCTATGAGACCGTCCTACTTGGAACTGACTTTTGTTCCGGTAGTGCCATGAATCTTCCATGCCGATCGTTGGCCTAATATCAAGCTTTTCGACCGATAGTTTTGTATGTCGTTCCATTGATTGAATGACAATATCACGTTTTTCCTTTAACTGCTGCTCGTACGCCAAATGCTGAAGCTGACACCCTCCGCACTCCTTATATACTGGACATGGCGGTTTCACTCGATGCTCTGAGCGCTTTCGTACTTTCCTGACTGTACCTTCTGCATATTTCGCCTGTACATTTGTTGCTTCAACAACGACTTCCTCACCAGGAAGCGCACCTGGGACAAAGACCACTTGCTTTTTAAAATAACCGACCCCTTCACCATTAATACCAAGGCGTTTAATGGTAAGCGGGAACTGCTGTCCCTTTTGCAGAATGGTACCTTGCTGTTTTTCTTTCACGTTCATTCTCTCCGTTCTACCTCAAACCTTTTTAGGTTGTCCTCTTTTTATTCCATCTCATTAGTATATCACGACTTGGACAAAGAGAGAAAATGCGTTTCATTTTTTTGTCTGTCTTAATACTTCACGTTGACTTGCCTAAAAAGCCGACAAAAAAGGAGATGGCACCTTATTAAGCAAGGGTATTTAAGCTGGATTAGGCAATCGTTTGTTTCTTCTTACAGGAACATATTTATCTCATTGATTACCCGCTTCACCTAGTTTCACGCTTTAAATGGGCTGTTGTGAAAGATAAATGAAGCGGACAGTTTACCAATCAACAAATTATGGATAATTACAATATAAGGAATGTGTCTCAGATTAAAACATGGATGAAGTGGTATCGATAAAATCGGTTATATCGATTCGATCAGCCAATTGGAAAACAATATAGCTTCGGGCATGGATACGACAATGTATCCAAAGAGGAAAAAGTGAATAGGCAGGTTGAACACCTTAAGTATGTCCAGACGAGGTAACTGCTGGGATAACGCAGTAATTGAATCATTCCATGCAAATAAGAGGAATTTATGTTTACAAAGTTCAACTCTATATCAGAAAAAGATGTCAGACAACGAATTGACCGTTACATCAAGTATGATAATGAAGAGCGTATCCAAGAAAAATTAGGCTACCACGCACCAAAAATATTATGGTACCATGTCAGCCTAATAGTGTGTTTTAATTGTGTCTCATTCTGCTATGTCAGTCTAATCTTCTGCAAGCTTTTTTTCTATAGCTGAGGCAGATGCCATACTTTTTCAAGCATAAGATCGTCTAAGCTTTTAAAAGAGTATCCTTGTTTTTTCAGAGATGTGATGGCATCATCTAGGGCCTCGGCATTGTCCCTTGAGACGGTGTGAAGTAAATAAATCGCACCGGGGTGTGCCTGCTTCATCATTTGATCGTAGGCATACTGTTTTCCTTTTTGATGATGGATATGCCAATCCACAAAGGCCACTGACCAGAAAACGGTTTGATAGCCGAGCTTTTTTGTCTCCTTTAAAACTCTTTCGCTGAATACCCCACGTGGCGGACGAAGATATAGGTTATCTTGTTTTCCCGTGATTTTGTACACAGCTTCATTTACACTGTCTAGCTCTTCTTTGATTTCTGTCATACTCTTTTTCGTTAAATCTGGATGGTGATAGGAGTGGTTACCAATGATATGTCCTTCCTCTGCCATACGTTTCACAAGTTGCGGCTGGTCCTTTACGAAGTGCCCTGTCACAAAAAAGGTGCCTGGTACTTGATGCTTTTTCAGCACATCTAAGATCTTGGGCGTATATCCATTTTCGTAGCCATTGTCGAATGTAAAATAAATCACTTTCTTTTTCGTGTTTCCTAAATAGAATGCATCATACTTTTTTAAGAGTGCCGTCAGTTCCTTGCCGGCATCTGCTGGCTTGTGCTCTTTGTTTTTAGCAAATCCCCAGTAAATGGGCTTGTTGGACACGGCTGCTGCTTCTGACAAGGGGGTGGAAATAAAAAGCGCACACAAACAGATTAGCATATATTTTTTCATTTTCGTCACTTCCCAGTTTTTCTTCTATTGTGCAGAATATGACCGGTACTCATACACCTATTTACCTGCCAATTTAAAGAAAAAATCCCGCATTGCGCGAGTACGAGCTATTCTTTCTTCCAATCGTTTTTAAACCGTTCATATTTCGCTTCTAGGTCGTCAATCATCTGAATCAGTCTGTCTATATCCTCAACGTCTGTTGATTCGGGATCTAATGAATCAATCACATTCAAAAACATATCTAATCGGTTCTTTAAATAATCAACCTGCTGCTCTTTGCTGTCTGCTGCCTTGCCCATAGATACACTCCCTTTAGTATTTGTTTATAGCTTATCTTTTTCTCTTGTAAATCAATTGTTTCCCCCTTGCGTATAACGGTCATGGAGCTTAAAATTAACTGTTGGCGGGTCTACGTTTACCCGAATGAAAAGGAGATAGATACCATGACTCAAAAAACAGCACTTCGTCCGATCACACCTGCATACGACCCTTGGGAAGCCTATCTCGATGTGCAGGATTACGGAGAAATGAAGCTGACAAATATTGAATTGACGACAACGACTTTATGTAACATGAGATGTGAGCACTGTGCGGTTGGCTATACTTTGCAGCCTAAGGACCCGAATGCACTGCCACTTGATCTGCTGCTTCGCCGTTTAGATGAAGTACCGCTCTTGCGTTCCCTTAGTATTACAGGCGGAGAACCTGTGCTTTCTCTCAAATCTGTGCGGGAATATGTCGTGCCTGTATTAAAGTATGCCCATGAACGCGGCGTCCGTACACAAATTAATTCAAACTTAACACTTGATTTGGCGAGATATGAAGAGATTATTCCATACGTGGATGTCCTCCACATTTCACATAACTGGGGCACTGTCGAAGAGTTTGCAACGGTCGGCTTCGCGATGATGGACAGAAAACCAACCTTTGCACAGCGTGAAACATTATTTGATCGAATGATCGAGAATAGTCAGGCACTTGTAAAAGCTGGTGTCACGGTATCCGCTGAAACCATGCTGAATAAGCGTACGCTCCCTTATATTGAACACATCCACCGTCAAATCGTGGAAGAGATGAAATGTCAGCGCCACGAAGTTCACCCAATGTACCCTAGCGATTTTGCTAGCGTAATTGAATCGCTAACGCTTCCGCAAATACGCGATGCGATTCATCAATTGCTTGATATTCGTGATGAAAACACATGGATGCTATTTGGTACCTTGCCATTTTATTCATGCAGCACAGATGAAGAAGATCAGCACCTTCTAAAGCGATTGCGTCAGGCGAAAAATGTCACTGTACGAAATGACCCTGACGGCCGTTCTCGGTTGAATGTGAATATTTTTAATGGGAATATTATTGTAACAGACTTTGGGGATACACCACCACTTGGAAACATCGAAACCGATACATTGCAATCTGCATATACACGCTGGATGGACACGAAGTTAGCGAAAGAGCTAAATTGCCATTGTCCAAGTGTACAATGCCTTGGTCCAAATGTTCTTGTAAAAAACAGCTATTACCATGATGTTGATTTTACTTCTCGTACAGCAAGGGGGTAACCGATAAATGGACGATACATTTCTGTCAGTGGTCAAGAACAAATACATTGAGATTCTACTTGTTGGACTCATTCTTTGGCTTGCCGTCTTTATGATTAATAAAGCCCTTCAGATTTTCTTTAAACGAACAGAATTTATTGAAGATAAGAAGAAGAAAACGATTGAAAGCTTGATCAAATCTGTCACCAAGTACACAGCTTCTATTTGCTTTGTTCTGTATGTCATTTCTCTCTTCTTTCATGACTTTGGAAAAATCCTAGCGGGAGCTGGTGTTGCCGGGATCGTTATCGGATTTGGCGCCCAAACGCTGATTCGCGATATTTTAGCAGGTATCTTTCTGATCTATGAACGCCAGATTCATAAAGGTGACTATGTGACTGTGAATAATCTCTTTAATGGAACCATTGAAGAAATTGGTCTTCGCTCTCTGCAAATTAGAGAATGGAGTGGCAAACTGTTAACCATTTCTAATGGAGACATCCGGCAAATTCAAAACTACAACATGCATTACATGCGTATTACAGAGTCTGTGTTAATTAGTGCAAATCAGAACCCGGACATCGCCTTTCAAGCGCTCGAATCAGCTTGTGATCAGTTGAATCAAATGCATCAAGATTTTCTTAAAAAAGATGAATTCCAAAACGCGATCGAACCATTTCAGGTTCATGGAATTATGGGCCTCAATCAACTCAATCGAGGGATTGAAATCACAGTGAAAGGAATGGTCGAAGATGAAAAATACTTCGACGCTGCCCTCGCTGTGCGTAAAGAAATGATCAAACAACTTCATCATCACGATGTCAAATTGCTTGAAGATCTCGTTTATCCCCAGCCTGCAAATAAAGAAGCATGAGACGCTTGAACAGCTTGAGCACATCAGCTAAGGAATTCTCGTCATTTCAGCCCTCTTACTTCTATCCCCTTGACTGATTCATGTATAATAGAAAGCAGAGTGATGTCATGCAGCATGGGGACCCTCATACTGTGTATTTACTAAGAAAGAGAGTGAATAAGATGGGTCGTAAGTGGAACAACATTAAAGAAAAGAAAGCATCAAAGGATGCCAACACAAGTCGTATTTACGCAAAATTCGGGCGTGAAATCTATGTGGCTGCCAAGCAAGGTGAGCCAAACCCAGAATCAAACCAGGCACTACGCTTTGTCCTAGAACGTGCCAAAACATATAGTGTCCCAAAACACATTGTGGACCGTGCCATTGAAAAAGCCAAAGGTGGTTCAGAAGAGAACTTTGATGAGCTGCGCTATGAAGGATTTGGTCCAAACGGTTCTATGGTGATTGTCGATGCACTCACCAATAACGTGAACCGCACAGCTTCGGATGTTCGTGCCGCATTTGGGAAAAACAGCGGAAACATGGGAGTGAGTGGATCTGTTGCTTACATGTTTGATCAAACCGCTGTCATCGGTGTCGAAGGCAAAAGCGAAGAGGAAACGCTTGAGCTTTTAATGGAAGCAGACATTGATGTACGTGACATCATGGAAGAAGATGAAACAGTGATTGTATACGCTGAACCAGATCAATTCCATCAAGTGCAAGAAGCATTTAAACAATCCGGTGTCGAAGAATTCACCGTCGCTGAAATCACCATGCTTCCGCAAAACGAAGTGACATTAGATGATGATTCTAAAGCACAATTTGAGAAGCTAATCGATGTATTAGAAGAGCTTGAAGACGTGCAGCAGGTTTATCATAATGTGGATTTAGGGGAATAAAAGGAAATTTTGCCATAACATAAGTTTATTTAAATAAACTTATGTTATGGCTTTTTTATTTAAAACTCATAATATCTTTTGAAAGCAAAACTTTATATTCAAATTAGGAAAAGCGTATCTTAATAGAGTAAAGTTAAATATTCTATTATTATGTAAAATTTAACAAAAAAAGGTTTGCAACTCCTTTGTCTAGTTGTATTATAGTGATTACGAGAAATAATACATAATTTTATATATAAAAGTTAGGTGGTGTTATTATTTTTAAAATATGGTGGAAACAATATTTTGGATTTATGATCATACCATTTATTTCTATGGGGTTTATCTTTAACAACTTCTCTCACTTTACAAAAATTATCTATTTCATTTTCCTTGCTTGGTTATTATTTAATGTTATTGACTTTTATAGAAGTGAGGTAAGAAACAAAAAGGACAAAAAGTCATGAAAGGGGGTGTAGACGTTGATATTTGAAGTAGCCACGAAATTTTTTTAACTATTGGAACAGCAACGGAAATAGTTAATGCTGTAAATAATGGTTTAGGAATTCTAACGATAATAGGACTTGCTGGTGCTACGTATGGCTGGGGAGCAATTGCTTACCCAATTATTAGAGGTGCTGTAGCAAAGTGGGGAGTAAAACAGGCAATAAACTGGTAGTATACTAGATTTAACAAAGAGGAGAGGATTCTCTCCTCTTTTAATGAAAGGTTGTTCTTACGTTATGAGATTTTTCAAGATTTTTTATCAGCCATTAGAATTGATGTACTCTCTTAATAAAAAACAGCTCTTCCATTATTATTTTCTGCTTTAATACCCTTACTTTATATTCAAGTCATTTTTGAACGCTTTGAACATGTGGAAAGCAAGTGGTTATATTTAATAGCTTTAGGTATGAGTTGTTTTTCATTAATGACTTTTTTCATTACTTCTTTTACCATCTATTTGTTATTAAATACTTTTATGTTAGATAGAGAAATCAGTTTCAAAACGACCATTTCAATTTATGGATTTAGTCAAATGCCAAAAACCTTTTTTGCCATCAGCCTTTTATTCTTTCCATTTTTAGATAACACCAATATATCTCAGTATGATCATTTTCTAATAGCCCTTGCCATCTTTATCATAAATCCCTTTAATATCTGGAGATATATGTTGTTAATATGTGGATTTCATGTACTAATCAACATGAAAATAAAAAAATTAATTGCTATTGCGATAATTTTCGTCATCATTGAGGTATGTATTATATTTTTCGGAAGTGATATAACTCATATTTTTAGATAAAGGAGAATCATTTTTCTAATGAGAAATGTACTAACATATATTTATTTTAGACAAAAATCTTTTTTTTACTATCGACTTCCAAAATTAAAAATAAAGAATGACTTATTTGTTTATGTCGCTCTATCCGTCATTCTTTTATTCAGCGCAGTTTTTACCACTATAATGACTCAATTATATACCAATCATTTATTTTCACATAACGAGATCTTTTACATATCAACTTTCTTCATCATTACTTTTTTATTAACAGGAATTCAGCAATCCATTACAAATACTGTTTATAAAACATCTACAAAAAATGACCTGAAATTATTAATTGTATCACCACTTTCTTTTCACGAGTTGTATCAATTTTGTTTCTAGACTCTACAACAAAAAGTTAGACTCAACAGAAGTCAATACTATGCTTTCATTCTTTGAACTTGACTACCTGTCCAACAAATTAATTAGAGACTATTCTAAAGGAATTAAAAATGAAATTAGCTATTTCACTTGCTCTTTTATTAAAACCTCGATTACTTATTTTAGATGAACCCTTTAATGGGCTAGATCCATCTAGTTGTATTAAATTAGTTCAGAAGCTAAAAGAATTTCTTCAATTTGGAAGTGTGCTTTTTTCATCACATACTTTAGATTTTGTTGAAGAGCTCAGTCACTCTACATATCTTCTTCGGAATCAGCAATTAACAAACGTGACGACAGAAAATTTAAAAGAGCTGTTTACTGATGAGTAAAGCAATTAAGAGTTACTTAAAAGATTTTTACCATGCTTTAAAAGTGCTTATTTTACCTTCTATTTTCTTCATAACAATTGGAATGGTCATGGGATTTTATATGACAAACGGAGATTATTCAGAGGATATTGTTAGAATAAATGATCAACGTCATTTTTTTGATTATTTCTTTCAAAATTTATCTATATGTATCATGATGATAGTTGGAATGGTTACTTTTGGTTTATCTAGAGTATACATATTGTTTATCAATGGATTAATGATTGGTGGAGCTTTTAAAATTTCGATTCCGTATTTAATGCATCCTTTACAATCATTACTTCTCATCTTACCTCATGGTATAAGCGAATTGATGGCTATTATGATTTCTGGTGGTATTGGTTTTATCCTTCTGAAAGAGGCCATCCTTTTATTGTTTGGTAAAAAGAAGAAAATAAATTTTAAAAATATATGTAAAATTACTTGTACAGGGCTTGTGCTAGTAACTATACTATTATTTTTCTCGGCCATCATAGAGTTTTATATCACGCCTGACATTAATAACTTTACGACAAATTAAACCCCCTCTTCTATAGTGAAAGAGGGGGTTTTATTATGTTAATTCATCCCTTGAAACCCAAACGTTAGGTGATCTTGAACAGGAATCCATGCGCCAATTCCTTGTGAGGTCACGTTTTTCACGACGAGTTTTCGTTTATTTCCTTTTAGCACAAGGTACACTTCACCGTATGTGACCTTCCCTTTTTCATTAATGGCTGGAGCGTAGGCATGCAAGGATGCTGCTTTTTTCGGGGACACATGGTATGACTGATCTCGTTTTGTTCCTGCGCCAATCACTGTGTCAAACGCTAGGGGCAGCTTTGTTTTTTGAATGGCTTTTTGCATCATCAATGATTTCACATCTTCTGGGTTTGGTACTTTCGCTGTAAGTCCACCGCTCACTTTTACTTGCTGGTTTTGGACATATTTACCAATTGTTGTTTTGTTGCCGCCTCTGTTATCAATGTGATTGGTGTTCACTTTTTTATATTCCCAGTTGGCGACTGTTTCGTTTGAATCGTAGCTTAGTGCCCACCTTCCGAGGAAAATGGTCGCCCGGTATCCAACAGCTAGTGGAGTACCTGAGATGCTGGATTCATTCAGCATTTTAATCAAATGTGTATTTTCAATCGGTACATTCGTTGTTTTAAATAATTCGGCTGTCAGCTCACTCGGCTGGAGCAGCGGCTGATCCTGTGACGCGTTTGGATACGTATTTTCCTTTGAGATACTGGCGACAGAAGATGGTACCTTAAATGGCTTTGCCGCCTCTGCAGGAAAGCTGTATAGAAAACTTAAGGATAAGAGAACTACAAACATGATGCGGGGTATCTTTTTCATATCATCACTCTTTCTCATTCATTTTTTCATAGTATTTTCCGCAAAGACGTCCCTTATCCACAAAAGATTATAAAAGGAAAAATCCAATTGCTATAATAAAATAAGCAGCGAGTAATGTTGCGCCTTCAAACCAGTTCGTATCACCATCATTCGAGATAATGACCGTCAGTAAAACAGAGGATGCCATTGCAATCAGTTCTGGCAAAGAAAAAATCAGCGGCATCTGCTTGTCGAAAAAAAGAGAGCTGATCACAAGGATGGGCGCAACCATCATGGCGACCTGAAGCGTGGAGCCAAAGGCAATTTCAACCGCCAGATCCATTTTGTTTTTATATGCCATGATGACAGCAGAAGCATGTTCCGCTGCATTTCCGACGATAGCGACAATGATGACCCCGATAAACAGCTCACTCCAGCCGAACTGTTCTCCTACCGTGTCAAATGTATGAACGAGCCGCTCTGAAATATACGCAACCGCAATGGTCGCAAGGAGTAAAATCACTGTGGCGAACTTCCCGGACCATTCGGGCGTTTCTTCTTCCGCTTCTGATTCACCGCTCATGCTCTCCTGCTTGGTGACGTAGACACCGCGGTGACTGACCAATTTGAAATAAAGCGCTGCGAGATAAAGCAAAATCATCACAATGCTAATTCCAATACTTAAAACAAATTGTCTCTTCTCTGCCATCTCCACAGAAAACACTTCGGGAATAACAAACGCCACAATGATGGCAAACATGAGCAAGCCAGAGTTATGACTTGCATCGTGGACACTGAACTCTTGCCGTTTAAATTTTAACCCGCCAACGAAAAAAGACAGCCCTGCCACAAGCAGTAAATTCCCGAGGACAGAGCCGGTTAATGAAGCAAGGACGATGGCAGTCAGCCCTTGCTTTAATGCAAAAAATGAAATAATTAACTCTACTGCATTTCCAAATGTAGCGTTTAATAGTCCACCGATTCTTGGTCCAGCAATGATGGCGAGGCTTTCTGTGGCCCTTCCCATAAAACTAGCAAGACCAATAATGGCGATACAATATATGACGAACATGACGGCTTGCGGGAAATGAAGAAAGCTACCAATCACAGAAAGAGGAACACCGATCGCGACAATCACAAGAAACAAACGATTCATACAGCCATTCTCCTTTACATCATGTCTGACTGTTATTCTTTCGTGAGTGCCGGCATCATATACATTTAGATTCGTTCGTGTGATATGGTCATGTCGATACTTCCTTTTACGGATTGCACCATGGAACAATGTTTCATCGCAAGCTTCTTCACTTTTTCTATTTGTTCATCAGATGTATTAAGGCTTTCAAAGATCATACGTAAGTGGATTCTGGAGATTTTGTTTGCCGCCCCTTCTCTTGTCGTTTCAGGTGTGATGGTCAGCCCTTGATAGGATATTTGTTTTTTTCTGCATACATGAATGAACATTTCTCCAAAACAGCCTGCAATGGCTGAGACGAACAATTGATTTGGCCGGTATCCCGCTTCTTCTTTTCCTGAAATATGTAGTTGCCCGTTATCGGCATTTGCCACCCATCGATCATTTTCATATATCAGCTTCATTCCTTTTCCACCTTTCTATTGAAACCCCTATTGTTCCATTGTACGATGAAAGCATGAACTTGTAAGGAGCTTCTTATGTCGAGAATTCACTTTATGATTTTAATTTTACTCGTATCTGTATCCGGTTTTTCACAGGGAGCGTTACTGCCTGTCATTTCCATTATTTTCGAACATGCTGGCACACCCCCTACGTTAAACGGACTGCATGCCACAGGCTTATATCTCGGCGTGCTGCTTGTGTCCCCTTTTATGGAAGCGCCGCTTCGTCGGTTTGGCTTTAAGCCGTTAATTGTGATTGGAGGCGCTGCTGTCTTTTTAAGCCTGTTTAGCTTTGTCTTTATCGAATCTTATGTCGTCTGGTTCTTTCTGCGGCTCATGATCGGGATCGGTGATCATATGCTGCATTTCTCTACACAGACGTGGGTGACTTATGCTTCGTCATCGAGAAATCGCGGGCGAAATATTTCATTGTATGGGTTATCCTTTGGACTCGGTTTTGCTGCTGGACCTTTTTTAACACCACTTATTGAGATCAATCCATCCTTGCCTTTTATTGTGTCTGGTGCTGTTAGTTTATGTATTTGGCTACTTGTCTTTGTTTTAAAAAATACATATCCAGATACAGGAGAGGTTCAGACGTCAGATCAATCAAACAGTTTAAAGCGCTTCAAAAAAGCCTTTCAATTTGGCTGGGTGGCCTTTATGATGCCTTTTTGCTATGGCTTTTTAGAAACGACGCTCAATAGTAACTTCCCTGTATATGCACTAAGGAGCGGAGTGACCGTAGAGGCTGTTGCGTTTATTTTACCTGCGTTTGCGATTGGGAGTATTGTCTTTCAGCTTCCTCTCGGGATGCTCAGCGACCGGTTTGGCAGACGGCGGATTATTTTATGTGTCACACTCGCCGGATCAATCTTTTTCCTTTTGGCAGGTATATTCATTCAATCCGTTTTGGCTGTTGCGATCTGTTTCTTTATTGCCGGAATGGCTGTAGGCTCTACATTCTCACTTGGGATTAGTTATATGACCGACTTATTGCCAAAGCATCTACTTCCTGCTGGGAATTTGATGTGCGGTATGGCGTTTAGTGCAGGGAGTATTCTTGGTCCGGTTCTTGGAGGATTTTTTGTTCAAACGTTTGAGGGTGTGAATTTACTTTACCTTGTCAGCCTCGTTATTTTATTCGTGTTTTTCTGTGTTCGATTTGGGAGAACGGCGGAAGTGCTTGAAGGTCATTAAAATAGGGAACGATTGCTTGTTTACGTAGAATATCACAAATGAATTGAAATTGGAGATTCTACAATGAGCTAGAATAAGACTCACTTAGGAGAGTGGCTCCCGTGAGTTATCACTGTAGAAACATAGAAGCGTTCCGCATGACCTTCCAACGGTTACTGGATTGATCAATCTGCACAAGGCCAAGGCATCGTACCAAAACAGTGAATATATGACAAAAACATTTGCTCATGAAGTAGAAGTAGATGGATTTGAAATTTTTTGTCCTGTTGGCATATTGGGAGTGAATATGTAGCAAAAAAGCTTGATTTCAGCTCAATCCTCGTTATGTTCCAGCACTTGATACAGATTTTGTTTTAAGGCGGTGGATGCTGAATCAAAAAAACTCCCCTGCCTTCTGTGCAGAGGAGTTTTCTTTCATCTAATGATACCCATTCTGGCCGTTCGCACTTCCGCTTGTTTTGTGCTTTGGCTGATGGCCTTTGTTTTGTTTTGTACTGCTTCCGCCTTTTTTCGATTGTTTGGACATATGTGATTCCCCCATCCATCAAGATTGAACAAGTCGTTCTTCTTTAGGATGCCCTGTTTTCTTTATAGCTTTCCTGGTACGATTTTACGCTTATGTAAAAGTGCATTTAGCTCGCCACCGAGAATAATCATGATGCCGGTTAAATAAAACCAAATCATTAAAATAATAATCCCCCCAATGCTACCATACATCGCACTATAGTTGGCAAACTCGCCTACATAAAATGAGAACAGCGTGCTCACAAGAATCCATCCGACAGACGCAAATATGGCCCCTGGCAGCACAAATTTCAATTTCAGCCTGATGTTAGGGGCAAAATAATACAACGATGTAAAAACAATCAGTAAAATCAATGGACTAATAATCCATCTCATAGCTGTCCAAATGGTGAGAAACGCATCTGACTGACCAACTAATCCGGCGACAAATAAACCAAGCTCTTTTCCAAAAACAGGAATCATCAAGGCGAAAATAATCGTAAGAACCATCGCAATAGTTAAGATGATCGATGTTAAACGTACGAGAATGTAGGAACGATTTTCCTCTACTTCGTAAGCGTGGTTAAACGCTCTGACGACCGCATTAATGCCGTTCGATGCAGACCAAAGGGCGGCAATAATCCCGAATGACAACAATCCGCCGTTACGGCTATTGAGCGTCTCTTCTGCTATGGATTCAATCATCGAAAGTGCCCCCTCTGGCGCATAACTAGAAATGACGCTCAGCACATCCTTTGACGTCAACGGCAAATATCCGACCAGCGTGAGCACGAAGATGAGAAATGGAAATAATGAAAGCAAAAAGAAATAAGCAAGCTCGGCTGATTTCGCCGGTCCTTCATGTAGTAAGAAGCGTTCAATTAACGCTTTAACAAAACTCATACGCCTCAGCTCCAATGATCAACCTTTCTGTTTAGATCGAAAGTGATCCTTTGTCTCTTCAATAATCTCTAATACTTTAGGGGTTGTTTCCTTTAACTGATTGACCTGTACATTTAAAAATGACAAATCATCTGAGACTGTTCGCATTAGCTCCTTTGTTTCTTCCATTTTTTCTTTCACGCAAGCAGACATTCTGCCTGGCTCCTGGCGGTATTCGTCCAGCTTTTGCTGGCAGTCATTCCACTTGTCCTTTAATGCAACTCTTGTTGGACGGTGAAATAGTGTCAGCAATATGCCGAAGACTGCTCCTATAACAGCTCCTCGAAGCATGAGTTGATTTTTCTCTTTCATCTCGTCTGATCTCCTTTCAGTTAAAGGTTTTTCTCTTTCTTAACATACGTCAAAAAACGATCAATTCCTTTTCAATTAAATCTTGTACTTCCTCAAAGTTCCCAGTGTAATAAGAATCTGGCACATCATCTCGATGCTTGTTGCCACCTGCCAATGCCTGCTGAATCAATGACAAAGTACTCGCTAATCCCCTCATCTTCTACTCTTTTTCTAAACTGCCATCGGTGACCTGCAAATATTGCCACGAATAATGCATGAATCATCCTTCAATTCTCTCTCCTCCTACCTTTTCTCTATTATATCAAGACCATTTTTTTTTTGAAACTTAGCAAGAAAAACCCTCATTGGCATTGACAAATTACACAAAAACAGGAGAAACTTTAGGAGAATTACACAAACAAAGGGGGATATTTGATGGGAATAATTGAGCAGTTTGTCACGACGATGAACAATTTTTTGTGGGGACCTCCCCTGTTGATTTTAATTGTTGGTACTGGAATATACCTCACCTTTCGCGTTCTCTTCATTCAAATTAGATTACTACCTTACTCTTTAAAGCTTGCATTTTCTAAACAAGACAAAACGTTAGAAGGGGATATTTCCCATTTTCAAGCGTTAATGACGGCTCTTGCTGCAACTGTTGGCACAGGGAATATCGTAGGTGTTGCTTCGGCAGTGATAGCTGGTGGACCTGGTGCTGTATTCTGGATGTGGTTTGCCGCATTTTTTGGGATGGCTACTAAATTTGCGGAAGCCGTTCTTGCCGTTAAATACAGGGTCAAAAATGAAAAAGGCGAAATGTCTGGTGGACCTATGTACTATTTAGAGCATGGCTTGAAGCAAAAATGGTTAGGGTTGCTATTTGCTATTTTTGGTGCTTGTGCTGCCTTTGGGATCGGGAACCTGGTGCAGTCTAATTCAATCTCAGGAGTCATGAATTCTACCTTTCAAATTCCAACATGGGTGACAGGCATCATCATTACTGCCTTTACGGCACTTGTCATTTTAGGCGGAATTAAAAGCATTGGCCGTGTGACATCTATTTTTGTACCAGTCATGGCTTTATTTTACGTCATTTGTGGATTCATCATTCTTTTTATGAATGCTGATCTTGTTCCAGGCGCAGTTGGGCTCATTTTTTCTGATGCCTTTACTGGTCAAGCCGTGGCAGGAGGTGCGATTGGAACTGTCATTCGCTGGGGTGTGGCACGTGGAGTATTTTCAAATGAAGCTGGTCTTGGATCCGCACCAATTGCAGCAGCTGCCGCCAAAACAGATATGCCTGCCCGTCAAGCTCTCGTGTCTATGACACAAGTATTTATTGATACAATCATTGTTTGTTCCATTACTGGCATTACCATTGTGATGGCAGATATGTATTTAACAGAAAAAAGCGATGCGCTAACCTCTTTATCATTCGCTCATTTCCTTGGTCCAATCGGTGCAAACATTGTGGCAATCGGTTTACTCTTGTTTGCCTATTCGACCATTATTGGCTGGTCGTATTATGGAGAAAAATGCTTTACGTATTTGGCGAAAGATTCATACGTCATGTATTATCGCATCGTGTTTGTTATTGCTGTCTTTTTCGGAGCCGTTTTTAAGAATGACTTTGTATGGGGCGTGGCAGATATGCTAAATGGGCTTATGGCCATTCCAAACTTAATTGGCCTCATCGGTTTATCAGGGGTTGTAGTATTTGAATCAAAACGAATCGTTGATAAGATCAAGCAAGAGAAAAAGGAGAAAAACACCTCCGTGTCGTCTTAATTTTCCTTTTATTCTTTTGCATTTCTGTTAAAATAGATATATTATTCGACACATATGCAGGAAAGGACGTGCCGCCCTTGTCAGAGCAAAAAGCGGCTGAAGTCAATCAGCTGATTGAAGACATTTCGCAAAAGTTAAACATGCTGAACATTGGAGTCATCAAAGCCGATGACTTCAGTCCAGACAAGTACGAAGATATTGAATTTCTTCACCAAATGGTGATGAAAAAATCTTCATTCAGCCCAAGTGAAATGCAAGCCATCGCAAGTGAGCTGAAGAGCTTAAGAAAATAATCATGTAAAAGGAACGGCTCTGCAGTCTACGAGCAGTTTTCCTTGAATCATGCGCAGAAAAAGCCAGCCTCCTAAGGGACTGGTTTTTTTATGTTGTAAGAACTAATGCTTATTTCGCAAGCAGTTTTAAAGATTCACGGTTGAATACCGGAATGTCATCTGTGTATGGCTTGTCCAAGTTGGTCCTGACTAACGACGAGTTTTTCATCTTTGAATCTTAGCGCCTACGTTTTCCATATCCACTTAAATGGATGTATAACCAGTCGCTACTCCTTCTAGCATCTTCTCTGTAATGAGCAATTGCGGTCCGTGGCAGATCGCAAATAATGTTTTTTTCGTCCATAAATGCTTTTGTAAATTGGACGTAACCGGTGTGTTGAATTCAAACATCCTACCCCTATGAGAAAACCCTCTTCTGATGAAATAAGCATTTCTGCTCATTCACATTCCCTTAACAAGGTAATTTGTATGATTTGTGTTATCTTTTCAATAATCTGCAAAAAATAACTTCAAAAGTTAACGAAACATTTCTACAATAGATATAGTGGTCAAAAAAATTAGAAAGGCGGAAACCAGGTGAAGAAGCAAACAAATCGGTCTAAACAAAAAATAAAACTGTCTATTCTGCTCACTTCCATTTTGATAATTAGTCTCATTCTCCCAGAGGCACCTATTCATGCAGAAACAGAAAGAGGCAGTGCCGTAAAGGTCAGCATCTTAGCGACAACCGATATTCATGCGAACATAATGAACTACGATTACTACAGCGATAAGGAAACAAATGAATTCGGATTGGCGAAAACAGCCGAGCTGATTGAAAAACACCGTTCACAAAATCCTAATACACTCCTTGTTGATAACGGAGACCTGTTTCAAGGAACCCCTCTTGGAGAATACATTTACAAAAATGAGAAAGACAGCATCATCAATCAAACAAAGGTTCACCCCATTATTCATACACTCAACCAACTAAAATATGATGCAGGAACAATTGGCAATCATGAATTTAACTATGGATTATCTTTCCTTGACGGTACCATCGCTGGCGCAGACTTCCCTATTGTCAATGCAAACGTCAAAAAGTTAAATGGTGAACATCGATTTACTCCTTATGTGATCCAAGATAAAACTTTTAAAGATGCAAACGGAACATCGCAAACAGTGAAAGTCGGTTACATAGGATTCGTACCACCACAAATTATGACATGGGATAAGAAACATTTAGATGGACAAGTTCAAGTACAAGACATTGTCGAGTCCGCCAATGAAACCATCCCTGAAATGAAGGCTAAGGGCGCAGATATCGTTGTCGCTCTTGCCCATGCAGGAATTGAAAAAACAGCTCAACCTAAAGGATCAGAAAATATGATCTTTGACCTTGCCACTAAAACGAAAGGCATCGATGCCATTGTGTCTGGCCATCAGCATGGGACATTCCCAAGCGATGATTATACCGGTGTAGACAAATTCAATGTCTCAAAAGGAACCATCAACGGCATTCCAGTCGTCATGTCGAAAAACTGGGGAAGCTACCTCGGAGTGATTGATTTAACATTAGAGCCTGACGGCAGCAACTGGAGGGTCACAAACGGCACAAGCAAAATAGATTCTATCGCTCAGGTCACATCTCAAAACAGCACAGTGAAAGATGCCATTCAAACCACTCACCAAAAAACGGTTGATTACGTCAGAAAGCCTGTTGGAAAAACGGAAGCAGACATTAACAGCTTTTTTGCTCAAGTGATGGATGACCCTTCAATTCAAATTGTGACTGATGCACAAAAGTGGTATGCAAAAGAAAAAATAAAGGACACTGCGTATAAAAACTTGCCCATTTTATCAGCGGGTGCGCCATTTAAAGCCGGCGGCCGAAATGGTGTAAATTATTATACAAACATCGCAAAAGGAGATTTAGCGATAAAAAATATTGGCGATCTCTATCTTTACGATAACACCGTACAGATTATGAAACTCAAAGGCAGTGAAGTGAAAGATTGGTTAGAAATGTCTGCTGGACAATTTAATCAAATCAAACCCAACCATTCAAACGAACAGTCTATTTTGAACGAAGAATATCGCTCGTATAACTTTGATGTGATCGATGATGTTACTTATCAAGTGGATGTGACCCAGCCTGCAAAATATAGCACAACAGGAACACTTGTAAATGCGAATGCGAGCCGTATCAAAAACCTGTCTTACAATGGCAAACCAGTCACTGACAGTCAAGAATTTTTAGTCGTGACGAATAACTATCGTGCTTCTGGCGGCGGAGGCTTCCCGCATCTGACGCAAGATAAAGTGGTATTTGCCTCTGCAGATGAGAACCGTGAAGTGCTGATGGATTATATTATCGAACAAAAAACCATTAACCCAAGCGCGGATCAAAACTGGTCCATTGCACCAGTAAAAGGCGCAACAGTCACCTTTGAATCTTCTCTGCTTGCAAAACCGTTCGCAGAGAAATCAAGCAGCGTAGACTTTGTTCGTAATGCCAGCACGGACGGACTTGGTGTGTACAAGCTAGCATTTAAAGACGATGGTACAACAGAACCGCCTGCAGCAGACAATTGGCATTTAACGGTCATGCATACAAACGATACACATGCCCACCTTGATGATGCAGCAAAACGCGCAACCAAAATCAAAGAAGTTCGTGCACAAAGTGAGAACAATATTTTATTAGACGCTGGGGATGTCTTCTCTGGTGACCTATACTTCACAAAATGGCACGGACTTGCTGATCTAAAGCTAATGAACTTGATGAAGTACGATGCCATGACGTTTGGTAATCATGAATTCGACAAAGGTCCAACTACCCTTCGTCAATTCCTGACAGGAGATGCATCGGACGTAGACGCTAGTAACCGTCATCAATTTGAAAAGCCCTACTTCCCAATTGTGTCATCAAACGTTGATGTCTCTAAGGAAAAACAGTTAAGAGATCTAGTGAAAAAACCAGCCACGTTTAAAGCGGGTGAGAAAAAGGAAGCAGGAATTTATCCTTATATCCTGCTTGATGTAAACGGCGAAAAGGTAGCCGTATTCGGCTTAACAACTGAAGACACGGCCATTACATCCAGTAGCGGTCCAAACATTCAATTTAAAGATGCATACAAGAAAGCAAAAGAAACCGTCAACGCCATTCAAACAGAAGAAAAAATTAATAAAATCATTGCTATAACACACATTGGCTATAACCGTGATCTTGAGCTTGCTCAAAAAGTAGACGGCATTGATTTGATCATTGGTGGTCACACTCATACCCTTGTTGAAAAATTAAAGGTCGTCAACAAGAAAGAGCCGACAATTGTGGCTCAAGTGAAAGACTACGGACAATTTTTAGGAAAAGTGGACGTGGCCTTTGATCAAAAAGGGGTCGTACAGACAAAAGAATCTTCTTTTGACCTCATCGCCATCGATGACTCTGTAAAAGAAGATGCGAACGCAAAGTCCATCCTCGATCAGTTTAAGGCAGATATACAAGATTTAAAAACAGAAAAAGTCGGCTATACCGATGTCCTTTTAGACGGTCAACGTGAGCACGTCCGTGCAAAGGAAACGAATCTTGGGAACTTTATCGCCGACGGCATGCTGGAGAAAGCGCAAGAATCTGCTGGTGCTGACCTTTCCATTACAAATGGCGGCGGTATTCGAGAAAGCATTGAAAAAGGAGATATCAGATTAGGTGATATTTTGACGGTCATGCCTTTTGGAAACACGCTTTATGTAGCAGACTTAAAGGGCAGTCAAATTAAAAAAGCGCTCGAACAAGGGTTATCAGGCATTGAGGAAGGTGGAGGCGCATTCCCTCATGTGGCTGGCATTGAATTTACATTTACACTCAGTAAACCGGCTGGCAACAGACTGATTGATGTCAAACTCAAAGATCAAGACGGCAACCTGTCTGACATTGATGATCAGAAAACATACCGCGTTGCGACAAACGCGTTTATTGGCACAGGCGGTGACGGCTACAGCGTCTTTACAGAAGCGTCATATGGAGAAGACTTAGGCTACGTTGACTATGAACTTTTTAAAGAGCAAATTGAAAAAGCGGACGGTCATATTTCTCCTGTCATCGACCATCGAGTGAAAGAAGTGTTCCTTCCTCGTGCAAAAGGAAAAGGAGACTATGACATCCAAGATGATGAGAAATTCCAAACGTATGTACAGCACACGAATAAAGCATTGCTCTATTTAGACAAAGCGACCGAAGCGAAAAACGTTCAATTGTCTCTATCCAAAGCACAAGTAACCGAGTTGAAGAAAAGAGAGCAAGATCCAAACGTCACCATCTATCATGACAAAGTGGGATTAGAATTACCGCTTTCCAATTTGTCAGAGAAAAGTGCGGATATACAGATGGCGAAAACAGGCAAGGTGAAAAACACCTTAACCGGCACATACGATTTCCAAATCAAACAAGATCAGAAAAGTGTGTCTACCTTTAAAGATCCTGTCACACTCTCTTTTACATTAGATGAGCCAGAAAAAGCGAAGAAGCCTGCCGTCTATTATGTCGATCGAGAGAAAAATCGCTTCTCTCAAACGAGTAACGGTACGTTTGAAAGCGGGGTCGTAACAGGTGAAACCAAACACTTTAGTGAATACACGGTGCTCAATCAAAGTGAAGCAGTTGGAACTTTCCCAGATCAAACAGGTGAAGACGCCGGTACATCAGCCCCAGACGGAACGGATTCAAACCAAGATGGAACCGGCCTTCTAGGCGGTACACTACCGAATACGGCAACAATGATGTATACGGCTGCATTGATTGGCTTACTCATGCTCTCCTCAGGGGGTATCCTTTATTACTACCAGCGTAAGCGCACAAGAAACAAAGTGTCATCCTAAAAAATGGACAGAGCCCTATGCTCTGTCCATCAGCTTGTAGACAAAGTCTACAAGCTTTTTTGTATAATAAGGGTAATAACACAATTCTGCGGGGGATGAACATGTTATCGAAACGTGAAGAAGAGAGAAGAAATCAATTAGAAGTAGT
>NZ_JAIVLB010000025.1 GCF_020524495.1 Bacillus stratosphericus | reverse complement strand
TAGCAAACTGGACATGGAAAGGACCATGTCCAGCGTAAGACAACTGATAAATTTTATCAAAATAAGTGAAAACCCCACTTTTACTTGAAGTAAAGGTGGGGTTTGTCTACGGTCTGAGACACCTTTTTCAAAAAGGTGTCTTTTTTATATTGATAGAAGAAATGTATAACTATTCAAAATGTTGTTGAGTTGAGTCAGGAGGCATTGAGAAAGTAAAATATAAGCATGAACGGAAAGGGGATGTACATATATGGGAGAACTAAAGAAGGTCACGATTATCGGGGTTCCGATGGATTTGGGTCAAATGAGAAGGGGCGTCGATATGGGGCCGAGTGCGATTCGATGTGCTGGTGTAAAAGAAAAATTGGAATCGCTTTCATTTGAAGTTGAGGATCTTGGAGATATTCCAGTTGAGCAAAGGGACGATGAGAAAGGTCTCTATACAAGTGAAAAGCTAAAAAATCTAACAGAGAATGCTGATGCGAATGAGCTTCTTGCTGAAAAGGTTGACAGTATTGTGCAGTCAGGTTCGTTTCCGCTGATTTTAGGCGGTGATCACAGCATTGCAATCGGCACACTTGCCGGTGTAGCCAAGCATTATGAAAACTTGGGTGTCATTTGGTATGATGCGCACGGTGATTTAAATACAGAAGAAACATCTCCTTCTGGAAATATTCATGGAATGCCACTTGCTGTTAGTATTGGCATTGGTCATGCTGATTTAACGAATATTGGTAGGTATTCTCCTAAAGTGAAGCCTGAAAATATCATTTTAATTGGTGCTCGTTCCTTAGATGAAGGAGAAAGGGCGTTGATTAGAGAAAAAGGCATTAAGGTGTATACAATGCATGAAATGGATCGTTTGGGGATGACCAGAGTGATGGAAGAAGCCATTGCGTATTTAAAGGAAAGAACAGATGGTGTCCACTTATCGCTTGATTTAGATGGATTAGATCCAGCGGAATGCCCTGGTGTAGGAACTCCGGTGGCGG
Organism: Bacillus stratosphericus; assembly: GCF_020524495.1. GTDB lineage: Bacteria > Bacillota > Bacilli > Bacillales > Bacillaceae > Bacillus > Bacillus stratosphericus_B. The sequence continues at coordinate 47,916 of NZ_JAIVLB010000025.1, read as the reverse complement.
GCGGCATTAGTTATCGTGAGAGTCACCTTGCCATGGAGCTTTTAGAGGAAGCGGGTATTTTGACTTCTGCTGAATTTGTTGAGGTGAATCCGATATTAGATGAGAAAAATAAAACAGCAGAAACAGCAGTTGCTTTAATTGGTTCTTTAATGGGTGAAAAGTTATTGTAGAGCGGGATTTGTTCCTGTTCTTTTTTATTTTGGGGAAATTTAAGGATATATTAAGGTTTTTACCGACTGATAAGCGCAACACGCTGTCAAAAATTTGTTACACTATTTTTTAGAGGAGAATGAAACCTTTTGAAAGAAGGTTCGTATACATAAAGACCGGTGAAGGCAGAGGTTGAATATACTATGGAAACAATGATTAAAAAAAGAATTAAGCAAGTGAAAAAAGGCGACCAGAACGCATTTACAGACATCGTAGACCTGTATAAAGACAAAATTTATCAGCTGTGCTACCGTATGCTTGGGAATGCACACGAAGCGGAGGATATTGCACAGGAGGCATTTATTCGTGCCTATGTGAATATTGAGAGCTTTGATGTGAATCGTAAGTTTTCCACGTGGCTGTACCGCATTGCAACCAACCTGTCCATCGACCGTATTCGCAAAAAAAAGCCGGATTATTATTTAGATGCAGAGGTGGCAGGCACAGAAGGACTGAATATGTATTCTCAAATTGCTGCTGATGGCATTTTTCCAGAGGATGAGGTGGTGTCTCTTGAATTATCGAGCACCATTCAGCAAAAAATTCTAAGACTACCAGATAAATATCGTTCGGTCATCGTATTAAAGTATATTGATGAACTCTCGTTAAAAGAAATTAGTGAGATTCTGAATATACCAATTGGTACGGTAAAAACGAGAATACACAGGGGTAGAGAGGCTCTCCGGAAACAGTTGAGAGACCTTTGAGTGAGGTGATTTTGATGAGCTGTCAGGATAAAATCGTCCAGCTTATGCATCAGTATTTAGACGGGGATATTGAGCCTGAAGATGAAAAGGAATTAAAGAGCCATCTGCAATCGTGTGAGGAGTGCCGTACTCATTTTCAACAAATTGAGAAATCCATCGCGCTAGTGCAGAGTACATCTCATATAGAAGCACCATCTGATTTCACTGCAAAGGTGATGGCAGGTCTTCCAAAGGAGAAAAAGCGTGTGTCGATTCAAAGATGGATTAAAGCTCACCCACTGATCGTGGCCGCTGCCCTCTTTGTGATATTGATGGGAGGCAGTCTGTTTACAAGCTGGAATACCGATCATAATTTCAGTGTGTCAAAGCAGCCGAATCTCGTGGTTGAAAATGATATTGTGACCGTACCTAAAGGGGAAACCGTCAAAGGTGATGTCACTGTCAAAAATGGCAAGCTGATTGTAGAAGGCAAGGTTGATGGAAATGTAACAGTCGTCAATGGGGAACAGCTGACGGCTTCTGCCGGACAAGTCACTGGTCAAATCAATGAAATTAATGAAGTGTTTGATTGGATTTGGTTCAAATTGAAATCCACAGCACAAGACGTGATGCGGGTCATTGGGCCAGAGGAACAAAAGTAAATCATACAGTTTGAGAGCAGTCTCTAAGCTTAGGGACTGCTCTTTTTCTATACAATCGATCAGATACATGCATACTAGAAAGCCAGCCATATATGGCAACTGTTTTCCTTGAAGAAACAAAATGTGGTATAATAGCCACGCTATGTATTTATACATAGGCTCTTTTTTATAAAAAATGCATCATACGAAGAAACTTGAAAATTCTGGAGGACGAGGAAATGGCTTTAGGGGATATTCCTTTTTTGCAGTACCTCGGTAATGCTGTTGATATTCTCGTTGTTTGGTATGTGATATATAAATTAATGATGGTCATCCGCGGAACAAAAGCGGTTCAGCTTTTAAAGGGAATTGTGGTCATTGTTCTCGTCAGGATGGGAAGTGCGTATCTCGGTCTTAATACACTTCAATGGCTGATGGATCAAGCGATTACGTGGGGGTTCCTTGCGATCATTATTATTTTTCAGCCAGAGCTAAGGAGAGCGCTTGAGCAGCTTGGGCGCGGCCGTTTCTTCTCAAGAAGCGGGACACCTGTAGAGGAACAGCAGCAGAAAACGATCGAGGCAATTACAAAAGCAATCAATTATATGGCAAAACGTAGAATAGGGGCGCTACTGACGATTGAGCGCGATACTGGAATGAATGATTATATAGAGACAGGAATTCCTTTGAATGCAAAGGTCAGTTCTGAGTTGCTGATTAATATTTTCATTCCGAATACACCGCTTCATGACGGTGCTGTTATTATGAAGCGTGATGAGATTGCAGCTGCGGGTTGTTATTTACCACTGTCAGAAAGTCCTTTTATCTCTAAGGAACTCGGAACCCGTCACCGGGCGGCAGTCGGTATTAGTGAAGTGACGGACAGCTTAACAATCATCGTCTCAGAGGAGACAGGTAGCATTAGTGTTGCAAGAAATGGTGATCTCCATCGAGAATTAACAGAAGAAGCGCTTGAAGAAATGCTAATTGCTGAATTTAGTAAGAACAGCAAAGATGATTCCTCGACCAAATGGTATTGGAGGGGCAAGAAAAATGGATAAGATTATGAATAATCGCTGGGCCGTTAAGTTTCTTGCATTGGTCTTCGCTTTATTGCTGTATGGTGCAGTTAATTCAGCGCAAGCGCCCACACCGAAAAAAATCGGTGAATCCTTTTTCCCAACATCGACGACAGATGAAGCAACCTTAACTGACATTCCTGTTAAAGCGTATTATGATGACGAGAAGTATGTCGTCACTGGGGTACCGCAAACAGTCAATGTCACGATTATAGGATCAACAAGTGCTGTGAAAACAGCAAGACAAACGAAGAATTTTGAAATTTACGCAGATATGCAAAAGTTAACGACAGGCACACATAAAGTAGAGCTGAAGTCAAGAGGTGTATTAAAGGGGATCACATTAACGATTAATCCGTCTGTGACAACTGTGACGATACAAGAAAAAACCTCAGCTGAATTCCCTGTTGAAACAGAATTTTATAATCAAAATAAAATCAAAGACGGCTATTCACCTGAACAGCCTATCGTGAATCCGAAAAAGGTCACTGTCACTGGTTCAAAGGACGTGATCGACAAAATTTCTGTTATTAAAGCATTTGTAAACCTAGAGGATGTCGATCAACAAATTGAAAAACAAGCGAAGCTCACTGTGTATGATAGCAGCGGGAATGAGCTACCAGTTAAAGTGAGTCCGTCGGTTGTGGATATTACGGTCCCGATTACGAGCCCGAGCAAGAAGATCCCGTTTAAAATTGAGCGGACGGGCAGCTTACCGGATGGGATCAGTATCTCAAGCATTGAGACAAGCCCAAGTGAGGTCACTGTCTACGGTTCTCAAAAGGTGCTAGATGCACTAGATTTTATTGATGGCGTTAAGCTGGACCTAAGCAAAATTAAAGATGATACGGAGATTGATGCCGACATTCTACTGCCAGATGGTGTGAAAAAGGTATCACCTGAAACCGTTAAGATCAAAGTGAAGGTTGCAACAGCTGAAGAAAAAAAGATCGATAATGTACCTATTTCTGTCGTGGGTCTGAGCAAGGATCTCAGCTCTGAATTTGTGAGTCCGTCTTCTGGGCGTCTTACGTTAACAGCAAAAGGATCAAAGAGTGCAATTGATAAACTAAAGGCTTCAGATATTGAAGCCTATATCAATGTGGGGGACTTAAACGAAGGAACACATGAGGTCAAAGTACAAGTGAATGGCCCTCAAAATGTGACATGGACATTATCTAGATCAAAGGTCAAAGTAAAACTTACCTCTACTGATTCAGAAGATCAGCCGGCTTCTACGAATGATCGAAAGGATCAATCATCTGATGACGATGATCATCAGGAAGAGAAGAGTAAAGAGGAATCGATGACAGCGGGTCAAAGAAGATAAAAAAGGGGACACAGCGTCCTCTTGAACGGTAAAAAAGGAGCGATTGAAACATGGGCAAGTACTTTGGAACTGATGGTGTAAGGGGTGTGGCTAATAACGAATTAACGCCAGAGCTCGCATTTAAAATTGGGAGATTTGGTGGCTATGTCCTCACGAAGGATAAAGAACGTCCAAAGGTACTCGTTGGACGAGACACACGTGTATCCGGTCATATGCTAGAAGGAGCTCTCGTTGCAGGTCTACTTTCAATAGGGGCTGAAGTGATGCGTTTAGGTGTGATCTCAACACCTGGAGTATCTTATTTAACGAAGGCAATGGATGCAGAAGCAGGTGTCATGATTTCTGCTTCTCATAACCCAGTTCAAGACAACGGAATTAAATTTTTCGGCGGGGACGGCTTTAAGCTGTCAGATGAACAGGAGAATGAAATTGAGCAGCTAATGGATCAGCCAGTCGATCAATTACCACGTCCGGTTGGAGCCGATCTTGGAACGGTGAATGATTACTTTGAAGGCGGTCAGAAATACTTGCAATTCTTGAAGCAGACAGCGGACGAGGATTTCACAGGTATTCACGTGGCGCTTGACTGTGCTCATGGTGCAACATCTTCTCTTGCGACACATTTATTTGCTGATTTAGATGCAGATGTGTCAACAATGGGAACATCACCAAACGGATTGAATATTAACGATGGCGTAGGTTCCACTCATCCAGAGGCACTTTCTGTTTTTGTAAAAGAAAAGGGTGCAGATATTGGCCTTGCGTTTGATGGTGACGGCGACCGCTTAATTGCAGTCGATGAAAAAGGTGATATCGTAGACGGCGATCAAATTATGTACATATGTGCACGTTATCTAAAGGGTGAAGGCCGATTAAAGGATGACACCGTCGTGTCAACGGTCATGAGTAACCTTGGTTTCTATAAAGCGCTTGAAAAGCAAGGCATTAAGAGCATTCAAACCGCTGTTGGTGACCGCTATGTGGTCGAGGCGATGAAAAACGACGGCTATAATGTCGGCGGCGAGCAATCAGGCCACTTGATTTTCCTTGATTACAATACGACAGGTGACGGCATGCTTTCTGCGATCATGCTTGTGAATACACTCAAAGCAACAGGAAAAACATTATCAGAGCTTGCGGCTGAAATGGAAAAGTTCCCGCAAATTCTAGTGAATGTGAAGGTATCTGATAAATATAAAGTGGAAGAAAATGAAAAAGTGAAAGCTGTGATCCAAGAGGTCGAAAAAGAGATGAACGGTGACGGCCGTATCCTTGTTCGTCCATCTGGAACAGAGCCGCTTGTACGTGTCATGGCAGAGGCGAAAACAAAAGAGCTGTGTGATGAATATGTGGCTCGCATTACGGCTGTTGTCAAAGATGAAATGGGTATTGAGTAATAGATAAAAAAGCAAATCGCAGAGCCTGCGGTTTGCTTTTTTTGAATAAGCGTCATAAGAGGAGGGATCTGTACGAATCTTATAAGAGAGGGCCATTTGCTGCTGCCTTCATACATAGGAGAGCACATCAAAGGTAGAACGTGACAAGCTTCATCGCATATAGTGTATGGAGGTCTCACTTTCTAAAATGACGGGGATCACCCGCTAAATTTGATTGACGGAGGTCAGACCTTATAGTACAATCATCCTTGTGTTACTGGATTTTTATTCTATCAGGAAAGGCAGGGTAGATGTTCAAGAACTTTTATAATGATAGCGCCCGAACTAAGCGATCGGACGACAGATGCTTAGTTGACGAGGATGGAGGTTATCGAATTTTCGGCGGATGCCTCCCGGCTGATCAAAAAAAGAGATCACAGCCGTAAGTGTTTCTTTAAACCAAAGAGGTGACTCTTTGTACAAAGGGAATACACATGATCTCCCAAAATAAACATGTAGAGAGGGACGAAGAAATGTCCCTTCTATTTTAGTAGGCTTTCTTTGTCCCTTTCACATGATCGGGAGGAAGAGAATATTTATGTGTGGAATCGTAGGTTATATTGGTCAGAATGATGCGAAGGAAATCTTATTAAAAGGTTTAGAGAAGCTTGAGTACCGCGGGTATGACTCAGCAGGTATCGCTGTGGCAAACGAAGAAGGCGTGCATGTGTTCAAAGAAAAAGGACGTATCGCTGAGCTTCGTGAAGTCGTAGATGCAAACGTGGCATCTTCAGCAGGAATCGGACATACACGCTGGGCAACACACGGTGTACCAAGCCATCTAAATGCACATCCGCATCAAAGTGCTTCTGGCCGTTTTACGCTTGTTCATAACGGTGTCATCGAGAACTATGTACAATTGACACGCGAATATTTACAAGACGTCACACTAAAAAGCGACACAGATACAGAGGTTGTTGTTCAAGTCATCGAACAATTTGTAAACAGAGGTCTTGATACAGAGGAAGCTTTCCGTCAAACGCTTCTTCAACTAAAAGGCTCTTACGCAATTGCTCTTTTCGATAACGAAAACAAAGAAACAATCTATGTGGCGAAAAACAAAAGCCCATTATTGGTTGGTTTCGGAGAAGATTTCAACGTTGTGGCTTCTGACGCAATGGCGATGCTTCAAGTAACAAACGAATATGCGGAATTAATGGATAAAGAAATGGTCATTGTCACTAAAGACGAGGTTATCATCAAAAACCTTGACGGTGATATCATGACACGTCCTTCTTATATCGCTGAGCTAGATGCAAGCGACATCGAGAAAGGCACATATCCTCACTACATGTTAAAAGAAACGGATGAGCAGCCGCTTGTGATGCGCAAAATCATCCAAGAATATCAAGACGAAAACGGCAAGCTGTCAGTCGCTGGCGATATCGCAAGCGCAGTAGCAGAAGCAGACCGCATTTACATTGTGGCTTGCGGAACGAGCTACCATGCTGGACTTGTTGGTAAACAATATATTGAAGACTGGGCGAAAGTACCTGTAGAAGTCCATGTAGCAAGTGAATTCTCTTACAACATGCCGCTTCTATCGAAAAAACCGTTGTTCATCTTCCTTTCTCAATCTGGGGAGACTGCGGACAGCCGTGCTGTACTTGTTCAAGTTAAAGAGCTTGGTCATAAAGCATTAACTATCACAAACGTACCAGGGTCAACGCTTTCTCGTGAAGCAGACTTCACATTGCTTCTACATGCAGGACCAGAAATCGCAGTGGCTTCAACAAAAGCCTACACAGCACAAATCGCTGTTCTTGCGATCCTTGCATCCGTTGCAGCTGAACTAAATGGTCAATCTCTTGACTTTGATCTTGTGAAAGAGCTTGGGATTGTAGCAAACGCAATGGAAGCCCTTGTCGATCAAAAGGATGAAATGGAACAAATCGCTCGTGACTACTTCACAGTGACACGTAACGCATTCTTTATCGGAAGAGGACTTGACTACTATGTGTGCCTTGAAGGTTCACTAAAACTAAAAGAGATCTCTTACATCCAAGCAGAAGGCTTTGCTGGCGGAGAACTGAAACACGGCACCATTGCTTTAATTGAAGAAGGCACACCGGTCATTGCCCTTGCAACCCTAGAGCACGTGAACCTCAGCATTCGCGGTAACGTTAAAGAAGTCGTTGCACGCGGAGCAAACCCATGTGTCATCTCACTAAAAGGCCTAGAAGACGAAGGCGACCGTTTCGTCCTTCCAGCTGTACACCCAGCACTTGCACCACTTGCATCTGTTGTCCCATTACAGCTGATCGCTTACTACGCAGCCCTTCACCGCGGGTGTGATGTGGATAAACCACGTAACCTTGCGAAGAGTGTGACGGTGGAGTAGGGGTTCTGTTTTAAACAAAGTCTTTAACATTGTGGATTTGAAATAAAGTTGTGATGTTTGTAAAAAAAGTCACGATGTAATACCCCTTTAGATTATAGTAGTCTAAAGGGGTGTTTTTGAGTCAAGAAGAATGAGAACATCTAAAGTTGAAAAATGGATAAAAGAAGGTTAGGATATCTTTTAAATAATACCAGAGAATCTCTACCTAGTTTTTCAGTTTCATCAATACATGTAAGTACTTTCTCAAAAGAAAAAGAAACAAGTTTTGCAGCTGAAATAGCTCAAAAATTTGGATATTCACATAGAAATATTTCAGAAAATGAGCTTAGAAATGTTTTTAATTTTAAAATACCAACATATGAGGTTATGGAAAAAGTAAAGTATGATTATAATAAGGTTTATTCAATTGGAACAGCACATGCAATTATGCGAGGAGTAGTAGAGTACTATTCAAAAGTAAACGGGATTAATAAAATTGCTTTTGGGTTAATGTGTGAGGATATAGTAACTTCAATATTGAAATCTAAGTTTATAGGTTCACCTTTTCTAGGACCTTTTAAAAGGAAATGGGGCGAATTCGAATTAATTTATCCTCTATGTCAATTACAAAAAAGGAACTTACTTTATATTTGGAGGCTATAGTTCCAGAACACAACACTCAAGGAAGCCCAACACAATTTGATCGAGGAGCCCTAGATAGAGATATCTACTATTTATTAGCCGATACTTTAACAACTATTTTCCCAGGTTCTGCTTATCAATTGTTTAAAGGTCATCAGAAAGAAACTGAATATCATAATATCTCATTGGATTATAAAAAGTGTGAAAACTGTCACAGTACTTTCAATGATTCATATAAAGTAGATTCTAATATGCACGTTGCTGATAGTTTATGTGATTTGTGTAGATTATTAGAAAAAATGAATTTAATTAAATAAATTATTCAAAAATATAAAGGAGAATTGTAAAAATGTTTAGGATAGGAATTGAAAGTGATTTATCACTCAAAATTTTAATATACAAAGATGCTCCTTTTCTAAATAAATTAATTGAAAATAATAAAGAACATCTTGGTAAATGGTTGCCTTGGGTTTATTCCAATAATCAAATTTCTCACACAGAAAACTTTATAAAAAAAGCAAATGAATTATTCATGACAAACAATGGATTTGAAGTTGGGATTATGATCAATGATGAACTTATTGGAGTTTTTAGACTTACTCTAAAAGGAAATATAGGATATTGGATTTGTGAAGAATATGAAGGGAAAGGATTTATTAGTAAAATAGTTAATTATATAATATCATTAAATTATTATGAACTAAAAACTTATGAAATCATATGTCCAGAGAATAATTTTAGAAGCAGAAAAGTAGCGGAACAGAATGGGTTCACATTAGATTCTGATAATGTACAAACACATAATTCATTTGGTTATCACCTAGTTAGATATCAAATGAATGTTCAGTAAAATTTGTGAAAGAAAACGTAAAAAATAAGCATTGCTGTATTCTCTTAAATATCATGCAAATGAAAATAAATCTTTGTAGTATTATACGGAACAGTTGCCAATAGCCAGCTCTTGTCTGCTATCCTACGTGATGGGACAGCTTAAGTCATGTTTATCCATTCCAACTGGTCACGTCTTTTCTTTTTGAAACGCATTATTTATTTGAGTTCACTAGAAGCACGTCAATCTGAGCAGGAAAATAAATTTTGATATGAAGGATATAAATTGATTGTATTTTCAGAAAAAGGGTTTGTCAGTGCGAACATCACGTAATCCTGAGACCATTCACCCGCCAGTTGCACCCTATGCTCATCAAATAGAAACAACAGAACCACAGCGGTGGTTAACCCTATCAGGTCAAGTGGGAATGGAGGCAGATGGGACAATTCCGGAGAGCCCGTTGGAGCAGCTCAAATTAGCGTTAGAGAATGTGAAGCGCAATGTAGAAGCGGCAGATATGAAAGTAGAAGATATAACGAAGCTTGTGTTTTATTTAGTAGGTGAGTTTGATGCCGAGAGTAGAAAAAGAATCATGGAGCAGTTTTTAGGCGATCACCTGCCTTGTATGACGATGATTTATGTGGTCGCCCTGGCTTCTCCTGTTTTTAAGGTAGAGGTGGATGCTTGGGCTTGTCAGGAGATTTAATAGGTAAAAGATTGGGTGATTGATACTCAATCTTTTTTGTTTTGTGAAATTTTAAGAAATTACCCTACACCCTTATCTTGTTATTGTCTGTATGGTAATATCAGGGTAAATATTGAGTGGGTCTAATTACATTTACATGTCATTGTAAAAAACACCATTGATAAGCATACATCACTCTAATAAAAGGGAGAGATTTGATGCCATTCTTGGAGGTTCAGAATGTAAGCAAACGATATAGCAATGGTGATGGGATAGAGGGTCTGTCATTTTCCATTGAAGCAGGTGAGGTTGTGGCGCTGCTTGGGCCTAATGGCGCCGGAAGACGACAACGATTCGGTGTTTAACGGGTCTATATCAACCAGATCAAGGGGAAATTCTCATAGAGGGTTTCCCGCCTGGTCATTCCCATGTCCGGAAGCAAGTAGCTCTTATTCCTGATCAGCCGTATTTGTATCCAGAATTAACGGTTGCTGAACATGTTCAATTCCGTGCAAGGGGCTATCATAAAGGTTTAAAACAGATCAAAGAAAAGGTATATGAAGCGTTGAAGGAAGTACATATGGACATGAAGATGAACGAACTGTGCGGAAGGCTTTCAAGAGGCCAAAAACAGCGTGTCGTTTTAGCTGGAGCCATTGTGCAAGATGCCTCCCTTTTTATTTTAGATGAACCGACTGTAGGGTTAGATATACCTTCAAAACAATGGCTGTCAGATTGGCTGAGACAAAAAAGCCGTCAAGGTGGTTATGTCCTTGTGTCCACTCATAGTCTGGAGTTTGTTCTTGATACAGCTAGCAGGGTGATATTGATTCGAGACGGTGACATCATGAAAAGGATCGATGTTCCTCAATTGAAGGAAGAACAGATCAAGTGGAGGGCAGAGGTCATTCAACTACTGGGGGAGTGGTCTAGTGAATAACACGCTCTCCCTTTTATGGATGAAATCCCAAAGGCGCTTGATCAGTAAAAATCAAGAAAAGAAAATGCCTTTTCTGATCTTGCTGCTTTTCATGGCTGCAATTGGTTTTCAGCTGAGCGCAGTCTCCAATATGGGGAATTGGAATGCTCAGGTAGCTGGATGGATCATGGTCTTTTTATTTGTTGTTTATACTGGCTTTGGCTTGTTTTCGAATCGGCTGCCTAGTCAGATGAACGATATCATGTGGTTATATGGGAATGGTGCTTCCTTATGGACGGTTGTGATGTGTGTATGGGTGTATCATATTTTTTGGCGAGGAGCTCTCCTTATGATCTCTGCTTTGTCTGCAGATATCCTCCTTTTTTGTTTGACGCAGCAGTATCCTTTTCTACTCGGGAAATCACTCATCCTGACAGGGCTGTTATGTATGACCGAAACATGGATGATGGCGGTGTCTTGTGCTAGAACTATTCAAGTATACAAGCGGATACTTTTACTCGGTTTTGTCCTGATGTTTTGTTGTTTTGCACTATTTTTTTTGAATCAGTTGATGATGAAACAGTCTTTATTGATGAACATCTCTGCTTCTTTTATGTTTCAAGTAGGGCGCATGATTGAGGAGTTCTCATTCCATTTTTTATTGATATTTCTTGTCGTCATAATCTTATCTTTAACGATGATGTACAGGGCCAGTCATCGTTTAGAGATGAAGGAGACGTTAGTCAAGGAGGCAGCATTTTGGGAGGAATTTGAAGGAAAACAGATTCACTCAAATCCAATAAGTCAAAAGAAAGGCAAGACGTGGTGGGGACTTTCATCATTAACTGGCATCTGGGCTTTTCTTTGGCTAGAATTATTGTTGATGAAAAAGTATGTTGCCTTCCATCTGTTATCTACCTTGCTGTTGATAGGTATTTACTATGTTGTCATTTCTTATTTTTCAGATTGGTTGAATCTATTTTTGATCGTCATCTCAGTTTCCGTCCTCCTTAGTTCGTATTACGCTGGGATTGTAAGACATGCGCAAACGGGAGTGGTGTATCTTTTTCCCGGTGCTTTATATCAAAAAATTCTTCTATTAGAAGTGTTTCAAACCTTTTGGTTGTACGCTGTCTACTTGATTTCTCTTGTCTTGTTTGAGATTGAAGATGTATTGTATTGGACCGTTTATGGGGGAGGGGTTTATATATGGTTTTTGGCCATACGGCTCTTTGCCTTTATGCAGCCTTTGAGACGTGAAGCGAGTCTTTCTTTGGGCAGCTATTATCGATCATTGCTCATCGCATCTGTCATAAGTGCTGTGGTCATCGTTGGTATTCATCTGTTCACTGATGGCTGGTTTACAACAATTACATCTTTATTTGCTGGATTTGTATTTTATGTGATTTGTTATCGATGCCGTGGGACTCATTAAAAAGAGGAGTTGATTGTCATGAAACCAGAAGATAAGCTATCCCAATCGGTTCAGCGTTTGGTCAATACCAATGAAGTAACGATCATTCAAGCAATGGATGAATTGGGAAAATACGGAAAAAGGGCAGTGCCAGTGCTTGTTGAAGCCTTAAAAGAAGAGGGTTCTTTGCGGAATATTGCAGCTGCGGTACTTGGTGAATTTGGAGCAGATGCAGGGGGCGCAGCTGAGTCCCTTGCCAAGCTGTTACAAAGTGAAGAAGAGGAGACAAGAATGGCGGCTGCGATCTCGCTCATGAGAATAGGCCAGCCTAGTTTGCCATTTCTTCTGCCGTTGGCGAAACGCTATGAAGGCCCTACTTGTTTTTGGGCATCGTGGTGTATCTCTTGGATTGACCCATCAAAAATCGAAAAAAACATGTACGAGTGCCTAAAAAAGGAACAAGAGAACCCATCAGGGAATGTGGCGCCTTTTGCCGCAGAGGAAGCATTAGGAAAAATCATCGCTTTTCAATTAAACGAAAAAGGTGATGAATAGTGGAAACGCAAATACTCAAATGGCCTAAGCATTTTCCTTGGATTCATCCTTCAGATCAGAGGTATTTATCTGAAGGGCAAAATCACCTTCTTTATTTTTGGTCAGTCAATTGTCCTCATTGTGAAGAATTAACCGAACGCATTTTACATAGTGTAGATCAGTTGGGTCTCCATTTAACCTGTGTCCATGTTCCACATACGGAAGAAGAAAAATCGGTAGAGGTTGTTTCGAAATATGCAGAGGAAAAGAATCTGATTGCGCCCATTGTGTTGGATCAAGATTATGAGGTTGTCACAAAATATAAAGTTCAAGGATTACCAAGCTTTTGCCTCATAAATGAAGAAGGGCAATAGATCGGAAAATGGGAGATACCGGCTGGGAAAAAATATTGAAAAACCTAGAAAAACAATCTTAATTAGGGGTATGGAGGAGAGCGTTTTGTTTCAATCGAATAAAGAATTAAAAAAAACTGTGGTCTTTTACACAGGTGTGGGAGCTGACGTTGATTTTGTTCGGATTGGGGATTTTGTTTTATGTGAAGCGTGTGCTTTGGAAAGAGGAAAAAGGTCATAAGTCATGAGTATGGTACCTAGAATGTATATTCTAGGTTTTTTTATTAAATTTACCTTAAAACGTATCTTTTCACAGGGGGATAGAAACCAATTTAAAAAAAATGTGGTAGGATAAATATGCTTTATCTTTATATTTTTTGAAGGAGCTGTCGTGTTGGGATCTAGGGTTGAGGTAATTGATTGTTTACGTGGTTTTAGTTTATTAGGTATTTTGATCGTGAATATGCTTAATTTTCAATATGATTATGATTTTGAGAAAATGTTTGATTCGAGTTTGTGGGGGCAGGAATTTGGGGTATATGTGACGGAGATTTTGTTTCAGGGGTCGTTTTATCCGATTTTCTCCTTTTTGTTTGGATATTCTTTTGTCAAGCTGATTGAATCCACGCAGGCAAAGGGACTGAATACGAATGCCATCATCATTCGCCGAGGATTTGGTCTCATTGTGCTTGGTATGCTGCATTACATATTTATTTGGAATGGCGACATTCTTCTTTATTATGGAGCTTGTACATTTTTCTTGATGATGTTTATGAGCAGCCAGATCAAAACAATGCTGATTTGGTCGGGTATTTTAGGTGCTTTATCTTTAGTGGTTTTGCCGTATCTAATGAATATTATCTATGGAAATGAAGATTTATTAACGAATGTATATGCGACAGGTACATATGGGGATATTTTGATGAGCCGGATTACGATTGAAGACGATATGATGATTGTCACCATAATGATGGCCATTGTAACCCTTACTCTGACGCCAATTTTAGGTCTTCTCTTTGGTCCTATCATGATCGGTCCATTTGCACTGCTTGGCATGGCAATTGCTAAAAAAGGGCATCTGACAGAAGAAGATCGAGGAATGACTTATCGTAAAGGCTGGGTATGGATGATTTTGATCGGGGTGGCGTTAAAATGTGTGACGTTCATTGATGCTCCTTGGAGTGAAATGGTGAAAACGTTAGGTGCGTATGTACTGACGATCGGCTATATTCAAGCCTTTATTGTGTTTTACTATTCAAAGGCAGCCCAAGGTCTAAAGCGTCTGCTTGCGGGACTTGGGCGATTGTCTTTATCGAACTATTTAGCGCAATCCATTATTTGCACCACGATTTTCTATTCTTATGGACTTGGTTTATTTGGACAGATGGGCTCAATGTTTGGACTGCTGCTCGCTGTTGGGCTTTACACAGCACAGCTGTTCATCAGCTATCTCTATTTGAAAAAGTGGAGAAGAGGTCCTATGGAATGGCTCATGGGAAGATGGGTATATTGGAGATAAATCGATTTGTAGGAGGACCACATAGCTGAAGAGCTGTGTGGTTTTTTTAGTTGAATTTCATTAAAAAATGGCTCAGGATCTTGATTTGCAAGTGAAGAAAGACTTTGTCACAGGGTTTATTGGGGAAAATGGTGCCGGTAAGTTGATCACCATCAAAATGACCATGAACTTGTTAAAACCGGATGCGGGTGAGGTAAAGATTTTTGATTTACATTGGAGCGATTTTCACCCTTCGATTCAGTATATCAATATAAAACAATTTAATTCCCTTTCATATCAGAATATTTTGTTAATAGTGTTTTCCTCAAAAAAACAATTGTTTTTTAATAGTAGATTTATTATGATAATATACAACGAAAGGTTGATGATTCTTAATTAGAATGAAAATTCTGACTTTTTTTATTTTCAATGTTGTTTGTTGATGAGGGGGAAGAAAAGTGGCTCAAAAGGAATTAAAGAGAGGGTTAAGTGCTCGTCATATTCAAATGATTGCGCTTGGCGGCACAATTGGTGTTGGCTTATTTATGGGGTCAGCTAAGGCCATTCAATGGACAGGTCCATCGGTTCTTTTGGCTTACGCAGTGTGTGGAATTTTTATCTTTTTTATTATGCGTGCGATGGGAGAAATGTTATACCTTGAACCGAGTACGGGATCGTTTGCTACATTTGGACATCAATATATTCATCCGCTTGCAGGGTATTTAACTGCTTGGAGTAACTGGTTCCAGTGGGTCATTGTCGGGATGTCTGAAATTATTGCTGTAGGGGCTTATATGAAATATTGGTTCCCGGAATTACCGGCGTGGATTCCAGGATTAATCGCTATGATCATTTTAGGTGCGGCCAATTTGATTTCGGTTAAGTCGTTCGGTGAGTTCGAATTTTGGTTTGCCATGATCAAGATTGTGACAATTATTTTAATGATCGTTGCGGGTTTAGGCATTATTTTCTTTGGATTTGGAAATGGTGGAACAGCGATTGGTTTGTCTAACCTTTGGGCACATGGCGGGTTCTTTACAGGTGGATTTAGTGGCTTTTTATTTGCATTGTCGCTTGTCATTGCTGCCTATCAAGGGGTAGAGCTGATTGGGATTACAGCAGGTGAGGCGCAAAATCCGCAAAAGACGTTGACAAGTGCAATTAAAAGTATCATCTGGCGTATTTTGATTTTCTATATCGGTGCGATCTTTGTCATTGTGACCGTGTATCCTTGGGATCAGCTAAATACCCTTGGAAGTCCTTTTGTGGCGACGTTTGCGAAAATTGGGATTACAGCGGCTGCTGGTATCATTAACTTTGTTGTGATTACAGCAGCGATGTCCGGCTGTAATAGTGGTATTTTCAGTGCGGGACGTATGCTTTATACATTAGGTGTGAATGGACAGGCACCGGCTTTCTTTACAAAAATTTCAAAGAATGGTGTGCCGTATTTTGGTACAATCGCTGTGCTTGTTGGTTTGGCGGTTGGGGTTGTCTTAAATTATGTTTCTCCCCCAAATATTTTCGTCTATGTGTATAGTGCGAGTGTCCTTCCTGGTATGGTGCCTTGGTTTGTGATTTTAATTAGTCATATCGGCTTCAGAAAGGCAAAGGGTGTAGTGCTTGACAAGCATCCGTTTAAATTGCCATTAGCTCCATTTTCTAATTATGTCACAATTGGTTTCTTACTGATGGTTCTTGTGTTTATGTTCATTAATCAGGATACGCGCATTTCTCTTATTGTGGGAATTGTGTTCTTGGCTTTAGTGGCGCTTAGCTTTTTTGTATTTGGGATTGGAAAGCGGGAGCCTATTCAAACAGCATCGACTAATCAAACAGTGAAATAATAGAAAGCCTTGCGGTCCGGCCGCAAGGCTTTTGTTGTTTACATCCAAGCTTTTACACGCTGAAAGACGTCTGGAAAGTTGGTGAACAGGCCGGTGACACCGTATTGCAGTAGACGTGTCATGTCTGCTTCGCTGTTGACCGTATATGGATGAAGGAGGAGCCCGTGGCTTCTTACCTGCTGCACATTCTCAGGTGTTAATGCTCTAAAATTCGGTCCGACACCCACCGCGTAAGATTTGATCATGTCGAGCTGATTGTCTGTGATGTTCGTCATTTGGGTTCTGTCTAATAGCTGTACTTTCGGAAGGTGAGGGGCTAGTTTCTGTAGTTTTAACAGACTCTCTTGACTAAAGGATTGGATGATAACCTGCCCTTTTCTAGCATGTTTACCGAGAAGGTGATGTTTTTTTAAGGTGGCCAATAATTTTTTTTCCATTTGCGGATAAAGGTCTGGTTTTTTTGTTTCAATATAATAATTCTCTCGTTTGCCGAAATAGCGTAACACCTCATCTAATGTGAGTACTCGCTGACCAATATAGTTGGCATTTTGTCTGTCAGGATAAGCTTGGTTAAACCATGCGCCGGCATCGAGCTGTTTGATTTCCGCAAGTGTGAGATCTTTGACCCAGCCTGTTCCGTTTGTGGTTCTGTCAACGGTCTCATCATGCATGACGATGAGATGTCCATCCTTTGTCATTTGAAGGTCGAGTTCAAGGTAATCCGCATTCATCTTTGTGGCGAGCCGGTAGGAAGCCAGGGTATGCTCTGGTGCATACCCTGATGCTCCGCGATGTGCAACGTTTAGAATACGATCTGGAGATAAAAGATTTTCATGTGCCGATATGGTGGTCGGCACCGCCACAACAGACAGTAAAGCAAAAGAGAGTAACACGAAAGCAAGTAATCTACTTTTATTCATATTTTTTCCTCCTTCTACGGTAACTTCCTTTATCATAAGGAATAGATGTAAAGGGAATGTTGAGCGGATATGAATCTTTTATGTGATTTTCATTAAGCTTGCTCTACACGCTTTCCTGTATTCCATGTCATGGCAAGGAAGACAATCGCAAGCACACAAGAACCAACCAGTAAAATGAAGCCTCCTGTCCAGTCATAGTGATCCACTACTACGCCCATCATCGCATTGGCAAAGGCAGATCCGCCAATATATCCAAAAAAGCCTGTGAGCCCGGCAGCAGTACCAGCAGCTTTTTTAGGAGCGAGATCAATCGCTTGAAGTCCAATCAGCATGACAGGCCCGTAAATCAAAAAGCCGATGCTGATGAGGGCAATGTTATCAATCATTGGATTGCCAGCAGGGTTTAACCAGTAAACGAGAACTGCAATTAAAACACCAACCATAAAGATTACGCCTGCTGGTGCACGGCGGCTTCTAAAGAAGCGGTCACTGATCCATCCACACAATAATGTACCGGGAATGCCTGCATATTCATACAGAAAATAAGACCAGCGTGAATGCTCTGGTGAGAACCCCTTTGCCTCCGTTAAATAAGTAGGTGCCCAGTCTACGACACCGTAACGAACGAAGTACACAAAGACGTTGGCAATGGCGATATACCAAAGGAATTTATTGTTGAGTACATATTTAAATAAGATCTCTTTCACTTTTAATTCTTTTTCTTGATCTTCATATGTTTGAGCCGGATAGTCGTTTCGATATTCTTCGATTGGCGGAAGACCAGCGGATTGCGGGGTGTCCCGAACGAGAAGAATGATCACGAAGGAGACGATAATGGCAATGATGGCAGGGAAGAAAAAGATACTTTTCCAAGTCGCAAACAGCACAATACCTAATGTGATGAGTGGTGCAAGGATACCCCCGCCAATATTGTGGGCGACGTTCCAAATGGACATTTTCGTTCCCCGTTCACTGATTGAAAACCAATGCGCCATTGTACGTCCGCATGGTGGCCAGCCCATTCCTTGAAACCATCCGTTTAAAAACATGAATAAAAACATGATCCATACACTGGATGTCACCCATGGAAATGAAACAAATAGGATATTGATAAGGGCTGATAGAAAAAGGCCGGTTGCTAAAAAGTATCTTGGGTTACAGCGATCTGATATTATGCCCATGATAAATTTACTAAAGCCATAAGCGATGGAGACAGCCGCTAGCACAAAGCCTAGTTCACTTTTGGTGAATCCTTCTTCCTGTAAATAAGGGATGGCAAAGGCAAAATTTTTGCGTAACAAATAATAGCCCGCATACCCGATAAATATACCTAAAAAGACTTGCAGCCGCAGCCGTTTATAGGTCTCGTCTGTTTTGGCATCATCGAGCCTGTCGATATGCGGAGCGGGTTTAAACCATTTAAACATAAAGATCCTCCTCTTGTAGATGTCCGATTGACTAAAAAAAGTCTTAGATCTGCCTTCGATCTTGTACTTTTTCAGAGACAAAAGAATTGATAACGCCTTCTTTTGTAATCCCATCATATCGGATGGAGGAGAGGTTTATAATGAGGCTTTTGTCATAATTTCGGAAAAAACTTCATCAAGTGACGAAAAAAATCCGCACAATGGCGGATTTTTTCATAGGCGGTTAAGTGGACACATCAATTTTCGCAGATTTCTTTAGTTTTTCAATTTCTTTTTGTATTTCTTTCTGCTTTTCTTGAGATTCTAGCTGTTTTTTGATTTGTGATTTCACATCTTTGTATTCTGGTGCTTTTTGCTTTTGTTTTTTTATTTGTTCGGCGTATTGATCATAGTACGCTTTGACGTCTTTTTCAGAGATAGACGCTGTTTTGATTTCTTTTTCGACATATTGGCTGTATTTGATGCTGTCGGCAATTTCACCTTTTAGCAGATCTATTGTGAGTCCGCTCTTTTTGAGTGCTTCTTCGAATTGAGCGTTGTCTTTAAATTGTTTCTTTTCTTCTTTTAGCTGCTTATCTACTTGCTTGTCAGAGGCTTTGAAGCCTTTCTTCTCAGCATCTTGCAGGATGAGCTCTTGACCTACAAGTGCTTCAATGGTTTGTTTTTTGACTTCTTGTGCTCCTTCTTTAGATGTTGGGTCTTGCCCTGTTTGCTGAAACTGCCCTTGAATGGTGGATAATGCGCTATTGTATTCACTGCCTGTGATTTTGTCTTTGTTGACGGTCGCAACGACCTTTTGATCGTCAATTTTTTGTGCGTCTAACTTCTTTTGCATGTCTTCCATTTGCTTTAGCTGCTCTTTTTGGTCTGCCTGCTTTGCTGAATCGTTTTGCTTATCCTGTTTGGCATCGTTTGATGAGCAGGCTGCCAGCCCCACAGATAACAGACAAGCGATGAGTGTATATGATACCTTTTTCATCATTTTCTCTCCCTTCGGTATGAGAACATCTAGAGTGCATTCTAACCGTTTTAGATGAAAAATAAAACCATACAGACGATTTGTTATCGGATTGACATTTTTTTCTACTTGTCCTCGTTTTGTCTTCTCGCAGTCATCATATGACAAAGTCAATCGTGGAATAATTGTTCCATCGCCTCGTCGATATGAGTGATCGGCTGGCGGCAGCTGTAGTTTTCACAAATATACACAGTCGTCTTGCCGCCGATTGTTTTGTAATCTTTTGCAAATGGTGCGAGCTGTGTCAGGTCATTTCCTGTTTCGGCGGTCAATATACCAAAAGGCATGAAACGTTTCTGAAGTGCTTTTAAAAGCTGCTCTTTGCGAGGGTCGACGTTTTTTCCAAGAATGATGATTTCTCGTTTCTTAGAAGTTACGGTAATATACTTGTATTTGGAGATTTAGTCGGGAATAAAGATAAAGCCATTAACAACGAAAACTTTATTAACTTTTAATGTCAATAATAAACAAACTTGCAGGTAAATTCTCTTTTGGAGAGCTTTACTGCAAGTTTTAAATAAATACACATATTGTTGTGGGGGTAATTATCCAGGGAAATGTCTTCCCTTTATCACAGAAGTGAAAAAAACCATATAAAGAAAATATTTTAACAATAACCATAAAATGGATGCCTAAATTTATGTTATTGTTAATACATGATCCGGATGAATCCGTATCCATTCCTACAATGAATATCATCCAACCATTAGATATTTGAGGGTTTGAGGACAGTCTTTTATTAGAGATTGAATAGATTATTGGAGGAAGAAAGAACCAGGGAAATTTATAAAAGGTGTATTTACGAAGTTTAGAAACGAAGGGGGAAAAAGGTGAATAAATCTTTTTATTATTTATGGGGAAGTATATCTTTTGGTAAACTTGCCTTATCATTATATACAATGACCATTACTTTGACTATCTTCTCGATTACGCATTCGGCAACATTTGCTTCAGTAGTTATGCTAATACATGTGTTTGGGAAACTACTGAGTTCCTTTGTATTCCCTTTAGCTACTGAAAAAACTCCATTAAAGAAAATTTTAAGTATTTCACTGCTGGCGCAATTTTTGTTAATTACAATTATTGTAGGTGTACTAACATTAGAAATAAATCAGGTTCTGAAATTAACAGTTATTTACTCTTTGATCGGTCTAGCAGGGTTTACAGATGGATTTGTTTCCCCATCTCGGATTTCGCTCATACCTGAACTAGTAGAAAATACAAAGATAGGGAAAGCAAATAGCCTAATTAGTACCACCGATCAAACATTCGCTTTACTCGGGTGGTCTGTGGGAACACTTGCTATCAATTATTTTGGGAGCAATCTTGTTTTAATCTGCACTTTAACTCTATTGATGGTTTCTTTTTTCTCGTCATTACAGTTAAAGACTAGAAAGGTAAAAGAGGCTACAAAAAGACCGAAATGGGAAAGTATCAAAACTGGTTGGTCCATTCTTTTTAGTAAAAAGGATTATATGAGAACTATAACCACTATGGATATTTTAGAAGGTATTGCCTCGGGAATTTGGATTGGAGGTATAACTCTGGTATTTGTAAATGAAGTGCTGAAAAAAGGGGAGCAATGGTGGGGCTTTATTAATACCAGTTACTATGCAGGAAGTATTTTAGGGGGAATTCTAATAACAATTTTCTCTATCAGGCTTCAAAAGCATTTAATAAAAGCAATCATAACAGGTTCTTATATAGTTTGTATAATGGTGCTTTTTTATGCTATTAACACAACAGCATGGATATCTCTAATTTTGGTTGTTTTAATGGGGCCCTTTTATCAACTAAGAGACATTTCACAACAAACTTATATCCAAAAAGTTACATCGGAGGATGTGCTATCTAAATTATATGCTGCTAAGGATAATCTTTATTATTTAATATTCGCTCTTTCAGTATTTATTATAGGCTTGATTTCTGACTATATTGGTGTTGTGTATGTCTACTATTTTGCATTTTTGCTGTATTTAACTTCTTCACTTTTTGCTATACTTACATTCAGAAAGTCAAATCAAAGCTCACAGATTAATGATGTTGTAAGGGTCGATGGAAAATAGACTGATTAGCTTTTTATCTTAATGATATTCTAATAAACATGCCATCAGTGGCAACAGCTATATCCAATACTTACCAATATCGGTTTGTTTTCTTTTTTTGCTTTATTAAATGCTTCTTTTCCCTATGGAAACCAGTTCACGGGTTTATGAGCATGTTGAAGAAAATATCATTTTTATTTCTTTATCAAATGAGTAAATAAATTAATTGATCAAATCTTTTTGAGTGTAAAGGGGTTTAAGGCCATTTTGTTTGATTTTAGATGGCACTACTTTAACAAAGGTACGGGGGAAAATAACCGATAGTGCTTTGGCTTCTAAGATTTGAAAGCCCTTTGAGAGCGGGCTTCTTTTGAATCTGCTGAATGCTCCGAAGTGGCAGCTTAGTGCGGTATTTCTTGGAACGGCTTATTTAATACTTACGGTTATTGCTGTTCCGCGAATTGGTGTGATTGCCTCGAATATTGCTGGACAGCTGACCATTGGTATAATCATTGATCATTTTGGCTGGTTTCATAAATTGGTGATCTCACTCGATATCAAACGAATGCTGTCATTATTTTTTATACTGAATCATCATGTTTGACTAAATACCTCTTAGGGTATACTATCTGTTCATAGAAAGAATAGAAAGGAGTGTTTGTACGTGGAATATAATCAGCAGATGAAGAATCGTCTTCGCCGAATTGAAGGGCAGATCAAAGGTGTCCTTGCGATGATGGAGCAGGGAAAGGATTGCCGCGAGGTGGTGACGCAGCTGTCTGCATCACGCAATGCCATTGATCGGGCAATGGGTGTGATTGTGAGTACAAATCTTGAGCAATGTGTCCGTGAAAGTCTTGAACAAGGCAAGGATACGGAGGGTCTTGTGAAAGAAGCGGTTGAACTATTGGTGAAAAGCCGGTAAGAAATTCCTCAGCCTTTGGAGGTTGACGAATTTTTCTACTTGTTATAATATACCCTTACCGGTATTTGTATATTTTTTGTTTTCGATATACCCCCATGGGTATTTTAGATAAGGAGGAGCATAATGGAAGAACAGAAGAAACGGACGACGATTGTTTTATTTAGTGGAGATTATGATAAAGCGATGGCCGCTTATATTATTGCAAATGGCGCAGCAGCTTATGATCATGAGGTCACTATTTTTCATACTTTTTGGGGGCTGAATGCCTTGCGTAAGGAAGAGATGGTGCCATTGAAGAAGGGATTTTTAGAAAAAATGTTTGGCAAAATGATGCCGCGCGGTGCTGATCGAATGGGGCTGTCAAAAATGAATTTTGCAGGAATGGGACCGAAGATGATTAAGCACGTCATCAAAAAGCATAATGCCATGACCTTGCCGCAGCTCATTGATATGGCAAAGGAACAGGAGATTAATCTCGTAGCATGTACAATGACGATGGATCTTTTAGGGCTGCAGGAGAATGAATTATTAGCTGACATTCAATATGCCGGTGTTGCTTCATATTTAGCAGAGGCTGAAATCGGGAATGTGAATTTATTTATTTAGTGGGGTGATAACACATGATTCAAACGCTTTTGTTCATCATCGTCATCGGTTTGCTTGTGAGTCATTTTCTTCCCGTCCGGGGTGTGAAACAAATCAAAGCAGCCGATATGGAAGCTAAACGGGCATTGTATAGATCAGCAACTGATTGATGTTCGATCTCCCGTCGAATTTCAAACAAACCATATAAAAGGATTTTAAAATATCCCCTTACCTCAGTTAAAAGAACAAGCACATCAGCTTGCGAAGGAAAAAGGGGTCTATGTGATATGCCAAAGCGGGATGAGAAGTATGCAGGCAGCCAACATATTAAAGAAACAAGGATTTACCCATATGACGAATATCAAGGGTGGTATGAATGCTTGGCATTAAGTGCGTATAAAAATATACCCCCGTCCCTATAAAAAGGAGGACATCATATGCAGCAACCAACTGTCATTTTAGATGCAAAAGGATTGGCATGCCCGATGCCGATTGTAAAAACGAAAAAACAAATGAATGAGCTTTTGCCAGGTGATGTGCTTGAAGTGCAAGCAACCGATAAAAGTTCTACAGCAGATTTAGCGGCTTGGTCAAAAAGCGCCGGTCATGAATTTTTAGGAACAAAAGTAGAAGGACAGGTGCTTCATCATTTGATCCGTAAGGGCGGAGCGAAACAGGAGGAGGAACAGTCAATGATTTCGGAGATGTCTTTGAACATGTTTCAACAGAAGGTAAAAGAAAATCGGTCTTTGTTTATTTTAGATGTACGAGAGCCGGATGAATACGGAGCGGGCCATATTCCAGGAGCTGTTCACATCCCTCTTGGCGAGGTGGAACAACGTGCTGAAGAATTGAACCGGGAGACGCTCATTTACCTCATCTGTCATTCAGGCAGAAGAAGTGAATTAGCCGCACAAAAGTTAAAAGAAAAAGGATTTCATCAATTGATCAATGTAGTGCCAGGCATGAACAGCTGGACAGGAGAGATTGAAAAATAGGAGCTGAATGAAACCATGACTGTAAAAGCAATGACAGCAGAACAGTTAACAAAAAAGATCATCAACAAAGAGCCCCTCTTTTTGTTGGATGTACGAAACGAATCAGATGTACAGGACTGGAAGATTGAAGGGAAAGCCGTTGAATATGTCAATGTACCTTACTTTGAGCTTCTCGATGGCGTAGAAGGTATTTTAAAGAAAGTACCAATTGGTCGAGAAATGCTAGTTGTTTGTGCCAAAGAGGGCTCTTCTATCATGGTGGCGAAGATGCTGTCAGAGGCGGGCAGGACTGTCCATTATTTGCAAGGCGGCATGAAGGCATGGAGTGAGCATGTAGAGCCAGTGAAGGTTGGTGATTTGACTGAAGGTGGAGAGTTGTATCAATTTGTACGGATGGGCAAGGGATGTCTGTCCTATATGATCATGTCGAATGGGGAAGCTGCAATTGTAGATGCAGCTAGAATGACGGATGTCTATATCAATTTTGTTAAAATGCATGGTGTCACCGTGACGCATGTACTTGATACCCACCTTCATGCGGATCATATATCAGGTGGTAAGAAGCTGGCTGATCAGTCTGGAGCGCTCTACTGGCTGCCGCCAAAGGATGCTGAAGAAGTGACGTTCCATTACAATCGTCTGGAGGAAGGGCAGAGAATCACCATTGGAGAGACCACCATTGGCATTCGTCCCTTATACTCGCCAGGTCATACAATTGGTTCAACCTCATTTATCGTTGACGATCAATATCTTCTTACAGGCGATATTCTATTCGTTGATTCCATCGGAAGACCTGATCTAGCTGGAATGGCGGAGGATTGGGTAGGTGATTTAAGAGAAACGCTGTATGAGCGGTATACCGCGCTTTCGAAAGAATTAATCGTTCTGCCTGCACACTTCATGACCATGGAAGAGGTCAATGAAGACGGGAGCGTTTGGCAGGAACTAGGTGCGCTATTTAAAGACAATCATGGGCTGAACATTGAGGATGAAGACGTGTTTAGACGGATGGTCACGCAGGATCTGCCTGCACAGCCAAATGCCTATCAGGACATTCGGCAAACCAATATGGGCAAGCTGAATCCAGATGATGAAGAGCAGCGAGAAATGGAAATTGGCCCAAACCGTTGTGCGATTCGATCATGTTTAATAAAATAAAGAGGAGAGGGACGATCAGATGACATCAGATCACATATTAGACGTAACAGGGCTTGCATGCCCAATGCCGATTATTCGAACAAAGAAAAAAATGAATGACTTAACGGAAGGTCAAGTATTAGAAATACATGCAACAGATAAAGGAGCTAAAGCTGATTTGGCGGCATGGGCTAAGTCAAGTGGACATGAATTGATCACACAGACAGATGAAGGACATGTACTGAAGTTCTGGGTGAGAAAAGGGTCCTAAAGGAGGAAGGGGTATCTATGACAGAGCCCCTTTTCCTTTTGCAAAGGAGGAGACCAGTGGATTTTGCGTTTTTGATTACACTATTTATCATCGGATGTGTTGGTTCTTTCTTATCAGGAATGGTAGGGATTGGAGGATCTGTGATCAACTATCCCATGCTACTTTACATTCCGCCTCTTGTCGGTGTGATGACGTTATCAGCACACGAGGTATCGGGGATTAGTGCTATTCAAGTGCTCTTTTCGACGCTTGGTGGTGTACTGGCGTATCGGAAAAGCGGATTTTTACATCGTTCATTGATTTTATATATGGGGAGCAGTATATTGGCGGGAAGCTTAATGGGAAGCTATTTATCCCACTTCGTTCCAGAGAAAGGGATGAATTTCGTCTATGGATTACTCGCGATTGTAGCTGTCATCCTCATGCTGTTTCCGAAAAAAGGACAGCGTGCAGACGTAGAGGGTGAAGTGACCTTTCATAAAGGGCTGGCAGTGGGCATTGCCTTTGTGATTGGCAGTGTGTCAGGCGTGTTAGGCGCTGGCGGAGCATTTATTTTGGTGCCGGTCATGCTATCTATTTTAAAAATTCCTGTACGGATGACCATTGCGTCGTCGCTTGCCATTACATTTCTTTCTGCAATTGGTGCATCTGCTGGAAAGATAATGACAGGGCAAGTGATGCTCGTTCCTTCTATTGTGTTAATGGTAGCAAGTTTGGCAGCTGCTCCGATTGGTGCCAAGGTCGGCCAGAAAATCAATGCCGTCTACTTGCAATGGGTACTGGCCGTGATGATTACAGCGACAGCGATCAAAATTTGGCTGGATTTATGATAAAGAAAAAGACCAACTGAGAGAGCAGAAGCTGCTTTAAAGTGTGTTGGTCTTTTTTATTTGACGTCATCATGCTCGATATAGGTTTCAAGTGCTAGATGGTACTCTTTTTGATAATGAAGGTTGGGACATGTTTTCACAACTTTACCTTGTAGGGCATTAGACTTTGAGACTTCTAATGATGTTTTACATTTAGGACAGCGTTCGGCAAACAATGATGGCAAGCGCTTCATAGATTACCACTCCAGTTAAAGTCTTAAAAACCGATTATATTAATATGAATTATAGGGGATCGTGTAAGCGAGGTCAATGGGCATTTAGGTTTTTTATCAGGTTCACTTGAGATGTCAGTAGGAACTTCTCAGCATCGATTCCTCTCGGTTAAAGATCGATTCAAGCTACTATTCCTGATCTACGTTGATCATTATTCGTTGATTTTTCATCCGTTTACCTGTAAATGCAGGAGAAAGCAAGTTGTTCAGCTGGTTCGTTGATTGCCTTTGTCGCGTCTTTTGCTTTGATCCACAAATGCCAGGAATTCACTGTTTTTGCAACTTGCGTGTTATGTAAGGCTATGCTAATATATTTGAAGATAAAAATAGACTTGTATAACCTCAATAATATGGTTTGAGGGTTTCTACCAGGATCCGATAAATCCTGATTACAAAAGCGTGCTTTCCTTTTTTGTAATCAGGGTTTTTTTTGTTTGTCTACACCCTGAATTAACAGTGAAAGCCATGATATACAGAAGGGATGTTAGACATGAACTGGAGAGTATATTTATTAGCGGTTTCTACTTTTGCGGTTGGATTAGTTGAGCTTGTGGTCGGGGGTATTTTGCCGAGCCTTGCAGAGGATTTGAATGTGTCTCTTGCGACAGCTGGGCAGCTCATCACAGTATTTGCGATTGTGTATGCCATTTCAGCACCGGTGCTGCTCACCGCCACAGCCAAAATCGAACGAAAATGTCTTTATTTAATTGCGTTATTGGTGTTTACACTAGGAAATGTGTTCACTTATTTTAGCTCGACCTTTGCCCTTGTGATGATTTCAAGGATATTGATTGCGATGAGTACAGCGCTTGTGGTGGTGTTATCACTGACGATCACCGCCAAATTGGTGGAACCAGCGCATCGAGCGAAAGCATTAGGTCTGATTTTTATTGGCATTAGTTCATCACTTGTTCTAGGTGTACCGATCGGTATTTTTATTACAGAGAGCTTTGGCTGGAGAGTGATGTTTTTAGGAATCAGTATTCTATCGGCCATATCCATGGTACTGATCTATTTTCTATTGGAAAAAATGCCTGTTGAACAAGTCACACCTCTTAAAGAACAGATTCGTTCTTTAGGGCATCCAAAAATTTTTAGTGCACACTTGATTAGTTTGTTTATGCTTGCTGGTCATTATATGCTTTATTCTTATTTCACCCCATTTCTGATGGAAGTTCTGCATATGACACCGTTTTGGATTAGTATTTGTTATTTGGTATTCGGGCTTGCGTCTATTGGCGGGAATGGTTTTGGCGGATGGCTTAGTGACAAACTGGGATCAGGGAAAGCCATTTTGTTTGTGACAATGGCGTTTGCGGCTGTGATGTTTATCATTCCTTATACAGCGGGTGTGTTTGTGGTATTTATGGCGATGGTTGTCCTATGGGGAGCGCTCAGCTGGGCACTGACACCTGCTCTGCAAAGCTATTTGATTCAAACAGACCCAGTGACGTCCGATATTCAGCAAAGTTTAAATACATCGGCTTTGCAAATTGGCATCTCGATTGGATCAGCAGTGGGTGGCGTCATGTTTACAATGACCGGTTCATCTGTTGATTTGGCTAAATTCGGTGCTGTGTTTGTGATGATTGCCTTTAGCTGTGCTGTGCTTTCGTTAAAGAGACCGCCTCTTTATATGGAAAATCAGAATCGTGCTGAGTAGCTGCCTTTGATGAGGCATCTTGTTTTATATCTTGTGTTCTATTTCAGAATCACACCTTCACTTTTTCCAGTAATGACTTCTTTACCATGCTGGTTGATATAGCGGGAAAAAAGCTGAACACGGTCATATTGTTCAAGGGGTTCCACTTTGGTGACGGCTATTTGACAGGTAATCGTATCACCTGTATAAACGGGGCGGATGAAGGTACATGACATGTCTTGACCAATAAAATGAAACTGACCGCCAAGCCTAGTGGTCAGACTTGCTGTGAGAAAGCCATGAACCATTCGCCTGCCCTGGTCATCCAGCTCCATATGGTGTTTGCCTAGGTCGCCTGTCAATCTGCCGAATTGAATCACGTCTTCATGTGTATAGGTTCTGCTTGTTTGAAATTGATCACCTGGTTGAACCATCATTCCATCAACTCCTTTTTTTTAAATGTACCAATTAGGTGAATGAGTGTACATTCATTTTTATTCGTTCTTACTTCATATATTCTCTCCGCAGCTAGCTTGTTTGCCACACTGAAAAGAGGGACCGAGGATGGTCTGTATAAACGAATTGCTATTGGTCAGCTGACTGAAGAGGAAAAGGATGTCTTACAAAACAAACAAAAAAAATAGAAACAAACACATTCTCATCATTAAAAGATATCAAGGGGAAAGGAGAGCCACCTGAGACACCTCTCCTTTTTTGTTATTCAAAGAGCATATGATTGTTTGATAGAACGAAATCGTCCCTTTTTCATTATATAGGATAGTAAATAAAAGGAAAAGGTGCTGTGATATATCGTGTAATCTAGTAAAAAAGTACTCATAATTATCAGGTCTGATGGACCGTTATTTTTCTCGCATTCACATTTCTTTTGACTCCTCTATTGATTATTAGTATTATTTTATTAACCAGTTAAGAGTGGAGGTTCAGATGGAAACAAAAGAGCAGATTGTATTAAAAGCGATTCAAGATCTGATTATGCATAGGGAAAAGAGACGGAACGATCCAACAGATCCACTGATTACCACGACTGAAACACTCAAGCAAGATTGGACACTCACACAGCTTCACATTTTATCGATGATTCAAGCCAATCCAAACGAATCAAATAATACATTTCTTTCACAGCAACTGAAACTGTCAAAGCCAGCCATTACAAAGGCTGTGAAAAAACTGATCGAAAAAGGCATGGTAAACTATAACCATCGGCAAGGTGATAAGAAGTCGGTCTATTATTCACTAACAGAGGAAGGTACACAATTGGCGGCACTGCATGATGAACTTCATGAAAAAGCAGTGACATCCTATTTAGAATTCCTCCATCAGTTTAATGAAGATGAATTACAGGTGATTGAGCGCTTCTTAAAGGCTTGGAAGGAAAAGATATAAATCCTATTCACATAATATTGGTAAGGGCTATTTGTCTAGGGTGAAAATAAATGAAACCCCACGCTAACGTGGGGTTTAACTACTGTATAAAGTAAGATTTCGAAATAAAAATTATTAGTGCTAAACTATCCTAATTTTTTAATTTCATTATAAACATTTTCAGTGTTATTTCCATTACTATGTTCCACTAATTTGTTATATCTATCAATATATTTTTGAGGTTGGTTTTGGTTATAATTTCTTTTTATAAAGTTATTTAATGTACTATCAATATGATAAACAACATCTCCAAAACGATTATTATCTTGTAATATATTTGGGGCTCCATATTCTTGTTCTGCTATTTCTTTATCACCCCAAAAAAAGATTATATTACTGCACCCAGCAAAGGCATAAAAGCATATTGAAGAGTAATCAGTAATAACCACCTTGGAGTTAATAAGGGCATCCTTTATATCACCTTGATATACATAATCTTTAATTTGATCATATGTTTCTGGAAATTGATTTTCAAGCATTAGCCCTGCTTTTGGATGTAAAGTAATATTGATTACTTTATCTTCGTAAAAAGGATCAGTTTTAACAATCCTTAAAAATTGCAAATACCGGTCTATATAAGAATTTTTTTCTATTTTTCCGGTAACATCCCAGGGTCTCCAAGTTAACATAAAAGTAATTTGCTTTTTATCTGTATTTCTATTTTTAACATATAAATCTAAATTAGGAACCCCTTTTTCAATTAGCTGATTATCGCTAAATTTTGGATATTTACTAAAATAATACGATTCAAGTTTTGAATTTGTAACAATATAATCTGGACAAATAGGCACTTTTTTATTAAAATACCCTCTTTCAAAAACATTTGTGGCAAGACAGACACCGTGTTGTAAGAATACTTTATTATTATTACTTAATATCTTTCTTTTGATACTTTGACTATTATCATATAATCTTCTTTGTACATGGCTTACTAAATCAGAAGAAATAAACCTTTTGGCTTTAAATATATAATAAAAAGACTTGAAGCTATTGTGGGCTAGAATATTGTTTGTACCGTATTGCTTTTTAAAAGATAAAAATCTTTCGTGATTTTTATCCAAGATAAACTTTGAAAATGAATCATTTTCAGCTTTTGATTTTTTAAATACTTCAAAAGCTGACTCGCCTGCGTTCTTAGAGAATTTTTCAAAATAAACATCATATTTTTCTTGCCTTCCGAATCTAGAAATTAACCAAGCTAATTTTTCTTTAAACTTTGTTACTACACTTATGTAATCGGTCATGACTAATACCATTTGACCCGTTATAGATTTCCTTACAAAAAACTCAATATTTTCATTCAATTTATAACTACTAGAGCTATAAACATAGTGTTTTACATTATAAGTATTTCTATAATTAAATTTCAAAGGGTAGTAATAGTCTAAATTCTCCTTATTCGTAGATTTAATATACAAAGGCAAATTTATCTCACTTGATTGTATATATTTGTCTAACAATTCTTGTTTTTTGATTTTAACATAACCAAAATGAACAAATAATCCTAATTTATTTGTCACATTTGAAAACATTTCACGGGTATTTTTAGAGAAAAAATATTTGAAATTAAAATTTAAAGCTTTATCATATCCAATAGCTATATCAATTTTTTTCATATTAGCAAATTTAAAGCGAATTACACCAAAAATATAAAAATTATCACCGATTGTAATTGTTTTTAATCTTTGTGGAGGATTAGATTCAGCTTTTTCTATTATCTGTTCCATAGTTAATAGTGGGTGATCTTTTTTAATTATGATAAAAGATAAGGTGTTTAAAGGGTCTAGGTATACCACAAGTACAGTTCCTTGAATTCTATTGTCATTTTCATGAATTTCTAAAATCTCAATCCTATTGTCAGTTTTTTTGTTTTTAATGACTTTTTGATTTGTTTTATATATATAAAATTTTTTGAATAACATTATTTTTTTTCTATTTATAACTTTCCCATTGTTGAAATCAGTAAACTCACCATTTAAAACAATATTTCCATTTTTATTAGATGCGTATGACACTTTCTACCTCTCCTCGTTGAGCTGTTGTAAAATATAATATAGTTAATACAACTTTGTTTAGGTAATTGAATAATAAAATTATTAGTTCTTAATTCTGTTAAACAAATTTTTTCTTGTTTTATTCTAGTAAATAAATGGGACATGATGATGTCTATTTTCATACTCACTCACTGTATATCTTTTTATTTTCGAAAAAACAATCTTGAGATAAAGGAATGGACTTTTCCCAAACCTCATGTAATGTATATTATGAACCTAATTTATGAATGAAATTACCAGACAAGTGAAATGCATACTTAAGTATATCATTAATTTTACTGTCAAAACTAATCTATATCAATATGTTCTTTAATCATCTTATATAAATCGGGTTTGAGTTACTATGGTCTGACAGAAAGGTTTGTTGGCTTTTTTCTGTCTGTGTACAGTATCCAACTTTTACATGATCGGCAGACTCATATATTCGGATTAAAAGTTGATGTATTAGATCTTTATTTAATTCATTGGCCGGTTGAAGGCAAGTATAAAGAGACGGGAAAAGCACTAGAGAAGCCTTATCATTATGGATGAGTTCGTGCAATTGGTGTGTGCAATTTCCATCAGCATCACCTGGATGATTTGTTAGGTGAGGCTGAAGTAGTACCGGTGTCAAATCAAATTGAGCTGCATCCGAAACTACACAAGAGCCTTTGCGTGACTATTGCAGGGAGAAGGGAATTCATGGAAAAGATTGGCACCATTAGGCAGTGGAAAGCTCCTCAATCATCCGGTACTTCAGATATTGCAAAACATGGTAAGTGGGCTGTCCAAGTTATTTTTCGCTAGGACTTGCAGAACGGCATTATCACTATTCCGAAGTCTGTGATAAAGAGCCGGATTATTGAAAATACAAAAGTATTTGATTTTGAGTTGTCCGCAAATGAGATGAGTGTTATCGATCAACTAATGAGCGGACAGGTCCAGACCCAGATAACTTTGATTTTTAACATTGAAGAAAAGCACAGGAATCCGATCCTGTGCTTCTGTTTGTTGATAAAGGGCTAAAATGACCTGTATGTTAGCCCTTTAGTTGATGAAATAGATTGGTATATCCGCTTTATGGAATTGAGCCGATGACATTGCCTTTGGGTATGTATTTCCTGTATGATAAACGATGGTATATTTTCAATAACTTTAAGAGGTGTTTATATATATGGAAAAACAATATCGTGTATTACTTTACTATCAATACGTCCCCATTGAGGACCCAGAGACGTTTACGGCAGAGCATCTAGCCTTCTGTAAAGAGCTTGGTTTGTTAGGACGTATTCTCGTTTCATCAGAAGGCTTAAACGGGACGGTTTCTGGAACCATTGAGCAAACGGACAAGTACATGCAAGCGTTAAAAGAAGACCCACGCTTTGCATCTATGCCGATTAAAATTGACGAAGCGGATGGTCATGCGTTTAAGAAAATGCACGTCCGCCATCGCAATGAATTGGTGAATTTAAGCCTTGAAGATGACGTGAATCCGTTAAAAATGACAGGTAAACATCTTAGTCCCATCGAATTCTACGAGCAAATGCAATCACCTGATACCGTCGTGATTGATGCGCGTAATGATTATGAATTTGATGTTGGTCACTTTAGAGGTGCGGTGCGCCCTGACATCGAGACATTCAGACAATTACCTGATTGGATTCGTGACAACAAAGAGATTCTTGAAGGGAAAAAGATCCTGACATATTGCACAGGCGGCGTACGTTGTGAGAAATTCTCAGGCTGGTTAAAGCGTGAAGGCTTTGAGGATGTATCTCAGCTTGACGGCGGAATTGTCACTTATGGTAAAGACCCGGAAGTCCAAGGCAAGCTATGGGACGGTCAATGTTATGTATTCGATAACCGTTTAACAGTGCCAGTCAACCAAACAGAGCACGTGGTTGTCGGAAAAGATTTCTTCTCTGGTGAGCCTTGCGAGCGTTATGTGAACTGTGCGAACCCTGCATGTAACCGCAAAATGATTACAACAGAAGAAAATGAGCACAAATACATGCGCAGCTGCAGCCATGAATGCCGTACAAGTGAACGTAACTTTTATGTGAAACAGCACAATTTATCTGAGGAAGAAGTGCAAGAAAGACTAGCTGTGATTGAAAAAGAACAAGCCATTTCACAAGGATAGAAGGGTTTCCCTTTTATCCTTTTTTCTATGATACATGTTCAGTTTTTTCATATTGCTACAAAGAAAGGTTCTTGCTCGACCATGCTTTATATTTTATGAACATGAATTATTTGTATCGTAGGATGGAAACTTTCGCCTTAATGATGATAGGTATTGACTCAATCATTGGTTCAGGGTGGCTCTTCGGCGCATGGCGTGCCCGCTTAATTGCCGGCCCTGGTGCTGTTTTGTCCTGGCTGATTAGGATGGTTGTGTATTTACTTGGCTATTTCCTATCTTGGCAGTGACAAACACTCCCTCAAAAGTGGATTTGAAACAGTTAGAAGATGCGAAAAAAATTAATGATGAACTGCGTACCTCTCAGCAAGAAGCCGCATCCGCCAAGAAAATAAACGGCTGCCTGATCGTTACGGGCAGCCTTTTTTATTTTGATGAGCTATGCATGACATGACGCTTCAGCCAAGTGGTTACCCCTTGTAAAACGGCCGCTGTAACCAGTGAGATGATCAGATATCTCCATAGCTGATCCAAGCCTTGTCCACTAAGCCAAAAAACCATTCCTAGAAAAACGAGGCTCAGAATGAGCATGAATAAAAAAGATGCTGACCAAAAAAAAGCCTTCATAGACGGCCACCTCCTTGGAGTATTGTATGCAGGCTGATGGAGGATCAGACCAGCAAGGAAGAAGTAGAAATATCGATAGCATATTTTGAGTGAAGATTATTGGTCATAGACGGAGGTGTTTGGAGATGCAGATTCAAAAGGTTCTAACCAATAATGTCATTAGTGTGATAGATGAACAGGGAACAGAAATTGTCGTCATGGGCAGAGGCCGCTTTCAAAGGCATCCCGGAGACCCAGTGGACGAAGCGTTAATTGATAAGAGCTTCCGCCTAGAGGATCATCGGTTAACGAGCGGCTGGAAATGCTGCTTCAAGAGGTTTTGTATGATGTGGTCAAGGTGACAGAGGAAATGATTCAATCCACATTCAAAGCTGAACCGAAGATTAAACGAAAGTAGTCTGCATGTATCAATGGCAGACTATATTCATTTGTTATTCACAAAGTCTTGCCATCGCGTCAGGGCTTCCAAGTTTAACTTGTGTAAAAACATGCTCTTTGGAACAAGCTGATCCCTTCTCTCTTGTTTGTTAAGCGCTGACAATTTGATTGTAATGGGCTTTTTTCGACATGGTTAACTAGCATCATTTTCCGTTTGAAATGGTAAAAGGTTTTATGAACCAATCAGTCTTGCCATCTGATTATCTCAAATCCTAGCTTAAAACAAGTTTAATTATGTAAAAAACAGATTCTTCTTAATGTCTTTTTGTGATATTCTTCCAAGGTATTGTAAAAGATAAGGGGGTCTTTTCATGTTCAACAAGCAGTTCAAATCCTGGGTGATCGTACTCATGGCCATCATTCTATGCATGGCAGCATTACCTGGATACGAGGCATCAGCTATCAGTAAAGGAACAAATGTCAATGAAGCCATTGGGTTAAAAAGTGGTGAAGTCATCTCAGGTACATTACAGAATGAAAAGGATGAGTCATGGTATCAAATCACACCATTTTCACAAGAGGTTGCAAAAAATACACATATGCGGATTCATGTGAAAAGTAAGCAAATGTTGTCCGTATCGGTTTATCCAAGTAAGGATAGAGCGATGAAGGATGACACCTATTCAAGATATCGTGTGGATACAGCAAGCGGAGAGGCAGACATAAACTTCCCACATGCATGGTCAGGTCCTTATTATGTCAAAGTGCTCTACTTAGGGTCAGAGGAAGACAGCCGAGATGAGGAAGAGGATGCAGCTTATACAATCGGGTATAAAGGAGCCAATCTTCCGCCATCTGAACCGATTTTCCCTGAAGAAGAAGAGCCTGAAATTATTATTTTTGAGAAAAAGTATGGGCGTGAAATTCTTCAATCGATTCGTAAGATTGAAGACAAACGTTTTAATGAAACAGCAGATGGTCAGAAGCTCACGCATCTGCTTCAAAAAACAAAGCCGTTTCTTAAATCTAAGCTCATTAAGAATCAAAAAGAGCAGCAAAAGGTATACAATTACCTGCTTACTTTAAAATCACTGCTAAATGACGTAGATAAAAATGGTGCATTCAGCGGTCATATCGTCACAGAGAAAGAACAACAGGCGATCCGCTCCCTTTTTGGTATGCTCAAAGATGCAAGCCCAGCATATTTAAA
Organism: Bacillus stratosphericus; assembly: GCF_020524495.1. Lineage (GTDB taxonomy): Bacteria > Bacillota > Bacilli > Bacillales > Bacillaceae > Bacillus > Bacillus stratosphericus_B. The sequence continues at coordinate 11,592 of NZ_JAIVLB010000025.1, read as the reverse complement.
GAAGGAATTAGAAGTAGTCAGTAAAAAAATGGGACTCGATCAGCTTGAAGGAAAATCGATTGGTTATGTACTGGAGAAGCAAAAGCTTGTACCAGAAGAAAAGATCAAAACGAACAAAATTATTTTTAAATTAAAGGATGGCCAAGCGCTGCAATCTGCGAAAAAGAAGATGAAAAGCTATGGAATCCAAGAAAACCGTGTGACATCACAGTCAGTGAGTCCTTTATTTAAAGGAATGTATGTCTATGATGTTCCAGCAGGGCAAGAGTCAGCCGGAAAAACACTAAAAGCAGGCAAAGCGGTGATCAAAAGCACGGCGAGAAAGCTGTCAAGCATTCCGAATGTTGAATTTGCAGAGCCTGTGCAAACCTATCGTGCGCTCAGCAATGACGTGCAATATGGTTACCAGTGGCCTCTGAAAAACCGTGCACAAAACAGCGGGAAAAAAGGCGCTGATATCAAGTTTGAACAAATGAATACCCTGATTGGCACAAGTAAAATGAAGCAAACGTTGATTGCTGTTGTTGATACAGGTATTGACAGTCGTTTGACGGACTTAAGCGGAACCGTTCGCACGGACTTAGGTGCTAATCTGATTGGACGAAACAAAGATGCAATTGATGACAATGGACATGGTACTCATGTGGCAGGCATCATTGCAGCAAAAGCTGATAATCATTACTCTATGGCAGGGCTGAATCAACATACTGGCATCATTCCGGTCAAAGTGTTAGATGCCTATGGGTTTGGAGATACAGAGCATATTGCACTTGGAATTAAGCATGCAGTGGACAAAGGCGCAAAGGTCATCAACATGAGTCTCGGCGGCTACTACAGCAGGGTCATTGAATATGCGATGAACTACGCTGCACAAAGGAATGTACTAGTGGTAACGGCAAGCGGAAACGATGGTATTCCAGAAATGGACTATCCTGCGACCTCTAAATATGCAATGGCGATTGGCGCAAGCAACCGCATGGATATTGTCGCTGAGTTCTCAAGCTATGGCAAAGGATTGAGCATGTCAGCACCGGGATCAGATATTCCAAGCTTAATGCCGGATGGGAATGTCTCATATCTTAGCGGGACATCAATGGCTACACCATACGTTGCAGCAGCAGCAGGATTACTACTTTCGAAAAACCCGGCCTTGAAACCGAATCAAGTAAGGAATATTTTGCAAAGTACAGCAGATGATATTTCATTTACATCTGTTGATGGAAAAGATGACATTTTCTATGATGAAAACGAAGAACCAATTGTCGATCCGAAAACTCCTGGTGTCGATTGGATAACAGGACATGGCAGACTGAATGCATTTGCTGCATTAAGTGCTGTTGAACTGAATGCCTCTGTCAACAAAGTAGAGGATCAGCATCAAAAGGTGACAGGAAAAGCGAAAGCAGGCGCTACCATTGCTGTGTATAGAGGTAAGACACTACTTGGAAAAGGCACGGCCAGCAAAAAGGGAATCTTTAGTGTGAAGATCAAGCATCAGAACAAAAATAAAGTGCTTCACTTCAAGATTTCAAAAGGCAAGGCCGCTACTTCTCTCAAAGCTGTCGTGAAAAAGGGCAAAGCGCCAGCTAAGCCAAAGGTGGGCAAAGTAACGGTCAAAAGTAAAACGGTCAAAGGGACTGCGGGTGCAGGCTTGACCATTAAAGTGAAAAACAAATCAAAGAAAGTCATCAAAACAGTGAAAACCAATAGTAAGGGCGTATTTACAGCCAAAATTAAGCCGCAAAAAGCAAAAACCATCTTATACGTGACAGCTTCCGATGTGAGAAAAAGAGAAAGTCGAGCAGTGAAAGTTGTCGTGAAAAAATAGCTTAAGTGCTTCCCTTTCTAAAAAGGGAAGTTTTTTTGTTTGTTACTGTATATAGTAATAAAGTAGGAAAAAAAGAGGATTTAGATGGAAAAAATCATGTTTGCATTCTTTCTATCATTGCTTCTTTCTCCAGGTGCAGGATACCGTATATACAACAATCTATACATTATTACGATATCGTCCCAGTGACGTTCACTTTAAACGACATCAAGCTTTCTTCAAATGTCACAAGTGAGACGACGCGATTAGCCCCGAATTTGCGTCTGATAAGATCGCCGTCAGGATGACAAAATTCATGAAGTCTGCGGCATAAGGAATGCCGATTCGATCAAAAACCAACACAAATGGACTTTTGATCACACCGGGGTTCTTCCACAGGAATCAAGCCAAACATTGCAGCTCCACCAAGAAGGATAAATAGATTAATTGCCATCACTTTAATGCTAGAAAACTTAAACTCTGATTCTGCAAAGAACTTGACTGTAAATGCATCGAGCAACTGTACTGCCAGTACTAGGACCATGCGGGTTTTCGTGCATAAAAATGCAGTCAAAATAATAGAAAACCAAGTCATTGACAGCCTCTAAAAAGAGATATATATTATGGAAAGGTTCAATTCAGAAAGCAGCATCAAAAGTCACTTTCTTTTGATTTTATTTTGTCCAAAAACTGTCTTCTTTCGTGCAGAAAGAGGGTTTTTTATATGCTTAAAAAAGGAGGAAAGAAGAAATTGAAAAAATGTGTAAAAGATATTGTTATGATTCTCATTGGTTCTTTTTTATTTGCAGCAGCTGTGAACATGTTTGTCATTCCTCTTGAATTTGGTGAAGGCGGCGTGACGGGGCTATCCATCATTTTTTATTATTTATTTGAGATTGCACCATGGCTGACAAACCTGGTGTTTAATGCCATCTTATTGGTTGTAGGGTATAAATATTTGGATAAGAAGACCACAATTTACACAGTGGTCGCCGTCGCAAGTAATTCCCTATTTTTACACCTAACCACAAGATGGGTGGTGAATGTACATGAATTGATCATTGGTGCTATTTTCGCAGGGATTATTATCGGAATTGGGATTGGTCTTGTATTAAGAGCCGGCGGAACAACGGCCGGTTCAGCCATTCTTGGAAGAATTGCCAACAAGTATTTAGACTGGAACGTGAGCTATGCCATCTTGTTCTTTGATCTGATCGTTGTATTTGCTTCTTACTTTATTATTGGTGCGGAAAAATTAATGTTTACCATTGTGATGCTCTACGTGGCCACAAAGGTTATGGACTTCGTCATAGAAGGCCTCAACACGAAAAAGGCGGTCACGATTATTTCTTCATGTAAAGATGATATTGCCGAAGAAATCAATCACACCCTTGACCGAGGCGTGACGATTTTAAATGGTCGAGGTCATTACTCAAAGGAATCGAAAGAAATTCTCTACGCTGTCATTCAAAAGCAAGAGCTCATGCGCCTAAAGAAAATTATCAAGAAAATCGATAAAGACGCATTCGTTGTTGTTCATGACGTGCGTGATGTGTTTGGAGAAGGATTTGTGAATATATAAAGCGAAAAGACCCTAAAAAGCATGGACGGTTCTTCCTTTTTTAACACTATACTCACAATTGTAGCACAAGAAATGAAAAACTTCATGAGAGCAAACATCACAAAAAACTTTAATACATATCATAGGGGATGAGCTTCCGTTCTTTCTTCGTTTTCACCAGACGCTAAAAGCCAAGATGTTCGTGGTTCAAGGATCAGAGGGTCACTTTTGAAGTTTTGATTATTGATCTTCTCGTTCTTCCAAATGGTTTGTTTTGGATGAAGATGAACTGCCGGAGAGTTTAACGACTTTTGAACATGGTCAGAAGATGTGATCGATTTTTTAAGTCAGACCTTTATACGGTTTAATCGTTTTTGTATCAAGGCAAAGACTCCTTGCATACGAGATGACCTCCGTCTTTTTTTCTCTATTACATCGGAGAAACTAGAGGGATATTTAGAAATTCATATTCTGGACAGAAAGTTTTTTTGTAGGTATCCTGAAATTGAAATTCATAGAATCCTAGTAGACAATAGAGAGAGCATAATAAGAGAAAGCATAATAAGAGAAAGAAGGACATGCCGATGAACGTAAAAGAGTATATGACATATGATGCGACTGGCTTGGTAGCACTTTTACGGAAAAAGCAGGTAACGCCAGAGGAGCTTGTACAAGCTGCATTTGCTAGATTGGAGGAAGTCAATCCAGAACTAAATGCGGTGATTCACATAAGGCAGGATCAAGTATTAAAAGACATCAAGCAATTAGAGGCGGATCAGCTGTTTGCGGGAGTTCCGTTTGTGCTGAAAAATATATCGCAAGGGCTGGAAAATGAACCGCTGACGGCCGGTGCTATGCTGTTAAAGGATGTCAAGGCGAAAACGGATTCCCACTTTGTCCATCGATTGAAGCAGGCGGGGCTTCTCATGATCGGTCATACAAACACACCGGAATTCGGTTTGAGAAATGTGACAGAGTCCGCTTTGCATGGTCCAACAAGAAATCCTTGGAATACTGCACATTCTCCAGGAGGTTCAAGCGGCGGAACGGCTGCAGCTGTGGCAAGCGGCATCGTACCTGCGGGTGGAGCAAGTGATGGCGGCGGGTCCATTCGTATCCCTGCATCCTTTACTGGCTTGTTCGGACTCAAGCCAACACGAGGAAGAACGCCAGTAGGCCCAGGTGCAGGAAGACAGTGGCAAGGGGCTTCTATTGACTTTACGCTTACAAAGACAGTTCGAGACAGTGCAGCACTTCTTGATCTGCTTCAGGTCATTCAGCCAGAAGCCGCTTTCCAAACCCCGTTATATGACGGCAGTTATCAAGAGGATCTTGTGAAACGCACATCTTCTATGCGAATTGCTTACAGTGTAGACTCTCCTGTTGGCACGAAGGTCAGTGAGGAAGCGAAGCAGGCGGTTCTGCAAACGGTGAAATGGCTAAGTGAACAAGGGCATCAAATAGAGGAAGCGAAGCCAGAAATCGATGGTGTTCATCTCATGCAGCAATATTACGTGATGAACAGCGGAGAAATGTCTGCATTATTTACGTCTTTGGCTCGTTCACTCGAGCGGCCTGTGAAACCGGAGGAAACAGACATTGTGGCATGGGTGCTGGCGGAGGCTGGAAAGAATGTGACGGCTGCTGACTATACAGAAAGTCTTGATGCGTGGGATATGGCCGCTGCACAAATGGCCGCATTTCATCAAACCTACGATCTATATATAACACCAGCTACTGCCTATTCGGCTCCAAAGATTGGTGAGCTTATGCATACCGATCAGGAAATAGCCGCACTGTTACGTGTGTCATCCCTTTCAATGCAAGCGCAGCAGGATCTCATTTATGACATGTTCCTAAAGAGTCTGACCTACACACCATTTACACAGCTTGCCAACTTAACAGGTCAGCCATCTATGAGTGTCCCTGTACACCTCACGCAAGCGGGCATGCCTTTAGGTGTACAGGTGACAGCGCCTAAAGGAAAAGAGGACTGTCTGCTCAGGCTTGCAGCTGAAATGGAGTCATCCTCGATTTGGAAAGGGATAAAACAGTTATTGAATCAATAAAACGTCTGCATTTCTTTTACGTAAACAAGGATTTAGAGAGAGCGGCACACCTAAGGGATCTCTTTATTATTACTTTCCAAATGGAAAAGAAGCGCTATAGGTCATCCATCGTATTGAAGAAAGCGTCGCCTATTCGGATGATCCATATGTAGACCGATTCAAATTGCTACAAAAGCAGTTCGGAAATGTGGAAAGGTTCAGCTGACCGGTGTGTATGGCGGTATATATAATATGTTCCCATTATGTGCTTTTTCGCTAGAAACGGGAAAATGGGACAAGTCCTTGCGAGAGCGTACATGTCAAAGCTCTATCAAAAAGTGACAACGGGTGAGATTGACCCTAAGCCATTATCACACATCAATTGCCATTAGATGATGCCGTTCATGCGTACCAAATATTCAATGAAAAACAGGATGATTGTATAAAGGTCATCTTACAGCCATAAAAAGAAGGCTTAGGAGTATTCCTAAGCCTTTAATGTATGCTCATCCATCATTTTTTCGAATAATTCAAAAAATGTTTTTTTGTCGTCTTCTGATAGATGGTTGAACAGTTGATTCACAAGCAATTGCCGATTTTCGATCATTTGCTTTGCTATTTGTTCACCCGGTTCAGAGAGTGTAATCCATACAGTACGGCGGTCATTGTTATTTCTAGAGCGGATAATCAGCCCTTCATCTTCTAAGTGATTGAGAGCGGTTGTTGTCGCAGAGGGAGATAATGAAACTTCCTGCAGAATATTTTTGACGGTACATGATTGATGGCGGTAGATGATACGTAAAATAAACCCTTTGATATTCGTGACGTTTTTCGGAATGTTCTCTTCATCTATTTGTTTAGTTGCCTTTAAATACTTTGTCAGTGCATGGTCTAACAAACTTGCATCTAGCTCGAAATGTTGCATTCTCCATACCTCTTTTCCTATTGCATTCGCTTTTTCCGATCAATTACTAGGTCTATCTTATCATAATAATCATCATCATTTAAACCAAAATAGAAGACGTCTATAAAATCACTTATATTATCAATTAACAAAAATAAAAATTCCAAAATGAAATAATTTTACACTAGTCTATTTTTATTTTAGAATGTTAATAAGATAAAGTCTGTCAACCCAATTCACTGGAAATTGCCTATGGGAAATCAAACGTTTGGAGATGAAGATATTGAATACTTTACAGGCATTACTAAACGACAGAATGGCACGCTCTTCACAAATTGAAGCGGTTACTGGCGGAGGTGTGTCTTATACATTTGAAGAATATGCAAAACGCATTGATCAGTTGGCTCATTACTTACATCGTAAAGGAATTCGAAAAGGTGACCGTGTTTGCTTTATTTGTCAAAACCATCATCATTTTTCGACGATTATGCTAGCAGTCATCAAAGCAGGTGTAGTTGCAGTACCACTTAGCTGGCAGATGACCTCTTTTGAGCTGGATGGCATTTTAAAAAAAGCAGAACCAAAGGCTTTATTTTTTGACCGAAAATTTCTTGACATCATTGACGCTGTGAATGTGTCTTTAGAGGATTGTCTAATGGTAGAATCCGGTGTGAATGCTAAAACGACACAGCTGTTTGAAGATCTTCTGGCTTCAAACGATGGAAGTGATCTTGCTGAAGAGGTTTCAGAAGAGGATCTAGCAATGATTCTATTCACATCTGGTACAACAGGCAACCCAAAAGGCTGTATGGTGGGACATGGACGACTTTATCAATTTTTCACGAGACATAGGAATCGAGGGTTTGACCTAAAAGGAAAACGATATTTGGCGAGTCACCCGCTGTATCATATGAGCTCAATCAATCATCTTATTGCAGCTGCCATTGAAGGATATACGCTTGTCTTTTTACACGATGCAACACCTAAACGTATTTTAGAAACGATTGAAAAAGAAAGAATTACGTTTATGATGGCCTTCCCATCAGCTTATACGTACATGTTAGAAGAGATGAAACGTGGTACGTATGATCTGTCGTCCTTAGAAATTGCGTTTTCTGGTGGTACGAAGGTGCCAGTACGCTTGATTAAGGACTACAATGAAGCAGGCATTCAAATGATGCATGGATACGGTAGTACAGAAGCATGGGTTGTCAGTGCATGGTATCCTGCGATGGGTGAAGATAAAATGGGGTCTGCTGGTAAAGTCGATGCGGATATAGAAGTGAAAATTGTTCATCCTGAAACAAATGAGACACTGCCTGCTGGAGAAATTGGAGAAGTTGTCATGAGAAGCCCATTTTATTTCCAAGGCTACTACCATCAGCCGGACGCTACTGAGAAGGTGCTCAAAAATGGCTGGTTCCATATGGGAGATGCAGGATATTTAGATGAAGAGGGTTTTCTTTATATCACAGGCAGATACAAAGATGTCATTTTGTACGGTGGAGATAATATTTATCCTGACCAAGTGGAGGAAGTCATTAATCAAATTCCAGGTGTCATTGAATCAGCTGTCATAGGTGTAAGAGACGACTTATACGGTGAAGTGCCATGTGCGTATATCGTGAAAGACGAATTTGTCGATGTTTGCGAACAAGATGTTGTAAACTATTGCCAGGAGCGTTTGGCAGATTACAAAGTTCCGTCCATTCATTTCACGCAGGAACTGCCAAAAAACCAGCTTGGTAAAATTATGAAAAAAGATTTACGTGAATTGGGACGTATTCTGCTATAATGAAGTTTGAATGATTTTTTTCTAACGTTTTGGAGGGAAAGGGTTTGCGACATATTTTTCGTAAGAAACACATTCACGATTTGTTAGAACAGAGTAGACAGCAAAAAGTAAAGAAAACACTGGGCGGGCTCGATCTAACGCTCCTTGGGATAGGGGCTGTGATCGGGACGGGGGTCATGGTGTTAACCGGGATTACAGCAGCAAAGGATGCAGGACCGGCTGTTATTTTCTCCTTTGCGATCGCAGCGATTGTGTGCAGTTTAGCAGCACTTTGTTATGCAGAAATGGCTTCAGCGCTGCCTGTGTTCGGCAGTGCGTACATTTATTCATATACAACAATGGGGGAGCTCGTGGGCCATCTAATGGGCTGGACATTATTGTCTGTTTATATGCTGACGGCTTCGGCTGTAGCCAGTGGCTGGTCCAGCTATTTCAATAGTCTGCTGGAGGGGTTTGGAATCTCGATTCCCCATCAATTCTTATCGGGGCCAGAACAAGGCGGATATATGAACCTGCCAGCGATTATCATTGCTTTACTGATTGCGTGGATCCTATCTAGAGGAACGAAGGAAAGTAAAAAATTCAATAATATTATGGTGTTTGTGAAACTTGGCATTATTGTTCTTTTCATTGTAGTAGGCAGTTTTTATGTACAGCCAGCCAATTGGCAGCCGTTCATGCCGTTTGGCGTAGAAGGTGTCATTGCCGGTGCAGCTGCTGTGTTTTTTGCCTTTTTAGGATTTGATGCGATTTCTGCTTCTGCGGAAGAGGTGAAAAATCCACAGCGAAACCTGCCAATTGGCATAATTGGTTCATTACTCATTTGTACGATCATCTATATTGTTGTTTGTTTGGTTATGACAGGCATGGTGCATTATACAAAGTTGAATGTGACAGAGGCCATGTCCTATGTACTGCTAAGTGTGCATCAAAATAGCGTGGCTGGTATTATTTCTGTCGGTGCCGTCATTGGATTGATGGCTGTGATTTTCGCCAATAATTATGCGGCAACTAGAATTGCCTATGCGATGGGTCGAGATGGGCTTTTGCCTAAAGTGTTTTCAAAAACAAACAAGAGTGATACACCTGTTGCAAGCATATGGATGATTGGCGGAATGACAGCTGTTATTTCAGGGTTTATTGATTTGAAGGATCTGTCCAACTTAGCAAATATCGGTGCATTATTGACGTTTGCGATGGTAAGCTTATCTGTTCTCATTTTGAGAAAGACGCATCAGCAGCTTGAAAGGGGATTCCGGGTTCCTTTTGTGCCAGTATTACCGATTATATCAATGGGCTGCTGCGTATTCCTCATGTTCAATTTACCAGGACGGACATGGCTTTACTTCGGTGTATGGCTGTTAATTGGTGTCGTCATGTACGCAGCGTATTCAAATAAACATAGTGAATTAGCGAAATCATGATGAGAAAAAGGTGCAAATCCATTGACGATTTGTGCCTTTTTTCTTACGATTTGGGATAAGAGTTAATGTATGGAACAAGAGGAGGATGAGGGATATGATCAGCGTTAGTCCTTATATTGTAGTAGAAGATGTAAAAGAATCTCTTCAATATTATCAAGGGATTTTTGGCGGAGATATTCATATTTTAAATGAACATCAAGACCGTGTATTACATGCTGAATTGCACCTTGGCGAATCACTGCTCCACTTTTCAGATACGTTTAGTCGCACATTAAAGCCGGAGAATCTCAGGTTAATCATGCAGTTTGACAATGAAGAAGAATTAAAGGCTGTATATGAAGCGCTTGAAGCTGACGGGGATGTACTGGTGGAATTACAGGATACGTTCTTTGGCGCACTTCACGGACAAGTACAGGACCGGAGGAATGGATTGATCTGGATTTTGAATTATATGAAATAGACAAAAGCCTTTACTAGTGTGAGAGTAGACAAACCCCCTCCTTTACTTCAAGTGAAAGTGGGGTTTTCACTTATTTTTACGCTGGACATGGTCGTCTCCATGTCCAGTTTGCTAGCTTTTTAAGATTCATGTCAACGAAAGTAAGAATCGCCTGCATTGAAACTTTTTTCATTGAAATCTTTTTTCAGTCCATGAAGTTTCGTCCAACGCATACCATGCTTTTCTTTTGCATCCGCAAAAACGTGTTCAATCGTTTCTTTACGTTTTGCGTCGATGTTTTATTTTCTGAAGAATGGAAAATATGCTATGTTGAAAGAATAAAAGGCAAGGAGAAGGGTGGCAAAGGAATGGAACAAATTGAGTTTCAATCTATCCAAACAAATGGTGTAAGGCTTCATACAGCAATGGCTGGACCTGAGAATGGCCCGCTACTTGTGCTGCTGCATGGATTTCCAGAATTTTGGTACGGCTGGAAAAATCAAATCATGCCCCTGGCTGAGGCAGGCTATCGTGTCGTTGTTCCTGATCAAAGGGGTTACCATCTAAGTGACAAGCCAGAAGGAATCGAATCATACGTATTAGGTCAGTTGAGAGATGATATCGTGGGATTGATAAAGACGCTGAGTCCAAATCAAAAGGCCATTGTGGGCGGACATGATTGGGGAGGAGCTGTTGCTTGGCATTTGGCTTCTACACGTTCTCAATATGTAGAAAAATTAATCATTGTGAATATGCCGCATCCGCGAGTGATGATGAAGGTTCTCCCTTTTTATCCGCCACAGTGGAAAAAGAGCTCCTACATCGCTTTCTTTCAGTTTCCCAATGTACCAGAGGCAGCGCTTCAGGAAAATCACTTTCAAAGACTGGACGAAGCCATGGGTCTGACGGCTCGACCTCATTTATTCACGAAGGAAGATGTCTCAAGCTACAAGCTGGCCTGGACACAGCCAGGAGCCATGACGTCAATGCTGAATTGGTATCGGGCTATCAAAAAAGGCGGCTTTGAAAAGCCGATTTCAAAACGGATTCTAGTTCCTGTTCGTATGATATGGGGAATGGAAGACAAGTTTCTAAGCAGAAAGCTGGCGAAGGAAACAATCAAGATTTGTCCAAATGGACAGCTCATTTTTGTCGATGATGCTTCTCATTGGATTAATCATGAAAAACCAGATGTCGTCAACAAACTCATACTCGAATTTTTGAAATAAAGAAAAAAGCTCTGATCAGCGGGACTGACCCCATAATATGAGAGACAAATAAAAAACACCTTCAAGTTTGAAAACGGACCGTTGTGATCCGAAATAAAACAAGGAGGTGTTTTTTCTATGGGGACAAGAGTGAGTTATCCAGTTGAAGTCAAACAGAAGGCTGTAGAAATGAGATTGGCAGGTGTACCTATGAAAGAGATCATGCAGGAATTGAATATCAAGAATAAGACGCAGGTTCAGACATGGGTGAGGTGGCATAAGGCTGGACAGGACATTTGTGTCCATTTAGGCATCTTACGCACTTCGTATTATAGATGGAAAAAGGAGCTGACTCAGAATCAATCTAAAAGACAACTAGAGAAACAGGTCGGCACGTTGTGCCGAA
>NZ_JAIVLB010000024.1 GCF_020524495.1 Bacillus stratosphericus | reverse complement strand
CAAGGATTCCAATACACAACAAAAGCATATCAAAAGCGACTAGAAAACGTTGGTTTGAAGGGCAGTCATTCCCGAAGGGGAAACTGCCTAGATAATGCCTGTATCGAATCATTTTTCTCCCATCTCAAAACAGAGAACACTTACTTTTCTTCGTGTCAAACGGAAAAAGAGCTTCATAAAAGCATAGAAGATTACATTCAATTCTATAATCACGATCGATTCCAGAAAAAATTAAACCAGTGTGCTCCGGTAGAATACCGTCACACACTGGCAGGTTAGGCTTTTTATAATTGTCTACTTGACAGGGATAAGACCAAGCAGGCGGTTTTTTTTGCCATTTAGCTGTATTCTTCAACGACAATCACTTTATTGACCTTGTTTGAGTAAGGATTATAGGAAATGGTGACAAATACTCCAAATTCTTTTGAATGATCTTTTAACGTAATATGATATTGTTTCACAGATTCTTTCTCCCGATGCCGGTCCCATACTTTTTGTTTAAATAAAACATGAGCTAACGGGTATCTTTTCTTTGCTTCTTTGACTGCCCTCGTTTCCCATTGATCAGTGGCAATACTGAATACTCTCGCATCCGTGATTTTGGCGTCTTGTATCATAGGACCCAACAGTAAACTGAGTATGATCATGATTCTTCCATATTTCAATTAACATCACCTCACCAATTATTATCCTGACCAAATCCTACACTTTTATGTAAATTTTTAATAAGTATAAATGTCATGGAAAAAAATATGAATATGAAGAGAGAATGAGAAAATTAAAGAATTTTCCCGTAAAGGTTCTTGTTTAAGAACAAAATGGACTGATTTGGGGTTTTGGGTTTTATGGGTATATCCTTATACTGAATGTAAATGTTCTTTTTAAAGAACAGTTGTTCAAGGAGTTGAAAGAATTAATGAAACAGTCGCTCTTTGTACTCTTTTGTGCCATTTGTTTGATTTTTACATCTCTTCTGATCACACCTACTAATGCTTCTTTTAATGATGTCGAGCATTCAAGCTTTGTTATGAAGACATGTGAAAATTTTGAACTGACAGATCAGCATTGTCAGCCAAAGAAATGGGATAGAAGTCATTTGAAGCTCATAGATCAAACGATGATCAAAGGAACAGTTTGTGCGCCTCAAAAGCTAAGCATGACACTGCAAAATACGGGACAACATATGAGACACTCTGAATGGATGTGGGAATTACACAAAGTAAAAAGCAAGAAGACACCATTACAAGACGGCCATATCCTTGAAAAGGGTTTTATCCAAAAGCTTTCAAGAGAAGAAACGACAATCGTAACGACAGATAAAGCAAAAACGAACGGAATTTATGCCTTTAAAATCTATTATCCTAAAGGATTTGGCGCATCTGAAAAACCATTCTTTTGGTCTAATCATATGCAGCTCTCTTGTTGCCAAGAAAAATTGACCTAAATGGAGTGGCCTCCTGAATGAGAAAAATATGTTGTGCGAAGGGGAGAAAGGATATGAAAAAATGGATGAAAATGACTGGGAGTATTCTTTACGGTATCGTGTTTACTATGATGATTGCATGTATTATTGTCGTGTTGTCATCAAGAACAACAGGCGGTGATCCTCAAATTTTCGGTTATCAATTTAAGCAAGTATTATCTGGCTCAATGGAACCAGAATTCTCTGCTGGTTCTTTGATTGTGGTGAAACATGTGACTTCACCTGAGACGCTCAAAAAAGGGGATATTATCACTTTTCAAACGAATCAAGACCAGTCCTTTGTGACCCACCGAATTGTTGGGGAGAAAGGAAATGGAACAAATAAAGCCTTTGAGACCAAAGGAGACCACAATATGTATCAAGACGGTACGCTGGTAAAAGCGAACCAAGTGGTTGCTCAGTATACAGGAGTGAACATTCCTTATGCAGGAAAGCTCCTTTCGTATGCCGGGACTTCGGCTGGTACAGCTTTGCTGCTTATAATACCAGGCATTATGTTGCTCGTTTACTCAGCGCTTCATTTTGTAGGCGCAGCGAAACATCGAAAACACGCGGCTGAGTTACATATGTCAGAGGAACAAGCGTAAATTTTCGATTGTAACCTAATCAGGTTTCAATAAAATAATTTATTAGGAGGTTCATTCATGGGGAAAAAAAAATCGATTCGTTTAGGTGTATTATCAGGGGCATTAGGCCTTGCTTTAATTGGTGGGGGAACGTGGGCTGCGTTTAATGATGTAGAAAAGGCAAATGCGGTCTACTCTACAGGAGAACTGGATTTATCTGCAAAAGAAAACTCCGGCGCCATCAACCTTGCGAACTTAAAACCTGGTGACCGAATAAGGAAAGAATTTAATTTTGAGAATAAGGGATCACTTGCGATTAATCAAGTGCTGATGAGTCTTGATTATAGTGAGTTTAAAGATGGAACTTCCTCGATGAATGGCGGTAAGAATACTGCTGAAGAATTCCTCAGCCAATTTCAGGTGAGTGTTCTAACGGTTGGAGCCGAAGGTGGAAATGGATATCCAAAAAATATTATTTTAGACCATGCAAACCTGCTTGACTTACATCAATTAACGTCAAAACAGGATCAGACCGCATTTGAAAAGCTTCGTCATGCCGTTGATAAGAAGTTTTTACATGAAAGTGGTAAAATTAATGTAGCAACCGTTGATGGAACTACAGCTCCAGAGTATGACGGCATTCCAAAGAATCCGTTTGATTACGATAAAATGGAAATGATCATTGAATTTGTCAATGACCAGACGAAGGATAAAGCTGGTCACTATATCCAAAATAAATACCAGGGCGATGCGATTCAAATTGATCTATCCTTCGAAGCGACTCAGTGGAATGGTTTAACGATCAACCCCAAAAAGCATACGAATGAAAAAGGATACGTGAAAGAAAACGAAAAAGCACACAGCGAAGATAAAAAATAAAGCCAGTGTTTAGACTGATATCGAGCTCTGTATAGCAATTGGAGGAGTATGCGCTAAAACGTGCGCTTTACTCCTCCAATTGCTTTTTTTTCCAGATCTGATAATCTAAAAATTCACGAAATTGCTTTTTCGAAACCCCTGATGTCATTGCATCTCGAACTAGTTTTTCCCATTCACTATCTAATTGACCATCGTATTCGGTTTCATCTTTTTCGTTTAACAGTGTATGAACCGAGACGTCCAGAACAGCGGAGATTTTTTCAAGAAATTGAATGGAGGGGTTTGTTTGCAAGTTTCTTTCTATTGAACTTAAATAAGACTTCGCTACCCCAGCCTTTTCGGCCAGTTCTGATAGTGAGTAGCCTTTTTCATTGCGGTATTGTTTAATACGCTGGCCAATCAATGTCATCACCTTCCTTTCGATATTATAGCACATTCAGAAAGGTTTGATAGAATGACTTCTTACCAGAGGGGGAGACTCAGCGGACTTTTTTGTTTGATTTGAGAAAATGACGGACTTCCTCGACTGTTAGTCCTGCCTTCCGAGCTTCGTTTAATAATTTTACCCATTCACTGTCTAATATGTTCGTTTTCTTTTCCATGCAAATACCCTCCTAAAATACTGAATCATGTATTTCAGGCACTAACGCATTAAATGGAAAGACACAGGTGGTAAGAACTCATAGTTTGCTTGCGTCATGTTTCCGCCCAATACAACAGACAAACTTTGTTCTTGACTGATCGAAAATTGTATGTGACATGAACATGAAGAGGGGGAGACCGATGAGTTAACCGCCTCTTTTTTGATGTAAGTAAAAAAGCCCTCCATTTTCAATCGTAAGACTGATTTTTGGTTCGTATAAAGTTTTGAGTGCTTGTCTTTCTATTTCATATTCTACAGATGTGTCTGAAGTCCCTTCATAAAATTGGTTTAAAAGTTCCGAGTCTTCCTTCCACTTTTGAATAGCTTTCACCGCCCAATCGTCCGGTTCCTCATAAGCATAACGCTCCATTAGGCTATAGAGCCGTTTGACTCCACTTTCAGGCTTGATCATTGTACTCATTGTAAAACAATAATCAGGGATTTGAGACGACAGCTCACGTGTTTCCAGCTGATCTTGAAATTGTTCTATGACTTCCCCGCGTATCAGATGAAGACCAAGTGATAGCAGCTTATCCTTCTTGCAGTCTGCCAGGTAAGATATTTTCACATTGAGACCAAGCCATGGCTCCAGTGCGATCTGGTTGTTTGTGAGTGGTTTCACTCTTTCGTAGAGCCGGATAAATCTTCCTTGCTGTTTCACAGCCTCGAATATTTGAAATAAACGAGGGGAGCCGAAGTGGATAAATTCACCTTCAACCGTGTCGCCAGCTTTTTTTTGATCGGTGATTAAGGTTAATTGCCTAGGCTCAGGTACAGCACCAGTTTTTTCGAGCCAGTGCCAATAAAAAGGACGGTTCATAATCAATTTATCCATTTCTATTGTCAGCTGTACGGTTAGGTGTCCTGCACTTTCTTCTATTATGTCGCATTGATTCGCCTGAAAGAAACGGAGAAGAAATGTGTGAATGTCACGCTGCTCCATTGATCAACTCTCCTTTATGAGCCTTGCTGTCTTTTTTTCTAAAAGTGGTGTTTGTGCTTCTGTTAAATACGATGCAAACTGGGTTAATTTCTTTTTCATGTCTCCATCAGATTCGTGCTGAAAGAGAATATGATGCAATTCTTTTTGTGCCTCTTTGATACCAATCCGGGTTAAAATATCATCTAAATCGCCAATGACGTTTTCAAACAACTGAATTTTTTCATATAAAAGCTTTAAAATATGTTCCTCGACTGTTCCGTTCGTTGCCATATTGTAAATGTGGACATCACGCTCTTGGCCAAGGCGATGAATACGTCCAATTCGCTGTTCTAGACGCATAGGGTTCCACGGAAGGTCATAATTGATGATCTGGTTACAAAACTGAAGGTTAATCCCTTCCCCCCCAGCTTCCGTGGCAATTAACACTTGAACCCGTTCTCTAAATAAATCTTTCATCCAGTCTTTTTTACTTCGTTTAAAACCACCTCGAAAAGGAACTGAGCTGATGCCATTTTTCTGAAGAAACCATTGTAAATAAATTTGTGTTGCACGATATTCAGTGAAAATAATGACCTTCTCATTCAACTGCTGAATGAGTTTGACCACTTCGAGCGCCTTTGAATTTTGCTCAACTTGGTTGATTTTTTCCATGATTTGCGCGATGGCAGAAGATCCTAGAATATGTTTTTCCTCTTCCTGCATTTTTTTGATCGTCATATATACCGCCTCGCGGCTTGAACAGCATTCTCGTTCCAAGGTCATAATTGAAAACATGTGTTTAGTATAAGATGGGTTCTCTTTTAGCTTGCAGATTTCATCATATAATGCTTGTTCTGTCGGAGAGAAATCAATGGAAATCGTCTTCACATGTCTTTTTGACCATTCCATGCCAGTGTCTTGCCTGCGGTTACGAATCATCACTTTATTGACTAACTGTTTTAAGCGGTCATGGTCTTCTAGCTGCAGGTCTTTTTTGGCAAAGATATCTTTAAACTGATGTTCGTTTCCTAGATGGCCTGGTTTCAGAAGGGAAACGAGATTAAAAATTTCCCCTATTCGATTTTGGATAGGCGTTGCTGTGAGCAGCAGGCAAAACTTTTTATTCAAATTTCTCACAAACTCATAGTTTTTTGTTTTGTTGTTTTTCAGTTTGTGTGCTTCATCAATAATGACCATATCATAGGAAATTGATAAAATCGTGTCTCGATGCGGCTGTCTTTTTGCAGTATCAATTGAGGAAACAACGACATCACACTGCTCCCACACATAGCTTTTTTTCTGTTCGACAGCATCAATGTAAAATTTCGTCCGAAGCTCCTGTACCCACTGAGACACAAGGGAGGCGGGTACGAGAATGAGAATTTTTTTGGCCAGTCCACGAATCATGTATTCTTTCATAATGAGTCCTGCTTCCATGGTTTTCCCAAGGCCCACTTCATCTGCCAAAATGGCTTTTCCGTTCATTTCTTCTACGACTCTTCTGGCTACTTCGAGCTGGTGTTTTAAAGGAGTGAAAGCAGGCAGGTGCGCAGGAGCCTGTAAGCCCTCGAATGAATCAATTGCTGTGACTTTCTGCACCTGCGTCGCTAAACGGTACATTTCCCAGTTCGCCCAGGGGCCATCTAATGCCAGCCGCTGCTGAAATTCACTCGTCCAATCCTGATCAAAAATCGTTTGAATCTTCAATGTCATCGCCTGCCTTTCTAGTAGGATCATGATAAAATCGTTCTGTTTTTAAACGCTTCATTTTTTAGAGGTCTTTAAAAGACTATATATATCAATAAAAACGAACGATATTGAATGTTTATTTTAAAAATGTTAATGATTTTTCTGTTGCTCTCTATCCATTTCTAATGGTAGGATGTTGGTAAGTGATTTAGAGAATAAGTCACCCATTTTGATAGTATGTCCAATAAATGTGAAGAATATGAGCGGATGATGGTATGGGGAGAGACTTGGCGGTTATTTTGCACTGGCAGGCGCCGAAGGAGCAAGCTGAATTGATTCAGTGAATCTCTCAGGCAAAAGTACCCTTACCGGACGCAACTCTGGAGAGTGTTTGCTTTTTTATGAGCAAACCACCAAAGGGGAAAACGCACATTGATGTTGTGCTGTAAACTTTCAGGTGCAAGGACAGAGACTTCTTTTTGATAAAAGGAAGATCTCTGTCCTTTTTTGCTGTGATTTTTTTCTGAAAATTCAGCTTGTGCTCTGCACTGTAAGAAAAAAGGGGGAAACGATTAATGTTGAAACGAACACCGCTTTTTCATGCGTATGAAACGTTTGGGGCAAAAACCATTGACTTCGGGGGCTGGGAATTACCTGTCCAATTTTCTTCCATTAAAGAAGAACATGAAGCTGTTAGAACAAAAGCAGGGCTTTTTGATGTCTCTCACATGGGAGAGGTAGAAGTCAAAGGTCAAGATGCCTTTCCTTTTTTACAAAGGTTATTAACCAATGATCTGTCTAAGCTCTCAGACGGTAAGGCACTATATACAGCTATGTGTTATGAAGATGGCGGGACGGTGGATGACCTGCTCGTCTATCAAAAAGAAAAGAACAACTATTTGCTTGTTATTAATGCATCAAATATCGAAAAAGATGTGAATTGGCTATTGAACCATCAGATTGAAGATGATGTGTCAATCAAAAACGTCTCTGACCAAATCGCCCTGTTAGCACTTCAGGGGCCACTCGCTGCTGACATCATAAAGGATGTGGCGAATGAAGAGGTGACATCACTCAAACCATTTACGTTTCTATCACAAGCTGAGGTCGCTCAAAAAGAGGTGCTTGTCTCAAGAACTGGATACACAGGTGAAGACGGCTTTGAAATCTACTGCCTGGCAGAAGATGTTGTCCATATTTGGTCATCTTTATTAGAATCGGGTCAGCCAAAAGGACTTATTCCGTGTGGGCTTGGTGCACGTGATACCTTAAGGTTTGAAGCGAGACTACCGCTTTATGGTCAGGAGTTGACAAAGGACATTTCCCCATTAGAGGGTGGGATTGGTTTTGCTGTCAAAACGGATAAAGAAGTAGACTTTATTGGGAAAGCTGTGCTTAAAAAACAAAAAGAAGAGGGAACGAAGCGTAAGCTTGTCGGGATTGAAATGATTGATAAAGGGATTCCGCGGACAGCCTATCCGGTCTTTTCAGGAGAGGAGCAGATTGGATTTGTCACAACGGGTACACAATCTCCAACGTTAAAGAAAAATGTAGGTCTTGCCTTGATCAAAACATCTCAAGCACAGCTTGGGACAGAGGTTGAAGTGCAAGTTCGTAAAAAACGTCTAAAAGCCAAAATCGTTGCCACACCATTTTATAAAAGAGCCACATAACCAGGGGGAATAGAGGATGAAGCATAGGTATTTGCCGCAAACAGAGCAAGGTCAAAAAGAAATGTTGGATGTCATTGGCGTTCAGTCAATTGATGAGCTTTTTTCAGATATCCCAGAGAAAGTAAGATTCAAAGGAGCATACAATATTAAAGAAGCGGCATCTGAAACAGAGCTTGTGCGGGAGCTGTCTCGTCTTGCTGGTAAGAACAAGGATACCGTTTCCTATGCATCGTTTCTTGGTGCTGGTGTGTACGATCATTATCAGCCTGTGATTGTAGATCATGTGATCTCACGTTCTGAATTTTATACAGCGTATACACCTTATCAGCCGGAGATTTCGCAGGGTGAATTGCAAGCCATCTTTGAGTTTCAGACCATGATCGCTGAGATGACTGGTATGGATCTTGCAAACTCCTCTATGTATGATGGCGGAACAGCATTAGCTGAAGCGGCGATGCTGGCTGCAGGACATACAAAGAAGAAAAGAATTGTCGTCTCTGAGACGGTTCATCCTGAATCAAGAGCGGTGCTAAAAACATATGCCAAAGGGCAGCATATCGAAGTGGTCGAGGTTCCTGCGCGAAAAGGACAGACGGATGTAGCTGCATTAGAAGCGGCTGTCTGCGACGAAACAGCCGCTGTCCTTGTGCAATATCCAAACTTTTTCGGTGTCGTTGAACCGCTAAAAGACATTGAACCGATTGCGCATAAAGGAAAAAGCCTGTTTATTGTCTCAAGTAATCCGCTTGCTCTCGGTTTACTGAAGCCGCCAGGAAATCTTGGAGCAGATATTGTCGTTGGTGATGCACAGCCGTTTGGCATCCCGGCTGCATTTGGCGGACCTCATTGCGGGTATTTCGCCGTGAAGAAAAAATTAATGAGGAAAGTACCGGGGCGTTTAGTGGGGCAAACAGAAGACGAGAATGGCGTTCGTGGATTTGTGCTCACCCTTCAAGCGCGTGAGCAGCACATTCGAAGAGATAAAGCGACTTCAAATATTTGTTCCAATCAGGCATTAAATGCATTAGCCGCTTCTGTTGCGATGACGGCACTTGGAAAAAAGGGTATAAAAGAAATTGCCTATCAAAACGTGCAAAAAGCCCATTATGCCAAGAGGCAGGCGGCAAATCACGGGTTACAGGTTGATGTAGAAGGAGCCCATTTTAATGAATTCGTGATCAAGCTAAATGAGCCTGTGAAAGAAGCCAATAAACGATTGCTTAAAAAAGGGATTATCGGTGGCTATGACTTAGGTCGAGACTATCCAGAGCTCCAGGAGCACATGCTTGTGGCCGTGACAGAGCTAAGAATAAAAGAAGAAATTGATACGTTCATCAAGGAATTGGGGGATCGCCATGAATAAACAAGATCAGCCGCTTATTTTTGAATTATCCAGAGAAGGAAGAATTGGTTATAGCTTACCTGATATAGATGTACCTGAAGAGGAGCTCCCAGCTTTATTTGATGAAACGTACATCCGCCATGAGGATGCTGAGCTTCCCGAAGTATCTGAGCTTGATATTATGCGTCATTACACAGCACTATCAAGACGTAATCATGGGGTCGATTCCGGTTTTTATCCTCTTGGCTCTTGTACGATGAAATATAATCCAAAGATTAACGAGAAAGTCGCCCGTCTTGCAGGCTTCTCCCAGGTTCATCCACTCCAAGAGGCAGACACTGTGCAAGGGGCATTAGAATTACTTTATGACCTTGGTGAGCATCTTGAAGAAATAACGGGAATGGACGCTGTGACATTACAGCCCGCGGCAGGAGCGCATGGCGAATGGACGGGACTCATGATGATTCGTGCGTATCACGAAGCAAGAGGAGATCATAAACGAACAAAAGTCATCGTGCCAGATTCTGCGCATGGAACGAATCCTGCATCTGCGACAGTGGCTGGATTTGAAACGATTACCGTTGCATCTGATGAAAAGGGGCTTGTTGATTTAGAGGATTTACGACGTGTCGTGAATGAAGAAACAGCTGCTCTCATGCTAACAAACCCCAATACACTCGGTCTTTTTGAAGAAAATATTTTAGAAATGGCTGAAATCGTTCATGGAGCTGGCGGTAAGCTTTATTATGATGGTGCGAACTTGAATGCCGTTTTAAGCAGAGCAAGACCGGGGGATATGGGATTTGATGTGGTGCACTTAAATCTTCATAAAACCTTTACCGGGCCACACGGAGGCGGAGGTCCTGGTTCAGGTCCAGTTGGAGTGAAAGAGGATTTGATTCCGTACTTGCCAAAGCCAGTGCTTGTGAAGAAGGAAGAACGTTTTTATTTTGACGATGATCGTCCAGAATCAATTGGACGCGTCAAGCCGTTCTATGGCAACTTTGGTATAAACGTCAGGGCATATGCTTACATTCGCTCTATGGGCCCAGATGGTCTAAAGGCTGTAACAGATCATGCTGTGTTAAATGCGAACTATATGATGCGCCGCTTAAGTGCTCATTACGATTTGCCATTTGATCGTCACTGTAAGCATGAATTTGTTCTTTCAGGTAAACGTCAGAAGAAACTAGGTGTGCGGACACTTGATATTGCCAAACGATTGCTTGATTTTGGCTATCATCCGCCAACAATCTACTTCCCGCTCAATGTAGAAGAATGTATCATGATCGAACCAACTGAAACGGAATCAAAAGAGACACTTGATGCATTCATTGAAGCGATGATTCAGATTGCAAAAGAAGCAGAAGAGAATCCTGAAGTGGTGCAGGAAGCGCCGCATACAACAGTTGTCAAACGAATGGACGAAACAAAGGCTGCGCGTCATCCAGTTCTTGTTTTTGAGAGAAAATAAAAAAGCCCTACATTTTGGTCTTATTCCTGTCAAGTAGACACATATAAAAAGCCTAAGTAGCCAGTGTGTGACGGTATACTACCGGAGCACACTGGTTTAATGTTTTCTGGAATCGATCGTGATTATAGAATTGAATGTAATCTTCTATGCTCTTGTGAAGTGTTTTGAGATGAGAGAAAAATGATTCGATTCAAACCCTTGATTCTTACGCCATGGATACACCAGCCATGTCAACAGATAAAGGGTCTTTAATTCGTGAACAACTTCAAACCGTGCAGTCTTCAAAATCCGTCCTCCCCGTGAAGATTTGGATAACGCTTTTTTAAGTATTCTATCTGACCTTTGACCCAATTTTTTTGCTGAGTTGAACTTCTGAGACCTGATGCTTCAGATAATGAGTGATAGCTTCTATTCTTCGTACATTTTGACAGCTTTCATCTTAAATTCTTTCGTATAGTATTGAAAATGTTGTCCTGTATGTGCCATAAAAAATCCCCTTCAAGTATAGTGTAACAGCCGCTTATGAAAATTGGGCTTTTTACACTGTCTACTTAAAGGGGAAAATATCAGGGAGCGGTAAATCCCAGAGTCTTTTTTGTTAGTTCTTTGTTTTGATGCGGCCGCTCCATTTTTTAAAGCCGCCTTTTAAATTACAAATCTCACGACAGCCGTTTTTACGTAAAATTTGGGCTGCTTTTCCGCTTCTGAAGTTATTTTGGCAATAAAGATAAACAGGCTTGTCAGGACGTATTTCATTTTTTCGCTGCTTTAGTTGTGAAAGGGGGATGTTTCTTGCCCCTAAAATATGCCCGCCTTCAAACTCATTTGGCTCTCTCACATCAATGAGTTGAGCTTTACGATAGCCTTTAATAAATTCTGCTTCAGTCAGCGTTTTCATAATGCGCTGCTGATAAATGTAACTGCCGATGGAATAAAGAACGAAAAGTCCACAAAGTGAGAGGACGATATAGTTGAATATTGGCAATACGACTCGACTCCTTCTTGAGCATCAGCACAGTGCGTCTGCCTGATGGTACGTTTTAGACAAATACTATTATAGTAAAGCAAAAGAAACTTGTCATCATAAATGATAAGAATTATTTTCAATTCCTTCCCTATTTGATAGACTGATGAAGAGAGAAAACCGGTGGCTTGCCACCATCATCTAACATTGACTACGTAAAAGAGAAGGGATTTTTATATGCAAAAAGAGAAATGGTGTTTTATTGATACAGGAAACCAAGATCCTGCCTTTAACATGGCAATGGACGAAGCCTTGCTTTATTGGCATAGTGAAAAGCTCATCCCGCCTGTGATCCGTTTTTATGGATGGAATCCGGCGACATTATCTGTTGGGTATTTTCAGCAAGTTGAAAAAGAAATCAACATGGAAGCGGTAGAACGCTATGGTCTTGGATTTGTCCGCAGACCAACAGGTGGCCGCGGGGTTCTTCATGATCAGGAGCTAACCTACAGCGTTATCGTGTCAGAAGAGCATCCAGAGATGCCGGCGACGGTGACCGAGGCATACCGCGTCATTTCAGAAGGTATTTTAGAGGGCTTTAAAGAACTGGGACTCGATGCGTATTTTGCCATTCCTCGTACAGAAAAAGAAAAGGAAAGCTTAAAAAATCCAAGATCTTCTGTATGCTTTGATGCCCCTTCCTGGTACGAGCTTGTGGTAGAAGGCAGAAAAGTCGCAGGCAGTGCTCAAACGAGACAAAAAGGTGTGATCCTCCAGCATGGCTCGATCTTAATTGATCTTGATGAGGACAAATTGTTCGATTTGTTTCTTTATCCAAACGATCGGGTGAGAGAGCGGATGCAGCGGAGCTTTAAAAACAAGGCGGTCGCGATCAATGAAATCTCAGACCGAACATGTACGATAGACGATGCGCGTGTTGCGTTTAAACGAGGGTTTGAAAAAGGATTAAATATCGAGCTTGTGCCTTATGAGCTGACAGATGAAGAATTATCGAGTGTCCACCATCTCGCCAAAACGAAATATGCCTCAGATGATTGGAATTACAAGCGTTAAGACGATGGAGACTTCTTGTTTTTTAATGGGCGATGGTGTAGAATTATTATAATTATTAAGTAAAGGTGCATTTTGGAGGGGTTTTATGACTACACCTAGTATGGAAGATTATATTGAACAAATTTATATGCTGATAGAAGAAAAAGGATATGCCAGAGTATCTGATATTGCAGAAGCTCTAGCTGTCCATCCCTCCTCTGTAACAAAAATGGTTCAGAAGCTAGATAAAGATGAATACCTCATTTATGAGAAATATCGTGGTCTGATTTTAACCCCGAAAGGCAAAAAAATTGGAAAACGTCTCGTATATAGACATGAACTACTAGAACAATTTTTAAGAATCATTGGTGTAGATGAAGAGAAAATTTATGATGATGTAGAAGGTATTGAACATCATCTTAGCTGGAACAGTATTGACCGCATTGGTGATCTCGTTCAATTCTTTGAAGAGAACGAAGAGCGATCTATTCATCTGAAAGCGATTCAAAGGAAAAACGAACAAACAAATCAAGAATCTTAAGAAAAAGGACACCCATGCTGGGGGTGTCCTTTTTGAATAAAGTTCTAATTGAAAGCAAATGCTCCTACACTATTAATAGTGATGATAAAAAGGGGGCTCCTTGATGAAAATAGATGGTGTGTTCTCAGGTGGAGGCATTAAGGGTGCAGCACTTGCAGGTGCCTATGAAGCACTTGAGGCGAGAGGATGTCAATTTGTCCGCCTTGCTGGTACAAGTGCTGGAGCCATCATTGCTTCACTGATCGCAGCAGGTTTTACAAGTCAGGAGATTCGGGAGCTTTTAGATGAAATGGATGAGCATCAATTGCTTGACCGCAGGTGTCAATTCATCCCGTTTAAAATGCTTAGATGGGTATCCATTTATTGGCGCCTTGGCCTTTACAAAGGAGACCGGCTAGAAAAATGGCTCACAGACGTTTTAAAGAGAAAAGGAGTCACCGTATTTGGGGATCTCAAAAAAGATTCGTTGAAAATCGTCGCTTCTGATTTAACAAATGGAAAAATCCTCGTACTGCCAGACGACCTTCCTTCATATGGCTTAAATCCAGAACGGTTTTCCGTTGCACGAGCCATTCGTATGAGCTGCAGCCTGCCGTACTTTTTCGAGCCAGTCAAACTAAAATCTTCAAAAGGAATTTGTACCATTGTTGATGGTGGAGTACTCAGTAATTTTCCAATTTGGTTATTTGCTGAAGAGAATAAAAGACCGTTCGTTGGTGTCACGTTAACCCCAAACGAAAAAGAACGCCCTCAACACTCCATCCGCAATGCGTTTGAACTGTTTGGCGCTCTTTTTGAAACAATGCGTGGTGCGCATGACCAAAGACATATTGCCACAAAACACGAACGTCATATTATTTTTATTCCTGTAGAACACGTGATTGCCACTGATTTTCATCTCATGACAGAAAAGAAAAGGGCGCTTTTCGATCTAGGTAGACAGAAGGCCGAGCAATTTTTAAAAAGCTGGACATTTTAAAATAACGCACGGTTCTTCTTTTTGTTTTTCTTGCCTTCAATCACAGTCAAATGTGTTTGGCTTTTCTTTTTGAGAAGGACGGGCTTAGACTTGTGGTCAGTCGGCACGCTTCGCAAATGAGTGACCCGATTTTTCATCTGGCTTTTCGTTTTTGGTTTAGACTGCTGGTAGCGACGTTTTGATTGTTTGACTGCTTTACGATAAAGATTGCCTTCTGTGCCAGTTCTTCGATTCATCAGCCATCTAAAAAGGAAAAACACAACCGCTCCAATGATCACAACTGATAGCAGCATCGTAAAGAGTCTGCCTGGGTTCGTTGTGAGTAAATAAACAAAGCCCAAAATACCTAAAGCGAAAATAATGGTAAAAGCAGGATGTACTCGGCGATTCATAACTGTCCACCTCCGAAGGAATTTACCGGATTTATAAGTTAGATCACTTGATGAGCAGAATCTGACGCTTGTTTCTCAGACGCTTCCTCTAAACGAAGAAGTTCATTAAAACTTGCAATGGCTACTTCGACTTGATCGTCAGAAGGTTCTTTTGTTGTGAGCAATTGCAGCCAAAGGCCAGGATAGCCAAGCACTTTTAGCACTGGCACTTCTCTGAGTTTATTGGTGAGCTGCAGCACTTCGAATGAAATGCCCAGAACAACCGGAATGAGCGCCAAGCGGTTCAGAACTCTCACCCATAAAGGATCTGTCGGTACGAGTAAATAGACGAACATTCCAACAATGACAGTGAATAAAATAAAGCTGCTGCCGCATCGATAATGCAAGCGAGACTGGCTTTGGACATTTTCCACTGTGATGTCAAGATTCTGTTCATAGCAGTTTATGACTTTATGTTCTGCCCCATGATATTGAAATACCCTTTTAATTAAAGGAGTCATGGAAATAAAGTAAATATAGCCTAACAAAAGGACCAATTTAAAGAATGTTTCAGCGGCTATTTGTGCGAAGTTTCCTGAAAAGATTGGCCGCACAAGTTCAGCCAAAAAGACTGGTACTAGGGTAAAAACAAATTTACTAAAGAGAAGAGAGAGAACTCCGATCACAGCAATGCCGAAGATCATCGATAATTTCGAGCCTTTTTGTTCTTTTTCAAGAGAATGATCTTCAGAAGGATCTAAGTCATAGCGCTCACTGGAGAAGTGTAGGTGCTTACTGCCTTTTGCGCTTGCTTCAACAAGTGCAGCAATACCCCTCACAAATGGGATCTTCTTGAGAAAGGCGGTTCGATTATTGGAGGTCCGAGGAAGCTTCATAAATTCAATGGACTGATCCTTACGCCGAATCGCTGTAACATAGTTCTTTTTACCTCCAAACATGACACCTTCGACAACTGCCTGCCCTCCATATGCTGGAGGTTTTGTTTGATTGGACATATTTCATCAACCTGCCTGTTTCCTGTAATTTACATGCATTTCCTTATACCTTTATTGTACAGGAAATGAGAGGAAATCACTAGCTCACAGGTCGATTATCTACTAGAATTCTATCTACCTCTTTTTAGCCAGTATACCCTTTTATAAAAATTTTACACCAACGCATCGAAATCCTTTTTTTTATGACATTTTGGACATACTACTTGTTGGAGGTGTTCATATGAAACGTGATGAAAAGAAAAACCAAGAAGAAAAAAATCAGACAGTGCAAACGTCATTTATGATGGCAAGAGCAGCCGCTACAGGCTTTGTTGGTGGTGTCTTTTGGGGATTTATTGGGTTTCTGACCTATATGTTTCATTTTTCAGAAGTGAGTCCAAATATGCTTTTGCAGCCATTTGTGCTCGGAGAATGGAAAAAGGGCGGACTTGGCACTTTTATCAGTATTGTGCTTTTAGGTCTTTTATCTATTGGAGCGGCCTTTATTTATTACGGTCTTTTAAAACGGATCAAAGGGTTTTGGATGGGACTGATTTATGGCGCCCTTTTATGGGTACTTGTTTTTTATGTATTTAATCCTATTTTCCCAGATGTGAAACAAGTACAAGATTTGCAGCAAAGCACCATTGTCACGACATTTTGCCTATATATTTTATATGGCATGTTTGTTGGGTACAGTATTTCATTTGAATACATTGAATTAACGAGTCAGAAGCTTGCGAGAGCACTTGGAAAAAAGACAGAATAAAGTGTAAATCGCCCATTCATGTGATAAAATATTTTTGGAAACGAAAGGTTTCTAAGAAAAAAGAAACAGATATCGAGATAGATTGAATAAGGGTGAAGGAGTGATCTTATGCCTCATTTTCTTGTACTGAATGGGCCCAACTTAAATAGACTCGGCAAGAGGGAACCTGCTGTTTACGGAAGTAAAACGCTGACGGATTTAGAAACGGATTTGTTTCAATTTGCAGAAAGAGGAAGTATCCAATTAACATTCTTTCAATCGAATCACGAAGGAGATTTGGTTGATGCGCTCCACGAAGCAGAGAATCAGTACGATGGCGTCGTGTTTAACCCGGGTGCTTTTACCCACTATAGCTATGCGCTGAGAGATGCCATTGCAAGTATTTCTTTACCTGTCATCGAAGTACATATTTCAAATGTCCATAAGAGAGAGGAATTCCGCCATCATTCAGTTCTTGCACCAGTATGCCAAGGTCAAATTGTTGGACTTGGTTTAGAAGGGTATAAATTGGCGATTCGTTATTTAGTCAGTGAAGGGGGAGCGGTATCATGAAACTTGAAAAACTAAGAAAACTTTTAACCAAATTAGAGATTGATGGTCTAGTGATTACGAGCAGCTTTAATTTACAATACATGACCAGCTTTACTGGATCAGCCGGACTTTCAGTCGTCTCAAAAGATCGAGCAGCTTTTATTACGGATTTTCGCTACACTGAGCAAGCCAAGGACCAAGTAAAAGGCTATGACATCATTGAACATAAAGGAAACATTGTGGAAACAGCTGTCCAAACGGCAAAGGAATTTGGGGTTAAACGCCTTGGATTTGAACAAAATCATATGACATTTGCCACTTACCAGCAGTATGCAAATAAAGCAGGCGGTGTAGAGCTTGTTCCTGTGTCAGAATCAGTTGAAAATTTGCGCTTGATTAAGTCTAGTGAAGAGATTAAGATATTAGAGGAAGCTGCGAAGATAGCAGATCGCGCCTTTGATTATATTCTCACTTACATCAAGCCGGGCCTGACAGAAATTGCGGTCATGAACGAGCTTGAATTTTTCATGAGAAAAGAAGGTGCTGAGGGATCTTCATTCGATATGATTGTCGCTTCAGGCGTTCGTTCAAGCCTGCCTCACGGGAGAGCGAGTGAAAAGGTGATTGAATTTGGTGATTTGGTGACACTTGATTTCGGTGCCTACTATAAAGGCTATTGTTCTGATATGACAAGAACGATTGCTGTAGGAACACCAAGCGACAAGCTGAAGGAAATTTATCAAATCGTATTAGAAGCAGAAAACGCTGGTGTGGATAGAATCAAGCCAGGCTTAACTGGGAAAGAAGCTGATCGCATCACACGAGACATCATTGAAAAGCATGGATACGGTCAATACTTCGGGCATTCGACTGGACACGGGCTTGGTATGGAAGTACATGAAGCGCCTGGTCTTTCCTCACGCTCAGAGGTTGTGTTAGAAGAGGGAATGGTTGTGACAGTTGAGCCGGGCATATACTTGCCGAACGTCGGCGGCGTGAGAATTGAGGACGATATTGTCCTGACAGCTGACGGCAATAAACGATTGACCCACTCAACGAAAGAACTTATCATATTATGATGGTGAAATGTAGGAGGATTACAAAATGATTTCAGTAAACGATTTTCGTACAGGCCTGACAATCGAAGTGGACGGCGGTATTTGGCGTGTAGTGGATTTCCAACACGTAAAACCAGGGAAAGGAGCAGCATTTGTTCGTTCTAAACTGCGTAACTTGCGCACGGGTGCTATTCAAGAAAAAACATTTCGTGCAGGTGAAAAAGTAGCGAAAGCTCAAATTGAAACAAAAACAATGCAATACTTGTATGCAAATGGTGACCAGCATGTATTCATGGATACAAGCTCATACGAGCAGCTTGAACTAAGCGAAGCACAAGTTAAAGATGAGCTGAAATACTTGCTTGAAAATATGTCCGTTCAAATCGTGATGTACGGTGCTGAGACACTTGGAGTTGAACTTCCAAACACTGTAGAGCTAGAAGTAGTAGAAACAGAGCCTGGTATTAAAGGTGATACAACATCAGGTGGATCAAAACCTGCGAAAACTGAAACTGGTTTAATCGTCAACGTTCCTTTCTTTGTCAACCAAGGAGATAAACTAGTGATTAATACATCTGACGGTTCTTACGTATCAAGAGCGTAATGAACGAAGAAAGACTGTAAACCTCGTGTTTACAGTCTTTTTTTATTGAAAAAAATATGTCTCTTCGTCATGACAACCCTCACTCTATTCTCTCATCCCTCTCTCTTCCTTCTGAAAAACAAGACTACTTCTAGCTAGTCAAGCATATAGTGTAAAAAAAGCTGGAGGTTCTATATGAAACAATTTCTTTTCCCGAGCATACACCCGTCAGTGGCTGCAATGGCAGGCATGAGGTTTTTATCTGCAACCATTGAACTGACGGCCGCCATCCTTATTTTAATCACAAATGATGTACGCAAGGCGGTTGTCATCAATAGTATATTGGCGATCATCGGACCGCTCATTTTTATTATCACCATGACGATTGGAATCTATCAAATTGCAGGGCAGTTATCCTATGCAAAGCTTGTGTTTATTTTCATTGGTGTCGTGTTTATTGTTGTTGGGATTTATAAGTGAAATGGCTTAGCATAATTAACGGCACGCATCATACATTTTAGAGAAGAAAAAAAGGAGGGGAATTCGTTGCGGAGTTTGTTGGATATTCTCCCGCACTCGATTGGACAAGAACTCAGCTTGCTAAAAGAAACGGAATGGGCGCAAATAGAAGAAATCCGCATTCGCACGGATCGTCCGATTGAATTGATACAAGGAGGAAAGCTGCGCTTTCTTTCCTATCATACAACAGGAGAAGATGCGTCTCAGCTATTAGGCAGGCTCAGCAATTACAGCATGTACACGCTTGAAGAAGAACTAAAACAAGGCTATATTACCATATCTGGCGGACACAGAGTGGGGCTTGCAGGAAAGGTGATCGTTGAGAATGGATGCGTTAAAGGATTAAGAGATATTTCTTCGTTTAATATTCGCATCGCCAAAGAAAAACTCGGAATTGCCCATCCTTTTCTACCTTACTTATATGAACAACATTGGTGCAATACACTCATCATTGGTCCTCCGCAAACGGGAAAAACAACATTGCTGCGTGACGTTGCGCGTGTTGCTAGTTCAGGAACAAAAGACATTACTGCTAGAAAAACAGGAATTGTCGATGAACGCTCTGAAATAGCCGGGTGTATAAGAGGGGTGCCTCAGCATCATTTTGGACACCGGATTGATGTACTTGATGCGTGTCCAAAGGCTGAGGGCTTGATGATGATGATTCGGTCCATGAGTCCAGAAGTCATCATTGTAGATGAAATTGGAAAAAAAGAGGATGTACAGGCACTTTTAGAGGCGATTCATGCCGGAGTCACCATTATCGTCTCAGCTCATGGCTATTCACTTGAAGATCTATATAAACGGCCATCATTTCAACCTTTATGGGAGCTTCGTGTGTTTGATCGATATGTTGAATTAAATAGAAAAAAAGGCCCTGGTACCATTGGACGAATATATGACCAAGATGGACAAGAGCTGAAGTGGAGGCGGGGAGTGGACGTATGTTAAAGCTTATTGGTGCTATTTTCATCGTTGCGGCTACGACATGGGGAGGCTTCGAGTTTGCGAAACGATACAGCGACCGGCCTAAGCAAATCCGGCAGCTCCGGTTTGCTCTTCAATCTCTTGAAGCTGAAATTATGTATGGTCAAACACCTTTAGCTAGAGCCGCTGACCAAATTGCGTCGCAAGTAGGACCCCCTGTGGATCGGTTATTTGAGCAATTTGCAGAAAAGCTCAAAGTTGGGTCCTTTTCTGCGAGGCATGCATGGAATGAAAGTCTGGAGGACGTTTGGAAAAAGACCGTTTTGAAAAAAGGCGAATATGAGGCGCTGAAGCACTTTGGAGAAACACTTGGTCTGCATGATGTCACTGCTCAGCAAAAGTATATCAAGCTTGCTTTAGGACATTTGGAATCAGAGGAGAAGGAAGCTGAAATCGCCCAAGCGAAAAATGAAAAAATGGTGAGAAGCCTCGGTTTTTTAAGTGGATTACTACTGATTCTTTTATTGATGTGAGAGGAAGGGAGTCGAGAGCATGGGCGTTGATGTAAACGTTATTTTTCAAATTGCTGGAGTAGGCATCGTCGTGGCCTTTCTCCATACGATTTTAGATCAAATGGGGAAAAAAGAGTACGCTCAGTGGGTGACGCTGCTTGGGTTTATCTACATTTTATTTATGGTGGCAACCATTGTGGATGATTTGTTTAAGAAGATTAAAGCCGTATTTCTATTTCAAGGATAGGGGAGGGCTTACAAATCGA
Organism: Bacillus stratosphericus; assembly: GCF_020524495.1. GTDB lineage: Bacteria > Bacillota > Bacilli > Bacillales > Bacillaceae > Bacillus > Bacillus stratosphericus_B. The sequence goes on along the minus strand of NZ_JAIVLB010000024.1, from coordinate 29,772 downwards.
AATCATACAAATTGTTGGACTTGGTTTAATCGCTACTTTCTTAGCATTAATCGTAAAAGAACAAAAGCCAACTTTTGCCTTTATGCTTGTTGTGTTTACAGGGTGTGTGATTTTTCTTTATTTAATCGATCAAATCTATGCCATTATCTCCATGATTGAAAAGATTGCGGCTAGTGCCGGCGTCAACATGAAGTACGTTGAAACCATTTTGAAGATTATCGGTATTGCCTATATTGCAGAATTCGGCGCCCAGCTCACGAAGGATGCTGGACAAGGCGCCATTGCTTCGAAAATAGATCTTGGTGGCAAGATTCTTATCTTGGTCATGGCGGTCCCAATTTTAACAGTCATCATTGAGACCATCTTAGGCATGATTCCGTCCATGACTTGATTGAAAAAAGAGGTGATGACAATGAAATGGGTGACGGCTGTTATGGGGCTTATACTTTTCTTTTGGCTAATCGCTCCGCATGCTGGTGCAGAAGAAAATGTGCCCTTAACAAGTGAAGACCCAGTAGCAGAAGAAGTAGCGAATGGACAGGCTGATGCACTAGAGCTTCATTCCATCAGTGAATTTTGGGAAACGATATTGGATGAGTATGGCGGCTTTCTGCCTGAAAGCCAAAAAGGCACAGTGAAAGAAATGATTGACGGCGATAAAGAGCTGTCTCCCCAAACGTGGCTGAAGGCATTGGTTCATTATCTATTTCATGAGGTCATTGCAAACGGCAAGCTCCTAGGAACACTGATTTTACTCACCATCTTTTGTTCGCTTCTTCAGCTTTTGCAAAATGCTTTTGAGCAAACCACCGTCAGCAAAGTCGCATACGCTCTTGTGTATATGGTGCTTATCATTATTGCATTAAACAGCTTCCATGTGGCGATCTCCTATGCAACAGAAGCCATCCAAACGATGACCAGTTTTATTCTTGCTCTTATTCCTCTTTTGTTAGCGCTCATTGCTTCATCAGGCGGGCTCGTCTCAGCCGGATTCTTTCATCCTGTTATTTTATTTTTGATGAACACGAGCGGCATTTTTATTCAGTATGTGGTACTTCCGCTCATCTTTTTATCAGCCATATTGAGCATTGTCAGTACGCTGACCGAACAATACAAAGTCACCCAGCTCGCCCAACTGTTAAGAAATGTGGCGATTGGCGGACTAGCCGTTTTTTTAACCGTTTTTCTCGGCGTTATTTCTGTGCAAGGTGCATCTGCTGCCATCAGTGATGGTATCGCTCTTCGTACAGCCAAATTTATCACAGGAAACTTCATCCCTGTCCTTGGCAGAATGTTTACAGATGCAACGGATACCGTCATCAGCGCCTCTGTTTTGCTCAAAAACACGGTTGGCCTTGTGGGAGTGGCCATTTTGATATCAATTGCAGCTTTTCCGGCCATTAAGGTTCTGTCACTTGCCCTTATTTATAAGCTTGCAGCTGCGATCCTTCAGCCTCTTGGGGGCGGACCGATCATTAGTTGTCTGGATGTCATATCAAAGAGTGTTCTTTATATATTTGCCGCACTTGCCGTTGTATCACTCATGTTCTTTTTAAGCATTACCGTCATTATCACTGCTGGTAACCTTACAATGATGATGAAGTAAGGAGGGGGACATCTTTTGAGCTTTCTCACAGAATGGATCACAAGTATTATCTTATTTATCTTATTTGCCATTGTGATTGATCTCTTGCTTCCCAATTCAAGCATGCAGAAGTATGCAAAAATGGTCGTAAGCTTACTGTTGATCGTGGTGATGCTCAATCCCATCTTTGCTTTATTTCGTGCGGATCCTGACCAAATTTTCTCAGAATTCATGAAGGGAAAGGAACAAGCGCAATCAGAAGAAATAAAAAATCAGATGAATTTAGAAAAAAAAGAAATACAAGCCTCTCAGCGTGCATATATTTTAAAGCAAATGGCTGTCCAACTAGAAAAAAGCGCAAAGGAGCCACTGGAGAAGGAGAGCTATGAAATGAAACACGTAGAAGTGTTGGCAGATGAGGAGCACCTTGATGGGAATATAAAGGTGGATCAATTTCGTATCAAAGCAGTCCTTTCCCTACTCACAGGTGATGCTGTAGAAACGGTGGCGAAGGTGGACATTGATCTCTCCAGTCAAAAGGAGGAAAGCGCTGGATCATCAAAAAAGATTGCGAGGGTGAAAGAAACGCTTGCGGATGTATGGAATACAAGTCCTGAACACATTTCACTGATCATTGAGGGAGGTGACGCAGTAGATCATGAATAACAAGGACTGGAAACAAAAGCTGAAATCTTTGTTCAAGTCATCTGAAAAAGGTGAAGGGAAACCAAAATTAACAAAGCACCATTACTTGCTGCTTGTATTCATCATCGGCGTGTCTTTCATGCTAGTCAGTCAAATCCTGTCACCGCCATCAAGCAAACAACAGGTTGCTGTCCCTGCGTCTAAAAAAACACCATCAGAAGAGCAGGCGGTGTTCAAACCGACATCTTCAGGTAAATCAAAGAACTCAATTGAGGACGTTGAGCAAGAATACGAAAATCAGTTGAAAGAAATTTTAGAGACGATCATTGGTGTTGAGGATGTATCTATTGTGGTAAATGTAGATGCGACTTCTTTAAAAGTATTTGAAAAAAACAAATCCAATAAAAGCACAACGACCGAGGAAACCGATAAAGCAGGCGGCGTGCGAAGTGTTACGGATCAAACAAAGGAAGAAGAGATTGTCATCATCAAAAATGGCAATGAAGAAACACCTGTTGTTGTCCAAACGAAAAAGCCAGAGATTCGAGGCGTCCTCGTTGTTGCTCAAGGAGTAGACAACGTTCAAATAAAGAAAACCATCATTGAAGCGGTTACACGAGTGCTTGATCTACCGAGCCATAGAGTGGCTGTTGCCCCTAAAAAAATCAAGGAGGATTCGGAATGATGTTAAAAAAACAAACGGTTTGGCTATTAACGATGCTAAGTTTAGTTGTCGTATTAAGTGTGTACTATATCATGTCCCCACAAGGTGAGAATGCAGTGACAGTAGAAGATACGAAATCAAAAGGAACTGAAGAGAAAAAGACTGAAACAGAAAAAGGGACTGAAAAAGGAACGGAAAAAGGCTCCGATAACAAGTCTACTGACAAAGAAACAAATGGCAAACAAGAGGATGTTGAAACAAGTGGTGAAGAAGGAAAGGCTGTTTCAGAGCAAACAGACGATGAGCTTTTCACAACATACAGGCTAGAGCTCGAAGATAAGCGCAGCAAGCAGCGTGAAGAATTCAACGAAATCGTGTCAAGTGACGATGCAACAGCGCAAGAAAAAAGTGAAGCTTATGATCAAATGACAGCACTTAGTGAGGCAGAAGGAACAGAGCGTCAGCTGGAGACATTGATTAAAACAAAAGGGTATAAAGATGCCCTAGTGAGTGCTGAGGGAGATAAAGTGAGTATCACAGTTCGTTCTGATAAAAAATCAAAGTCCCAAGCAGCAGATATTATTGATTTAGTCACAAAAGAAATGAGAGGGCTTGATAACGTAGCCGTTACTTTTGAGCCATCAAATCAATAAAAAATGAACCAACGCCCTTTGCCGAAAAGGGCGTTTTTTGAATGGTTTGACGGCCTTTTTGAGGTGTCTGCTTGAAGCGTTTCATCACAATAGTATTGAATTCAACGAAATCCTACTGTAAGATGGTTATAATATGTACTTTTAGTACTAGCCTATAAAATAGATAAATCCATACATAGGGGTGCAAATCCATGTTAAAAATTGAAGAAATTCATGAACTGATTAAATTAATTGACCAATCTACAATTGATGAATTTACGTACGAAAACGAAGGTGCAAAAATCAAACTGAAAAAAAATAAAGAAGTCGTTCAGCAAGTTGCGGTACAAGCACCAGTGGCTCCTGTCCAAGCAGCTTCAGCTCAACAAGCTCCAGCTCAGACCGAAGCCCCTACAAAAGAGGCAACTGCGTCTGAGAATCTGCATAAAATCACATCCCCAATGGTTGGTACATTTTATGCTTCTTCTTCACCAGAAGCAGATCCATACGTGACAACAGGTTCTAAGGTGAATGAAAACTCAGTTGTATGTATCGTTGAAGCGATGAAACTGTTTAATGAAATTGAAGCAGAAGTCAAAGGCGAAATCGTCGAAGTATTAGCTGAAAACGGTCAGCTCGTAGAATTCGGACAACCCCTCTTTCTAGTGAAAGCAGAGTAAGGAGTACGATCATGATTAAAAAGCTATTAATTGCAAACAGAGGAGAAATCGCAGTTAGAATCATCAGGGCCTGCAAAGAGCTAGGAATTGAAACGGTTGCGGTATTTTCTAAAGCGGATCGCAACGCACTACATGTTCAAATGGCTGATGAAGCATATTGCATTGGACCGACTGCTTCAAAAGATAGTTATTTAAATATCACAAACATTGTCAGTGTCGCAAAGCTGACAGGTACAGATGCGATTCATCCAGGATACGGCTTCCTTGCTGAAAATGCAGACTTTGCAGAGCTTTGTGCGGAGTGTAATGTTATCTTTGTTGGACCATCTGCATCAGCGATTTCTAAAATGGGAACGAAAGATGTCGCAAGAGAAACAATGAAACAAGCAGGCGTACCGATTGTCCCTGGTTCTCAAGGAATTGTAAAAGATCTTGATGATGCCGTTTCAACAGCAGCAAGTATTGGGTATCCAGTTATTATTAAAGCGACTGCAGGCGGCGGCGGTAAAGGTATCCGCGTAGCTCGTACTGAAGAAGAGCTCATTAACGGTGTCAAAATTACGCAGCAAGAAGCTGCACAAAACTTTGGTAACCCAGGCGTCTATTTGGAGAAGTTCATTGAAGACTTTAGACACGTGGAAATCCAAGTGCTTGCAGACAAGCACGGCCATACGATTCACTTAGGTGAGCGCGATTGCTCAATCCAAAGAAGAATGCAAAAACTTCTTGAAGAAACACCATCACCAGCACTTAATGCAGACATCCGTGAGCAAATGGGTGATGCAGCCGTGAAAGCAGCAGAAGCTGTTGAATACACAGGAGCCGGAACGGTCGAATTCATTTATGATTATAATGAAGAGAAGTTCTACTTCATGGAAATGAATACCCGCATTCAAGTAGAGCATCCTGTTACCGAAATGGTGACAGGTGTTGACTTGATCAAAGAACAAATTAAGGTCGCATCAGGTGAGCCGCTATCTCTTACCCAAGATGATGTCGTATATGAAGGCTGGGCGATCGAATGCCGTATTAATGCAGAAAACCCAGAGAAAAACTTTATGCCTTCTGCTGGTGAAATTAAAATGTATCTTCCGCCGGGCGGTCTAGGTGTTCGTGTTGACTCTGCCGCTTATCCGAGTTATGTGATTCCGCCCTATTACGATAGCATGATTGCAAAAGTGATCACGTATGGTAAAACGAGAGAAGAAGCAATTGCCAAAATGAAACGTGCGCTTCAAGAATTCGTCATTGAAGGAGTCTACACAACGATTCCATTCCACCTCAGATTGCTTGAGCATGAAACATTCGTGAGCGGTAATTTTAATACGAAGTTTTTAGAAACGTATCAAATCATGAAGCCATAACAGCTTTTGGAGGTGAATGATCGTGTCAGAAAACAATTTGCTTGAAATGAACCTTGATGAAGGTCAATTGGGAAAAGTGCAAATTGCGCCAGAAGTGATTGAAGTCATTGCGGGAATCGCAGCTTCAGAGGTTAAAGGAATTGCTGAAATGCGCGGCAATTTCGCTGCTGATGTAGCAGAACGCTTTGGGAAGAAAAATCACCGTAAAGGTGTAAAAGTAGATGTCTCTGATGAAGGCATCACAATCGATGTGTATTGTGTGGTTGAATTTGGCCTATCTATTCCAAAGGTATCCACTGCTGTTCAAGAGAATATCCGTCAAACCCTTTTGAACATGACTGCCTTAACGATTAATGAAATCAACATTCATGTCGTCGGCATTCAATTTGATACAAAACATGAGTCTTGAAAGTAGATAAAGAAATGTAAAAATGGGTTAAAGTGAAACCAGGGAGGCATTGCTTCTTTGGTTTTTTAAAAGCCTATTTTTGGGTAAGTTCCGTCACGCGTTGATTTATTCGTTTTTCGTGTCAGCTTGCATGGATCTTGGTGCGACCACGGTCAAAATATGTTATGATCTCTGTATGGCTTAACGACAAGCGGATAAAGTGGTTAAAGGAGTAAATAATGAAAAGAAGAACTGCAAGAGAAAAGGCGCTACAAACATTATTTCAAATTGATGTAAGCAATATTAATCCGAAAGAGGCCATTACACATGCGCTGGATGAACAAGAATCAGATCCTTTTTTCGAGGAACTGGTTTTCGGTGTGCTCGAACAAAAGGACAAGCTCGATGAAATGATTTCACAGCATCTTGTGAATTGGAAACTCGATCGTATTGCGAATGTAGACAGAGCTATTTTAAGGCTGTCTGTGTACGAGATGGTGTATCAAGAAGACATCCCAGTTAGTGTTTCAATGAATGAAGCCATTGAGCTGGCCAAATTATTTGGTGATGATAAAGCGCCGAAATTTGTAAATGGTGTACTTTCAAACATTAAAAACGACCTAAAGCACCAATAGGAGGATTCGACATGACAGCAACAATCATCGATGGGAAAGAAACAGCAAAAGAAAAGCGTGAACAATTAGCAAAAGAAGTAGAAGAGCTAAAACAAAAAGGGGTCACACCTGGTCTTGCCGTTATTCTAATCGGAGATGATCCGGCTTCACTTTCTTACGTACGCGGGAAGAAAAAAGCAGCAGAATCAATGGGCATGCATTTTCAGCTTGATCATTTAAATGCTTCTATTACAGAAGAAGAATTGCTTCAGCTCATTGATCAATACAATGATGATGATCAACTCCACGGAATTCTTGTTCAGCTTCCGCTCCCAAAACACATTTCTGAAAAAGCCGTCATTGAACGTATCTCACCAGATAAAGATGTAGATGGTTTTCATCCGCTGAATATTGGGAAATTGCTACTTGGGGAAGACACATTCCTTCCTTGTACGCCAGCAGGTATTGTTGAATTGCTAAACAAAACAGGTGTAGATCTTTCTGGAAAAGAAGTGGTTGTAGTTGGACGAAGCAATATTGTCGGCAAACCAGTTGGACAATTGCTGTTAAACGAACATGCCACCGTTACATACTGTCATTCTAGAACTGCAAATATTTCAGAACATACGTTAAAAGCGGATATTTTAGTTGTTGCCGTCGGTCGAGCAAACTTTATTAAAGCTGACCAAATTAAAGAAGGCGCTATTGTCATCGATGTAGGAGTCAATCGTTTAGATACTGGGAAACTGGTAGGGGATGTTGATTTTGAAGAGGCCAAAGAAAAAGCTTCTTATATCACACCAGTCCCTGGCGGAGTCGGCCCAATGACTATTACGATGCTTGCATATAATACGGTTAAATCAGCAAAACGTACATTAGCATAAGCTTTATCCATTCATCCACCTGCGTGCTGCCGGTGGATGAATGTGCGTTTTTGAAGAGGAGGAATACGTCATGAGTGAAAAAGCCTTTGTGACGGTCACAGCTCTTACAAAATATATAAAGAGAAAATTCGATGTTGACCCTCACTTAGAAGATATTTGGATCAAAGGTGAGTTATCAAATGTGAAGATTCATTCAAGAGGTCATGTTTACTTCACCTTAAAAGACGAAAACGCACGCATGCAAGCTGTGATGTTTCAGCGTTCTTCATCTAAGCTACCTTTTTCGCCAAAGAGCGGAATGAAAGTGTTCGTACGCGGCGGGATCCAAGTATATGAGCCGAGTGGTAACTATCAATTATATGCAAAGGAAATGCAGCCTGATGGTGTTGGTGCTCTTCATCTAGCTTATGAAGAGCTAAAGAAAAAACTAGCAAGTGAAGGCTTATTTGATGTGCGCTATAAAAAACAAATCCCTGAATATCCAGAGGTCGTTGGTGTCATCACATCACCAACAGGAGCCGCTGTTCGAGATGTCATCACAACCATCAATCGGCGGTATCAACAGGCCAAAATCATTGTGCTTCCGGCGTTAGTCCAAGGAGAAAATGCTATTCGTTCTATCGTCGAACGAATTAAAGAAGCAAATGAAAAAAAGCTCTGCGATGTGTTGATTGTCGGAAGAGGCGGAGGCTCGATTGAAGAGCTTTGGGCCTTTAATGAAGAAGCAGTCGCAAGAGCGATCTTTACATCAGACATTCCCATCATTTCTGCAGTTGGACACGAAACGGACTTTACGATCAGTGATTTTACTGCAGACATGAGAGCACCCACACCAACAGGCGCAGCCGAGTTAGCTGTTCCAGATACCACCGACTTAATTGACCGAATCAAATCCATCGACATTCGGTTAACAAGGGCGACAAAAAATCGAACTTCTCAAGCGAAGGAACGTCTTGTGGCGCTTCAATCCTCTTATGCCTTCCGTTTTCCAAAGCGATTACAGGAGCAAAAAGAGCAGCAATTTGATATGGTATTTGATCGTTTTCAAAAAAAACTGACGAAACAAATTGAACAAAAACGCAGCCAACTTGACCGCCAAACATACAGACTAAAGCCACTTCATCCAAAAGAGCAGCTGCTTCATGAGAAAAAACGTTACGCCAATGAAACAGATCAGCTCATCCGTAATATGAATGTGCAAATGAAAACAATTCATTCGCAGTTCCAATCTGTTCTTGGTAAACTAAATGCATTAAATCCTCTTCAAGTGATGGAAAGAGGCTACAGTTTAGCCTATAAAGAAGATGAACTGATTAAAAGTGTGAACCAAGTAGAAACGAACGATCATCTGACCATTACAATGAAGGATGGACGTCTTATTTGTGAGGTTATTGAAAAGGAGGGACAATCATCATGACAGAATCAAACAAACAAAAAGAAGAACAAATGACATTTGAAGAAGCCATGAAAGGTCTAGAAGAGATTGTTCGGAAGCTCGAAGAAGGAGATGTACCGCTTGAGCAGGCCATTCATTATTTCAAAGAAGGCATGACTCTTTCAAAGCTTTGTCATGAAAAATTACAGCATGTTGAAAAGCAAATGGATTTTATTTTAAAAGAGGACGGTGAACTGGCTCCTTTTACAGTGAAGGAGGCGGATGCTAGTGACAAATAATCTAAATGAATTCTTGACAACACGAAAACAAGTAATTGAAGATTATTTATTTACATATGTTCAGGAATTACAAATTCCAGAACAACTGAAATCCTCTATGCTCTATTCTCTAAAAGCAGGCGGAAAAAGGCTTCGCCCTGTTCTCGTCCTTGCTCTCTTAAATGCCTATGGAAAAAGAGAAAAAGACGGCATACCTGTTGGCTGCGCAGTGGAAATGATTCATACATATTCATTGATTCATGACGATCTTCCTTGTATGGATGACGATGACCTTAGAAGAGGAAAGCCAACCAACCATAAAGTATATGGAGAAGCAACAGCGGTTCTTGCGGGTGATGCGCTTTTAACCGAGAGCTTCCGCCTGATTACATCACAATTATCTGAAGATGTACCCGCTGATCAAAAGCTCAGAATCATCGATGAACTTGTGAAATCAGCAGGGGCACTTGGAATGGTTGGCGGTCAATTTGAGGATATGGAAGCAGAGCAAAAACAAATACCTCTTGCTGAACTGGAATCCATTCACGCGCGAAAAACAGGAAAGCTCCTAACCTTCAGCGTGGCAGCAGGTGCGATGCTGGCAGGCGCATCTGATGATGATATCGAAAAGCTAAGAGAATTTAGCTATCATATTGGAATTGCCTTTCAAATCCGTGATGATATTTTAGATCTTGAAGGAAGCGAAGAAAAGATTGGGAAACGTGTCGGCTCTGACACAGCAAATGATAAGTCGACGTATCCTTCTTTAATAACGCTTTCAAGAGCAAAAGAAAAACTAAATGAACATATCACTCGTGCAAAAGAAATCGTCTCAAACCTTGAGTTAAAGCAGCAATTATTGCATGACCTATGTGATCTCATTGCCTCAAGAGATCATTAAAAATAGCCAGATTTGGGGGTCTTCGAGTAATTGTGGTAAACTGAAAACAGTTTATCATGATGAGACAACTCTTTTTCCTCGTTTGGTTTTCATAGGAATAAGGCATTATAGATGTATGTAGAAATTTTGTTGAAAGCGAGTTGATCCTGATTGGATCTTTTATCAATAAAAAATCCAACCTTTCTAAAAGGAATGTCAAATGCAGAATTAGAGGAGCTTAGTGCTGACATTCGTACGTTTTTAATAGAGTCCTTAGCTAACTCTGGTGGGCACATCGGTCCGAACCTTGGTGTCGTTGAACTCACTGTTGCGCTTCATAAAGTATTTGACAGCCCGAAAGACAAATTCCTTTGGGATGTTGGACATCAATCGTACGTTCACAAGCTATTAACTGGAAGAGGTGCGGAGTTTGATACGCTTCGTCAATATAAAGGACTATGCGGTTTTCCTAAACGAAATGAAAGTGAACATGATGTATGGGAGACTGGTCACAGTTCAACCTCATTATCTGGTGCGATGGGTATGGCTGCAGCGCGGGATATCAGAGGAACAGATGAATATATCCTACCGATTATTGGAGATGGTGCATTAACCGGCGGTATGGCGTTAGAAGCACTGAATCATATCGGTGATGAAAAGAAAGATATGATTGTGATCTTAAACGACAATGAAATGAGTATTGCGCCAAACGTGGGTGCCATTCATACAATGCTTGGCAGATTGCGCACTGCTGGTAAATACCAATGGGTAAAGGACGAGCTCGAATATGTATTCAAGCGTATTCCAGCAGTAGGTGGAAAGCTTGCTGCAACAGCAGAACGCATAAAAGACAGCCTGAAATATTTGCTTGTGTCTGGCATGTTCTTTGAGGAAATGGGGTTCACCTACTTAGGTCCTGTAGATGGTCATTCCTACGAAGATCTTTTTGAAAACCTTGAATACGCGAAGAAAACAAAAGGTCCTGTCCTCCTTCATGTCATTACGAAAAAAGGAAAAGGCTATAAGCCAGCAGAATCTGATAAAATCGGGACTTGGCACGGCACAGGTCCATACAAAATTGATACAGGTGTTTTCGTTAAACCGACAGCAGCGGCTCCGTCATGGAGTGGTCTAGTCAGTGAGACAGTAAGAAAGCTGGCGAGAGAAGATGAGCGAATTGTCGCAATTACGCCTGCTATGCCTGTGGGATCAAAGCTTGAAGGGTTTGCAAAGGAATTTCCAGAGCGAATGTTTGATGTAGGAATTGCAGAGCAGCATGCAGCAACAATGGCAGCTGGACTTGCCACTCAGGATATGAAGCCATTTTTAGCTATTTATTCAACCTTCCTACAAAGAGCCTATGATCAAGTGCTGCATGACATCTGCCGTCAGAACCTCAACGTGTTTATCGGAATTGACCGTGCGGGTCTCGTTGGAGCAGATGGAGAAACGCATCAAGGTGTGTTTGACATTGCGTTTATGCGCCATATGCCGAATATGGTACTTATGATGCCAAAGGATGAAAACGAAGGACAGCATATGGTCAATACAGCTATTCAGTATGATGACGGACCTATTGCCATGCGCTTTCCGCGTGGAAATGGGCTAGGCGTTAAAATGGATGAACAGCTTAAAACCATTCCCATTGGCTCCTGGGAAGTTCTTCGTCCAGGGAAGGATGCCGTTATTTTAACGTTCGGTACAACGATTAAAATGGCGCTGCAAGCAGCAGAAGAATTGCAAAAAGAAGGAAAATCTGTTCGTGTCGTCAATGCCCGTTTTATTAAGCCTCTTGATGAAGCAATGTTAAATGAAATACTGTCTGAAGGTATTTCGATATTAACGATTGAAGAAGCTGTGCTCCAAGGTGGATTTGGAAGCAGTGTATTAGAATATATACACGACAAAAAAACATCACATGTAAAGGTAGAACGTATGGGCATTCCAGATGAATTTATTGAGCATGGAAGTGTCGATGCACTGCTTGAAGAAATTGGTCTGACGAAAACACAGGTTGCTGAGGTTTTACGTGACCTGCTACCCGCAGCACCAAGAAAAGGAATTGGATCATGACATCAAAGAAAGAACGACTTGACGTTTTACTAGTCGAACAAGGACTAATGGAAACGAGAGAGAAAGCAAAGCGTGCCATCATGGCAGGGATCGTTTATTCAAATGAAAACCGTTTGGATAAACCAGGAGAGAAAATTGATCGTGACACACCTCTTATTGTGAAGGGGAATCCTTTGAAATATGTGAGCCGCGGCGGGTTAAAGCTCGAAAAAGCACTAAAAGAATTTGACTTAACAGTTAAAGGGAAATCACTGATCGATATCGGTTCATCAACAGGCGGTTTTACAGATTGTGCACTCCAAAATGGAGCCGTTAAATCATATGCTGTTGATGTTGGCTACAATCAGCTTGCATGGACATTAAGGCAGGATAAACGAGTCATCGTCATGGAACGCACCAATTTCCGCCATTCCGTTCCAACTGATTTTACTGAAGGACTGCCGGAGGTTGCTTCTATTGATGTTTCTTTTATTTCACTCAAACTCATTCTTCCAGCTTTAAAGCATATTCTTGTCCCAGGCGGTGACTGTATCGCGCTGGTCAAGCCCCAATTTGAAGCCGGTAGAGAGCTTGTCGGAAAAAAAGGTATTGTACGCGAACCATCAGTCCACCTCGGTGTGCTAAAAGAAATGAATCAATTTGCGTCAAAAGAAAGCTATGACGTAGAGGATGTTTCTTTTTCACCTATAACTGGTGGTGACGGGAATATTGAATTTCTGCTCCATTTGGTTCTCCGTCCTGATCAACAGGAGAATGCGGCACTGGCGACTTCTGCACTTGAGAAAGTGGTAAAGGAAGCCCATTCCGTATTGAAGGAAAAGAAAAACAGTCCTGAGTCGGATGACACATGAGATCATTGAAGCAAAAGGAATAATAGCTCACTATTATTCCTTTTTACATGGCCAAAAGACGAGTATCGACAGTTTCTCAAGTAATGCTTGTTTTTTGAAGTATGCATCAGATAACATAGAACGTAAAGACAAACTGAGAATGAAACGCCTAGGGAGGTCAAAATGAATAAAGGTCAAAGGCATATTAAGATTAGAGAAATTATTGCAAGCCAAGAGATAGAAACACAAGATGAGTTAGTCGATATTTTGAAAGCAGATGGCTATAACATCACGCAGGCAACCGTTTCAAGAGATATAAAAGAACTGCACTTAGTGAAGGTGCCGACGAACAATGGAACATATAAATATAGCCTCCCTGCAGATCAGCGATTTAATCCGCTGTCAAAGCTGAAGCGTGCTCTCATGGATGCATTTATTAAGATGGACGCTGCCAGCCATTTAATCGTGCTTAAAACAATGCCAGGTAACGCTCAGGCTATCGGTGCTTTAATGGATAATTTAGATTGGGAACAAATTATGGGAACCATATGTGGGGATGATACCATTTTGATCATTTGCCGCACACCAGATGATACGGATACAGTTTCGACCAAAATTTTAGAACTTCTATAAAGAGATTAGGTGTACAAAAAGAGGTGTCATATGAGTGTTAGCAGAACTAACCATTAAAAACTTTGCAATCATTGAAGAGTTAACGGTTACATTTGAAAAAGGACTCACGGTTCTAACAGGGGAAACAGGTGCCGGGAAATCAATTATGATTGACGCTGTCTCGCTTCTCGTAGGGGGAAGAGGGTCATCTGAATTTGTTCGTTACGGTGAAAAAAAGGCAGAGCTTGAGGGGCTTTTTCTTGTACCAGCAGATCATCCCGTATTTGCCCTATGCAAAGAACAAGGAATCGATGCATCTGATGAAATGATGATTCTTCGCCGTGATATTAATCAAAATGGGAAAAGCATCTGCCGTATTAATGGCAAGCTTGTCACCATCTCTATATTAAGAGAAATAGGGCGGCTTTTGCTCGATATACATGGTCAGCACGATAACCAGCTCTTAATGGAGGATGAAAATCATTTGCATTTGCTTGATCAATTTGGATCTGAAGTGATTGCACCTGCTTTATCACAATATCAAGAAGCATATGATCAATATACGAAGACGGCCCATAAACTAAAACAGCTGTCTGAAAATGAGCAAGAAATGGTGCGCCGCTTAGATTTATTACAATTTCAATTGGAAGAGATTGAAGCGGCTCAATTAGAGCCAGGAGAAGATGAAAGTCTCCAGGAAGAACGCCATCAAATTAGCAACTATGAAAAAATCTATTCATCGCTTCAAAATGCGTATAACTCCCTGCGCAATGAGCAAGGAGGGCTTGATTGGGTTAGTATGGCTTCAAGCGAACTAGAGCAGGTTTCTGAGATCAACGATGATTTGAAAAAACTTTCTGAGCAAGTCTCGAATGCCTATTACTTATTAGAGGATTCTACTTTTCAAATGCGCAGCATGCTGGATCAATTAGAATTCGACCCGGCACGTCTTGATTTTATTGAGTCTAGGCTGAATGAAATAAAGCAGTTAAAGCGGAAATACGGTTCCACTGTTGAGGAAATTTTAGAGTATGCGGCCAAGATTGAAGAGGAAATAGACCAAATACAAAATCGGGACAGTCATTTGCAAATGCTCAAAAATAAACTGGATGCGATGAGTCGTGACGCACTGCTTGAAGCACTCAACATATCGGAGCTGAGAAAAAAAATGGCCAAAAAGTTAGCTAAGCAAATTCAAGCCGAGTTAAAGGATTTATATATGGAGAAGTCATCCTTTGATACGGCTTTTGAAATTCGATATGCGTCCTTTGGCAGCAGTGATTGTCCGCTTTTAGACGGGAAACCAGTACAGATTGGGAAGAATGGGATAGACCAAGCACAATTTGTCATCTCTACAAATACGGGCGAACCGATGAAATCTTTATCAAAAGTGGCATCAGGAGGAGAAATTTCACGCGTCATGCTAGCAGTGAAAAGTATTTTCTCAGCGAAACAAGATGTCACGTCCATTATTTTTGATGAAGTTGATACAGGTGTGAGTGGCAGAGTCGCACAGGCCATTGCAGAAAAAATTTATAAAGTAGCGGCAGGCTCACAAGTACTCTGCATCACACATTTACCGCAAGTGGCAGCAATGGCTGACACACATCTCTTTATTTCTAAACGCTCTAAAGCCGGTAGAACACTAACGAGTGTCAAACCATTAAGTCATGAAGATAAAGTAAGTGAAATTGGTCGAATGATCGCGGGTGTGGAAGTTACTGAGCTGACAAAACAACACGCACAAGAATTGTTGAATCAAGCAAATGATGTCAAGACGACAGGGTAGCTGAAAGATCAGCTGCCTTTTCTTATGTTGTCTAAAATTCACTGTATATACGTATGACATCGTCTTTTTCTTTTATCAATTTATCCAATCATTTTCTCCATGTGACGGTTATAAATCGTCGCTAAGAAGGCAAAAGTAAAGATGTAGCCAAAACATTATTGTTCTGGTGTGGGTAAGGAGCGAGGAGAGTGAAAAATGAATGCCCGAAAAGATGAGAAAAGCCATTGGTGTTATTCTCCTTGTTTCTTTAATAAGTACAGGGTTTATGAGCAAAGTGAAGGAATATATCAGCATTCCAACAAATGTCGCAGTATTTGAGAACGAGAAGCAATCGATTGACACATCAATTGAAGCGGCAGCCGAAGCTTCTTCACCAGCCTTTAGTCTTTCAGAGAAAAAGAATCAACTTGAAGTAACGGGACAAAAGGCTGGAAAAGCCGAAATTGTTTATGATTTTAAAGGATTTCCTATTAAGAAAACAAAAGTCGATGTTCTCCCTGAATTAAAAGTCGTGCCAGGAGGACAATCGATTGGAGTCAAGCTCCACTCTGTAGGAGTTCTCGTTGTAGGTTTTCATCAAATCACAACGAAAGACGGCAAAAAGTCACCAGGTGAAGCCGCAGGCATTCAATCAGGGGATATGATCACTGAAATAAATGGTCAAAAAATGGAGAAAATGAATGACCTCACCCCATTCATCCAAAAATCAGGGAAAACGGGGGAGAAACTTCATTTACTCATAAAGAGAGATCATAAAACCTTTCAAACAACATTAACACCTGCGAAAGATGTAAGTGAAGGCAACTATCGAATTGGTCTTTACATTCGTGATTCCGCAGCAGGAATTGGAACAATGACCTTCTTCGAACCGGCCTCTAAAAAGTATGGTGCCCTCGGTCATGTGATTTCTGACATGGATACAAAAAAACCAATTGTTGTCGACAATGGTGAAATTGTCAGATCAACCGTGACATCGATTGAAAAAGGCACAGGAGGTAATCCTGGAGAAAAATTGGCGAGGTTTTCTTCCGAACGAAAAACGATTGGTGATATCTCCCGTAACAGTCCGTTCGGTATATTTGGGACATTAACCGAAAAGCTTGAAAATCATGTAGCGGACAAACCTCTTCCAGTCGCTTTATCAAAAGAAGTAAAAGAAGGGCCAGCAGAGATATTAACGGTTGTGGATCATGATCAAGTGGAGAAGTTTGATATTAAAATTGTCAGCACAACACCGCAAAAATTCCCAGCAACAAAAGGAATGGTTTTGAAAATAACAGATGAACGATTATTAAGCAAAACGGGTGGAATTGTTCAAGGGATGAGCGGAAGCCCCATCCTCCAAAATGGAAAAGTCATTGGAGCAGTCACGCACGTATTCGTCAATGACCCGACAAGCGGCTATGGCGTACACATTGAATGGATGCTGTCAGAAGCAGGAATTGATCTTTATCAAAAAAACAAAAAAGCAAGCTGATTAATCAAACTGCCGTGATCTTCCGGCAGTTTTTTTCTACTCTTTCTTTCTCTTCCATCATGTTATAAAATAAGGAAAAAGTGATTATTCGACAAAATAGAGAATAGTCTGTTGTCAAATTGCAATAATCGTCGATTCGTTAAGAAAAACGTAGAAAAAGCTAGATAATGCTCTATTATTCGGAAAATTAAAGTTTTTTAAAGGGGATAGCATGGTTTTGTCGAATTGAACACTCAGAAGAGGAATACAAAAGACTAAAGGAATCGACATTGGGGAGGAAAGAACGTGGAAAAAATTAAAGTGTGTGTAGCTGATGACAATCGAGAGCTTGTTGGCCTTTTGACAGAGTATATTGAGGGACAGGAAGATATGGAAGTACTTGGGGTGGCATATAATGGTCAGGAATGTCTGACATTATTTAAAGATAAAGAGCCAGACGTTATCCTCTTAGATATTATCATGCCTCATTTAGACGGTCTTGCTGTATTGGAACGACTCCGTGACTCTGATATGACCAAGCAGCCAAGTGTGATTATGCTAACGGCGTTCGGACAAGAAGATGTAACGAAAAAGGCAGTCGATTTGGGCGCATCCTATTTCATTTTAAAACCATTTGATATGGAAAACCTAGTCGGTCATATTCGTCAAGTCAGTGGAAACGGCACACAAGTCACCCATCGATCTTCATCTATCCAAAACAGTGTTCTTCGTAATAAACCTGAACCTAAACGTAAAAACTTAGATGCGAGCATTACGACGATAATTCATGAAATTGGAGTCCCAGCTCATATAAAAGGATATTTATACTTAAGAGAAGCGATTTCTATGGTGTACAATGACATTGAACTGCTTGGGAGCATCACAAAAGTATTGTATCCCGACATTGCAAAGAAATTTAACACGACAGCCAGCAGGGTGGAACGAGCGATTCGTCATGCCATCGAAGTCGCTTGGAGCAGAGGGAACATCGATTCCATTTCCTCACTTTTTGGTTATACAGTCAGTATGTCAAAAGCCAAACCGACCAATTCGGAATTTATTGCAATGGTTGCCGATCGTCTGCGTTTAGAGCATCGAGCAAGCTAATACATTTTACATGAAAAAACGTTTCTTTATTGAGGCGTTTTTTTATTTTGAAAAATGGTTGTAACAATCGTTACAGTAGTCGCATTTGTTTCTTCCCTTTTTGTTCTTGACGCAGAGACCACAGAGCAATCCCTCTTCTTTCTAAGAAGAGGTTTTTTTATATGATCAAACTGGAAAAACAGAAATAAACACGTCATAATGGAGATAACATCATATTTAGAGGTGACATATGACGAAAATTTTTGCGCATAGGGGCTTTAAAGGAATCTATCCTGAAAACACCATGATAGCCTTTGAGCACGCACTCCATTCAGGAGCTGAAGGAATTGAGCTTGATGTTCAGTTGACCAAAGACGGCAGATTGGCTGTGATACATGATGAAAAACTGAACAGAACAACGAATTTGAATGGCTTAGTGA
The DNA here is from genome assembly GCF_020524495.1 of Bacillus stratosphericus. Classification (GTDB taxonomy): domain Bacteria; phylum Bacillota; class Bacilli; order Bacillales; family Bacillaceae; genus Bacillus; species Bacillus stratosphericus_B. The sequence goes on along the minus strand of NZ_JAIVLB010000024.1, from coordinate 11,497 downwards.
AAGACCATACATTTGAAGAATTAAAAAAAGGGGACGCAAGTCATTCTTTTTATGAAGAAACAGGTGCTGTGTCCATTCCCCTTTTAGAGGAAGTATTAGAGCTAGTCACGCAACAATCATCTTTTATGATCAATATCGAACTCAAAAATTCCATATATCGATATCCAGGTATAGAAGAGAAAGTAAAAGAGCAAATTGAGCGCTTTCAAATTGAAGATCGTGTGCTTGTCTCATCCTTTCATCACGGTAGTTTAGCTCTTTTTCACAAGCTAATGCCGCATATAGAGCTTGCTGTACTCACGATGGATGTCATTTATCAGCCGGAGATGTATTTAAAAACAATCCCTGCAAAGGGTTATCACCCTAATATCAAGTGCGCTGGGGTAACAAAAGAGGTCGTATCGGCTCTCCATGCTGCTGATCAGGTGATTAGACCTTTTACTGTCAACAGTGAGAAGCAAATGCAAAAAATGTTCTCCTTAGGTGTCGATGGGATATTCACTGACTTTCCTGACCGAGCCGTGAAATTAAGAGAAGACATGAGATAAAGACCTGCTATCATCCCAGCAGGTCTTTTTTTATTTTTGCTTAAAGCGAGCGGCCACTTTATTTCGTTTACGGTCTCTGTATAAAATAAATCCAGCTACAACGTAAAGACCTACCCCTAAAAATAACAACCCTGCAATTCCTTGTAGCCATAAAAATGGAAATGGTGCAATGATGATGCCGAAAACTGTATCACGTAGCAGTTTAATCCCAAGTGCTGCAAAGGCGCCAGGTATTAAAATAATTACTAATGCAAGTATTCTCTTCATTAAATGTCCCCTTAAACGTCATTTACTTTCATTGTCTAATTCAAAAAATATTTTGTCAAGAAAGGAAAACGTGGTAATATAAGAGTTGTGCAATTTTTTGCAACGGAAAAATATAGTGTGCAATTTTTTTCATATAAAGGGGTAACGGGATGCAGAGAGTCTTGATTGTCGGTGCAGGACAGGGTGGATCAGCATTGCTTGAAACATTGCTGAAAACAAATATGATTCAAATCATTGCGATCGCCGACCTTGATCTTGGGGCACCGGGGATGGTAGAAGCGAAAAAGAATGGAATTGATACGACGACAAATTGGAAAGAAAACATAAAAGATGACATTGATATCATCATTGAAACGACAGGAAGCCCTGCTGTACTCAAGGAACTGATGGAAGAAAAACCAGAGCATACTGTCATTGTTCCGAGTTCGATGGCATATGTCATATCGGAATTAATGGCTGAGAAACAACAGCTGATTCAAATATTGAAAGAACAAACCTATAAACATGACCGCATTTTTAATGCAACGAATGATGGCATGATTTTTATTAATATGGATGAAGAAGTGGTTCTATTTAATCGATCGGCTGCAAAAATGGTCGGACGTTCTCAAAAAGATGCGATCGGTCGACACATTCGAGAAGTGATTCCAAACACAAAACTTCCCGATATTTTAAGATCAAGAGAGCCGGAATTTAACCAAAAACAATTTTTAAATCAGCAAATACAAATTGTCTCTACGCGTCTGCCGATCATTGATGATGCAGGGAGAATGCTAGGCGCTTTATCCATCTTTAAAGATATTACAGATGCGGTTGAGCTTGCGGAGGAAGTGACGAACCTCAAAGAAGTGCGAACAATGCTTGAGGCCATCATTCAATCATCAGATGAAGCCATATCGGTTGTGGATGAGCAAGGAAAAGGCATTTTGATTAACCGTGCTTATACGAAAATGACTGGTTTAACGGACAAAGAGGTTGTTGGTAAACCAGCAGGTGAAGATATTTCCGAAGGGGAAAGCATGCACTTGAAGGTACTCGAAACAAGAAGACCTGTTCGAGGCGTCAGAATGAAGGTTGGACCAAACAAAAAAGATGTGATCGTCAACGTAGCGCCAGTGATTGTTGACGGCATCCTAAAAGGCAGTGTCGGCGTCATTCACGACGTATCAGAAATTCAATCACTGACGAATGAATTAAATAAAGCGAGACAGCTCATCCGTACACTTGAGGCAAAGTACACGTTTGAAGACATTGTTGGGGAAAGTGAACAAATGCTTGTGGCACTTGAGCAGGCAAAGCTAGGCGCAAAAACGCCAGCAACCATTTTACTCCGCGGAGAATCAGGTACTGGTAAAGAGCTGTTTGCGCACGCCATTCACAATGAAAGTGACCGGAAATATAACCGCTTTGTTCGGGTGAATTGTGCGGCCTTATCAGAGACCCTTTTAGAGTCAGAGCTTTTCGGCTACGAGGAAGGGGCGTTTTCTGGTGCAAGGCGCGGTGGGAAAAAAGGGCTGTTTGAAGAAGCGAATCATGGCAGCATCTTTTTAGACGAAATTGGTGAAATGACGCCAAGTACACAAGCGAAATTACTTCGCGTTATGCAAGAGAAAGAAATTGTGAGAGTGGGCGGAACAAAAGCCATGCCTGTGGATGTCCGTGTAATCACAGCGACAAATGTCAATATCGAAAAAGCAATGGCGGAAGGGAAGTTCAGAGAGGACTTATATTATCGAATGAACAGATACCCGATATCTATCCCGTCGCTTAGGCAGCGTCTTGAAGATATTGATTCATTAAGCAAACGTCTTATTCAGAAGATCAATTTAGATTATGGACGGAATGTCAGTGGTTTAACAGAACATGCACTGAATAGACTACGATCATATAGCTGGCCAGGCAATGTGAGAGAACTTGAAAATGTGCTTGGACGTGCGATGATCTTTTTAAATCCCCAAGAAGAATGGATCGATGAAGGGCATATTGCGTTTATGGAGTCGGAACAACATGAAGTAAAAGTGCAGCAGGAACTTGCTGAAATTCAATTTGAGGGTGAGACGCTTTCGGATGCCGTTGAAGCATTTGAAGCGCAGCTGATCAAAAAAACCCTTGAAAAGCATCAATTCAATCGTACCAAAACAGCGAAAACCTTAGGGATTAGCATTCGTAACCTTTACTATAAAATGGATAAATATCACCTTGCAAAAGATAGCATGCAATAAAATGCGCGTTACCTGCAAAGGCTTGCATGGGTTCATCAAAAATGGTTATTTCACATGCGTTTCAAGCTGGCACGGAACTTGCATATAAAAAATGACCGAGCACAAGGAAAGGTGGGCAAGTATGAAGCTTGACGATTTGATTATCAAAGCCTCACAGCTCCAGAATAAAACAGCAGCTGTGGCTCATGCAGAAGACGAAGAAGTGCTTCATGCCATTAATATGGCAATTGAACGAAAGGTGGCTCGCTTCCTGCTGGTTGGGAATAAGCGCAACCTAAAGGAGCTAGTCAAACAGCATGAGATCAATGAAGACTGGATAGACATTATTCATTCTGATTCACCCAAAGAATCTGCCAAAATTGCCGTGCAGGCAGTCAGTGAGAACCATGCAGATATTTTGATGAAGGGCCATGTTCCTACAGCGGTGCTTTTAAAAGCTGTACTGAATAAAGAGTATGGACTCCGAACAGCGAGTGTCTTATCACATGTCGCAGCATTTGAAGTACCGGGCTTCGATCGTTTTATCTATGTAACGGATTCTGCCATGAACATTTCGCCGGATTTAAATATGCTGAAAGAAATTACGAGCAATTCTGTTCAAGTAGCACATGCTGTTGGAAACGACATGCCAAAGGTAGCGGTTTTATCTGCGGTAGAGGTAGTGAACCCAGCAATGGATTCAACGCTGGCCGCTGCAAGTCTTGCGCAAATGAACAGAAGAGGTCAAATAACAGGCTGCCTCATTGATGGACCACTTGCTTTAGATAATGCTATTTCTCAAACGGCGGCTTCTCATAAAAATATTACGAGTGATGTGGCTGGCCATGCAGATATTTTGCTTGTGCCAACAATTGAAGCAGGCAACATCTTATATAAATCTCTCATTTACTTTGCACATGCAAAGGTGGGGGCTGTGGTGGCAGGAGCGAAGGCGCCGATTGCTTTAACAAGCCGGTCTGATTCAGCCGAAAGTAAGCTCTATTCAATTGCACTTGCCATCTGTACATCAAATGAAGCGGAAGCAATAGGAGGAATACACAATGGAGCTTTTTAAATATATGAAACAATACGATTATGAACAGCTTGTATTTTGTCATGATGAGCAGTCTGGCTTAAAAGCCATTATTGCCATTCATGATACGACACTTGGACCCGCACTGGGCGGAACAAGAATGTGGACGTATGAAAATGAAGAAGCAGCCATCGAAGATGCTTTGCGTCTTGCAAGAGGAATGACCTATAAAAATGCGGCAGCAGGGCTTAACCTTGGCGGCGGGAAAACGGTGATCATCGGCGATCCAAGAAAAGACAAAAATGAAGAAATGTTCCGTGCGTTTGGACGTTACATTCAAGGTCTGAATGGTCGTTATATCACAGCTGAAGATGTGGGAACAACTGTAGAAGATATGGATCTCATCCATGAAGAAACAGACTTTGTCACAGGGATCTCTCCTGCATTTGGTTCTTCTGGAAACCCATCTCCTGTCACAGCCTACGGTGTATATAAAGGGATGAAAGCAGCTGCAAAAGCGGCATTTGGGACGGATTCATTAGAAGGAAAAACGGTTGCCGTACAAGGTGTAGGAAATGTGGCCTACAATCTTTGTAAACATCTGTACGAAGAAGGAGCACAGCTAATTGTTACAGACATCAACAAAGACTCTGTTCAGCGAGCTGTAGAAGCCTTTGGCGCAAAAGCTGTAGACCCTGATGATATTTATGAGCAAGAATGTGATATTTATGCGCCGTGTGCACTTGGTGCAACCATTAACGATCTGACGATTCCGAAATTAAAAGCAAAAGTCATTGCTGGTGCAGCGAATAACCAGCTAAGAGAAACCCATCACGGGGATCTTATTCATGAAATGGGCATTGTGTATGCGCCTGATTATGTGATTAATGCTGGTGGTGTGATTAACGTTGCTGATGAGCTGTACGGCTATAATGCTGATCGTGCAATGAAAAAAGTCGAAGGTATTTACCAAAATATTGAGCGTGTCATCGAAATCTCAAACCGTGACGCCATTCCAACCAATAAAGCGGCAGATCGATTGGCTGAAGAGCGAATTGAAAAAATGCGTAAATCTAGAAGTCAATTCTTGCAAAATGGACAACATATTTTAAGTCGTCGCTAATTTGAAGAATGAGTTGAAACGGAGGTTTTGTTTTTGCTAATAAAAGAATGGCGTATTCTCACGATTAATCCTGGCTCCACTTCAACAAAAATCGGTGTGTTTCATAACGAACGATCCATCTTTGAAACGACACTGAGACATACAAATGAGGAATTAAAGCAGTTTCCTCATATCATTGATCAATTTTCATTTCGTAAAGAATCAATTCTTATAACGCTTCATGAACAGGGAATGAATATCTCAAAGTTTGACGCAGTTTGTGCTCGGGGTGGTCTTCTTCGACCGATTGAAGGAGGTACATATGAGGTAAATGAGCAAATGGTCAAGGACCTAAAAGAAGGATATGCTGGGCAGCATGCATCGAACTTAGGCGGTATCATTGCAAGAGAAATTGCGCTCGGCCTGAATATCCCAGCTTTTATTGTGGATCCAGTTGTGGTGGATGAACTAAAGCCAATTGCTCGCATTTCAGGGATGCCAACCATTGAACGAAAAAGCATTTTTCATGCATTAAATCAAAAAGCGGTCGCAAGGAAAACAGCCGCTACTTTTGGGAAGCGCTACGAAGATTTGAACATGATCATTACGCATATGGGTGGCGGCATCACAATTGGTGTACATGAAAAAGGAAAGGTCATTGATGTCAATAACGGTCTACATGGCGAAGGTCCATTTAGCCCAGAGCGGGCGGGAACACTTCCAACAGGGGACCTCGTCAACCTCTGCTTTTCTGGTGAATATACACAAGAGGAGATGCTCAAGCGCATTATTGGCGAAGGTGGTCTTGCGGGCTATCTCGGCACTACAGACGCTGTTAAAGTAGAGGGCATGATTGAAGCGGGCGATGAGCGTGCAGCGCTTATTTATGAAGCGATGTGCTATCAAATCGCAAAGGAAATCGGTTCGGCTAGTGCTGTCTTAAAAGGAGCAGTTGACATCATTGTGTTAACAGGCGGCCTTGCGTACAGCAAACAAATTACTTCAAGTATTAGAGGGTACATTGACTGGATTTCAGATGTTGTCGTGTATCCAGGTGAAAATGAATTGCAATCCTTAGCAGAAGGTGCGCTTCGTATTTTAAAAGAAGATGAATCACCGAAAGAATACCCAAATGACAAAGGACGAAGAAAGGAGTGACAAGTGATGGCAACTGAATATGACCTCGTCATTCTTGGTGGAGGTACAGGCGGCTATGTAGCGGCCATCCGTGCTTCACAGCTTGGATTGAAAACAGCAGTCGTAGAAAAATCAAAGCTTGGGGGAACATGTCTTCATAAAGGCTGTATTCCGTCTAAAGCGTTGCTTAGAAGTGCAGATGTATATCAAACGGTGAAACGTGCTGCTGATTTTGGCGTTGAAATAAGTGGCATTTCCTTACAATTTTCCAATGTGCAAAAAAGAAAAACAGATATTGTAGAAAAACTAGCTGGCGGCGTCAAACATCTTATGAAACAAGGGAAAATTGATGTATACGAAGGAATTGGCCGTATACTGGGGCCTTCTATCTTTTCGCCGATGCCAGGAACCATCTCGGTAGAAATGGCGAATGGGGATGAAAATGAAATGCTTATTCCAAAGCAGGTTATCATTGCCACAGGATCAAGGCCGCGCGTGCTGCCTGGACTTGAATCAAATGGAACGCATATCCTTACATCAGATGATGCACTTGAACTGCAAGAACTCCCACAGTCGATGCTGATTGTCGGCGGGGGTGTGATTGGGATCGAGTGGGCATCCATGCTGAACGACTTTGGCGTGAAAGTCACAGTCATCGAGTTTGCGAATCGCATATTACCAACAGAAGATCAAGATATTTCCAAGGAAATGGAGAATCTTTTATCGAAAAAAGGCATCACCTTCGTTACAAATGCGAAAGTACTGCCAGATACAGTAGAAAAGCATGAGAATCTCGTCACGATTCAAGCCGAAAAGGATGGAGACATTCAGTCGTTTGAAGCGGAAAAACTACTTCTCTCGGTTGGTCGTGTACCAAATGTGGAAGGCATAGGGCTTGAAAACACTGACATCCAAATAGAAAAGCAGGGGATTGTCGTGAATGAACATTATCAAACGAAAGAATCGCATATTTATGCGGTAGGAGATGTGATTGGCGGGCTTCAATTGGCACATGTGGCTTCACACGAAGGCATGATTGCCGTGGAACATATCGCCGAAAAAGAACCGAAGCCGCTCGATGAAACACTCGTGTCTAAATGTGTTTACTCTCACCCAGAAACCGCTAGTGTTGGACTTACTGAACAGGAGGCAAAAGAGCAAGGCTACGAAGTCAAGATTGGGAAATTTCCATTCATGGCCATTGGAAAAGCGCTTGTGTTTGGGGAATCTGATGGATTTGTCAAAATCATTGCCGATCAAAAAACAGCTGATATTTTAGGGATTCATATGATTGGTCCTCATGTAACAGATATGATATCTGAAGCTGGATTAGCCAAAGTACTTGATGCAACTCCGTGGGAAGTAGGGCAAACGATTCACCCGCATCCAACCTTGGCAGAGGCGATTGGCGAGGCAGCACTTGCTGTTGATGGAAAGGCAATCCATTTTTAATCAAGGAGGGAAACATGATGAGTAACATGCGTCATCAGGAATTAGGATTATCAGATGAACAAGCAATTGACATATACAAGACAATGCTTCTTGCAAGGAAAATCGATGAACGGATGTGGCTTTTAAACCGTTCTGGTAAAATTCCGTTCGTGATTTCTTGTCAAGGGCAGGAAGCGCAGCAAGTTGGTGCTGCCTTTGCTTTAAATAGAGAAGAGGATTATGTCTTACCTTATTACCGTGATATGGGGGTTGTTCTGGCTTTTGGGATGACAGCGAAAGATTTAATGATGTCTGGTTTTGCGAAAAAAGACGATCCGAACTCAGGGGGAAGACAGATGCCAGGTCACTTTGGTCAAAAATCAAACCGAATTGTGACCGGGTCATCGCCTGTCACAACGCAGGTTCCTCATGCGGTTGGGATCGCACTTGCTGGACGTCTTGAGCAGAAAAACTTTGTCAGCTTTGTCACGTTCGGTGAAGGATCTTCAAACCAAGGCGATTTCCACGAAGGAGCCAACTTTGCTGCTGTGCATAAGCTGCCTGTTATTTTTATGTGTGAAAACAATAAGTACGCAATTTCTGTCCCGTATGATAAACAAGTGGCATGTGAACGTATTTCTGATCGTGCAATTGGTTACGGAATGCCTGGCGTCACCGTAGATGGAAATGACCCGCTTAAAGTGTATGCAGCTGTCAAAGAAGCGAGAGACCGCGCAGCAAGAGGCGAAGGCCCAACCTTGATCGAGACTATTTCTTACCGTTTAACTGCCCATTCAAGTGATGACGATGATTCTAGCTATCGAGAAAAGGAAGAAGTCCTAGAAGCGAGAAAGAAAGATCCGCTCATTCAGTTTGAAACGTACTTAATCGAAGGAAATGTCATGACTTCTGAAATGAAAGAAGAGATGACAAAAGAAATTATGCAAATCGTAAACGAAGCCACTGATGAAGCGGAAAACGCAGCTTATGCCGAAGCAGAAAGCGCACTTCGTTACGTGTATGCGGAGTAAGGGGGAAGAAAAATGCCTGTTATGTCATATATAGACGCCATTACACTGGCGATGAAAGAAGAAATGGAGCGAGATCCAAAAGTGTTTGTGCTCGGAGAGGATGTCGGGAAAAAAGGCGGCGTATTTAAAGCGACAGCGGGTCTTTATACGCAATTTGGAGAAGCGCGTGTCATGGATACTCCACTTGCAGAATCAGCAATTGCTGGTGTGGGTATCGGGGCAGCGATGTATGGAATGCGCCCGATTGCAGAGATGCAATTTGCGGATTTCATTATGCCTGCTGTGAACCAAATCATTTCAGAGGCTGCAAAAATTAGATACCGCTCCAATAATGATTGGAGCTGTCCAATGGTCATCCGCGCACCTTATGGCGGCGGTGTGCATGGGGCACTTTATCATTCACAATCGGTCGAAGCGATTTTTGCCAATCAGCCGGGCTTAAAGATTGTGATGCCTTCTACACCTTATGATGTAAAAGGTTTATTAAAGGCCGCAGTGCGTGATCCAGATCCTGTATTGTTCTTTGAACACAAACGTGCATACCGTCTCATTAAAGGAGAAGTGCCTGAAAAGGATTATACACTCCCAATTGGAAAAGCAGATATAAAACGTGAAGGCGATGATATCACGGTCATTACATATGGCCTATGTGTTCATTTTGCTCTGCAAGCAGCAGAACGTCTTGCAAAGGACGGAATATCCGCTCATATTCTCGATTTACGAACAGTTTACCCGCTTGATCAAGACGCGATTATTGAAGCGGCATCAAAAACAGGGAAAGTTCTCCTTTTAACGGAAGATACAAAAGAAGGTAGCATCATGAGTGAAGTTGCGGCGATCATTTCGGAGCATTGCTTATTTGATTTAGATGCACCAATTAAACGTTTAGCAGGCCCTGACATTCCGGCAATGCCTTATGCACCGACGATGGAGAAATTCTTCATGGTCAACCCGGAAAAGGTAGAATCTGGAATGAGAGAGCTAGCAGCGTTTTAAGAAAGAGGAGGGTTTCAAGTGGCAATTGAACAAATGAAAATGCCTCAGCTAGGTGAAAGTGTAACAGAAGGAACTATTAGCAAATGGCTCGTTTCACCTGGAGATCATGTGAACAAATACGATCCCATTGCGGAAGTGATGACGGATAAAGTGAACGCAGAGGTCCCATCATCTTTTACTGGGATCATCACAAATCTATCTGCTGAGGAAGGCGATACACTTCAAGTAGGAGAAGTTTTTTGTGAAATTGAAGTAGAAGGTAATGTGCAGCAGAGTGTAAAAGGAGAAGAATCGGCACCTGAGCAAAACGAAGCACCCGCTCTTGATCAAACAAATGCAGATCAAAGTCAAAAGAAACGATATTCTCCAGCAGTCCTTCGTTTAGCAGATGAGCATGGAATTGATTTAGCGACTGTCCAAGGAACGGGAGCAGGAGGTCGAATCACAAGAAAAGACTTGCTTCAGCTCATCGAAAATGGAGGCGCAAAAAAGAAGGCAGCACCTGTCAGTGAAGGTGCGGTTCAAACGGAGCCAGCGCAGCCATCAAAAGCAAAAACGGCTCCATCCATCTCTTCAATGCCCGGTGATGTCGAGTTGCCAGTCACGCCGATTAGACAGGCGATTGCAGCAAATATGCTTAGAAGCAAACATGAAATTCCTCATGCATGGACGATGATGGAAGTCGATGTAACAAACCTTGTGACGAGAAGGAATCAGTTAAAAGATCAATTTAAAGCAAATGAAGGCTTTAATTTAACGTTCTTTGCATTCTTTGTCAAAGCAGTGGCTCAAGCATTAAAGGAATTCCCTGAAATGAACAGCATGTGGGCAGGAGATAAAATTGTTCAAAAGAAAGCGATCAATGTCTCGATTGCTGTCGCAACAGATGACGCTCTTTTTGTTCCAGTCATTAAGGATGCTGATGAAAAGACCATTAAGGGCATCGCCAAAGAAATTCATGAACTTGCTTCCAAGGTGAGACAAGAAACGCTAAAGCAAAGTGACATGGAAGGCGGCACCTTCACCGTAAACAACACGGGATCATTTGGTTCCGTTCAATCAATGGGGATCATTAATTATCCGCAAGCGGCCATTTTACAAGTAGAATCGATTGTGAAGCGGCCAATGATTGTAGGTGGAATGATTGCAGCAAGAGATATGGTGAACCTTTGTCTCTCATTAGATCACAGAGTACTTGATGGTCTTGTATGCGGCAGATTCCTCCAAAGAATCAAACAAATTCTTGAAGGCATCGACGAGCAGACATCGGTTTATTAAACAAGTTCCCCTCCCGATCAAGAGAGGGGATTTCCTCATCAATGAGAAAGGAGCGATGATATGTCTGGACTAGATTTTTTTGCTTTTCTAACCATTGGTCTCATGTTTATGACAGCGATTGCGTTCGCTTTTCTTCGATATATTTCTAAATCACGAAATCATCCTGAAAGATTACTACTGATCATATCTATCGTTTCAATCATTCAAATTGTGTACTGCTTGTGGATTGTAGGTGGATTTAAAGGAGTAGCAAACAGCTTATTAGGGATTTCACTTCTTTTAGGTACACTGCTTGGGTATGCACTTGAATATTTATACAGACGCTATATCAAAAAAACGCCCGAATCTAAATGAGGGACTGACCCCTAAGATGAGACAAATAAAAAACACCTTCAAGTTTGAAAACGGACCGTTGTGATCCGAAATAAAACATGGAGGTGTTTTTTCTATGGGGACAAGAGTGAGTTATCCAG
>NZ_JAIVLB010000023.1 GCF_020524495.1 Bacillus stratosphericus | reverse complement strand
GATAACTCACTCTTGTCCCCATAGAAAAAACACCTCCATGTTTTATTTCGGATCACAACGGTCCGTTTTCAAACTTGAAGGTGTTTTTTATTTGTCTCATCTTAGGGGGTCAGTCCCCATATCAGAGCGGTTTTTCTAATGACCTCCACTGACTTTAACAGCCACGATAGCCGCCGTTCGTTTTTTAAAGCGGTAGTATCCGATGAGTAAGAACGGGGCACCTGCAATGGTGACAATCGACAGGACGGAAAAAATGGAAAAGGGATGGGCTGCGCCAAAAAAGTCAATACACAATCCGCCGACAAATGGACCGACGACGCTGCCTAGCTGAGAAAATCCCATCGCGCCAAAGTACGATCCTTTCACTTCAGGGTTTGCAATATTGTCCACAAAGAGATCCATCATCGCAAAGAGCAGGACTTCACCAATCGTAAACACGACAATGATGAAAGCAAGCATGCCAAGACTTTGTGAAAAAGCAATGGCTAACAAACTGCCTGCAAGAAGAACATTTCCGGTCGTCAACGACAAAATGGTCGAGTAGCGCTTGGCGATCATGATAAGCGGGTATTGAACGACAATGACAACGACGGCATTTAATGATAAAAGATATCCAAACAGCTTAGGGCCATCCTCAATAACAGGAGACGCTGATAAATATTGTGGCAGTGTTGAGCTTAGATGTGAATAACCGAACGAACATAAGGTAACGCCGATGAGAATAATGCTAAAGACCGTATCTTTCTGGATAATAGAAAGAGCTTTTTTGACACTAATTTGTTTGTTGCTTTCTGGTGCAGCAACTGGGTGTTTTTGAAATTGCCATGCCAGCGTTAAGCCATATAGAAAGTAAATCAAGGCAGCAACGAGAAACGGAAAGGTTGTTTTTGATGACCCAAGATATAAGCCAAGCAGCGGGCCGAAGATTACGCCAATGTTAATGGCCGTATACCGTAGATTGAAAACAAACAACCGAATGCTTGACGGTGTCACATCCGATAAGAGTGCTTTAGAAGTTGGCTCAAACAGTGCTCGGCACAGTCCGTTTAAAGCATTCATGATAAAGAAGACCCAAATGGCATCTGCAAACGCAAAACCAACAAAGACAAGTGTCCAACCGAAGATCGATAAAAGCATGACCTTTTTTCTTCCAATTCTGTCAGAAATATAGCCACCATAAAAACTCGCAACGATCCCAATAAGAGAGCTAACGGCAATGATTAATCCAGCTGAAGAGGCTGAGGCGCCTTTGACTTGTGTCAAATAGACGGCTAAAAAAGGAATGCTCATGGACGTCGCCATTCGGCCAAATATCGTACCGATGATGATCGTCCAACTAAGCGGATGCAAAGTACGTAAATTATTTTTCATGCTGTCCTCCCCTGAGTTTGTAAGATGTTCCCATCATACATGAAAAATTGTGCAAATTAAATACACAATTTGATGGAGGAGACATCCGCCATATGGTAGAGAAGCTTGAACTGGTCATAAGAATGTTTCTTTTTGCCGATGTGTTGAGGACTTAATGGGCAATGACTTTCCATCTATCTGCTTATAGCCATTTGACGACAATCCATATTAATCGAGATCAATATTGACAATTTGCTATAAGGAAAGGGTTAGAACATCTTCGTTATTCACCATTTTCATGCGCTGCGTTTCATTTCATAATGATTGGCTTTGACCCTATTGGAACGTATGCTCTGTTTCTGTTGTAACCAACAGGAGGCGTAATTGATACTGGGAAAACATCATAAGAAAAGAAGCAATGAAATTTGTAGAACCATACAAAAAAGACGAAGTGTCTTCCACTTCGTCCAATCTGTAGTGTATTTTCAAGCATGTGCCATGTTGTGGAACGTTTGGAGCGGTTCAGAACGCAAACGATAAGCCGTAAGCTTTTTCTTTGGCTTATGTGTATACTGCCGCACCACGTCCACGTGATCATCATAATGGAACAGATAAAGGGTGACATCGTGCTTACCAAGCTTTGTTTGCAAGGTAAGCGGGGCTGGTCCTTCATTCGGGTGAAGAAAGCGCTCTTCATCACCAGGATAAATATAGTAGCGTTCAATAAAGATCGCATCATTAAAATGTTGAATGACTTCAGATGTTCGCTGATCATCAAGCGAACGACCCTGAAAAGTAATATTTGTTTGATCACTTGTTACTTTTGCATGCACCGCATAACGACTCAGCAGGCGTTCGACCACACCAGAAGGCAGCGAGGTGACAATCAGTTTTAAAAGACTAAACACAACAAGGGAAATAACAACCCAAACCAATATCATCATCTCCAATAAACATTTGTTACATTTCCTATATGATCCATCTTAACATAACCAAAGAAAGAAACTTTCGCACAAAAAGTGAACTTTTTGAAATAAGTGTGAAGGTTTAAAAGGAGGTGGCGGCCAAAAGAAGAACCAACAAATGAAAATGAAAAAAGGCTGGCATACTGTCTTTACAACCATTTGATCAGACAGGTAGACTATCGAAACAATCATATTTTTGAGAAAAAAGCGATTCAAACAAGGAAAGCAAATTGAAAAGGGGCGAGGCCATCATGATACGTCAAGTAAAGCCGTCAGATTTTTACGCCGTCACATCCGTTATTCAAAGCTGGTGGGGAGGCAGAGATTTACGTGCAAAATTGCCAAAGCTCTTTTTTGAACATTTCCAGCATACAAGCTTTGTTGTCGTTGAAAAGGAATGGAGAACAACAATTAAGGCTGTGACAGCTTCTATCAATAAAGTCTTCATTGCTTACCATACAAAACTCGGTTTTCAGATAGAAAAGGGAGATAAAAAAGTAGACGGTATCTCGGTTTTTTCAGATTATGATGGAATTCATGAAGACCGTGTGTTATTTGTGAAGAGGCTGGAGGAGAAAGGATGATCAGTCAGCTAGATCAAAAAAATAAAGAACAAGCAAAACAGATCTTACATATCCAATTGGCTGCATATCAGAGGGAAGCAGAGCAAATTGGCTACCAATATTTACCGCCCTTAAAAGAAACGGTCAAGGACATCATGGAAACAGATGAGATGTTCATAGGGTTTGAAAAAGAAGGGTCTTTGTTAGGGATCGCTTCATATGAAATGTATGAGGACCGAATCGTCCTCAGCCGGTTAGCCGTGCATCCTCAGCATGCCCATCAAGGGATTGGAACAAAGTTGATGCATTCCATTATCGAGCATCATCAACCAATTGAACTCACAACGGCGGAAGCGAATATACCAGCGATCCGGCTCTATGAAAAGCTTGGGTTTAAACAAACGAACCGTTTTCAAGTAGAAAACGAGCTCATGTTAACAAAGATGGAACGTTCGATGCTTCGAAAGGTGGAAGTGGTTGAATACAAAATGAGCTGGCACGAACAATTCCGTCATGAATTAGAGAAACTGAAGAAAGCAGTGGGTGACAACTGGGTAGATGGTCACCACATTGGCAGTACGTCAATCAAAGGAATGGCCGCTAAGCCTATTATTGATATTCTGCTAGAAGTGAAGCATATCAACGACCTAGATGAGTGTAATCACCTGTTTAGTCAGCTTGGATATGAAGCCCTCGGAGAAAATGGACTCAAAGGAAGACGTTTCTTTAGAAAAGGCGGCTTGAACCGATCACATCACGTTCACGCCTATGAAGCTGGACATAAGGATGTAAAAAGACATTTAGTGTTCCGGGATTATTTAAGAGCAGCACCTGAGCGTGCCAAGGAATATGCAGACAAAAAGCGCCAATTAGCGAAAGCACATCCGGAGGATATAGCAAGCTATATAAATGGAAAAGATGCGATCATGAAAGAAATTGAACAAGAGGCCTACAATTGGTCAAAGCAGCTTGAAACAAATGATCAGACAAGTGAATGATCATTACATAGAACAAGATATTCTGAAGTAGGAACTGGCAAGGTCGAGAACATGTTTAATTGATGGCTGATATGTTACAATGTAACAATCAATGAAAAAAGGATGTTCGTCATGTATATTCATATAACAGAACCAGCAGCAGCCTTTCTTACAAAAAGACAAGCAGAGCATAAAACAAAAGAACTGCTTCTTCGCTATGATTCAGATGGATGCGGTAGTGCAGTAAGCGGTGTACCAATGATCTGGCTGACAAGCGAAAGAACAGGTGAGTGGGAACAGCTCAAGCATAATCAACCATTTAACCTGTATATACACACAGCACAAAAGGTATTTTTTGAAGAGGAAATGACGATTGATTTTAATGAAAAAACCAATACACTCATGTTGAAAAGTTCTCAACAAATACTCAGCCCGAGAATGGGTATACTTGTAAAGTAAGGTGGAAAAGTAGTGGATCAAAAGCTGAAAGTGATACAAAACACGGCACAAAATAAAACGTGGGTGTCGTTTTTAAATAATAATCATCCTTATAGCCTTCTGCACTGGTCAATCGGTGGAATGGATTCAGTGAAAAAGGACGTTTGGCTTCTTCAGGATGAAGTCACATTTGAAACGGAAGAATTTCCAACGCTCGAATTAGCTGTCAATTGGATCAAAGAGAATATGGATCAAGTAACAGATGTCTTATAAAAAGCTCTTTGCTGTGGTCTTACCCCTGTCAAGTAGACACATATAAAAAGCCTAAGCTGCCAGTGTGTGACGGTATTCTACCGGAGCACACTGGTTTAATTTTTTCTGGAATCGATCGTGATTTTAGAATTGAATGTAAGGCATTATCTAGGCAGTTCCCTCTTCGAGAATGACTGCCCTTCAAACCAACGTTTTCTAGTCGCTTTTGATATGCTGGTGTTGTGTATTGAAAGCCTTGATCAGAATGAAGTACTGCTCCTTTGACAGTTTCCACGCGACGATCTCATTGTTGTACAGATCTTGTATAGCAATAATAGAAACGATGCTGGCAAGCAATATAGGTAATATCAGTTACATATAACTGATTGCAGCTTGTAGACAAAGTCTACAAGCTTTTTTGTATAATAAGGGTAATAACACAATTCTGCGGGGGATGAACATGTTATCGAAACGTGAAGAAGAGAGAAGAAATCAATTAGAAGTAGTGGCTTTAGATGAATTAGTGCCTGAAGATCATCTTGTGCAATGAATAAGAACATCTACGCAAAACGTAAAGAAACGATTGAACGCGTTTTTGCGGATGCAAAAGAAAAGCATGGTATGCGTTGGACGAAACTTCGTGGACTGAAAAAAGTTTCAATGCAGGCGATGCTTACTTTCGCTGCCATGAATCTCAAAAAGCTAGCAAACTGGACATGGAAAGGACCATGTCCAGCGTAAGACAACTGATAAATTTTATCAAAATAAGTGAAAACCCCACTTTTACTTGAAGTAAAGGTGGGGTTTGTCTACGGTCTGATATCAGTTACATATAACTGATTGTATTGATTGGTTTTAAATTTTCGGTTTAATCTGTTTGGATGGACAACCGAAGCTTGTCTTCCGAAATAACGACGTTTTTTTCGAATGATTGATTGGATGTTCATCTCTTTCATCAACCTGTAGACACGCTTATGGTTGATGTGAAATCCTTCTTTCTTTAAAGCGACTGTCATCCGAGGATAGCCATAGAAGGGATGTGAATGATGAATGGCCATGATGTGCTCTTTTAAGAGTTGTTCATTCTGTTTCCGTTCCATTCTAGTCCTTTTATTCTTAAACCATTTATAATACCCCGATCGTGATACTTTGGCGATACAAACGAGCCATGTCAACGGATAAAGATTCTTTAATTCATGAACAGCTTCAAACCATGCAGTCTTCAAAATCCGTCCTCCCCATGAAGATTTGGATAACGCTTTTTTAAGTATTCTACCTATGCCTTTAAATAATCTCTTTCTTCTTCTACATTTTTAAACGTTAACTTAGGACGTCCACTAAAAGGATTTTCTGACTTTGTCTGTTTTCCTCTTCGGTCTTCAAAAGATTGTCCCTCACGATATTTTCTGACCCTTAGAGGGGATAATATCACTGAAGAGGGCTTTTTTCGTACCATCATCATCTCATCAAACAGCAGAGCTGTCTAATTTGATAAATGATCTTTTTAAATGACAAAAAGCAGTTTTCAACGAATGATTCGACAAAATGAGAAAAATGGGAATGAAAAAATAGTGGCAATAAATGCCGAAAAATAGGCAATGGAAGCGTTTATTGCGGGATACCGAAAACTTTGCGAAAAACGACATTTCATATTTCTTCCATTCGAGGAAATATGATAGAATACAACATGTATCGTATATGGAAGGGAGGTACTAAAGTGAATTGAAGCTCAAGCTGTCATCGCCTCAGGTTGGAATCAAAATAAACGAATGGTATAGGCAAATTTGCGGATTTCACGTCATGAAAGCAGAGAAGCTGAAAGCCGAGATCGAGCAGGAAATCCTTGAGATGGAGCAGGATCAAAACCTGTTGCTATTTTACCAGCTAATGGATTTTCGCCATAAGGTGATGCTCGAATATTTTGAACCGGCAAAGAAAGCTTCGAATGATGAAGAAATTAAGAAGCTTCTAGAAATGATAGAGCATTCGCAAACGAAATTAACCGATATGCTTGAATACTATGTTCATTTTTTCACAGGAATGTTTGAATTTGAACAGAGAAATTATTTAAGCGCTATTGCTTATTACCGTTCCGCAGAAAAAAAGCTCAATCTCATATCTGATGATATAGAAAGAGCAGAATTTTATTTTAAATTAGCAGAAATATACTACCACATGAAACAAACCCACTTTTCGATGCACTATGCCTTGCAAGCGTTAGACACGTACTCTGCCTACAGAACGTACATGCTGAGAATCATCCACTGTGAATTTGTTATTGGTGCAAACTATGATGATTTGAAATGCTATGAACATGCATTGCCCTACTTTAAAAATGCTCTAAAGCGAGCACGCTCAATTGGAAACCCTCGAGTCATAGGTTCGGCCCTTTTCAACTTAGGTAACTGCTATTACCAAATGAACGACCTTGCGGCAGCAAGTCGTTATCTGAAAGACTCTCTTGAAGTGTTTGAAAAGGAGAATTTAACCCATCTGAATCGCTCTTTAGACCCACTATTTATGCTCACACAAATCCTGTTTAAACAAAAACAAATAGAAGAGTCGTTAACCCTCTATCAACAAGGTATTATGAAAGCCTGTGAATTAGAAGATGAAATTTATATCTGCAAATTTCAGTTTTTAAAAGCATTATACGTTGATGCAGAAATAAAGATCATAGACGATACATTAGACCTGTTGGAGGACAAGCGCTTATACCCGGATATTGAGGAATTGGCACTTGATGCAGCTCATTATTATAATGAGCTTGGATTATTTGAAGTATCTACTCGGTTTTACGAAAGGAAAATTCAAGCTATATCAAAAATTCAAAATGGAGGTCATTTATATGAAAATGAGTTTGATAGTTCTTTTATTGGCAGCAACTGCAGGATTATCGGTCATGAGTCAACAGCAATCGGAAGAGAGTCATATGGAGCTAGCGGGCAGACACCATACAACAGTGGTGACTATCGTATAAGTTAACTAGTAAAGAGGAGATGAACTGCTGTTCATTCTCCTCTTTTCTCTTGATTGAGTTCAAATGTTTGAAGAAATGCTTGGACCTCTTGTTCATAAGCTTCCTTATTTTCACTAAAAGACATCGCATGAGCACCGTGTGGCGCAATAAATAGCCGTTTATCACCCTTTTTTCGTTCATATAACTGCTGGCTTTGTTCGCACGGGATATAATCGTCATGACGGCTATGGATAAAGAGAACAGGTTCTTTCACCTGATCGATCACATCAAGCGGGGAAACTTGCCGGATGCGATATCCGTCCCTCCATTTTAACACTTGATCACTTAGTGGAAGAATCCAATGACCTGAAAGGCGAAAATCCGTTTTTAACCGAAACACCAGCTGATCCCTAAAAGAAGCAAAAGGACAATCCGCAATGTAAAAATTTGCGTTTGCTTCTGGTTTTGAAGCATATAACAAGGCAGTAACTGCACCCATTGACTCTCCATGTATTCCAATGACGGCACTTTCCCCGATCCTTTTTCTCAGCCACTGAACAACCTGCGCTAAATCTTCTTTTTCATAGTATCCATAACTAGTGGTTTTTCCGCCACTCATCCCATGTCTTCTATGATCATAAAGCATCACATTCCATCCGAGCTTTTGGAATAATTTCATATATTTAACTGAATTGATCAAACTGACTGTGACGCCATGGCAAAGCACGATGGTGCGAGTTGTTTTTGGAAACGGCACAAAGTAGCCATGAACATCATAACCAAATGATGAGGGAATACAAACTCTCTCTTTTTTCAACTGTTTAAATTCCTCGTGATGATAATGACCTTCATCTGATTCTCGTTTGATTAACTCTTCATCTGTTAATTTACGAATGTACATCATTTTATTGGTGAAAAAAATGCCGATTGCAGCAAGTGGAAATATTATAAAGGCAAGTATAGCGGTCCATCTCTTCATCAAGCTCATTCTTCCTTTCTGAAGTTTTTCTATGATGATCATACCACATGTTGGGAGCTTGGCGTCACTCTTGCTCAGCAAATAAAATGGATGGTACACTAGGGCAAAAAAGAAAAACAAAAACGACAAGAGCTCCTTCCTCAGAGCTGCTAGATGAAAGTCATTTAGATGGAGAAAGCATAAAAGCTAAAAATGAGATCACATAAGGAGCTTCCTTTTACGTTCTATTTATTGAAACGGTGCGTCTCATACACAGACTGTCTTGTATAATATGTCAATGCTTTTACTTCTTGATCGCTTAAAGAACGTGCATTTGCCGCTGCCACATTTTCTTTTAACTGTTCCACCGAGCTTGCGCCAAAAACAACGGAACTGACAGCAGAATGCTTTAGTAAGTATTGAATGGACAGTTCAGTGAGTGATAAGTCATAGGCGACTTTCTTTAACGAAGGAATGACCTGATGAAGCTCTTCAAATGAGTATTGAAGATACCCGTTCTTTTGAATCGCTGCACTTGCTTGCGAAAGTGGTTTTTCAGTTAATAATCCTTTCGCTAGAGGACCTCTTGCGACGACACTAATGCTTTGTTCTTCAAGAAGAGAAAGCCATTCTTCTGGACGGCGGTCGAGTAAACTATATTGCATCATCACACTGACAATGTTCGACTTTTTGGCATATTCTTTCATGACATTTGGACGGATAGAAGATATGCCGTAATATCGAATAACGCCTTCTTCTACTAATTCCTCAAAAGCCTCAATGGTTTCATCAATTGGGTCATCAATCGTGCCCCCATGTAATTGATATAAATCAATATAATCTGTTTGAAGCCGTTTGAGGCTCTGTTTCACTGCCTCTTTTATGTATGCCTTTGAAGGGTCCCAGTCCCAGCCAGATTTGCCCTTTTCAAAGCGGTTGCCGCCTTTTGTGGCCAAAATCAAATCTTGCCGCCTGTTTTTAATGGCTTCCCCGACAATTTCTTCATTTGTCCCAAAATCATATAAATCGGCTGTATCCAAATAATTAATTCCAAGGTCTATAGCCTCATCTAATAAAGAGAGCGCTTTTCCTTTTTCCGTTCCAAGGGACATACATCCTAGTGCCGCCTCGCTCACCAAAAGATCCGATGTACCAATTCGTCTTTTTTTCAATTCCATCACACTCCTATCCTTTCACCTTAAGTGAAAAAAATCTGGAATTCAAGTTAGGTGATTTTAAATGGTGCATTGAAGCGAGCTTTCGCTTTTCGACTCTCCTAAATCATCTATGTTAAAATAAATGAAGGAAAAAGTGAAAGTAGAACGAGGAGCTGACAAAATTGAAGGACTTTGAAGAAAAAACATTATCGTCTAAAGAATTATACAACGGAAAAATCATTGACTTGGTTCTTGAAGATGTAGAATTGCCCAATGGAAGACAGGGCAAACGAGAAATCATCAAACATCCAGGTGCAGTAGCAGTCATTGCACGTACGGAAGAAAATAAAATCATTTTGGTCAAGCAATACCGTAAAGCACTAGAGCGGGCCATCGTTGAAATCCCGGCTGGAAAATTAGAACAAGGTGAAGAGCCGGCACATACAGCACTGAGAGAATTAGAAGAAGAAACAGGGTACACGACTCAGCAGCTAAAAAAGCTGACCGCCTTTTATACATCGCCAGGGTTTGCAGATGAAATTGTTCACATATATCTTGCAGATCAGTTGGTTCCTCTTGAAGAAAAAAGAGATCTGGATGAAGATGAATTTGTCGAAGTGATGGAAGTTTCGTTAGAAGAAGCATTGCACCTCATCGAAAAACAGTATATTTATGATGCAAAAACAGCCTATGCCATTCAGTACTTACAGCTGCAAGAGGTACTTAAGTCTACAAAATGAGGGAGTTTTTTGCTGACATCCATATTCATATTGGCAGAACGAGAACAGGCAGGGCTGTCAAAATTACAGGTGCAAGGTCGCTCACAATTGACCAAATTTTATTAGAGGCGTCACAAAGTAAAGGGATGGGGATGATCGGTGTGATTGATGCACAATCTCCTGAAGTCCTAGAAGAATTGATAGAAGGTGTAGAGGAAGGCAGATACACTGAATTGAATGATGGAGGTCTATCATTTGGGCAAACGGTTTTACTTTTAGGCAGTGAGATAGAAATCAATGATGACTATTCAAAGGGTCCGATTCATGTGCTTGCGTTTATCCCCACATTACACAAAATGTGCGAGTTCTCTGCATGGCTCTCTCTACACATGAAAAATGTGCATTTGAGTTCACAGCGCCTTTATGTTGATGGGAGAACACTTCAGCGTAAGGTCAAGGAGCTTGGAGGGTTATTTATTCCTGCCCATATATTCACACCGCACAAAAGTTTATACGGCAAAGGGGTAAACACTTCTTTAACAGAAGTATTAGATCCAGAACTCATTGATGCTGTTGAGCTTGGTCTTAGCTGTGATACGTCAATGGCCTCCCAGTTAAGTGAGCTGAACCGCTATCCCTTTTTAACGAATTCAGATGCTCATTCCTTAGGGAAAATTGCGCGAGAATATACAAAAATTCAAATGGAGCATGCCTCCTTTTCAGAATTCAAACTAGCCCTTCAAGAAAAAGATGGCAGAAAAATCATAGGAAATTATGGCCTCACTCCGCGGCTTGGAAAGTATTATCATACGACCTGCGAAAAATGCGGGATAAGACCTGACAACCAAGACCAAGAAAAATGCCACGCATGCAGACATACCCGGATGACAAAAGGGGTGAGTGAACGTTTAAAGGAGCTTGCCGACCAAGAAAGTGACAAACGGAAGAGACCTCCTTATGTTCATCAGCTCCCGCTTCAATTTATTCCGGGGGTTGGAGCCAAAACGTTAGAAAAGCTAAAAGCTGTTTTTCACACAGAAATGAATATACTTCATCAAGCAACAGAACAAGATTTAAAAGCTGTCCTGCCAGAAAAAACAGCCAATTACATCATCAAAGCGAGAAAGGGCGAAGTTGGACTGATCTCTGGCGGAGGCGGAGTCTATGGAAAGGTGGATATCAATCATGAGTCAACTTAATTGGACGTGTCAAACATTTGAACAACTGGCGAAAGAGGATCTTTACCTGATGTTGATGGAAAGAGTCAATGTGTTTGTTGTAGAACAAGCATGTCCTTATCCTGAAATCGATCATCGTGATCAAGAAGCGCTTCATTTAATCGCAAAAGAGAACGGAGCCATTGTGGCTTATTGCCGAATATTCCAAAGGGGGGTCATGTACACGGAGGCATCCATCGGTCGTATCCTTGTAACCCAGGCTGGCCGGAAAAAAGGTTACGGGAAAATTCTGCTCAGCAAGGCTTTGGAAAAGCTCAGTGAATTAGGTGAAACAAGTGTCAAAATTCAGGCGCAGGCGTATTTAAAATCGTTTTACGAATCATTTGGCTTCAAAGCTGTCTCAGATTGTTATGATGAAGATGGAATCCCGCATCTTGATATGGTGAAAAAAGAAAGATAGGCGTGTTTCGTCTATCTTGTTTAAATGCTTTCATGTATCATTACGACAACGAAAGGGGTTTTGCTAAATGGGAAAAGCAAAGCAAAGAAAAAGCGAGAACCTATACAAAGGCAGCACAGCCGAAATCCTGAACTGTCGAGAGGACACATGCCGCATTTTAGTACACACGAAAGAAAGACAAAAACAAAACAAGAAGCCTTGATGAAGAAACATAAAGGTAGGAATGCTTATGATCGCGATCAAGAAGATCATAAGCATTTTTATTTTGCTTTTTTATGAAGAATAATCAAATAAATGGAAAATTATAAAAAAATAGGACAAACGGTCGTTTCTTTTTGTCTCAAAATGTAGTTAAATGACAAAAAGCAATAAAAGGGAGAGTGAGTATTGTGAATGTCAAGACATTTGGTGCAGGGTTTTGTATGGTAGCGATGCTGCTGACATCGATCACGTTTGGTGCATCAGATATATCTGCAAAGGAGCAAGCAAAAAAAGAGTATATGATCGGATTTTCTTCTTCAGTTCAAGACAAAGCAAAAAAACACCTTGTTGAAGAAGCTGGTGGGCATGTGAAAGAATCAATAGAACAAATAGATATGATGAAAGTTTCATTGAATGAGGTATCGAAAGAGAAATTGAATCAAGCAAAAGAAGTCACCTTTATTGAGGAAGACCAAAAAGCAAAAACAACCGGTCAAACTGTCCCACATGGCATCGAAACCATTAAAGCGCAAAAGGTACATAAACGAGGGTACGCCGGACAGAATGTCAAAGTAGCTGTTCTTGATAGCGGCATTGATGGCAAGCATGAAGATTTACACGTAACAGGTGGGGTGAGCTTTGTTCCAACGGAGTCTGACCCGCTTGTTGATCCGCATGAACACGGAACACATGTGGCAGGCACGATCGCAGCATTAGATAATAAGGTTGGAGTCGTTGGTGTCGCGCCAAAAGCTTCTATTTATGCTGTTAAGGTAGCAGATGAAAATGGTGATAGCTACTATAGTTGGATTGTGAAAGGCATTGAATGGGCCATCGAAAATGACATGGATGTCATCAATATTAGTATGGGGGGAGCAAGTGAATCAGAGGCACTGAAGGAAGCTGTAGATAGAGCGTATGACAAAGGAATTCTGATTGTGGCTTCTGCCGGAAATGCTGGAAGTTATGGTTCACTCAATACGATTGACTATCCTGCAAAATACAGCTCAGTGCTGGCTGTCGCATCTGTTGATCAAAGAAAGAAAAGAGCCTTTGATTCCTCTGTTGGCGAAGAGGTAGAAGTATCGGCCCCAGGCGTTTCAACGTTAAGTACAATTCCTGGTAACGAATATGGCTACAAGAGCGGAACGTCAATGGCTTCACCACATGTAGGGGGGGCAGCGGCTGTGATTCTATCAAAACATCCGAATCTAACGAACGAAGAAGTGCGTGAAAGACTTTCAAAAACATCGACAAAGCTTGGAGATCCATTTTATTACGGTGCTGGGCTTGTGAACGTACAAAAAGCCGCACGATAAATGAAAAGAGAAAGCAGTTGTGCTGGCTGCTTTCTCTTTTTCTTCGATAAAACTGTCATGTTTCGTAATCTCTCTCATAGAATCTAGTAACCTTTACTATTTGGGAGGAAGACGCATGCGGAAAAAGTCTTGGAAGGAACATCTACTTCAGCACGTAAAAGATCATCTATCGATTTATTTGTTTGTCTCTGTACTCTTTTTAATGGGTGTGATCTTTGGAGCCATCATCGTCAATAGCATGACAATCAGTCAGAAAGAGGATTTATTCTATTATTTAAATCAATTTTTTGGTCAGTTGACGAATGAGAAAGCAGGAGAAACAAAAGAAATGTTTTTGCAAAGCTTTCTGCATCATATGAAATATTTAGGCCTCATATGGATACTAGGAATTTCCATCATTGGCCTGCCGCTCATTTTTCTCATGATTTTCTTAAAAGGAATTGTCGTTGGATTTACTGTCGGTTTTCTAGTGAATCAAATGGGGCTCAGTGGATTCTTTCTTTCTTTTGTATCGGTTCTTCCACAAAATATCTTGCTCATTCCAGCCTATTTAGTGATCGGAACTTGTGCGATTGCGTTTTCCATTCGTTTGATTGGGCAGCTTTTCATGAAAAAAACCATCAGACAAGCGCCAGTTCAGTGGTTTGGATGGTATGCATCTGTGCTGCTTATGATTTTAGCGCTTGCTGCACTTTCCTCATTTTTTGAATCGTACCTATCATTCATGCTGATGAAAAAACTCGCGGGTGTCCTTTTTTGAGAACTTTATAATTGTTATTAAATAATAATAAATTTATTTATCAATTTAAAATGGTTATAGTTGGCTCTCTGCACATCATTTGATATAATGATCAAGTAATGTGGCGTAGGAGGGAAAGTTAATGGAAAATCGGATTGATCGAATTAAGAAACAGCTTCATTCTTCCAGCTATAAGCTCACGCCACAGCGTGAAGCAACAGTAAGAGTACTGCTTGAGAATGAAGAAGACCATTTAAGTGCAGAAGATGTATACCTCCTCGTAAAAGAGAAGTCTCCTGAAATTGGTCTTGCTACTGTTTATCGGACGTTAGAATTGCTAACTGAACTGAAAGTTGTTGATAAAATTAACTTTGGAGACGGCGTTTCGCGATATGATCTTCGCAAAGAAGGAGCCGCTCACTTCCATCATCATCTTGTCTGCATGGAATGCGGGACAGTCGATGAGATAGAAGATGATTTATTAGAAGATGTTGAAGAGATTATTGAAAGAGACTGGAAATTTAAAATTAAGGATCATAGATTGACATTCCATGGAATTTGCCATCGCTGTCATGATGATGAATCCGGCAAATAATCCGGGATTGGAACCTTTTCATTCAAAATGAAAAGGTTTTTTGTATGTTCGCTGTATATTCCTTGTCCCATCTGGCATATGCTGAAGTAATGAGAAGATGAGAAAGGACATGAAGATCATGCAAAAATGGCTCAAAACAACAGGTGAAGTGATAAATGTATTTATCTTGTTCACTGGTTTTACCGTCTTGTTCTATTATGCTATGATATGGATAAATTCAGAATATGAGAGCTATCATCGTTATGATAAACCAGAGGGTGCAGCGATTAAAGTGATGGAAATGAATCAGCCGAATCAAGACAACTGGCAAGACCGATTGATCTATTTTTATCAAAACGGGGAGTAGAAACCATTGAACGATCAATTATCCGACTTTATTCATTTTATGACAGTAGAGAGAGGGCTATCTGAAAATACCATTGTCTCTTATAAAAGAGATTTACAGAACTACTTGTCTTTTTTAATGACACACGAGCAGTTGACGGATATCAAAGATATCACGCGACTACATATCATTCATTATTTAAAGCAGCTAAAAGAGGAAGGGAAATCGAGTAAAACGTCTGTGCGACATCTATCATCGATCCGTTCCTTTCATCAATTTTTACTTCGGGAAAAAGTGATAACAGATGACCCATCGTGGAACATTGAAACGCAAAAAACAGAGCGGAAATTACCGAAGGTTGTATCCCTTGATGAGGTGGAAAAGTTGCTCGATACACCAAAGCGGCACACACCATTTGACTACAGGGACAAAGCCATGCTGGAGCTTTTATATGCAACAGGTATTCGCGTGAGTGAAATGCTGGATCTCACGCTTGCAGATGTTCATCTCACAATGGGCTTTATCCGCTGTTTTGGAAAAGGAAGAAAGGAGCGAATTGTGCCAATTGGCGAGGCCGCTGCAAGTGCAATTGAAGAGTATATAGAAAAAGGCAGAAGCAAGCTGCTAAAAAAAAAGCCAGCGGATGCCTTATTCCTCAATCATCACGGGAAAAAGATGTCGAGACAAGGCTTCTGGAAAAATTTAAAAAAACGAGCCCTCGAAGCAGGCATTCAAAAGGAATTGACGCCGCATACGCTCAGACATTCATTTGCTACACATTTGCTTGAAAACGGTGCTGATCTAAGAGCTGTACAGGAGATGCTCGGTCATGCAGATATTTCAACGACACAAATTTATACACATGTCACGAAAACAAGACTGAAAGAAGTGTATCATAAATTTCATCCAAGGGCATAAGTAAAGCATGACACGGTGAACATGTATCATGCTTTTTTTATGTTTGTACGTTTAAGGTTGTCATTTGACTTGAAAACCGTTTATACTTGAGATGTCTGACCTCTCTGCATTTGAAAGGTCAAAGGATAAGAATATTAAAGGGGGCGATTTTTAATGCCTGATTATCAGTATAAACGCATTTTCATCATTGTGATGGATTCAGTAGGGATTGGGGAAGCTCCAGACGCTGCTGATTTTAATGATGTAGGTGCAGATACACTTGGACATATTGCTGAAAAAATGAACGGGCTTTATATGCCGAATATGGCGAAGCTTGGGCTAAGTCATATTAAAGAAATCAAAGGAATTCCAGCGGACGAAAAACCGCTTGCGTATTATGGAAAAATGCAAGAAGCATCAAACGGTAAAGACACAATGACAGGGCACTGGGAAATGATGGGTCTTTACATAGACACCCCGTTTAAAGTCTTTCCAGACGGATTTCCAGAGGAACTATTAAATGAACTAAAAGAAAAAACAGGGCGTGGAATCATCGGAAATAAACCAGCCTCTGGGACTGAAATCCTTGATGAGCTTGGCGAAGAGCACATGAAAACAGGCGATTTAATCGTTTATACATCAGCCGATTCTGTTTTGCAAATTGCTGCTCACGAAGAGGTAGTACCATTAGAAGAACTTTACCGCATTTGTGAAATGGCACGAGAACTAACATTAGATGAAAAATATATGGTAGGGCGCATTATCGCTCGCCCGTTTGTCGGGGAGCCTGGTGTATTTATCAGAACGCCAAACCGTCATGACTATGCTTTAAAACCATTTGACCGTACAGTTATGAATGAACTGAAAGATGATGGACTTGATGTCATTGCCATTGGAAAAATCTCTGATATTTATGACGGCCAAGGAATCACATCTTCTCTCAGAACGAAATCGAACATGGATGGAATGGACAAGCTGGTCGAGACACTTAAAACAGACTTTACTGGACTCAGCTTTTTAAACCTTGTTGATTTTGACGCTCTATATGGGCACAGAAGATATCCAGAGGGCTATGGAAAAGCATTAGAGGAATTTGACGCACGTCTTCCTGAAGTGTTTGACCTATTAAAAGAGGATGATCTGCTTGTGATCACAGCAGATCACGGAAATGACCCGGTTCATCACGGAACAGACCATACAAGAGAATACGTTCCGCTCATTGCTTACAGCAAAAAGCATCAGGAAGCGAATGAACTGCCAACAGCGAAAACCTTTGCTGATCTTGGGGCAACGGTAGCAGATAATTTCAAGTCAACGATGCCAAAATACGGAACAAGCTTTTTATCTAAACTCAAATAGGGGGAAATCTCGTGGGAGCACAGTTTTCAGAAGCGGCAGCATACATTAAACAAGCATCGACATACGTACCAACAGTAGGATTGATTTTAGGTTCAGGGCTAGGCATTTTAGCTGATGAGATTGAAAATCCAATTAAATTGAAATATGAAGATATTCCTGGATTCCCTGTTTCAACAGTAGAAGGACATGCAGGACAGCTCGTAATCGGGACGCTGAAAGGCACCGTCGTATGTGCGATGCAAGGGCGTTTTCATTTCTATGAAGGATATGATATGAAACAAGTGACGTTTCCTGTCCGTGTGATGAAAGAAATTGGCATTGAGACATGCATTGTGACAAATGCAGCCGGCGGTGTGAATACGTCCTTTCATCCAGGCGATCTCATGCTAATTACGGATCATATCAATATGATGGGAACCAATCCATTAATTGGACCAAATGACAGTCAAGGGGTTCGTTTCCCAGATATGTCTGCACCTTATGATAAGGATTTGCTCGCACTTACAGAGAAAACGGCTCAACACTTAGGAATATCTGTACAGCAAGGTGTTTATGCTGGGATGACGGGTCCTTCTTATGAAACACCAGCTGAAGTTCGTTTCCTCAGAACCCTTGGTGCTGATGCGGTCGGTATGTCCACTGTGCCAGAAGTCATTGTGGCGCGTCATGCAGGATTGAAAGTACTTGGTATTTCATGCATCTCCAATGCTGCCTCAGGTATTTTAGATCAGCCGCTTTCTCATGATGAAGTCATTGAAGTGACGGAAAAAGTGAAAGCAAGTTTCCTTGATTTAGTGAAAGATGTTGTGAAACAACTCTCATAGCAAGTTTCCAAAAGCCTACTGTTCATCAAACAGAAGGTTTTTTTATGGCAATCAAACGATCTCTGAATAAAAGAGCCTTAATGAGGAAAAAATAGAAAGGATTACGATAATGGAGGTCTGCCACTTGAAACGTCATATATGTGCATTGCTTATTTTAATGATAATTATCTCAATGGTTTCACCATCAGCGATAGCAAAAGAAAAGATAGAAAAACCAGGAGAAAAACAAACATCAGAACTAGCGCACGAAGCCAAATCAGCCATCTTAATTGAACGTGACACGGGGAAGGTGCTTTACAACAAAAACAGCGATGAAAAGCTTGCGCCTGCAAGTATGACCAAAATCATGACCATGCTTCTCATCATGGAAGCCATTGACCAAGGAAAGCTGAAAATGACAGACAAAGTGAGAACGAGCGACTATGCCGCATCCATGGGAGGCTCACAAATTTTCCTTGAACCTGGAGAAGAAATGACCGTGAAAGAAATGCTAAAAGGCATTGCGATTGCTTCAGGAAATGATGCTTCAGTTGCCATGGCAGAGCACATTGCAGGATCTGAAGAACAATTTGTTGAGCAAATGAACAAAAAAGCAAAAGAGCTTGGGCTTACCTCAACAGTCTTTCAAAATCCAACAGGACTTCCTGAAAAAGATCATTACAGCACAGCTCATGATATGGCAAAAATGACAAAAGAGCTGTTGAAATATGAACAAATCACTAAGTTCACGGGTGTATACGAAGACTATCTCCGGCAAAACACGGATAAAAAATTCTGGCTTGTAAACACGAACCGCCTGATTAAATTTTATCCAGGTGTCGATGGAGTGAAAACAGGTTTTACAGCCGAGGCAAAATATTGTTTAACCGCATCAGCCAAAAAAGGTAACATGCGCGTAATTGCTGTTGTATTCGGCGCAAGTACACCGAAAGACAGAAACGCCCAAGTGGTTAAAATGTTAGATTATGCATTTAGTCAATATATAACCCATCCGATGTACAAACGAGGACAAGACGTGGCAGAGGTCAAAGTGAGCAAAGGTAAAAAGAAAAAAATTCAGCTTGTCACATCTGAACAGATCTCTCTTTTAACGAAAAAAGGCGAAAATGTGGATCAGATCAAAAAAGAAATCAAATTATCACATGATGTCACTGCCCCATTTTCAAAAGGAACGGAGCTTGGTACCATTGTTTTAAAAATTGACGGTAAAGTATTGCATGAAAGCCCTGTTGAAGCAAAAGAAGGCATGGAAAAAGCAGGTGTTTGGACCTTCTTGAAACGAGCAATGAGCGAATTTGTAAAATGGGAATAAATTACTAAAGACTGCTGCAATTGGCAGTCTTTTTGTTATGAGCGGGAAGAAAAGAACATCTAATTGTGACGAATGGTCACTAGTTTTGTCATGGAGAAGGATTTATTTGATATAAAAGAGAAACATTCTTTATCCGAAATTAGAGCAAGGAGGAAGAAAAAGATGAGCCTTGGTATTGAATTTCAAGTAAAAGAGAGCGTACTTTGCATTCGGTTGACAGGAGAGCTCGATCATCACTCCGCAGAAACATTGAGACAAAAGGTGACGAATTGTTTGGAAACAGAGGACATTCGCCACATCGTGCTGAATTTGGCTGATTTATCGTTTATGGACAGCTCTGGACTCGGTGTGATACTAGGGAGATATAAGCAAATCAAACAGCTTGGCGGTGAAATGGTCGTCTGTGCGATCTCGTCAGCGGTGGACCGTTTATTTGATATGTCTGGCTTGTTCAAAATTATCCGTATGGAGCCTTCAGAGCAATCCGCACTACAAACATTGGGGGTGGCATCATGACAAATGAAATGAACTTGACCTTCTCTGCTTTGAGTCAAAATGAATCCTTCGCTAGAGTCACAGTCGCAGCATTCATCGCTCAACTTGATCCGACATTAGATGAATTAACAGAAATCAAAACCGTTGTATCAGAGGCGGTGACAAACTCTATTATTCACGGCTATGATGGGAATCCAGACGGAAAGGTGCATATTAGTGTCACACTTGATGACCATGTCGTTTACCTCACCATTCATGACGAGGGCATGGGAATTACAAATCTTGAGGAAGCAAGGCAGCCCCTTTTCACAACAAAACCAGACTTAGAACGCTCTGGAATGGGCTTTACAATTATGGAGAATTTTATGGATGATCTCATAGTAGACTCATCTCCAGAAATGGGCACGACGGTCCGTTTAACAAAGCACCTATCAAAAAGCAAAGCGCTTTGTAATTAAGGAGCTGCTCATATGGATGTGGAGGTAAAAAAACAAGCAAAAAAAGCACAGCTGTCAAATGATGAAGTCAAACAGCTCATCAAAAAAAGCCAAGACGGAGAACAGCAAGCAAGAGACCTCCTCGTAGAAAAAAACATGCGTCTTGTTTGGTCCGTTGTTCAGCGCTTTTTAAATAGAGGATATGAACCAGATGATCTGTTTCAAATTGGCTGTATTGGACTGCTAAAATCTGTTGATAAATTTGATTTGTCTTATGATGTCAAATTTTCGACCTATGCAGTACCAATGATTATTGGTGAGATTCAGCGCTTTATTCGTGATGATGGAACGGTCAAAGTCAGCCGATCATTAAAAGAACTTGGAAATAAAATCCGCCGTGCAAGAGACGAATTATCTAAGTCTCATGGCAGGATGCCGACGGTACAGGAAATTGCCCATTATCTAGACATCACACCAGAGGATGTCGTCCTCGCCCAAGAAGCGGTTCGCTCGCCGTCTTCTATTCATGAAACCGTGTATGAGAATGACGGAGATCCCATCACGTTACTTGATCAAATTGCAGATCATTCAGAAGAAAGATGGTTCGATAAAATTGCACTGAAAGAAGCGATCAAGGAATTAGAAGAGCGAGAGAAACTGATTGTGTACTTAAGGTATTATAAAGACCAGACACAATCTGAGGTAGCAGAAAGGTTAGGTATTTCACAAGTACAAGTCTCACGGCTTGAAAAGAAAATTTTAAAACAAATCCAATTGCAAATGGATCAAAAAGACAGCTAGCCAATTCGGCTGGCTTTTTGTGTGTGGTAATTACCGGTAAATCAAGTTTCTTCAGTATGATAGCCATTTTTCACCACATACTATTTTTAACCCATCGTATAGGAAGTGACTTGGATGGATGGACAAATCTTTATTCGGCTGCGCCATCGAATCAAGACCGGTAATGATCAGCTCATTTATTTAAAGGATATCGCTCAAATCAATGGTGATGAGTTTGCTGTACAAAAGCTGAGAAAAATGCCGATGTATCATGTTAGCCAAAAGGATCGTCACATCGTGGTTTTAGATATCATGCATGTGATCAAAACGATCAAAAATACGTGGCCAGACATCGATATTCAAACCGTCGGAGGCTCTGAGGCCATTGTAGAAATTGACACAGGCAAACGTCAGCTTTCTCCCATTTTATTTGTGTTTGTATGGCTCCTATTATTTGTTGGAGCGGCCCTCGCCATCATGAATTTCCACGAGGATGTCAGTATGCGGATTGTTCATATTCGCCTATATGAAATGATCACTGGAAAAACGGTTGAGCATCCTTATTTATTACAAATTCCATATAGCTTTGGACTAGGTTTTGGCATGATTTTATTTTTTAATCATGTATTTAAAAAGCGTTTAAATGAAGAACCAAGTCCGCTAGAAGTGGAAATGTTTAAATACCAGCTCGATCTCGATCATTATGTTGCGCTCAGGGAAAATAAAGAAACATTGAAAGATATCCATGATCGGTAAGTGGCTATTTGTTGTGTTCGTTGGGCTTGGCGGCGGTTTAACGGTAGGGGCTGGATTTGTGGCATTTCTAACAGTCCTTGGGATTATACCTCGATTAATGCAATTAACCAAAACGCAGCGCTTCATACAAGGGTACGAGGCGGCTGTCATCTGTGGTGCGGTTGTTGGCGGCTGGGGGACCTTAAGTCTAAGTCATTTGCATTTATCCAAATGGCTGACTCTTCCGATCGGACTTTTATCCGGCATCTTCGTTGGAATGCTTGCAGCCGCTTTGACTGAAGTTTTAAATGTACTTCCTATCTTAACAAAAAGAATTGGAATGGACGGAAAAATTGTTTTACTGCTCATGGCCATCGTTTTAGGAAAGGTGTTTGGTTCACTATTTCATTGGCTTATTTATATTTAACAAATTTGGAGGGAACAACACGTGTCAAGTTTAAAAGAGAACTATCCATCTAAGGTAAAAACATATCAACCCAAACCTCCTTATGTACTCAACTGCATCAAGGCTTTTCTTGTTGGGGGTTTGATTTGTACTATAGGCGAGGGATTGCAAAACTTCTATATTCACTTTTTTGATTTTAATGAAAATACAGCTGGGAATCCGACGGTGGCGACCCTCATCTTATTTTCTTCCATTTTAACTGGTATTGGTATTTACGATAGAATCGGTCAGTTTGCTGGAGCGGGTTCAGCTGTTCCGGTCACAGGTTTTGCTAACAGTATGACAAGTGCTGCTCTTGAGCATAAAAGTGAAGGGCTTGTTTTAGGTGTTGCCACGAACATGTTTAAGCTCGCTGGGAACGTCATTGTTTTTGGTGTCGTTTCTGCATATATCGTAGGAATCATTCGATACTTCTTGGAAAAGATGTTTTCGTAGGAGGAATGAAACGTGAAATTAACAGGTAAACAATCTTGGGTATTTGAGCACAAGCTTTATGTCAATGCAGAAGGAACAGCTGCAGGTCCGAAAGAAAAAGAAGGCCCGATTGGTCATTTAATTGATAAGACATATGATGAAATGCACTGTTATCAAAAGAACTGGGAAATGGCTGAAAGACAGCTCATGGATGATGCGATATCATCTGCTCTTTCAAAAGCAAATTTGCAAAAAAGCGATATTGATCTATTGTTAGCAGGAGATTTACTGAATCAAAACGTCACAGCAAACTATGTGGCAAGAGAATTGAAGATCCCGTTTCTTTGCTTATTTGGGGCTTGCTCCACATCAATGGAGTCGGTTGCGATTGCCTCAGCATTAGTAGATGGTGGTTTTGCAAAAAGAGCCATCGCTGCTACCAGTAGTCATAATGCGACAGCAGAGCGTCAATTTCGTAATCCGACAGAATACGGTGGACAAAAACCAGATACAGCGACAAGTACAGTGACTGGGAGCGGGGCCGTGATCATCAGCGAAGAGCCCTCTCAAATTCAAATTACAAGCGCAACCGTTGGACGAGTCATGGATCTTGGGATCACAGACCCATTTGACATGGGATCGGCAATGGCACCGGCAGCAGCAGACACCATTAAGCAGCACTTAGGAGACTTAGGCAGAACGGTTGATGAGTACGATCTTATTTTAACAGGTGATCTATCAGGCATTGGCTCACCGATTTTAAAGGATCTTCTCAAAGAAGATGGCATTCAGCTTGGCCGAAAGCACGATGATTGCGGCTTAATCATCTATACACCTGATCAAAATGTGTTCGCTGGAGGCAGCGGATGTGCTTGTTCAGCTGTTGTGACGTTCAGTCACATCTTTCAAGAAATGAAAGCTGGGAATTTGCAAAGAGTATTGGTTGTGGCAACTGGGGCGCTTCTTAGCCCGATGATGGTCCAGCAAAAAGAGACCATTCCAACCATTGCACATGGTGTCGTATTTGAACGTGCAGGAGGAGAAAGCTAATGGATTATCTTATCGCTTTTGTTGCAGGCGGACTTATTTGCGTCATCGGACAGCTTTTATTGGACGTACTCAAACTCACGCCTGCACATGTCATGACCACCTTTGTTGTGGCGGGAACTATATTAGACGGGTTTGGTATTTATGATAAATTTATTGATTTTGCAGGTGCGGGTGCTACCGTTCCTATCGTTAGCTTTGGTCATAGCCTGCTTCATGGGGCGATGCACCAGGCAGATGTACACGGATTCATCGGAATCGGGATCGGTATTTTTGAATTAACCTCTGCTGGAATATCAGCTGCGATTTTATTCTCATTTCTTGTCGCACTTATATTTAAACCGAAAGGATAACTTCATATGGGGAAAAGACGTAAAGTCATTTTAGTGACAGACGGAGATATATATGCTGCCAAGACCATTGAACTTGCCGCAAAAAAAGTCGGTGGAAGATGTATTTCTAGCTCAAAAGGGAATCCGAGCAAACGAACAGGACCTGAACTTGTACAGATGATTTTAAAGACGCCGTCTGATCCGGTGTTTGTCATGTTTGATGATTCTGGTCTAACAGGTGAAGGAACAGGGGAGACGGCTATGAAGTATGTAGCACGCCACCCCGAAATCGAAGTGATTGGAGCCATTGCAGTTGCATCAAAGACGCATCAAGCCGAATGGACAAAGGTACATGTCTCTATTGACCGGGAAGGTGAACTGACAGAATACGGTGTGGACAAACATGGACTTCCAGAAATGGAGCCTCATAAAATGAGCGGGGATACGGTATATTGTCTCGACTCACTCCATCTTCCGTTTGTTGTTGGGATTGGAGATATTGGCAAGATGGGACGGAAAGATGATCTAAGCAAAGGATCTCCAATCACAATGAAAGCAGTTGAATTAATATTAGAGAGGAGTGGCTTCCATGAAGAAAGACAAAGTAAACGTGTACCGAGATCCGAAGAAAAATGAAAATTACTTCAAGGAAAATGTCGGCATGGGTCTCAGCTTTGACCTTGGCGTTCGAAAAATTTATATACATGATCAGGAAATACAACTTTACTATGTAAACGGTTTGTATGATACACAGCATGTCATCTATTTATTAAAAGAACTGATTGAAATCAATGACAACGAACCAGAATCAGATCACATCGCACGTGTAGTAGAGAACCGTCTTGTCAATCAAGAAGTCTCAAAAGTCGACACGCTTGATGAAGCTGTGGATCAAGTGCTGTCAGGGCTTGTTGCAGTCATCGTAGAAGGGGAAAACTACGCATTTATCATTGACGTCAGGAGCTATCCTGGCAGAATGCCAGAGGAGCCGGATACAGAAAAGATTGTCAGAGGGGCGAGAGACGGATTTGTTGAAAACATAAATGTAAATACAGCACTCATTCGAAGAAGAGTGCGAGATGAAAAACTGCGATACAAAATGCTCAAAGTAGGCGAACGTTCAAAAGCAGATGTATGTGTTTGTTACATTGAAGATATTGCAGACCCAGATCTTGTGAATATTATTGAAAAAGAAGTATCAGGGATCAAAGTAGATGGACTGACGATGTCTGATAAAACGATTGAAGAATTTATTATTAAGCAAGGGTATAACCCTTTTCCACTTGTGCGGTATACCGAGCGACCAGATGTAGCAGCTAACCATATTCTAGAAGGACATGTTATCATCATTACAGATACATCCCCTAGTGTCATCATTACACCGACCACTATTTTTCACCATGTTCAGCATGCAGAAGAATATCGCCAAGCACCAGCAGTGGGCACTTTTTTAAGGTGGGTGCGTTTTTTAGGAATATTATGTTCTACCTTCCTTTTGCCGATTTGGTTTCTTTTTATCCTAGAACCAAATCTGTTACCTGACAATTTAAAATATATTGGGTTGAATAAACCTTCTCGTATTCCTGTCATTCTCCAAGTATTCCTTGCTGATTTTGGGGTGGAATTTTTAAGGATGGCAGCGATTCATACACCAACAGCACTATCGACCGCCATGGGGTTAATTGCAGCCGTTTTAATTGGACAAATTGCCATTGATGTTGGTTTATTTACACCAGAGGTCATTTTATACGTCTCACTAGCAGCAATCGGCACATTTACCACTCCTAGCTATGAGTTAAGTGTCGCCAATAAAATCATACGACTGATCATATTAGCACTAGTGGCGATCTTTAAACTGAATGGACTCATCATTGGTTTTACGTTGTTAATTATTTATTTAACATCCATTCGTTCATTGCAGACGCCATATATGTGGCCGTTCATTCCTTTTAATGGAAAAGCTTTGTGGCAAGTGCTGATTCGGACTTCTGTTCCTGGCTCCAAAGTAAGGCCAAGCATCGTTCACCCTCAAAACAGATCAAAAATTCCGCCAAATTCTTAACGTTCATTGAAAGTGGCTGAAGATTGTGATATTGTATTTTTAACTTTGAGAAACGGCAAAAGGCAGCTCACGCAGCTGTCTTTTTTCAGCCGAGGCAGAGAAAGAGGGAATGACATTGTATTTACACGGCACTTGCAGACAAAATGAACTCGGTCATTTAGAAATTGGTGGTGTTGATGCCGTTTCTTTAGCTGAAACGTATGGGACACCACTTTATGTATATGATGTGGCTTTAATACGGGAGCGCGCAAAAAGCTTCCAGAAAGCGTTTATTGAAGAAGAATTAACGGCACAGGTGGCATATGCGAGTAAAGCATTTTCTTCCATTGCAATGTTTCAGCTTGCCAAAGAAGAAGGATTATCACTTGATGTCGTATCAGGCGGCGAGCTGCACACAGCTATTTGCGCCGGATTTCCAGTAGATAAAATTCATTTTCATGGCAACAACAAAAGTAGAGAAGAATTAAAGATGGCATTAGAGCATGGGATCGGCTGTATTGTGGTTGATAATTTCTATGAAATGAAGCTCATTGAGCAGCTTGGTCAAGAGCTGTCAAAAAAGGTGAAAGTGCTGCTCCGTATTACGCCAGGTGTCGAGGCGCATACTCATGATTACATTACGACAGGCCAAGAGGATTCAAAATTTGGCTTTGATCTTCATAATGGACAAGCAGACGAAGCGGTGAAACAGATGCTTGGATCAGAAGTAATCCAGCTTCTAGGTGTCCATTGCCATATAGGCTCGCAAATCTTTGATACGACTGGTTTTGTCCTTGCAGCAGATAAAATTTTTATGAAGCTGGATGAATGGAGAGAATCATTTGGCTTTATTTCCACGGTGTTAAACTTAGGCGGTGGCTTTGGAATCCGTTATACAGCAGAGGACGAACCACTACCTGCGACAAAATACGTTGAGAAAATTATTCAAGCTGTCAAAGAGAACGTAGTCCGCTACGAGTTTGAGATGCCGGAAATTTGGATTGAGCCAGGCCGCTCTCTTGTTGGCGATGCAGGGACAACTCTGTATACGATCGGCTCTTCAAAACATGTACCTGGAATTCGTGATTATGTAGCTATTGACGGGGGAATGAGTGACAACATTCGTCCAGCTTTATATCAAGCGAAATACGAAGCTGCAAGTGCTAATAAAATGAGTCAAAAACATGATCAAACTGTTTCAATTGCAGGGAAATGCTGTGAAAGCGGAGATATGCTCATTTGGGATATTGACTTGCCAGAGTTATCACAGGGAGACTTACTAGCTGTCTTTTGTACAGGCGCTTACGGCTATAGTATGTCAAACAACTATAACCGTCTCCCGCGCCCGGCTGTCGTGTTTGTAGAAGATGGGGAAGCTCAGCTTGTGGTTGAGCGTGAAACATATGAGGACATTGTCAAGCTTGATTTACCTTATCAATCAAAAGTGAAATCATCTACTTAAGAAAGCTGCCAGATCATCAGGCAGCTTTCTTTTTATGAGAATTATTTTCCACCAGTAAATACAGATACAATTGCGTTCCAAATCGAGACAAAGAAGTCCCAAATCTTTTGTAAAAGGTTTTTCCCTTCATCAGATTCTATGAATTTCGTAATCTTGTCTTTTGCTTTATCGATTTGGGATCCAACTTCTTTCCAATCGATATTGATGTTCTTCATTTTATCGAATAGAGAGACAAGCTGATCTTTTTGTTCTTGCGTCAGACTTAAGTTCAAATCAGACGCAGCCTGATCCACTTTTTCTTCCACTTCTTTTGTTGTTTTAGGGACACCGTTTTTCGCAATGTCATCTTTGATTTTTGCAATGAGGGCAGATGCATTGTCTTTCCCAATGGAGTCACCTAATTTAGATGTTGTCACAAGCTCTTCGTTTGCGACCTGCTTCACATCTTCTGGAATGGCTTTGTCGCTTGAGACTTCATAGGCTTTTAATAAACCAGTCAGCGCTGCTGTACCAGATACCTCAAACGGGGCAGTTACGACAACCTTCGCGTCTTTGACACCTGCTGTCATTAAAGCATTTAAATACATCTCATCTGTAATGGTCTTAATGTTATGTGTATCCACAGTCAGACCAGTACCTGATTTTTGAATTGTGATGGATGAAGATGATAATGCTCTAGTCCCGATTTGAGAACGAGGGATATACTTTCCTAAATATTCGTGCTCTTCTTTATTGGTTACTTCAATTTTTGTCGCATTTTCAGGTGGATTCAACTCGTCAAGCACCTTCTGGCGATCAGCCGGTGTTAAGTCTTGCCCGAGTGTGACGATGACATCGCCGACAGCTGCATCCGCTAAGCTGACTTTTGGCGCACCTATCAGTAAAAGGAGCGCTGCCATCATACCAAGCATCGTTTTTTTAAACATGTTGACCTCCTTCAATTCGAAAGCGTTCCTCTTTCAAGAGAAACTCATCTTTTGAGTACTCGCTTTTGAGCGTACTCCATCATATAGACGTAGCAAATCAGTCTGACGTTTCAATTTTCTTTGAAGATGTTTTGATCTTCCATAAAATGAAGCCGTTTTGAGCAGTCTGCCATCATTTCCTTTAGGAGAAAAGTAGCAGGTTCTTTCATTTTATCAATATTGAAAGAAGAGATAAATAACAACCAAGAAGCAAGGGATGTTTAACATCATAGAAAATGTGCTATAATGAGCGTTGTTTAACCTGAAAGGAGAATATGAAAAATGGCGAAAAAAGGATACATACAACTAACAAATGGAAAGAAAATTGAGTTTAAACTTTATCCAGAGGCTGCTCCAGGAACTGTAGCAAACTTTGAAAAGCTAGCAAATGAAGGTTTTTACGATGGACTAAAATTCCATCGCGTAATTCCAGGCTTCGTAAGCCAAGGGGGCGACCCAAACGGTAATGGAACTGGAGGTCCTGGTTACACAATTAAATGTGAAACAGAAGGCAATCCTCATCAACATGAAAGAGGTTCATTATCAATGGCGCATGCTGGTAAAGACACAGGCGGCAGCCAATTCTTTATCGTACATGACCCGCAGCCACATCTAAACGGTGTGCACACTGTTTTTGGAAAGGTAACATCAGGTATCGAGGCTGTTCTTGATATGGAGCAAGGCCAAGGCATGGAAAAAGTCGAAGTT
Source organism: Bacillus stratosphericus (assembly GCF_020524495.1). Lineage (GTDB taxonomy): Bacteria > Bacillota > Bacilli > Bacillales > Bacillaceae > Bacillus > Bacillus stratosphericus_B. The sequence goes on along the minus strand of NZ_JAIVLB010000023.1, from coordinate 21,323 downwards.
GTCGACGCATAATAATGAAAAGAAACACCGCATTTGCGGTGTTTCTTTATGGAGAGAATACAGCAGATGCCATTTATGATATATAAGAACATACTAAAATTGGTTTGGTGATCGTACAAGCAAAAATGAAAAGAAAGCTGGTGGATGATATGAAATCATTGACAACAGAAGAAAAAAGAAAATGATCGATGAAATACAACGTTTTTTTAAATGAGAGAGAAGAAGTTATTGGAGAAGTGGCAACTGTTCAAGTATTGCCTTTTATCACACATCACATTGGAAGTATTATTATAATCAGGGGGTGCGCGATAGTCGAGACATAGCTGTCCAACGTGCACAGGCCTTAGAAGAAGACTTGTTTGCACTTGAAAAAAGAGTATAGGAGAAAAGTCGCTATTTTCTTTAGTGTCTATGTCGTTTACTGTCGTTATAAGGAGAAATTTAACGAACACCCTCTTAATAAAGAACGAATATTCGTATCATATGTAATGATTAAAAGGTGGAAACCAAAGGTCCGTCTGAATCGTTATATAAGTAACCATTATTGAAAATCAGCTTTTTTGGTTTTATTTCAGCAATAGAAGGAATAAAACATACAAATAGGAGAAGTGCAGATGATGGAGGTTCTAAATATGGGGAAAATTAAATTAAAAATTGGGATTTTATTTGTTTTACTGCTTTGTTTAGGTGCAGGTTATTTATACATGAATGGCATGAAAATTGAAGACGTGCCAACAGCCATTGGCGAAAGCTTAACGAATAATGATAAAGATTATACTATCTATGAGTATACCATTACAAAAATTGATGGAGATGAATATTACGGTCAAGCGAAAAACGGAACGAAGATCATTTTTAATGGAAAGAAATTTGAAGATGATGTCTCCGATTTGAAGAAAGGCGATCGTATCAAAGCATATTTTAGTAATGAAAAAAGAATAGATGGTCTTATAAAAGTAGTGAAAATTGTTAATTGACATGTTTCCTATCATATAAGGAGGCTTTTTTTATGGAACAGGTAAATAAATCTTGATTGTTGCATTTGTCAACAAGGATCGCTATAATAGCCCCTAAGGACAGTTAAATATCGATTGTATCCTTCGGGGCAGGGTGAAAATCCCGACCGACGGTAATAAAGCATATGCTTTACAGCCCGTGACCCGTTAATTTATTAACGGTTGATTCAGTGAGAAGCTGAAGCCGACAGTGAAAGTCTGGATGGGAGAAGGATAAAGAAAGCTATGAACGAAAAATATTGGTTGATCATAGTTTTATTTCTAATGCAAAAAAACCAAAGCCCCGGAATTTTTCCGGGGCTTTCTGTATGTAAATTAGTGAAAGGCATACAGTGTTTATTAGGTGATCCCTCATCTACCTTGTATGGACCATAAAAAGCGACGAAGGTGCTCAATCGATCACATGTCCCTAACATCGCTTTTGAATAAAGTGAGAAATACAAAAGAAAGAGAAAAGGAGGATCACATGTTTACCGGGATTATAGAAGAAGTTGGCACAGTCCAGTCATTAAGCAGCAAAAGAGCAGCAGATGCCATGGAAATCGTCATAAAATGCAGCCGTGTGCTAGAAGATGTTCATCTTGGGGACAGTATTGCGATCAATGGTGTATGTCTTACAGTCACAAGCTTTACAAAAGAACAGTTCACGGCAGATGTGATGCCTGAGACGGTCAAAGCCACATCGCTAAATCGCCTGACATCAGGAAGTTCAGTCAATTTAGAGCGGGCCATGTCCTCTAATGGGCGATTCGGAGGCCATTTTGTATCAGGCCACGTTGATGGAACGGCTTTGATTACCCGAATAGAAAAAAAGAGTAATGCAATTTATTATGATTTAGAGATGGACAAGTCCCTCACAGATATGCTCACCAAAAAGGGATCAATTGCCATAGATGGCGTCAGCTTGACCATTTTCGATTTGCATGATCGTCAAGTCACAGTCTCTATTATTCCTCATACACTTGAAGGCACTATTTTCCCAACTAAATCTATGGGTGATATAGTGAATATAGAGTGTGACATGATCGGCAAATATATTTATCGCTTTTTAACAAAAGAGCATGACCAAAAACATCCATCCCGATTGACCCCATCATTTTTAAAAGAGCACGGATTCTAGGAGGCGATTTTATGTTTCATTCTGTTGATGAGGCAGTGAATGCCCTCAAACAAGGAGAAATCATTATTGTAGTTGATGATGAAGACAGAGAAAATGAAGGAGACTTTGTGGCACTTGCTGAGCATGCAACGCCGGAAGTCATTAACTTCATGGCTTTACATGGAAGGGGTCTCATCTGCACACCAGTCCATGCGTCGATTGCCAAACATCTGGACTTGCATCCAATGATAGAGCGAAATACGGATGCATATCATACTGCATTTACAGTGAGCATCGACCATACGTCAACGACGACTGGTATTAGTGCCTTCGAGCGCTCAACCACCATTTTGGCCATGTTAAATAAAGAGGCAAAACCCGAAGACTTTGCACGTCCAGGTCATGTATTTCCGCTCATTGCAAAAGAGGGCGGAGTATTAGAAAGGCCAGGTCATACAGAGGCGGCCGTTGACCTTGCCAAGATTGCGGGTTCAGAGCATGCGGGTGTCATATGTGAAATTATGAATGTGGATGGAACAATGGCGCGCGTACCTGAACTGAAGGAGATTCAAAAAGAACATGATTTAAAGATGCTTACAATTGAAGCATTGCAAACACATCTAAATAATCAAACAACGACGATAGGAACAAAATAAAAATGACAAAAAAGGATGATGAACATATGAATACAATACAAGGCCATGTAGTTGCAGAAGGATTAAAATTTGCAATAGTAGTAGCCAGATTTAATGATTTTATTACAAGTAAGCTGCTAGATGGCGCAGAAGATACACTGCTTAGACACGGAGCAAACGGTGACGATATCGATGTCGTGTGGGTACCAGGTGCTTTTGAAATTCCTTATATGGCAAAAAAACTAGCAGAAACAAAAAAATATGATGCAGTCATTACACTCGGAACAGTAATCCGAGGCGCAACAACGCATTATGATTATGTGTGTAATGAAGCGGCCAAAGGAATTGCTCAAAGTGCCATCTCAACAGGGGTACCGATGATCTTTGGTGTACTGACAACAGAATCCATTGAACAAGCAATTGAAAGAGCCGGCACAAAAGCTGGAAATAAAGGCAGTGAATCGGCTGCAGCAGCCATTGAAATGGCCAATTTAAATCGAACATTTCGTTAATTTCATGAAAAAGAGTTTAAAAACGGTATGAAAATGTTTATAATGTGTGATGAGCAAATGATTCACAAGACATTTGCTGGGAAATAGGAACATATTTAATATTGAGGGGTATATATGTTAATTCGTTATAAGAGGTCTTTTGAAAAAATTGCTATGGGACTCCTTTCCTTTATGCCAGGTGAGAAAGACGTCAAACAGCTTCAGCAGACGATGAAGTCATATGAAACGGATGAAAAACGGCAGCTGTTTCTTTGGAAGGATGGCGAGGATATCGTAGGTGCCATTGGTGTGCTGAAAATAGACGACCAAGTGAAAATCGAGCATATAAGTGTCAATCCATCCCATCGTGATCAAGGAATCGGCAAGGAAATGGTTTTAGCAGTGGAAGAGATATTTAGAACCAAAACACTCATTCCAAATGAATTGACGCAAGGCTTCTTTCATAAGTGTCACAGCAAAACAAATTAAATATCACACATGTAAAAGCAGAGGTTATATTCCTCTGCTTTTTTTACGTTTGATTTGTTTCTCCCGTTCACGCAATACATCTGTCCGGTCACGCAATCTATGTTTTTCGATTAGAAACGTGTGGGATAAGTTACTTTCCTGCCCAAAGGTCAACCCTTCTTTTTGGGCCATCTCTTTGCAGAGAGAAAGGAGCACTTGATCTTTGATTGGAAGCATCACACTCTCGTATGGCATGTCTTCATCCATTTTCTTTTTTAGTGTTCTAAGAAGTAAAAGAAATGCTTCGTCATCAAAACCTAGGTTCGATAATACGGAGCGATTTGATTCTAACAGGTGAAGGCTGTTTGAAATGAGCCGTTTCGCTCCTTTTCTATTTCCCCGTCTTTGATGATACAAAGCGACAGCAAGCTGAATCAGACCAACCCAGTATTCTTTGCGTTGCTCAGGGGGATATTCCTTCCAATATTCTTCAAGAATTTCATGACACTCAAAATAATCTCTTGTCGTATGAAATTCGTGTAAAAAAGTCAGGTACGCTTCAGGGTACACACCGGTCATCTCCTTTTCCACTAACAGTCTAACACACGGAAAAGAAAAGAAGAAAGAGCGTCCCTTGGTGAAAGGACGCTCTGTTTCTTTAATAAACCCAAGCCGCGCCAACGATGATCAGCAAGATGAACAGCACAACAATAAGCGCAAATCCTCCGCCGAAGTAATAACCATCTCCCATAATGTTACGGCCTCCTTTTTCATCAGTTCTGTTTACAATGGTATTCTATGTATAAGTGCCCTTATTGGTATGGGCGAATCCACTGTTTTTCTTGTTTTGCCTATTGCATCATGGTCGAAATTATATTGGACGAGAGCTTTATCGTGTCTTATACTAAAGGTTAGCCGGTGAAATGGTACTTTAGAAGACAGTAGAAATGGTGAGAAAAGAATGCTGGAATATCAGGTGAAAATAGATTCGTTTGAGGGTCCTTTGGACTTGCTTTTACATTTAATCAACCGTTTGGAAATTGATATTTATGATATTCCCGTCGCTAAAATTACGGAGCAGTATTTATTATATGTCCACACGATGAGGGAACTTGAACTCGATGTTGCAAGTGAATATTTGGTGATGGCTGCAACCCTCCTGAGTATTAAAAGCAGAATGCTTCTTCCAAAACAGGAGGAAGAGCTATTTGATGAAGACCTGCTGGAAGAGGAAGAAGATCCTCGTGAAGAGCTGATTGGAAAATTAATTGAATACCGCAAGTATAAAAATGCAGCGCAAGAACTAAAAGAACGTGAAGAAGATCGACAAAATGCCTTTACAAAACCACCAAGCGATTTAAGTGAGTTTGCAAAAGAAGCGGAAGCGAAGGACACAAACTTACATGTAACGGTGTACGATATGTTAGGTGCGTTCCAAAAGGTATTAAACCGGAAAAAAATAACGAAACCAGTACCATCCAAGATTACAAGACAAGAAATCCCGATTGAAGACAAAATGAATGAGATCATGAACCATTTGAGAAAAACAAAAAATCGGACCAATTTTAAAACTCTATTTCAACATGATCAAAAGGAACACCTTGTCGTGACGTTTCTTGCTGTTCTCGAATTGATGAAAATCCATCAAATCATGCTAGAGCAGGAAGGGAACTTTGAAGACATTTATATTATAGGGAGTGAAACGATTCATGACGCTTAATATCGTGAATTGGAAAGCCATCTTAGAAGCGCTACTTTATGCAGCAGGTGACGAAGGCTTAACAAGAAAACAGCTCATGTCTGTTCTTGAAGTTGATGAGGCGGCATTTATCGACATTATGTCTGTTGTAAAGGAAGAATATCAAAAACAAGAACGAGGCATTGAGCTCATTGAGTATGCAGATTCATATATGTTGCTCACGAAAAAGGAATACAGCATTTATTTAAAAAAATTAGTAGAAACTCCATCCAAAGGTTTGTCACAGGCTGCACTGGAGGTGCTTGCGATTGTTTCTTATAAACAGCCGATCACGCGTGGTGAGGTAGAGGAGATCAGGGGAGTCAAATCAGAACGGGTGCTTCATAGTTTAGTTGCCAAAGCGCTGCTGTGTGAAGTTGGACGTGCAGATGGTCCAGGACGAGCGATTCTTTATGGCACGACATCTACCTTTTTAGAGCAATTTGGCTTAAAATCTCTAGATGAATTGCCGCCGCTTCCAGAGAATGTTGAAGCGGATGGTGAGCAAGAAGAGGCTGATCTCTTTTTTGAAAACTTCAATCAAACATTTGAAGAGATGAAATAGTTCAAAATAAGGAATAATGTATGATAAAATATAAAAATATTTCAGGTCAAAAATGGTGACAAAGACATGTTGGGAAGGTAAAAACGAAACAAATGGCACATATGAATGTGAAGGCTCAAGTTGATCAAGCAGGCGTCTTTTTATCAAAGGTTGCAACTGAAGTGAATGACTTTCTGAACGAAGCTACCTTATCGAGCTTGACACGATTAAACCAAGAAGTGGATACCTATTATTGTGACATATTGACTACATTATGGAAGCTTGCAGTGTATAGCGAGGATGCAGCGTCTGTTTGCAATAAAATCGGGCAGCAGCAGACTTTTCCACAGCAAGCCGCACAGCAGACGCTTCACCGTAATTATCATCAATGTATTGAAGAATTTTTTACACCAAAAAAGGATATATGGTATGAAGATAGCCGTTCGGCCTATACAGGAAAAAGCAGCATTGTTTTCCACCATGAAGTATCGGCTGATGTAAAGCAATTATTTTCTTCTTTAGAAAAAGACTTTTTAACGATGAGAGAAGAGGTAGAATATACGACATCTCATCAGCAAGTGAAAAATGGTATAAGCAAGAGTGAAAGCGCCTCATGTAGAGACGCTTTTTTTATGGACGAGGCATCATAACTTTTTCAGCCGCGCATACACTTGTACAAAACGGACAAGGACGTGAATGAACATGCCCTATTTAAAAATTGGAACAGTAGTCCTTCTTCTATTTACACTCTTACTGCCGTTATCCTCAAATGCTCAAGCAGACATATCATTATCGGTAAGTGCAAGAAGCGCCATTTTAGTAGATGGACAATCAGGCAGAGTCCTATTTGGAAAGGATGAGCACGAAAAAAGAAGAATCGCCAGTATCACAAAAATTATGACGGCTGTATTAGCCATTGAATCAGGAAAAATGAAAGAAACCGTCAAAGTATCAAAACGTGCGATTAAAGCTGAAGGCTCATCGATTTATTTGAAGGAAGGGCAGAAGGTAAGCTTAGAAGACTTGACATACGGGCTTATGCTGCGTTCTGGAAATGATGCAGCTGTCGCCATTGCAGAACATGTCGGCGGCAGCTTAGAAGGCTTTATTTTTATGATGAACCAAAAGGCGACTGAACTAGGAATGGAGAATACAAATTTTCAAAATCCGCATGGGCTTGATAATCATCAAAACCATTATTCATCAGCCTATGACATGGCGATTTTAACAAAGTACGCCATGGAGCATAAACAATATCAAAAAATTGCCGGCACGACTTTCTATAAAGCTAAGACAATGGAAGGCTATTGGAAAAATAAAAATAAGCTGCTCACCGGTTTATATCAATATTCCACTGGGGGGAAAACAGGATATACAAAGCTTGCAAAACGCACACTCGTCTCTACAGCTGCAAAGGGGAATGCTGCATTAATTGCTGTGACCATTAATGCGCCGGATGACTGGAAGGATCATATCTCTATGTTTGAGTATGCATTTGGTCACTATAAAACGTATATGCTTGCTAAAAAAGGCAGGCTTACTTCGTTAAAAGGGACCTTTTATGAAAAAAAAGCGTTTATTAAGCGTGATGTGGCCTATTTCCTAAATGAAGATGAGAAAAAGCTAGTGAAAATTGAAACTGAAATGCTCACACCTGAAAAGAAATGGGAAAGAAACGCTGAGGCTATCCCAGATGTTGTGGGGAAAATGACGTTCTTATTAGATGGTCAGGTGATCGAGCAGGTGCCCATTTTTTATGAGAATAAACGCAATCGAATGCCCCAAAAAAGCTTTCAAGAAATGTTTAAGTCTGTCTTTCAGGCATCTGTAGGCGGGTCTTTATGGTCAATCTAATTTGGGTGTTTCTGTCTGTTATCGGTCTTGTCTATGCGATGCTAAACGGGACGATGCAGGAAGTGAATGAAGCTGTTTTTAAGGGCTCAAAAGAAGCGGTCACCATTTCAATCGGGTTGATCAGTGTACTTGTTTTTTGGCTGGGACTGATGAAGATTGCAGAAGAAGCGGGGCTATTAAACTTCTTTAGTAAAATGTGCCGCCCCTTTATTTCAAAGCTATTCCCGGATATTCCCCCTAATCATCCGGCGATGGGGTATATCCTGTCCAATCTCATGGCAAATTTCTTTGGACTCGGAAATGCCGCCACACCGCTTGGGATTAAGGCGATGGAGCAGATGAAAGCATTAAATGGAGGGAAGAATGAGGCGAGCCGTTCCATGATTACATTTTTAGCTGTCAACACATCCTCTATCACACTTGTGCCAACGACCGTCATTGCTATTAGAATGACATATGGCGCAGATCAGCCAACAGATATTGTAGGACCAACCATATTGGCGACACTGATTTCAGGAATTGGTGCGATTATCATTGATCGCTATTTCCACTATCGTAGAAGCAGGCGGGGGTGATCTTGTGGCGTTTATTAACTGGCTGTCACTTGCTTTGATTCCACTGATCATCGCAGGAATTTTGATTGTGGGAACCATTAGAAAGATACCGACTTATGAAACATTTGTGGAAGGCGGGAAAGAGGGCATTCAAATAGCCTTTTCAATCATTCCGTATTTAGTCGGTATGCTTGTGGCCATTACGATATTCCGTGCGTCAGGTGCGCTTGATTTTGTAATGGGGCTGTTAAAACCCGTGTTTACAGCGTTTGGCTTCCCTACAGAGGTGGTACCGCTTGCGTTTATTCGCCCGATATCAGGAACGGCAGCACTCGGGATGACATCAGACTTAATTGCGACATATGGTCCAGATTCTTTTATTGGTAAGCTTGCAGCTGTCATGCAAGGGTCAACAGACACCACTCTTTACATTTTAACGGTCTATTTTGGAGCAGTCGGTATAAAAAAAATGGGAGATGCGCTGAAAGTAGGTCTGTTAGCAGATCTTATTGGTGTCATTGCATCTGTTATTATCGTCAGTTTGTTATTTAGCGGCGCCTAATCAGGCGCTTTTTTGTATTTGAGATGGAAACAGCTTTTTAGCTGAAATTAGACAGACAAATCGCTTATTTTTCCACGAATGCTTGTTTGTTTCTAGTCAAGCAAGTAAGATAGTACATGAGGTGAAAGACAAATGGAACGTTTACAGAAAGTAATTGCACATGCAGGCGTGGCGTCTAGACGAAAGGCTGAAGAACTAATTAAAGAAGGACGAGTTACCGTTAATGGTCAAACAGTAAAAGAGCTCGGAATGAAGGTGGGTTCTTCAGATAAAATTGAAGTCAATGGGTTGAAATTAGAAAGAGAAGAACCGGTTTACTTTATGCTTTATAAACCGCGCGGCGTCATTTCAGCTGCCGAGGATGATAAAGGACGTAGAGTTGTGACAGATTTCTTTGATGATGTCCCTCAGCGTCTCTATCCAATCGGTCGTTTAGATTATGATACGAGCGGCTTAATTTTGATAACAAATGATGGCGAATTTGCCCACAAGCTCATGCACCCGAAATATGAAATTCATAAAACGTATGCAGCGAAGCTAAAAGGCATTCCTTCAAAGGAATTGCTCAGAAAGCTAGAAAAAGGAATCATGTTAGATCATAAAAAAACAGCACCTGCTCGTGCTAAAATGCTATCAATTGATAAACGAAAGCAAACATGTATTGTCCAATTAACGATTCATGAAGGCAGAAACAGACAGGTAAGGCGTATGTTTGAAACGATCGGTCATGATGTGTTAAAGCTAAAGAGAGAGCATTATGCCTTTCTTCATATTGAAGGCATGAGGCCAGGAGAGCGCAGAGAATTGACTCCGCATGAAGTGAAGCGCCTAAGAGCGATTGCTGATCACGGGAAAAGTGCTTTCTAATTTTCACATAAACTTCAAAAAATGAAGAAGCATCAAAAGAGGGAGAATGCTATAATTTACCTGAATGTCTATGGGGAAGGGGTACTTCAGATGAAGAAAAGACGATTTTTCATACGGACGGGCATTCTCCTCCTGATGCTTGCTGCAATATGTTATACCATGTATAACTCAGTATTTGCCAAACAGGATCGAGTCAAAGAAGGGTCTACTGCACCTAACTTTGTCCTTCAATCTGTGGATGGGGAGCGGATTGAATTAAAGGACTTAAAAGGCAAAGGCGTCTTTCTTAATTTTTGGGGTACATGGTGCGGTCCATGTAAACAAGAATTTCCCTATATGGCGAATCAGTATCAAGTGTTCAAGGATCGCGGTGTGGAAATTGTTGCAGTGAATGTTGGAGAATCAGATATTGCCGTTAAGAATTTTATGGATGCCTATGACGTGAATTTTCCTGTTGCTATGGACAAAGATCGTCAAGTAACAGAGGCATATGATATTACGCCGCTGCCAACCACATTTTTAATTAATCCTGAAGGAAAGGTAATCAAAGTCATAAAGGGAACCATGACAGAACGTAATGTCTATGAATATATGAATTTGATTAAACCAAAGGGGTCATAGAATGAAAGAGGTAAAGTGCGAGTGTGGACATATTAATCCAATAGGTACTGTTCTATGTGAATCTTGCGGAAATCCCATCGCCGCAAAAGAGAAATACTCTTCAAAGCTACTAGATATGAGATATGACGGCAGTGCGAGACGCTCGCAAACGTATAACAAAACGATTGTTGATAAAGTATGGAACTTTTTTTCTTCCGTTAAAGTAGGTGTATGGTTGATTGTCATCACACTTTTCGCTTCCTCGCTGGGAACCATTTTTCCGCAGGAGCGATTTATTCCGCCGGGAGCATCTGCTTCCACCTATTATGAAGAGCAATATGGCTCGTTTGGCAAGCTATATTACATACTTGGGTTCCATGATCTTTATAGTTCTTGGTGGTTCTTAGCTCTTGTAGCATCTATCGGAATTTCCCTTGTGATTTGCAGTCTCGACCGAGTGATTCCGCTTTATCGGGCACTCAAAAATCAAGGTATTTCCAAAAAAGAAGGCTTCATGAGAAGGCAACGTCTTTTCAGCGAAACAGATAAAACATTAGATCAGCATACATATGAAGGCATCGTTAGAGCGATGAAACAAAAGCGTTACCGAGTGCGAGAAGAAGATGGACATATTTTAGCTGAAAAAGGCCGCTTTTCACGTTGGGGACCTTACGTCAATCACATCGGATTAATTATATTTCTCATTGGATCGATGCTCCGGTTTGTCCCAGGAATGTATGTGGATGAAACGCTGTGGGTTAGAGAAGGTGAAACAGCACCGATCCCCGGCACGGGTGGACAATACTTCTTGAGAAATAATGCGTTTACAATTGATCGCTATGAATCTGGAAATGAAAAAGAAGTGTTTGAAAATGCCATTGAAAAAGCCGGCAACGGTCAAGTTGTTAAAAGTTATAAAACCGATGCTATTTTATACAAACGTGAAGGGGAAGTTGTTCTCGGTGAAAAGCCAAAACTTAAGCAGGTAACAGAACACGATATTAAAGTGAATGAACCGCTCAAGTTTGACAATTTTTCATTATACCAAGTGGATTTTAAACAAAATGAACTCGATCAAATGGTCTTTCAACTGATTCGAAAAGATACAGAAAAATCTTTCGGTACAGTGAAGATTAATCTGCTGGAGCCTAAGTCAGAATATGATCTTGGTAGCGGTTACAAAGTCAAGGTTGTGAGCTATTTGCCTGATTTTTATTTTGACGAAGATGGAACGCCGAGTACGAAAACAAGGAATCCGAATAATCCTGCTTTCGTGTTTGAAATGTTTTCTCCTGAAAAACCAAAAGGTGAAAAAAGCTTTGTCGCCATTCAAGAGACAGTAGAGGGTTCTGATAACAATATTTATAAGATGAAGTTTGATCGAGTTGAAACGAAAAACGTAACAGGTTTAACCGTTAGAAAAGACTTAACACTTGGTGTCCTAATCGTTGGTGGGGTTATCTTTATGATCGGTGTTGTGCAGGGGATGTATTGGCAGCATAGAAGAATCTGGCTGTCATTGAAGAATGGAAAAGTATTTGTGGCAGGACACACAAACAAAAACTGGTTCGGCTTAAAGTCTGATCTAAGCGTGTTACTGAGTGGCAGTGGCATCAAACAGCCAGTTGATCAAAAAGAACTGCCTGATACAACAAGTATCAGCAAAAGCAAGGGGGAAGGGTTAGATGGCGGCAGTCAGTGAAAATCTGTTATTTGCAGCTTTTCTATTTTATTTAGCGGCAGTTCCTTTTTTTGGTGGTGCCATTAAAGGAAAAAAGAAAGAGGATGGACCGCGCAAAAATAAGGCGGCACTCATCGGCATTACACTCACCATCATTGGTTTTTTGAGCCAATTTGGCTATTTTATTTCAAGGTGGATTGCGTCTGGTCATGCACCAGTCAGTAATTTATTTGAGTTCACAACGGCCTTCGGTATGATGCTGGTGCTTGCATTTATCATTTTATATTTTTTGTATCAAGTGTCTGTGCTTGGTTTATTTACTCTTCCAATTGCCTTATTGATTATAGCTTATGCAAGCATGTTTCCATCAGATATTTCACCGCTGATTCCTTCACTTCAAAGCAAGTGGCTATATATTCACGTAACGACAGCAGCACTTGGTCAAGCCATTTTAGCGATCAGTTTTGTGGCAGGCGTCATCTTCCTTTTAAAACATGTCGATCAAACAAAGCCAGGCAAGAAGACGTTTGGTTTAGAGCTTGTCATGTTTATGGTTGTGGTCACACTTTCATTTATCGCTGTCACTTCAGTCTTTAGAATGACAGGGTATGAAGCGAAGTTTAATTGGGTAGATAAAAATAAAGAAGAAAGTGTCATGGTCTACGAGCTGCCAGCCTTGGTCGGGCCTCATAAAGGAGAGCTCGTGACCAAAAATCGATTGGAGCCTGTCGTTGATTTACCACCTGTTTTTTCAGGCAGAAAAGTTAATACAGTGTTATGGTCATTTGGTGTCGGGCTGATCATTTACGGACTGCTTAGATTGATCATTCGTAAACGACTTAGTGCCCTGCTTCAACCGCTCGTGAGACAGGTGAATCTCGATTTAGTAGATGAAATTGGGTACAGGGCTGTTTCAATTGGTTTCCCTGTATTTGCGTTAGGTGGACTTATTTTTGCTATGATCTGGGCGCAAATTGCATGGACAAGATTTTGGGGCTGGGACCCGAAGGAAGTATGGGCATTGATTACGTTTTTATTTTATGCAGCCTATCTCCATCTTCGGTTATCGCGAGGCTGGCATGGCGAAAAGTCCGCTTGGCTTGCCGTGATCGGGTTTGCCATTATTATGTTTAATCTTATCTTTGTCAATCTTGTGATTGCGGGGCTTCATTCTTACGCGTAATCACAAGAAAAAAGCCAACGTTTATGATTAAATTCGTTTTTTTGTTAAAATGAGTGTAACACGGAGAAAGCAGGAGGATTGTTTAATGGAACACACAACACAAACGAAAATATTGGTCGTAGATGATGAGGCAAGAATTCGGCGCCTTTTAAAAATGTATTTAGAACGTGAAAATTATGAAATCGATGAAGCAGAAAATGGGGATGAGGCGATTCAAAAAGCGCTTCAAACAGACTATGACCTGATTTTGCTCGATTTAATGATGCCTGGCACAGATGGGATTGAAGTGTGTAATCAAATTCGAGATAAAAAAGCCACACCCATCATTATGCTGACGGCTAAAGGTGAGGAAGCCAACCGTGTTCAAGGATTTGAGGCAGGAACGGATGACTATATCGTCAAACCTTTTAGCCCGCGTGAAGTTGTTTTACGTGTGAAGGCATTGCTAAGAAGGTCGTCTCAAACATCGTATCTGAATACTGGATCTACTACAAAGGATGTTCTTGTGTATTCTCATCTATCCATTGATCATGATGCGCATAGAGTGACAGCTGATGGCAAAGAAGTCAGCCTCACGCCGAAGGAATATGAACTTTTATACTTTTTGGCGAAAACCCCGGATAAAGTTTATGATCGGGAGAAGCTCCTAAAAGAAGTGTGGCAATATGAATTCTTTGGTGATCTGAGAACGGTGGATACCCACGTGAAAAGACTTCGAGAAAAACTGAATAAAGTGTCACCAGAAGCTGCGAAAAACATCGTGACTGTATGGGGTGTTGGGTATAAATTTGAGGTCGGCGCTGAATGAAGCTGTGGAAAAGTGTCGTAGGAAAGCTATGGTTAACCATTCTCTTCCTCGTCCTGATTGTTTTATCTATTTTAACAGTGCTTCTTTTAGAATTCATTGATAATTATCATGTTGAAGAAGCAAAGTCTGATTTAACACAAATGGCAAACAAAGTAGCGGTCTTTTTAGAAAGCCATGAGGATCAATCGCTTGCAAGGTCCATTACATCTGAGCTTGCTGACAAATTGACGAGTATTGCGATTATTCAAGAGGATGGACTAGAATGGTATTCGTCTGAAAAAGGCGGAAATCTTCCTGCGATAACAAAGGAACAAATTGTAGCGGATAAAGAGTTGAATCAAGCACTGAAAGAGCGAAAAAAAATCAGTAAACGTGCAGGAAATCAGAAGGATGAACGAATTGTAGTAGGTGTTCCTTATGGGGCGAACGAAAAAAAAGGCATGGTTTTTCTTTCTCAGTCACTCCTCGCTGTAGAACAGACAACCAAACATACGACGCGTTATATCTTTTTAGCAGCAGGAATAGCGATTGTTCTTACCACAATATTCGCTTTCTTCTTATCTACACGTGTCACCTATCCTCTGAGAAAGATGAGAGAGGGAGCACAAGATTTGGCAAAAGGGAAATTTGATACAAAGATCCCTATTTTAACGCAAGATGAAATTGGAGAACTGGCCATCGCCTTTAATCAAATGGGGAAGCAGCTTAAATTCCATATTACAGCCTTAAATCAAGAAAAGGAGCATTTGTCCAATATTCTTAGCAGTATGGCGGATGGCGTCATCACCATCAATATTGATGGAACGATCCTCATGACAAATCCTCCTGCTGAAAGGTTCTTGCAGGCTTGGTATTATGAGCAAAATATGAAGATCAAAGACGGAGATGAACTTCCGCCAGAAGCACGAAATCTCTTTCATACAGCCGTCAGCACGGAAAAAGAGCAAATGATCGAAGTAACATTGCAGGGACGTACATGGGTTCTTCTCATGTCTCCTCTCTATAATCAGCAGGATGTTAGGGGAGCGGTTGCGGTGCTTCGAGATATGACAGAGGAACGAAGACTTGATAAGCTAAGAAAAGACTTCATTGCTAATGTCAGTCATGAACTTCGTACACCAATTGCTATGCTACAAGGATATAGTGAGGCCATTGTAGATGACATTGCCGGATCAGAAGAGGAAAAGAAAGAAATTGCGCAAATTATCTATGACGAATCACTGCGAATGGGGCGTCTTGTCAATGACCTTCTGGATCTAGCGCGGATGGAAGCTGGTCATATTACGCTTAATCTTGAATCAACTGATACAGAAGAGCTAATTGAGAAAATCTACCGCAAGTTTCTTGGGATTGCGAAAGAAAAACAAATCAATCTCACGTATGAGATTCAAGTGAAAGAACCACACTTTGTATACGATCCAGATAAGATTGAGCAGGTTTTTACCAATCTCATTGATAATGCCATTCGGCATACACCAAAGGGGGGAGAGGTTCACTTTTCGGTTCAATCGGTGGAGAACGGGTTGAAGATGGATGTAAAAGATTCGGGAAGTGGAATTCCCGAAGAGGACCTGCCATTTATTTTCGAACGGTTCTATAAAGCTGATAAAGCAAGAACAAGAGGACGTTCTGGTACTGGACTCGGTCTTGCGATTGTAAAGAACATCATAGAGGCACATCAAGGCTCGATTCATGCTCACAGTAAAGCCGGTACAGGTACACATTTCACCTTCTATATTCCGAGAAAAAAGCAGGAACTCGTCTAATCTTGTTAAATGAGAAACACTTCTTTTCGAAAGAAAATGAAGTGTTTTTTCTATTTGCATATTTTTAAGGAGAAGTTAAACAAAAACCCATATCAAAATTGTTGAACTTGTAATATATTTGTCATAAAGTTGTAATGTAACGTTTTGTAAGAGTCACTCGACAAAAATAAGTGAACGGAGGGGTTTCCTATGCATGAAACCTTTCAAAAAATATATGATTCGTACCATCAAGATTTGTACCAGTTTTTATTTTATATGGTAAAAGATAAAAATCAGGCAGAGGATCTCGTTCAGGAGGTTTACATTCGGGTACTTCACTCATATGAAACTTTTGAAGGAAGAAGCAGTGAGAAAACATGGCTGTTTTCAATTGCAAGGCATGTGGCAATAGACTGGTTTCGCAAACAGCAAACCATTAGACAACGGGTGCTAGGCACGTTTGATTGGGATAAGCAGGATGTGAAAGATCCAGACTTGCTCCCAGATGAATTGGCTGTAAAGGATGAAAATGTAAAAGAAATCTATGCCGCACTTGATCATTGCACCATTGATCAAAGGGCTGTCATCATTTTAAGGTTTATCCAGGGCTACTCAATCATCGCGACGGCAAAGGCGCTAAAGTTCTCGGAAAGCAAAGTCAAAACAACTCAGCACCGAGGCCTGAAAGTGCTCCGAAAACATATGGAGCTTTTGAAGGAGGAGCTATTGAATGAAAACGAACAGGTCCGATTGGAGCGAAGAACGAATCAAGGTGTTACTAAGTCAGCTTCCAAAGGTGGAGGACAACCGTTCATCTAAGCAGATTTACCAGAAGATGCTGATGGCAAGCGGGAAAAAGAAGAGAAGTGTCATATGGATTGGTCCAGCGGTGGCAACCGTTGTGGTTTTATTTATGGCGTTTTTGATTTCTCCTCATTTATTTAAGCCATCTGCTCACGATATGAAGAAAGTGAAAATGGAATCAAATGCTGACAAAGGGCAGGTGAATGCGACACTAGAGGCAGTAAAAAACACAAATGAGCCCTTACATGTTGTTTCAGCAGCTGACCAACATAAGTATATGACGATTGCATACATAGATGAATCCACTTCTCAAGTTGTCCCGATTAGTATTGGAAAAGAAAATCAAAACGACAATGTGCAGGCAATGGTGAGCACATATGAAAAGGTACAACTGCCGGCAATGATCAAGCCTCTTCAATCTTATATGGATATGGTGGATATTAGTGAAAAAGGGGATACGTTGGTCTTTCAGCTAAAAAATGATTTGTCTCTTGATACATTAAAAGAAGCCAACCGATTTAAAGACATGGTAAAAGAAACGCTAAAATGGAGTCAATATAAGCAAGTACAGGTCAAGTCAGTCAAAGGCTCTCATCTCCAATTGAGTGAACATGGAAGCATTGGCACCATTTCAATTGATAAACAAACAAAGCACGCTTATTACCTATTAGAGAATCAGAGCGGGACATTTTTGGTGCCTTCAAAAAGTCATTATCCATCTTATAAATCTGCGATTGAGGCCATGAAGCAGGGAAGTGATTCAGGACTTGATCCATTAATTAAAGAAGAAGTTATTAAAGAAGTGACATCGACAGGAAAACATGTGACCATCACAGCATCAGGGCAATTAACAGACTCAATTGATCATATTCTACTCATTGAAGGTCTTCTGCTCACAGCGAAAGATTTTGGTTTTACAGATGTCACGATTCAACATGCAGGGACAGATCAAGTAGGACCATATGAATTAAAGGAACCAATAGAGGTGCCGGCTCTGCCAAATCCAGTTGTCATAAAAGAACGTTAAAGGGCGCAAAATATTGCGTTCTTTTTGGATGTATAGAAAAGGTCATCCTTGCTGTATACTAAGCTGTCATGAAAAGAACCTCAAAGAAAGGGAAGTCACTGATGAAAAGGTATTGCTTCATATGTGCCAGCTATTTCTTTCTCTTGATCTTATCGCCATTTGCACATGCACAGAACACAACCGAATGGGTGGAACCAGTTAAAGGAGAAGTCACCGATTTGTTTGGGACAAGAGGTGGTTCGCATAAGGGATTAGACATTGCTGCGCCAGAAGGAGAATCCATTATGGCTACGGGCGACGGTGTGGTCACTCGTTCCTATGTATCTGCGACATATGGAGAAGTCGTGTTTATTCAGCACCCAAATGGGTATGAAACCGTCTATGCCCATTTACACAAGCGGTTTGTTAAAAGCGGAGACCATGTACAAGCAGGACAGCTGATTGGCATCATTGGCAACACAGGGGCCTCTAGGGGCACTCATTTGCATTTTGAGGTGCACCGAGGCAATTGGTCAGTAAACAAAGAAGATGCGGTAGATCCGCTCACAATCATCGCACTGGATCGTTTTCAAGAGCGAGCCCTTCATGTAAATGGACATGAAAAAAGTACATACGTCATTAAACAAGGGGATACCCTCTGGTCGATTGCTAAAGCACATCAGATGACCGTTGATCAATTGAAGAAAATCAATGAGCTACAAAGTCACTTAATTCGAACGGGAGACCGTTTAATGATTTCAACAAAATAAACCTCATGCTTTTGCATGAGGTTTACCATTGTTTTTTATAGGTCAATCAGACGTACAGATAGAATATCTTTCACTTCAGTTAACTTTTGGACAATTTCGTCTTCAAGATGCTTGTCAAAAGAAAGCATCATGATGGCTTCGCCGCCTTTTTCTTTACGTCCCACTTGCATTGTCGCAATGTTCACATCATGTTCGCCTAAAATCTGTCCAACTTGACCAATCACACCAGGTGCATCCGTATGCTGAATGTAGACAAGATGTCCATCTGGGTAAAAATCAATATTAAATCCGTTAATAGAGACAACGCGTTCCCCGAGATGCGGGATATAGGTTGCTTTTAAAGTAAAGGTTGAAACGTCACCTTTGATTTCAATTGAAATGCTGTTATCGTAACCAAATTCGCTAGAGGAAATTTTTTCACTAAAGCTAATGCCACGTTCTTTCGCCACC
Organism: Bacillus stratosphericus; assembly: GCF_020524495.1. Taxonomy (GTDB): domain Bacteria; phylum Bacillota; class Bacilli; order Bacillales; family Bacillaceae; genus Bacillus; species Bacillus stratosphericus_B. The sequence continues at coordinate 2,448 of NZ_JAIVLB010000023.1, read as the reverse complement.
ATACCAGCATTTACTTCATTCACAGTCGAGTCTACGCGTTCTTTTAAAAAGCCAGACAGTAGACTTTTCGTAATAAAGGATGTTTCCAGTTTTGAGATAGAGCCTTCGTAAGAAATGCTCACTTCTTTTACAGGTTCTCTCATGGATTGAGAGACAAGACGTCCAAGTTTTCCTGCAAAATGATGATAAGGTTGAATCTTTTTAAACTCGTCTTTGGTCATCGCTGGTAGATTAATAGATGACATGACAGGGAGTCCTTTTGCGAATTGAAGGACTTCTTCAGATACTTGAGCCGCTACATTTAATTGCGCTTCTTTTGTAGATGCACCAAGATGCGGAGTTGCAATGACATTTGGATGATCCACAAGCGGGTTATCAGTAGGGGGTTCTACCTCGAATACATCGAGTGCAGCTCCTGCCACATGGCCGCTTTCAAGTGCTTCAAGAAGGTCACCTTCGTCAATAATACCACCACGGGCACAGTTTATGAGACGAACGCCTATTTTCGTTTTCGCAATCGTTTCTTGATTGAGAAGTCCTCTTGTTTCTTTAGTTAATGGTGTATGTACAGTGATAATATCTGATACTTCAAGTACTTCATCGAGTGATTTAGCATTGACACCAATTTTTTCTGCACGCTCTTTTGTGAGGAATGGATCAAACACGTTTACAGTCATGCCAAAAGCTCTTGCACGCTGGGCAATTTCGCTTCCAATTCTGCCTAGACCAACAATTCCGAGTGATTTTCCGTAAAGCTCAGCACCGACATATGCGCCTCTGTTCCATTCTTTTGATTTAACAGAAATATTGGCTTGCGGAATGTGACGCATCAGGGATGAGATCATTGCAAACGTATGCTCTGCTGTTGAAATCGTATTACCATTTGGTGCATTGATAACAATGACGCCATGTTTTGTCGCTTCATCAATGTCAATATTGTCTACTCCCACACCGGCACGGCCAACAATTTTTAATGAAGTCATTTTTTCATAAAGTTCTTTTGTCACTTTTGTGGCGCTTCTGACAAGTAATGCATCAAACGTGTGGAGCTCATCTTCTACTTCTGTTACATTTTTTTGGACAATTTCAACAAAATCTGATTCTAAAAGTGGTAAAAGACCATCATTGCTCATCTTATCTGAGACTAATACTCGAAACATCGTTAGATTTCCTCCTAAAATAAACGTCATAAATATCTGATAATTTACCATATTCCTTTTCACTATGTCAATCAAATTAAAGCAGTAAAGCGAAAAAGAAAACACGAACATTTCTTTATGTCATTATGGGTAATGGACACCTTTAAACAAAAGATCACCAATTTTTACGCATTTGTCATTATCATTTTTTGTTTTTAAACATTTGTTAAAACTGATTAAATTGCTCAGGATTTTTATTTCTGTACAAATGCTCATATATCATATATAATGATTTCGAATTGAATAATGATCAATCTTCGGGGCAGGGTGCAATTCCCTACCGGCGGTGATGAGCTTAGTCTCTAAGCCCGCGAGCCTTTTTGGCAGGATTCGGTGTGATTCCGAAGCCGACAGTATAGTCTGGATGGGAGAAGATGGAGGTTCATAAACGTTGAAAACATAACTGTTCAAACGTCTATTTGTGTAGCCTAAATTTCCCGCTCCTGTGATGTTATCGAGAGCGGTCTTTTTATGGTTGAATTGAACAATCCTCTTTTCGAAAGATCTGATCGAAAAGGAGAGAGAACTTTGAATCAAAGTAGAGTGAAACGTTTAGTTGTCACAAGTATGCTTAGCAGTATTTCGTTTGTTTTAATTTTATTGGATTTTCCTTTTCCAGGGCTTCCAGTATATTTAAAAATTGATTTCAGCGATATTCCAGCGATTATTGCGATTTTAATTTATGGGCCGGGTGCAGGAATAGCCGTTGAGGCATTAAAAAATGTATTGCATTACCTCATTCAAGGCAGTATGTCTGGCGTTCCTGTTGGGCAAGTAGCCAATTTTATCGCAGGTACATTATTCATCTTGCCGGTAGCCTTTATGTTTAAAAAAATTCAATCAGTAATAGGGATGGCATGGTCTATGATTATGGGAACATTGCTCATGACCGTAATGATGAGCATTTTAAATTACTTCTTGTTCCTTCCCGCTTATACATGGTTTTTAAATGCACCTGAACTTTCTGATCATGCGCTCAAGACAACCATTACAGCAGGAATCTTACCTTTTAACTTTATTAAAGGAATCATCATTACCATCGTGTTTAGCTTCATTTTTGTGAAAATGCGTCCATGGTTTGAGGATAAACGCCAACTTCAAAATAATGAATATAAAAAAGCCCCTGCATATGATATTATCCCCTCTAAGTAGACAGTGTAAAAAGCCCAAGAACATATCTTGGCTGTTACACTATACTTGGAGGGGATTTTTTATGGCTAGAAAGGGACAACAATTTCAACACTATTCT
>NZ_JAIVLB010000022.1 GCF_020524495.1 Bacillus stratosphericus | reverse complement strand
GACGATGAAAGGGCGGCGGCGCAGTCGCAAATAAACTACGGGGAGTTGTTTTAGTATGACGAAATATAAGACGGAGAAACGTAAGGCAAACGTTGGCGAACGGATTTTGATTACGGATACTGAATATCCGGGCGGCGGTTTTAAGAATGGCGACGTACTTACGGTAAGTAGTTCGCAGGGCTTGGGCGTACAAACAGATGGCGGCTGGATAATTTGGCACAGAGAATACGAAGTCATCGTTGGCGAGCACACGCCAGCCTCGAACCTAGACGAAATGGACTATGACGAATTAGTAACGCTAGTAGAGGACACAATGAAGGCGCTAAGAACACGCTCATATAAGAACGGCTACGAACAAGGGCGTTTTGATGCGGAAATTGAGGCGGCGCATGGGACGTATGAGATGTCCGATCAGCAGAAACGTGATGATATCGTAGCGCAGGCGAAGAATGATATAGAGGCTTTGTATAAACGAGACCTCGGATACAGACACGACTTTATCGTAAATGCAGAAAAAAGAACCGTTGTCGCTTTACGAAAATCGTTTGCAGAAGGCTATATTCGCGATAGAGGAATCGCCAAATGCGCACCTAACGACTGCTTCAACGCGCATATCGGTAAGGCTATTGCGCTAAGACGTGCGTTAAGGTTACCAGTACCGCCAGAGTATCTGAACGTGCCGCAGCCGACAGAAGTTCGTGTGGGCGACGTAATTCGAGGAACCTATTATAACAAAAAGAGCACATATACTAAGACAGTAAAAAAGATTGAAGACGGAGCCTACTTCTATGAATCAGATTACGATTTCATTAACGGTGTTGATCTCGTAATTATTGACGATTCGAGAGCGGGTGAGGGCGAATGAAGACGGTGAATGTAACGTACTTCAGAACGAGAGGTAAGTACTACTTAGACGAAACGATAGAGATTTCGGAGTCACTAAACGGCTACGATGCGTTATTTCATGAAATTCCGAAGCACCATCGGATCAAAGAAATGATCATGTCGGTATCCGATAGCGGAGACGGAAAAGAACCGTTCATCGTTCCGCATCTATTCTTCCCTAAAAACTGACGATTCAAGGACGGAGGTAAACGAATGATTGACGTGGATAAGTGGGATAACTTTGCTAAGTATGTCCGCGAGACTGTAAAAGTGCGATGCCCTCATTGCGGATTTAGCGAAAGGTTTTCGAAAGATTCCGTACCAAAGCAGATTAAATGCGAAGGTTGCTACCGGAAAGTTAACGCAAAGGAGGCGCTTAATTGACGCTTCATCGCTGGCTTAAAACAGGCGGAAGAAAGAGCTATGGTGGTGTCGATTACTATTATACAGGCGGCGGATGGAAGGCGAACTTTAATGAACAACGCGTTAAAGGCGAAGATAAAAAGATGCGCACAAAGCACGAACGGACTTTACGTAAACGAATTGACCGAAAGGAGGCGGCTATGAATGACGAATGAATCACGATGCCTACTCGCAAGTAAATGCGCCCAAGCCGGCGGCGATAATTGTACGAAACACTGCGAACTATACCTCGGTTTGCACGGCTTAGACGGCGCAGGTGGGCGGTCAGGGGCGGCTGGCTTGGCGGAAGACTATCGGCTGGTGACGCTGACCGACTCGCCGGCACGCGCCGATCAGCCCGGAGCTTATAAGGCTGTCGATGCATATGCGCAGACATTCGTTCGGCAATTTGACGCAGAAGCCGACCGCATTAAATCGCTGTATTTATATAGCGCTAAATTAGGAACCGGCAAAACTACGACGGCGGCGGCTCTTCTAAACGAATATTTAACGGTCCATTACATCGGCTCACTAAAGCGCGGCGTTCAGCCCGACCAGCGTCCGACATATTTTCTAGACGTCAATGCGTGGCAAAACGAATACAACGAGTTTAATAGACCGCGAGTACCCGACGCAATCGCAGAGCCGGCAGCAAAACGTTATTATACCGAGCTAGAAGCAGCAAAACGGGCGCCTTTCGCTGTTCTGGACGATATAGGCGTTCGAGACGCGACGGACGGATTTCGTGGCGATTTACACACCGTAATCAACTACCGCGTGACGAACCGTATGCCGACCGTTTATACGTCGAACATCAAGATGGAAGACCTACCGGAAGTATTCGGAGAAGGGCGACTGGCGGACCGGATCGCCGACCAGTGCAGAGAAATCGTCTTCGCAGGCGGATCAAAAAGGAGGCGGCTGTAATGGGCGGCTTATCACTTACGGAACAACCGAAAACGATTATGAGAATCGGACATCTAACATTCGGGACACCGGAATATGTTCGTGTGACTAAACTAGCTGAGCGTGAAGCAGACGAGAAAGCCGCCACACAGGCGTGGGATAAGTGGGACGCGATGATAGAAGATAATCCTACAATGAGTGAAAGGGCTTCGTTGTACAAAATTCTTGAAGACATCGAGAGTTTACTATATTAGAAAGGAGCTGAACGCCGATGAGTTTCGGATCTAGCTTACTATCGAAAGTAATCGAAGCGAACGACCCGGCCGCCCTACTGCGTTATGGACTAACCCGCAACGATTTTCAAACCGACGGAGAACGAGCCGCCTTCGATTATATCAGCACCTATGCGGAGAAGAACGGCAACCAAGCGCCGACCGCCGAGATGGTAGCGACTGAAGTGCCGACCTTTCAGCCAGAATTCAGCATCGACGCAACGTTTGAATACTTGGCGCAGAAGGCGAAGGAAACTGCGGCGATGAGCGATTTTGCCGCAATTTTCAACGATAAATACGGGGCGAACGGCATCAAGAAAGCCGATTCGGAATTTATTCAGCGGTTCAATCGTGCACAGGAAGGCGGAAACCCGAAGGAATTTTTTGAATGGTTGACCGAGGTCGCAGAACGAAGTACAATAAGAACAAATGTTCGTAAAACGGTGGGGACAGACGTAGTGAGAGACGTCGATAAATTCCGAGCAGAATACGAAAAACGGAAGGCTGGCGAGTCTTTCCGCATATGGGACAGTAAGTTTCCGGCGCTCAACAAGGCGATCGGCGGCTACGTCAGCTCGAACATGTACGTTGTCTACGGAAAATCAGGACGCGGCAAGTCGGCTATCACGCTTGAAGAATCGATCAACTGCGCAGCACAAGGTGCTAACGTGCTTATATGGTCGATGGAGATGGGCTGGTTCGAGGTTCTCGTACGTATCTACGTATCGCTTTCCGGTGATCAAGGCGTTTCTTTAACGGAGATCGACGGTCAGCGGATGGAAGCTGGCTTTGATTCGAGGTCTGTCCGTCAAGGCAAGTTATCGGAAGAGTTTGAAGCTGGCTTTATGGAATTTATCGCGACGTTGAATACGATTATTTCCGGATCTATTACGGTGCGTGCCGTGGACGACAAGGACTTCGATTCGCGTTCTCTACGTGATCTCAAAGCGGACATCGAAAAGACGAACGCAGATGTTGTAATGATCGATCCGTTCTATTACCTCGATTACGAAGCTAACTCGAACAAAACGACGGGCGGCGCTGCGGCTGACACGTCAAAAAAGATGCGGCGATTAGCCGGAACGATGGACGTTGTAATTTTCGCAATCACACAGGCGGGAGAAGATGATGGAGCTGAAGACGAAGGAGGAAACCGTGAAATTAAGTTGCCGAAGCGCAAGGACGTCATGAAAACGTCTGCTTTGCTTCAAGACGCTGCGGTATTAATTCCGGTTGATACGAACGCAAGAGAAGGGCGCGGCTTGGTCGGCGTTAATAAGGGACGCGATGGCGGCGAGGACGAAGTCGTCGAGATCGTTTATCTGCCGCAAGTCGGCATTATTAAGCAAGTGGCTGGCGGTGAAACTGCGCTGGGTGGCTACGGATTCTAGAAATTGGAATGCCTACCATGAATTACACCGAATAATTCTGAATCTTTTCGACAAATTGCGACGGAAATCCCTATTACAATATTGTATTATAACGAAAGGAGTCGTATATACATGTCGATTATTACGATCAACGGCGTTCCTACCGACGTCGACATACGCGAAGAATTAGAACAGTACGAATGGGATCGTCCAACGTGGCACGCTGACCGGTTAACGGCGGCAAGCCCTTTTCGCGACGACCGGACTCCTAGCTTTTACGTTTACTACGAAGATACCCCAACTGCAAAGGCCGGCTATTTCGGAGACAGCGGCACAGGCGAACGCGGCGGCTTTATTAAACTGCTTGCATTCTTACGTGAAGAAACCGAGGAAGAGGCGGCTTTTTACCTAGCCGAGACTTATGGTACTGGCGGAGGCGATGCCCGCCTAAAACTCCGCATTCCACGTTTAAAAATCGTTGAGCCTAGACGTCCTTTAGCCGAGGCTCTGATGGCGGATGTGAAGATCGGGCCAAACGGATACTTGACTAGTCGCGGCATAAGCGAGGACGTTCAGCGAGAAGCAGGCGTGGGGCTAGACGGACAGACAGCCGTGATTCCGTGGCGGCTGCCTAATAATCGCCTAGCAAACGTAAAATATCGATCGACCCGCAATAAAGCGTTTTGGTACGCTAAGGGCGGCTGGCCTATACGCGGGCTGATCTACGGAGTTGATGTCGTATATGCCCAACGTGCTAAAGTTGCGGTGCTTTCCGAAGCTGAAATCGACGCGCTATCGTGGCGTACGGCGGGCTTTTGTGGGATCGCAACAGGCGGCAGTAAGTTTTCGGCCGAGAAGGCGGACATAATTACGCAGTCGCCGATCGAATATTTAATCGTAATAACGGACAATGATTCTGCCGGTGCACAACTAAGGAAGGAGGTCGAGCTAAAGATGCGCTGCAAAGTCAGGCTTGCGCACGGTTATATCACGGAAGGTTTTAAGGATGCGAATGAGTTAGTGATGGCGGAGGGCGAGAACGCGCTGAAGCGAGTTGTTGATCGTGCGGAGGTCGTTAAGGGCTTGCGGGTGTAGTTGCAGTACGGTAATACCCGTACTAAAGGTCGGCGGAGGGTAAGTTAACCCTCCGTGTTATTGTCGGTCCTCGAGCCATTCGTAAAGATCTTCGGGAGCACATCCGAGAACATGAGAGATGTTATAAGCACGCTCGATACTCGGTATATTACGAAGACTTACGTAGTCCGTTATGTGTTGTTTTGTTAAACCGACTTTAGCTGCGAGTTGAGTCTGATCAATGCCTCGTTTAGAGCATAATTCAGATATCCTACATTTAACGATCTTAAACGTAACAAGCACCTCCTTATCATTAGGGTGTCCGCATATTTTACACTAGGCACTACTATCTCGATCTAAGTTAGTTAGTCCCTTATAACCCTGACTATACATTCGATCGGAACATCTAATTCTTTACACAAGAACTCTATTGTTGAGAGGCTTACTGCTTGTCCCTTATTTATCCGAGCCTGGGTTTTGGAGTTTAGTCCCTTTTCCCGGAATTGACTTAAAGCTATTTCTTTTTCGTTAAGACATTTAAATAGCGGGGTGTAATCAATCATATTTAGCTTCCTTCCAAGTTTTTTCGAGTAATTATGTGTACAAAAGTACACATTTATATTATACTTAGAGTTATAAACAAACGCAATTCTGAATAGAGGGGGTTTAAATTTGGGCGCACTTCAGCAAGATGTTTTAAACTATTTCGATGATTTATTTCTAGACTTTGATTCAGCGGCAAATAACTTAAACATTCATGTAAATCAGCTTTACAATTTCAAAAGGACTGGAAAAATCGGCTTTCGGACGTTATTAAAATTATCGCAATTTTTCTATAAAGGGAATTATCATGAATTAATGCAAAAATGGTGCTTAAAGCTTACCACGACGGAGTCGATTAAACATGCCTTTGAGTATGCAGCAATAAAGCGTGATATTCCTTTGTTAGAAAAATTACTAAGAGCACACAGAACGGATTCCAGCTTAATCAATTATACACAATTTTATCAAGTAATATATAACTACATGTTAGGAGAATTCAGACCGTACGAATTAAAGAATTATGTGAACACTTTAAAATGCGGTAAGGATAAAGAATTGAAGGTGCTCAAGGATATTTTTTATTGCTATTGTCTTTATTTTGATAATAAAAATGTCACAATTGTTGAAAAAGCGGCAGATATCGAAAAGGAGATCTACGAATTAAGCGACGCAAGAAAAATATTTTTCAAAGAGTGTTATCTAATACGTCTTTCTGAAGTGTTCGCGCCTGCTTATTTATACCTCAAAGATCTACCCAAAGCCCGCCGGCATGCAGATTTTCTTTTTTCTTCGAATTTAAGTGCGAAAACTAAATCTGACGGGTATTATTACATGGGTGTTTCTTTTATAGAGGAAGATAAGGGAGAGTGTCTTCGCTACATGAGAAAGAGTGCTGATGAGGCTCAAAAAACAAACGATCCGAGGATTGCTGCGGAAGCAGATAATACATTAAAGCTAGTCGAGGTGTTTTATTCGTATAAAGAGAAGAGAGAGATTCCTCAAAACTTACCAACATCAGAAGATATGATACTAGGTGAAAAAAACCTGTTTCTGCGGTATTTTCGAAGGGTCAAGGGCGGATCTTTACCAGACCTAGCCGAAGCGTACAGCACGTTCACGCAAGAGTTTAACTTTCTATTTTCCAGCATTGTCGTAGGTGATATGATCGTTGCTGGATTAGACCCTCTCATAGCCGCCCCTATAAAGGACATTCAACTAAATTACAAGGGAGAGGTTTATTTTGAAAAAGATTTTATTAGTAGTTTTACTTACAGCGGGGGTTCTAGCAGCAGGAAGTTCGTTAATTAATACCGCGGCAGAAAGTAATACAACCCAGTTAGCAGATCCGATCCCAGGAGGTTAGTTCATAATTTTTATCAACCCGTCGAATGACGGGATTTTCTTTTATTTGGGGAATATTCGTTACATTAAACTGTTTTTCGGAAACATAGTGTGATAGAGAAGGATTATCCAAAATAAATGGTACTATTTCTTTGTAGAAGAGAAAATTAGAAAAAAAATAAAGAAATATGTGCGATTTTAAATTGTCGTGGGTATTATTAAGTGAGAAAGGGATGGTGAGCTTTTTTGAAAGAAAAACTGAATAATCTGGTATTGAATTACCAAAAGTCTAGGAGTAACAATTCATTCGCTGAGATTTATGAAATGACCATCACTCCGATGAGAATCACCTTCAAAGAAGTGGCTCGATCATTGAGGTCGAGCGTTCCGGAGGTAGTCGCTTTATACGAAGATGTTTTAATGGGTTGTATCTCTTCTTATTCAGGCGAATACGACTTCGAGAATTACTTTAAGTACAGTTTGAAAAATAAACGTGCAAATTTATACAGGGACAAAAAGAAGCGATCACAGTGGGAAGTACTAGAATGCGGGTTATCTTCAAGTGATGAGAGCGCGGCAACGCTCGAAATCGCCGACGAAGAAACACCAGAAACGATTTACTTTACGAAAAAAAGAGCCGATCAGTGTCAACTGATTGACTCTCTTCTAGAAAAAGCGGACGAAACGACGAGGCAAATCGTCGAAACGTTCCTTGGATGCGAACGCCCAACACCGACGGCAATCGGTAAAAAGTTAGGCGTTCATCACATGACAGTCATTCGCAAACTCGAAAAGCTAGCAGGCTACTTCGATACGAAACAGTTCGGTGACCACCGAGACTATTTGTTTACGAAATAACTGAACGTAACTAGCCGCAGGGGCTTCGCTACGTACCTCAATGATAATCGCTTCCCAAGCGAATTTCAAGCGAACACTATGCGAACAACCCTCCGTCTAGTACGTTAAACCTAATCGAAAAGGAGACTAACGTACTATGAAACGCCCTATCAACGTCATTAACATCCAAAAGTTAACGGAATTACAATACGAAGGTGCATTAAACCGCGAAGATGATCCGGCTGATCTTTACCGTCCAACGACGATCAAGGCGGTGCGTGTCGGATGAAACAATATCGAGTATCTAAGCACGCAGAAGATCGCGCCGTTAAACGATTAGGCTACGAGAGATCTAACGCTAAAAATAACCTACAACAACTTATGCAAACGGCCGTACACGTCGGAACCGTACAGAATAAGCAAGGAAAAAGTTGTGAAGTACGCGACCATATTAAATCACGCACTCGTATGATTTTGGACGGCGACTTAATCGTGACCGTTTACGCGATGCCAGAGCCATTGACGTCGAATCAAACGAAGGCATTACCGGAAGAGCTTAAAGACGCAATTAAACGTAAATCAAATACGATCATAAAAAATAAGAACCGTTCACTGCGCGCACTAAAAATCGCAATTGCCGAGAAAAATTTAGAGATTGCGCATTTAAAAGTCAATCTCGCTAAGGCTAAGGCGCCGAAGACGATTGATGCGATCAACGAAAAGCTCAGCGCTGGAGAAGTCGAATACGACGCACTTAAATTGCGCGAAGAAAAACTAGAAACCGATATTAAGTCGATTTCAAAGTTCGGTGATCTATATGTTTGATGACTTCCTAATGTTTTTCACATTCGTCGGTATTATTTCGACCATCATTATCGGCGGCATGTACTGGTCGCTCGTAGACGAAGGAAGACGGAATAAAGGCGGCGACTGACCGCCGACGCTCGGAGAATACCGGGGCGTTCGTTAAGTAAAACTGTCGCGTCGCTATGCCGTGCGCTGGCGGCGTCTCGGGCGCAGATACCGGTGTTTTGCGAGGGTCAAACCCTAAAACAAATTAACGGAGGTAATCGGATGACAAAGTACACTAGCGGAGCTGACGCTCTAAACGCATTGAACGCAACAAATGAAGGAAACGGCGGTAATAGCGCCGAGTTTGCGAGCTTCAAGACGGGCACGGTTTATAAGGTACGCGTTATGAGTGCTTTCGATCTAATTCGCTTCTTTTCATACGGAATCTATAAGAAAGTAAATTCGTTCTCGGCGGCTAATCCGAGCACGCTAAACAAAAACGGCTTTCCCGAGTCGAATTTAACGTCATGGGATCGCGCATGGAAGTATTACCAAGACCAAAAGAAAGCGGCAGCGGATCGCGGAGATGCCAAAGCGGAAGAGGCTGCGAAGGAAGAAGCGGCTAAGTATCGTGTCAAAGAACGTTACGCACTCGGTTTTATTAACCTAGAAACAGGTAAGCCGATCATTATTGACTTTACGAGTCTCCAAGCTAGAGGCGTTCATGCGGTGATCAAGAAGCAGGAAAAGAAACTCGGTCGTATCGCGTTCGAATTAGAGAAAACTGGATCAGGGCCAAATACAGTAGTCTCACTAACGCCGTTGATTGATTTAGACGAGGATTTGACGGAAGCGGAGCGCAAGCATTTTGCGGAGCAGGACGGCAAAGAATTCGACATGTCTTTATTTGACGGCTTAATTTACGAAGCTGATGAAAAGGAAATGCTCGAAAACCTTGTCGCGGCCGGCTTTGACCTATCGTTAATTGGCGAATCACTTGGCGGCGGTGCAACAGACGACGAACTACCAGCCGAAGAAAACTTCGAATTTTAAGGAGGGAGCATAGATGCGAGAGATTAAAACGGAAGCGCAGACGTTAGATTTATCGAAAAAGATCACCGTAGAAGTTTCGTTGGCGGAGTTAATCTTTATGGAGGCGGCTATGATGCGGGTGGATGTTGATTCTGCGTGGAGACGCATACACAATGTCAGGAGCAACGATGTAGGAACCGCTATGTTGAGGCCGGAACCAACTGCGCCGGCCCTCGCAGGTGATATTGAACGTATTTTAGCCGGGCATATTCCGGAGGAGGACGAATAGATGGCGCACAAAGAGGAAACGATCGGCAAATTCGCCGAACTGATCGCACGCGCTGCCTTAATGGCGGCCGGCTGGTCAGGCGTTAGCAAGCCGGAAACCGAAGAACCGTATGATATTCTCGCGGCTGAGCCGATCACTGGCGCAATCAAACGTATCCAGGTTAAGACGATTCGTGACCGTAGGAACAGTCGCGGTTGCTTAACGGTCAGCGGACGCAAGAACACCGGTCAGGCTTATACGAAATCTGATACGGATTATTTTATCGGCGTGTTGATCGAAGACAATAAGACAAAGGCGTATATGTTCGAATGTCGCAATATTACGGACTATTGGATGCCGCGAAAGAACGAAGGACACCGAGCGTGGCACGAACTCAAACTTAACTTAGACCGCGCATTCTTAGCGGCATTAGAAAACGAAGCGGAGGCGGTTTGACCTTATCGGGTCGGACGGTCAATCAAAGGAGGACGAAACGATGGCGGCATTAAAAGGCGTAAAGACGATCGATATGAAAAACGGTGAAATCACGAAAGTAGCGTATGACGGTGCGGAGTATGAACGCGTTGAGGGAGAGGCGAAGGTTGGCGATCTCGTTTTAATTACGGACGACAGTTGGTGTGATGCGACAGAAGGTGCGTTTTATTTATCTATCGATATTAGCGCTGAAGATCCTGTAATCGTTGGCGGTATTGATGAAAAAGATAGCAACTATAGCGACGGGTACGCACTATTCCGCAAGAAGCATACACGCCTAAAAGTCGGTGATTATGCGAAGGCTATTGGATATTTTTCCGATTATAGAATTAATGAGGGAGACATCGTTAAAATCTTGGAGGATGAGCCCTGGGCAGATTTCCCGCCATTTAAATGTGAATTTATAAATAAAGAGAATATAGAAGATAGATTGTTTTATGAAGATGAACTTGTCCTCGCAACCGAAGCCGAAGTCGCAGCCGCCAAAGAAGCGGAAGAAAAACGCTCTATCGAAGCGAAATGGGTGGAGATCGGCCGCAAAGTTGGCGAGTATAAAGTCGGCGATATTGTAAAATACCGCAGTGACGGAGAAATTTGCGAAGTAATTAAAGTCGAAGGCTATATTACGATGATGACCGCCAATCACGGCGATTGCCCAGAACTGGCGGAAGATATCGAACTAATCACTCCGGTCGAGGCACGATTTGACCGCAGCTAAATGCGCCGCCTGTCAAGCGCCCATTAACGAAGGCCAGCGCGCTATCTACGACTCGCTATACGATGTGTATTGTTGCGATGTGGCGTGCTGGTCGGACTTTTATGCGGATAATGAGACGGTTCATAGACGAAAGTGGGCGGCTGAAGTCGACTTTTAACGAAGAAAGGAGGACGCGACGTGGAAATCAAGCCGTTAAAACTAAACGTAAATGCTCGCAAGGACTCAGCGCCGGCGACCGAGGTTGCTAAACGTAAGCAAGCGGCCAACGCCGTCGAGCCGATCGAGGACGCATGGCGTCGCATCTACGCAAGCAAACTTAGCGATTCGGATCGGCAGAAATTAAACGAAGTCAAGGCGGCTATGGAGGACGGCCGGTTGGCGCGCGATCCTTCTGACTGCGTTAATAAAGCCGGCAAGCCGAAGAAGTTCAGCAAGGCGGAAGCGCTTCATCTGTGGAAAACGGTGCAAGCGCAGACCCGCGAGGAAAAGCTACGTAAAATGGTCGCGGAAACGCCGGATAATTATTGGCTGATTACGGATGAAAAGCGTCTAGCTGAGTTCATTGCGCTACTCGAAAACGAAGAAGAGATCGTATTTGACGTAGAGACTACCGGCGTAGACGTGTGGAACGATTATATTGTCGGCCATGTGATTACGGCTATCAAAGCGGACGTCCACGCTTATATTCCTACGCGTCATAAAACGGATCGACCGCAGTTAAGCCGAGATTTAGTAAGCGAAGCGCTACGACCATTCTACGAAGATCCAACCGTCGGCAAGCTCGCCCATAACGCCAAGTTCGATATTCATATGCTTGATCGCGAAGGCATTAAGCTATGCGGACTAACGTGGGATACACAAGAGGCTATGCGACTTCTAAACGAAAACGAACCGTCATTTGCGCTTAAGAACCTCGTCACGAAATACCTACGCATCGAGTCGAGAACTTACGGTGACCTATTCGGAGAGATCGGTTTTGACGAAGTAGATGACTTAGAGATTGCGCTTGCCTATGCGGCTAAAGACGGTGACGTGACGCTTAAGCTACGTAACTTCCAGCGATTGCACCTCGCAAAAATGCCGGAAGTGCTGCGTTATTACGAGACAGTAGAGGTTCCGTTGATCGGCGTGGTTCAGAAGATGGAGACGACCGGCTTCGATATTGATTTAGATTATGCGCAGGAATATGGACGAGAATTAAAGGACGGCTTAGACCGTTTATACGATGAATTAATCGAAGAGTTAGGCGACGTCAACATTAACTCTCCGGCGCAGTTAAAGCCGGCCCTTGAACGGGTGACAGGCGAATCACTAGCGTCGACCGATGCGAAGAAAGTTCTAAAACCACTCGCGAAAAAGTATCCGGTAGTTAAGAAGCTACTCGAATATAAAGACAGCTTTAAGCTTTATTCAACGTATATCAACGCATTGCCGGAACTAATCGACCAAAAGACCGGCAAGCTCTACACGAACTTCAATCCGAATGGAGCGAAAACGGGGCGGTTTAGCTCCGGCGGAACGGGCGTCAACTTACAGAATCAGCCGAAGAAGGCTCGGAAATTATTCGTTGCGCCTAAAGGCTACGCAATACTAGGCGGTGACTGGAGCCAACAAGAATACCGATGCCTGGCGTACTTTACGCAAGATCCGAAGCTGGTCGATAACTATTTCCGCGGTGACGATTTATATGCATCTATCGCGGCAGAAGTATTCGGCAAGCCAATCGAAGAATGCGGAGACGGCTCGGTCTATCGTAAACAGGCGAAGGTAATTATGCTTGCGGTTGCTTACGGTGGCGGCGCGAACATGTTAAAAGACGCGATCGGTGTAGAAAAGCATGAGGCGCAGAAGTTCCTCGATAGCTTCTTCGAGAGATTTCCGGTGGTAAAAGAATGGGTCGAATCGAATCAGGCGTTCGTGAAAAAACACGGATTCGTTTGGATGGATCATCTACAGCGGAAGCGCCGCCTGCCTGACGCTAAAGATCGGAGCGCAAAAGGACACTACTCGGCGGTCTTTACGCGATCAACGAATGCACGCGTTCAAGGTTCGGCCGCGATTCAAACAAAGGCGACCATGATTGCGCTGCAAGAGCTCTGCGATAAAAAGACGGCTGAAGGACGAGGGAAATGGCGCTTATGGTGCGTTGTTCACGACGAGGCGCTTTTATTAGTGCCGGATACACTTACGCAGCAAGACGTAAAAGACTTCGAGGATGCCATGGTCAATACGTACGTTTTCGGAAACATACCGAATAAGACGGACATTGAGATAAGCCGAAGATGGGGCGAGGGTTTAAAGATTGACGAGTTTTTCTCCGGTGAAGTAGATCGCGGAGATTATCCAAACGTGGAAGATTACGAAAAACAAAAACGGATTGTTGGCGAAGGCTGGCAAGGAAAAGGGGCGGTTTAATGTTACCACAAACTCACGTAGTGCTTGATTTAGAAACGACGGGACTCGATCATAAGAAGGATCAGATTATCGAAATCGGCGCAATTAAAATTCGACTTGGCGGGCAACTACGTGCATTCGAAGAAGTAGACCGTTTTCATACGATGGTCGCGTTAGAAGAAGGCCGTGATCTACCCGAGTTCATCACGGAGCTAACCGGAATCACAGAAGAAGACCTCGAAGATGCTCCGGAAGAATGGGACGCGCTGGACGATTTAAAAACCTTCATCGGAGACGCTACCGTTGTTGCGCAGAATGCACCGTTTGATCTTTCGTTTCTTAGTCGCGGCGGCATCGAGCCGGAACGTTTCTATTGTACGAGAGCAATGGCGCGCTTTGTAGAGCCGGAGTTATCAGCGTCGTTAAAAGACGTGACTAAACGAAACGGCATTTCACTAGACGGACATCATCGTGCGCTAAATGACGTAGAAGCAACGATCGAAGTTTTCCGTAATTACTTACCGCGAGTAGCCGATGAATATAACGAATTTGCGAACATAGTTATGGAGGCGCCGGACCGACCGTTGAAATTCGTTCCCAAGCACGCAATCGTTTGGGAGGTTCAGATGGTTGCGCTATCTAAAGCGGATCTGTTGCGTATTTACCAGGCGCTAAGAGATAACGAAGCGATGTCGTTAAAGATCGGTTCTATCATCGAGCGCAATATGAAGGGACGTGATTAATTGACGGCAGACAAACGAAAATTAGCGGCTCAATTACTTAGTAATGGCGGTTCATCGGAGCCATCATTTGCGCAATCAATCGCAGATGAACTCGTATCGTATCTTAACGAATGGCACTCGCTGCCCGAGACGTGTGATAACCAATTAACAGCAGATATTTACCGATGGTATGCGCAAGCACCAAACGTATTTCCGAAGCGCCCGTACTTTTCACCATCGGCAGCAAACGCATGTCCGCGCGAACTATATCATAAGGCGCTTAACGCGAAAAAAGACGTCGAAGCCAAGCCGCCATATCAAGGACGATGGACGCGTCTAGGAACGGCGATCGGCGACATGATCCAGCGCGATATTTTGTTCATGGCGAAGCACTTCGGTAAAAAGACCGGACGCGTATGCCCGTTTGACTTCGAACGCAACGAAGACGGGACGCCGGTATTCGAAGACTTTGCCAAACGTAATCATAAGATCGAGCGCGGCGGGCAGACGTTCTATCTATACGGGACTTGCGACGGCATTCTTCGCTACGTGACAGCAGATGGAGAAATCTTACGCGTCGGCCTCGAAATCAAGTCGAAGCAAACGACCGCCGCCAAGACTTCGCTGCATTCGATGCGTGAACCGGAAGCAAAGCACGTAGCGCAATGCGTGACTTACGGACCGATGTACGGCGTCGATTATTACATTATCTTATACGTCAACGCGTCCAAGAAATCGTGGGTCTATCCGGAAGGCGAATTCGAGAAGACACCGGACATCCGAGCGTTTGGCCTCGAAATCAAGCCGCATGATATTGACGCGATTCTTGATAGATTCGTAGCTATTCGAAATGCGGTCGATGCGGGTTCGCCGCCGGCACTTGATCTCGGAGCATGGACGTTCAACAACTATAAAACTACGATTGCTAAGTCGCTGACGGACGAGGAACTACAGACCATTCGCGAGAAAGTAGCGCAGGTCAGACGATCAGGCATGTACGCAAGCACGAAGCAGCAGTACGCAGAGGCGCTCGCATTTATCGAGAGAGTACGGGAAGGGGAGGCGGTTTGATGGGATTATCGTATGTGACTTTCATGAAGCACGCTGAAAAAATAACTAAAAAGACGTCGTCAGGAAGATCGGTTTTAAAAGGCGTCTACCACTCAGAGGACGGAAGCCTGGTGGTTACTGATTCTCATCGATTATATTTGGCGAAAAATATTAGTCGAGGTGTAGAAGGTACAGTATTAGATCCAAAGACGGGTGTTGTTATCGAAGGGAAATACCCAGATGTTAGAAGACTCTTTCCTGATGAAGGGACGGAGAGTGCGCGAATTTCATTTGACATAGACATCTTATTACCAGGATTGCTTGCACTTCTAAAATGTAATCAGGTGAACAAAAAGGAACGTTCTTTTATTACATTAACCGCGAGTTCAGATAAGGAAACACCTGAATTTTCTTGCACAAATAAATTCGTAGAAGCAAAGGTCACTGTAGGAGCATTCAACAAATATAGTGCTATTAGTTTATCGGTAGATACGCAATATCTTATAGATGCAGTTAACCTTTTTAAAGCGTCACAAATCACTGCAGTAGTTCTCAATTACTACGGAAATATCCGTCCTTTTACGATTACAGCCGAAAATAATTCGGATCTGATCGCGCTAATCATGCCAATAAGACGAGACGGAGTGCCTGAATGACCGCCGCCAAGCCTATCCGCATCCTTGCGTTTGACACGTCGATGACCTGTCCGGGCGTCGCGATCATAGAGGTACGCAAAGGCAAGCCAACCATCAAGGCGCTAAGCCACGTTAAGCCGAATACGAGCCGATCTCATGCGCACCGTGCCGAGGTTATCGAAGGATGGGCGATGATGTTTCTCGATAAGCACGTAAGCGCGGCTGGCTTTGATTACGTGGTTCGCGAAGATTTTGCCGGCAAGACGTCACGGTCGAACTATCCGGTACTAAGCGCTTGGAACGCGTGTGAAAGAGCGACGTCGCGCTTCGGGTTGACCTTCGATAAATATAAGAAGCCGGGCAAGAAGACGGAAGACCTCGGCATATCAGCGACGCGGGTAAAGTCGTTAGTCGCCGGGTCGGGCAACGCAGAAAAAGACGAATTAGAGGCGGGTGTAAGACGGCTAACAGGCTACGACGGCGCCTTCGCTAACTTTGATGAATCGGATGCGGCTGCGATTGGGCTGGCGTGGCTGATCGATGCAGGCGTAATTGAGAAACCGAAAGGGGCGAAATAGATGGGTCGTTTGCTAAATATCGGGGTCGTTGTGTGGATTGCGCTAGTACTGTTTTCTGTCGTAATTGTAGCGCCAGTATATACGATCGCTTCTTATGCTAATAAAAACACCTATGAGATTAAGGTAACGGATAAAGAAACGAAGACTTCCAAAGAGTCCTCTAAGTATCTGATTTTCGGCATTGACGAGGAAGGGAGCGAAAAAGTTTTCGAAAATACTGACGCTCTGTTTGCTCGTAAGTTTAATTCTAGTGATCTCTACGCGAAGATTGAAGTCGGTAAGACTTACGAGTTTAAGACGATTGGTTTCCGTATTCCGTTTTTATCTAAATACGAAAACATAATGACGTTAAAGGAGGCGAAGTAGATGGAAAGCGGATATTTTCTTATCGCAGGCAAACCGGAAGGCTTCGAGTATGACAAATCTACGGTAGTAAGATGCCGTAATGAGCATGACGTCGACTCCATGATTAAAAATTTAAGAAGCGGAGGTTATACGATCTTCTATGTAACGAAAATCGCGGAACGGATTGACGACAATCTGACGAAGGAGGCGGGCGCTAATGGATAAAGCGATGGCTTACATCGACAAATTAGCCGCAAAGCTCGGAGTGGCGGCGGAACATGTTTACGGGGTGCTCGTCAATCAGATGTATGTATTCGGGATAGTTAACGTGGTGGTAGGCGTCGCTTCGTTGGTGATGCTTGCGGCTTTAGTCCGACTGAACTATTTGATTATCGCAAAAGGCGGAAGGCCTTCGTGGGGAGAAGCTGCCTCATTTTACTACAAGTTGCGAGATACGGGAGGCGGTGGTCTATTTATGGTAATCATCGTCGTTACAATCGCGGCTTTAATTACGGGAATGGTAACGGTGCCTATCGGAATCATGAAAATGCTGAATCCGGAATACTACGCAATCAAAGAAATCCTCGACACGATCGGAGGTAAATGACGATGGAAGATACACCTAATGTTACTATATCGCAGGAATCTTACGATAATCTGATTAACGCATCTGTCGCGCTGGTCAATCAGTTGCGGGAAAAAGAAGCGGACAAAACGGCGATCATTACACCCGTAGAAGCCGAGTTTGCTAACGCATTCTTCTCGTACTCAAAAGAGACGATAGATGCCGTTAAAGAACGGTATGGCGACGACATCAAAGCGGCTGAGAAACGTAAAGTTAGTGCGGTCGAGTACGCTGAAATGTATAGCGTTCCACTCACGAATTTGCACGACATGAAACGTCGATTGGAACTCGATTTGATCGATCATGAGTACCGACTAAGTCGACTCGGTTCTAAACGGATTGAAACGGAAATCGAGCGCAATCGGACGGCTGCTAGAATTGCGGAATTAGAAGCGGAGATTGAGCGGAGAGGTGCAGACGAATGATCAATTACATTGCGATGGGTTATCTCCTACTTCCGATAATGCTTTCGTGGAGTATACCGACCGATTCAATCTTCGGCATCGTGACTAAATTTATGTGCATCGCGCTACCCATCATTGCCCTCGCATTAATATTAGGGGCGCATTTATGAACGTTTATTTCTACTCGCTGACGGGAAACGTACGGCGGTTCATCGCTAAAACCGGATTGGGTGGCCAGGCACGCGAAATCAAGACGGGCGAGATCGTCGAGGAGCCGTTCGTGCTCGTAACACCGACTTACGATTTCGGTCAGCCGCCCGCAACGGTAAGCGAATGGCTTAAGGATAATGGCGATTGGATGGTCGGAGTGGCTGCGTCGGGAAATCGTGCATGGGGAGACGGTTTTGGTGCGGCTGCTGACGTTATTGCGGCGCTCTATAACGTTCCGGTGATCGCCAAGTTCGAGCTAGCAGGGACGGAAGAGGACGTTCAATTATTCACGGAAAGGGTGGAGGCGCTTGGGTAAAGAGGTGATCGGAGAACTGGAATTGAATCGGATATATCAGCGCGATTGTATCGAAGGAATGCGTATGTTGCCGGATAATAGCGTTGATTTAGTTGTAATAGACCCTCCTTATAATATCGGAAAAGATAATCGATGGGATAAGTTTAGCCGCGCTGAGTACCACTCGTTCATGGTTGCGGTATTTCAAGAATGTAATCGCGTTCTTAAAGATAATGGATCGTTCTATTGGTTTCATAATGACATGAAGCAAATACGAGAACTTATGGACCTAATAGATTCGGATACTAATTTAATATTCAAACAGTTTATAACTTGGAACAAAATCAATCCTAGCTTCAAAAACTACGGTTATGTCCAACAACGATTAAGCGTAGCTTCCATGCGAAACTATTACAACGGTTTTACTGAGTACTGCTTGTATTATACAACTCAAGCTGACACCGGACTAGAGGGCCGCACGACTCAAAACCCTATTTCTAAGTATCTAAAGGAAGAATTTGAACGCGCAGAGGTAACAAGAAAAGAAATAGCATCTCTATTCCCGTCAAGGACTGGCGGTCTTACCGGTTGTGTATCAAATTGGTTGAAGGGTGACAATGTAATAACTGAGGATCAATATTTAAAAATAAGGAATTATTTAGAAGGGGAGTATCTTCGCAAGGAGTACAAGGATCTTCACGCTGAATACGAAGATTATCGCGCAACATTTAATGTGGCTAATGTCAAAGAGGATCTTCGCGCAAATTCAAATGTTTGGCTGTATCCTCCAGCGAAAAAACAAGGACATATTACACCTAAACCAATTGAGTTAGTCGAAAACATCATCAAGCATTCGTCTAATGAGGGGGATGTTGTTCTTGATTGTTTTATGGGGTCTGGAACAACGGCAGTAGCATCAATTCGTTTAGATCGTAATTTCATAGGTTTTGAGCGTGAGTCAGAATATATTGAGATTGCTAACCAGCGTTTAGAAAACGTAAACGATAGATTTGTAGAAAAAAATGTGTGAGGAGGCGGCCCATGCCGAATAGCAGCGCAAACTACATCGAGTTAAATAACGAAATTATGATTCAAAAAGACGGACGGTTTAAGTTTGATAAGGACAAAGAAGCCGTCCGTGCTTATTTTATAGACTACGTAAATCAAAACACCGTATTTTTCCACGACTTGCGCGAGAAACTCGACTACCTACGCGATAACGATTACTACGAAACGGAGTTCCTAGACGCTTATACATTCGAGGAAATAAAAGCGGTTTATAAAACGGCATACGCCGCCAAGTTCCGATTCCCTTCGTTCATGAGCGCATTCAAGTTTTACAATGACTACGCGCTGAAGACGAACGATCGAAAAAAAATCCTCGAACGCTACGAAGATCGCATCGCTTGCTGTGCGCTGTACTTCGGGAAAGGCGACGGGGCCAAGGCGATCGAGTTTGCGAAACTAATGATCCGCCAGGAATATCAGCCGGCGACGCCTACGTTTTTGAACGCCGGACGCAAACGTAGAGGCGAGATGGTGTCGTGCTTTCTGCTCGAAGTTAACGATTCGCTGAACGATATCTCACGTGCGATCGACATTTCGATGCAGCTTTCGAAGGCAGGCGGAGGTGTTTCGCTTAATCTTTCAAAGATTCGCGCAAAAGGTGAGGCGATAAAGGACGTTGCCGGAGCGACAAAAGGCGTAGTCGGCGTAATGAAGCTGCTCGATAATGCATTCCGATATGCGGATCAGATGGGTCAGCGGCAGGGCGCAGGTGCGGCGTATCTAAACGTATTCCACGCAGATATTAACGAGTTCATTGACGTCAAAAAAATCTCGGCAGATGAAGACGTCCGAGTCAAAACGTTATCAATCGGAGTCGTTGTGCCCGATAAGTTCATCGAGTTAGCGCGAGAAGATCGTCCAGCTTACGTTTTCTATCCGCACACGATCTACAAGGCTTACGGCACGCATCTAGACGAAATGGACATCGGCGCAATGTACGATGAACTCGTAAATAATCCGGCAGTTCGTAAGGAGCAAATCAACCCCCGTCAGTTACTCGAAAAGATGGCGGTGCTGCGATCCGAGTCGGGCTATCCGTACATGATGTTTCAAGACAACGTGAACCGTGAACATGCGCTGAACCATATCAGCCGCGTTAAATTCTCGAATCTCTGTTCAGAAATTTGTCAAGCGTCAACCGTCTCGGAATACACCGACTATGGCGAACCGGACGACATCGGCTTAGATATTTCGTGCAATCTCGGTTCTCTTAATATCGCGAATGTAATGGCGGACGGCTCAATCGAAAACGCCGTCAAATTAGCCGTCGATGCGCTTACGGTTGTCTCAGAAGCTACGAATATTAAAAACGCGCCAGCCGTCGCAAAGGCTAATCGCGAGATGCGTTCTATCGGACTTGGCGCAATGAACTTACACGGCTATCTAGCGCAGAACAGAATCGCCTACGAATCGGAAGAAGCGCGTGACTTTGCTAACGTATTCTTCGCGACGGTTAATTACTGGACGTTGGTGCGCTCGAATGAATTGGCGCAGGAAACGGGGTCAACGTTCGATGGTTTCGAGGGGTCAACGTATGCGAGCGGTGAGTATTTCCGTAAGTATGCGACCGTAGACGAAGCCGGAGATTATTTAGATACATTTCCGAAGACTGAAAAAGTAACGAAACTATTCGAAGGTATTTGGATTCCGGACGGACTCGATTGGTTTCGCCTTATGGAAGACGTAGAAGAATTCGGACTCTATCACGCATATAGACTTGCGATTGCGCCTAACGGGTCTATTTCGTATGTACAGTCGGCGACGGCTTCGGTCATGCCGATTATGGAGCGCATTGAGGAACGGACTTACGGAAACTCGAAGACGTACTATCCAATGCCGGGCTTATCGCCGCAAAACTGGTTCTTCTACAAGGAAGCGTACGACATGGATATGTTTAAGGTCGTCGATATGATCGCAACGATTCAGCAGCACGTCGATCAAGGCATCAGCTTTACACTATTCCTAAAAGATACGATGACGACGCGTGATCTGAATCGGATTGACTTATACGCGCATCACAAGGGGATCAAGACGCTTTATTATGCGCGGACGAAGGATACGGGACAGGAGGGATGCTTGTCATGCGCGGTTTAAGTGAGGAGCGACAGAAGCAGATTCAACGCGGAGACTTAATTATTTATTACTTCCGAGGTACCTTAATTAATGCGGAAGTTATTCAAGCGTATGAGGGTGGATATCTCGAAGTACGCCATAAAGACTTCCCAATACTGAATGGTTTACTCGGATATAGGGACGAGGTACGGACATCGGAAGTGTTGGGTGTAGTTAAACGTAAACGCAAACGTGGCAAGGAGGACGAATAATTGACGACATTCACAGCGGCCAACTGGTCGCAATCAGACGATAATTTCACGGCCATGTTCTACGATCAGAACGTCAAGCAGTTTTGGCTTCCGGAGGAGATTTCGCTTAATGGAGATCTACTCGCGTGGCACGAACTCAAGCCCGCCGAACGCGATACGTATATGAAAGTGCTCGCCGGTTTGGACTTATTGGATACGGAACAAGGCAATACCGGAATGCCTGCGATCATGGCGCACGTAGACGGACACCAACGCAAGGCCGTCCTTAATTTCATGGCGATGATGGAGAACGCAGTCCATGCGAAGTCCTATTCGAATATCTTCCTTACGTTAGCGCCATCGGAAACTATCACGGCCGTCTTCGAGTGGGTCAAAGAGAACCGATATTTGCAGCGCAAAGCGAAGCTCATCACCGACCTTTATCGCGGAATCAAGGCAGGCGACGACATTTCGTCATATAAAGCGATGGTGGCTTCGGTGTATCTCGAAAGTTTCCTATTTTACAGCGGCTTTTATTATCCGTTGTATTTCTACGGCCAAGGCCGCATGATGCAAAGCGGCGAGATAATTAACCTTATTATTCGCGACGAAGCGATCCACGGCGTATACGTCGGCTTGCTTGCGCAGGAAATATATAACCGTCAAACGGACGCTATGAAGGCGGGTCTGCACGAGTGGGCGGTCGGGTTATTAGCGGAGCTCTACGAAAATGAAGTCGCATATACGGATGATGTGTACGGCGTGGTCGGCTTGGCTCATGACGTTAAGGCTTTCGTTAGGTATAACGCGAATAAGGCGCTCATGAATCTCGGCTTTGAAGCGCATTTTCCGGATGAGCCGGTCAATCCGATCGTGATTAACGGGCTGAGTACGAAGACGAAGGCACATGACTTCTTTAGCATGCAAGGGAACGGCTACAAAAAGGCGACGGTCGAGGCGTTAAAAGACGAAGATTTTTATTTTTCCGACTGATATTGCGCGGTTTGTAGAAATGGTTCGTATTATTAAGTGAAAGCAAAAATAAGGAGATGAACGTATGAGACAGACGATTAACCAGGCTCTTTAATTGCGGCGTCCATCGTGCCGGCCTTTTGGTACGCACATGCAGCGGGCTTTTGGTGGTTCGTGGCGGCGGGTGCGCCGTTCTTACTATACGTGGTTACGCTACCGTTTGAGGACGGTAAGAAGGCGGAGGAGGGCGAGTAGATGTATCGGATTATTATCGAAGCCAAGAACGGGTTAAAATACCCCGCAAATGTAACTAAGGAAGAATTAGATTCGGTCTTACTGCGGATGAAAATTAGCGAGGAGAGCGATTTTATCGTTCTTGATGCGAGCGTATGGGGATGGACGTACATGATTAGGCGTAGTGAAATTCTCTCTTACGCATATAAAGAACTGAAGGAGGAATCGCAATGAACGTAAATATTAAACGGCTATCAGCCGACGCAACTACGCCAACATACGCACATTCGACGGATGCCTGCTTCGACCTATACGCGGCGGAAGACGTCATTATCGAGCCGGGCGAGACGGTTCTTGTGCCGACGGGCCTTGCGTTCGAGATTCCGCCAGGCTACGAAATGCAGATTCGGCCGCGTTCGGGCATTACGCTGAAGACGCACCTGCGCGTTCAACTAGGGACGGTAGATAGCGGCTATGCGGGTGAGGTCGGCGTGATCGTGGATAATATCGCAAAGGTGGACGAAACGGTTCCGAATGATTACGGGCCTCTTACGGTAAGTAGAGAAATTGATCGCATGATCGGTCATCATCCGAAATGGACTTATAGACTACGCAAAGGAGATCGCATAGCTCAAGCGGTCATCAAACCGGTAGAGCAAGCGACCTTTACGATTGTGGATGCGTTGGAAGATACGGAACGAGGTGCGGGCGGGTTCGGCAGTAGCGGCGTCGGGAAGGCGCGCGAGGAATGACGAAGTTGCCGCCGAGAAAAAGCGGGAAGTCGTTTGTTCACGCCGATCAATTCGAGCTAACTTCGGAATACGCAGCCGATTTCATTGCGCTACGTTCAATCGTTTATAGAACGCCGATCAAGACGACCTTACGTTGGGCTAATAAAAACGTTAGCGGATTATGGGTAAACCTCGGGTGGATAACCGAAGAAGAATACGGTTCACTAGAACGAGTCATCGCGGAAATGATCGTATATTACGAAAACGTTAGTAGAAACGAAGCAAAGCGGAAGTATAGAAGGATTGCGAAGACGATCAAGGAGGCGTCCAATAAATGACGCAGATATACGCGTGTTTCTTAAACGGAAAACTTTACGGAAAAGGTGACCTCGAATATATGAACGACTTATTTCGTGATTGGGTCGTTTATTGCGAAATGTACGGAAAAGATGACGTGACTTTCCGAGTGACGACGGTTGAGAAGATGCGAGAAATTGTAAAGGAGGCGTAATTTATGGGATTCGAATATGGGTCGTTATTTGTATACGATAGAAAGCTGTGGTTTTTCGAAGGCTATTCGACGGATGAAGACATGCACCAAACGCTCAAATTACGAGGAGCTGGCGGTGTCGAGTTAGAAGCGTTAGCATCCGAATGTTATTTCTTGGGCGCACCGAGCGAATTTGACTACGAAGAAATAGAACAGAACGCAAGGAGGGGCGAATAAATGACGGAAACCAAAATGAACGTACAGCTACTCGCACATACGATGATTACGGAGAAGTTTGCGAAAAGTTTCGGTCTTAACGAATCGGAAACCGAATTAACTGACGTCGGTGAACTGTTCCGAAATGAAGCAACCGATGGCCAAGCGATCGCCTTATCCGCGATCAGAACGTGCTACAGCGCAAACAAGCCGTCCGAAATCGTAGCCAAAGAAGGCGCCAAGTATTTCGGCAACAGCGCAACAGATGGCGGTTCAGGCACGGATGCAGACCGACTATTCCGGCAGATCGTCGCATCGAAGCACACGTCTACTCTCGAACATCTAACGTTCACCTTTGCGATCGAAGGCGTCAGCCGTGCTTTGTTAGCGCAGTTAACACGGCACCGCGCCGGCTTTAGCTTCAGCGTCCAATCACAACGTTATGTAAAGATGGGAAGCGGAAATAAATCGGGCGGGTTCGATTACGTCGTTCCGGAAAAGGTTACAGGCGATAAAATCGCAGTGGAGTGCGCTGATTACGATTTAACTGCGGATGATGTTTTTGCTGACGCAATGATGCACGCTCAGGAGAGCTACGATCTATTACGAAAAGCAGGCGTTCCGGCCGAAGATGCACGCGCCGTCCTACCGCAAGCCGCGGCTACTAATCTCGTAATGACCGTCAACCTACGTGCTTTACTAGACTTCTACGCTAAGAGACGGCGTGGCAACGGCGCACAGGCGGAAATCGCCGACCTAGCCGAAGCCTTGTGTCGAGCCGTAACCGAAGTCGAGCCGTGGACTGCGCAATTCTTCAAGGGGGTGTCTGCATCGGTATAATGAAGACCATGACGCTTGCGTGCGGATTATTATGTACGCAGCAACCAGCGGAAGAGAAACCAGCGCCTATACTAACGGCTGATCAAGCGGCCTTACAGCGGGCTAATCAACGTATCAAGACGTTAGAAGGCGAATTGGAAACGTTGAAAAAGACGAAGGCTAAGAAACACGCGGTCAAGAAGGCGCCAAACGTAGTCAAGCGCGAGAAGGTAGCGCAAACATACGAAGTGACTGCGTACACAAACGGCGCCGAATCTACCGGCAAGTCGCCCGGCCATCCCGACTATGGCGTCACAGCAAGCGGCGCACGCACCAAAACGGGCCATACGATTGCCTGTCCGCCGTCAATGCCGTTTGGCACACGGCTGAACATCGAGGGAATCGGCGTCAGAACTTGTGAAGACCGAGGCGGCGCAATTACGGAAGGTCATATCGACCTTTACGTTGCGGACGTGGCTGAGGCGCAGTCGTTCGGGCGTCAGCGGCTAAAGGCGGAATTCATAACGAAATAGGGAGGCGGCTATAGATGATGCACGTATTAAAAGACGAAAAGCTCGGCGTTGATCGCGAATATGTTGCGGTGGATAGAAACGCGGAGGTTGGCGAGAAGATTTATACGTTAGTAGACGGGGGCGATTTTTACAGGAAGGGTGAGTATGGCGTTGTCTATTCTTTAGACGGCAACTGCGCACATTCGAGATTTGAAAGCAACAGCTGGCTCATTAACCATAAAAAATACCACGTACTCGAACCGACCGACATCGTCCACATTGACGGTGAGCGCTATCGTTTAGAAGATCCGGAAAAGGACGCGATTAAATTCACTATGGAAATCGGCGGGAACCTAGTCAATATCGAGCCGTGGGATGCGACGCGTGGTCCTATTATTTCCGGTGGAGGCGAAACGTACAAACTAACGCCAGTTACCGATGATCGCGAGGAAGAGGAACCGAAAGAATCCGACGTCATCACCGTCCTTGCCAATTTAGGCGCAGAGGTGGCTGAATTAAAACGCACCGTAGCGGGTCAGCAATCGGAAATTAACGCCCTCCACGATAATAAAGTGCGTCTCGGCGAACAACTCGCAAAGGTAGTGGCGGCGGGCGACCCGAAAGCCTTGTCGGTTACTGCGGATGAGATCGCGCAGATATTCGTCAGTCTAAAGAAGGCCGGACTATGAAGCTCGCAATCACAGGTAAGCTAGGCGCAGGCAAAGACGTAGCCGTCGATTATCTTGTCGCAATGTACGAATTCTTTCCGTTCACGTTTTCCGCAAAAGGTAAGTCGCTCTTCTACGAACTGTTTCCGGAATTACGCGGCGACGCCAAACAGCGCCAGCCTATGCGGGATTTCATTAACGGAATCACCGAATTAGACGTACCTGGCGCAAAAGACGTATGGGTCGATTATCTATTCCGCCGCATCGAGACGCACGAGAAACTGCGCTGCTGTCGTTCTAGCAACGTGTTGATTACGGATATTCGGAAGTCGGCGGAATACGAACGTGCAAAAGCGGAGGGTTTTAAGATTCTCCGCATTACAGCGCCGGCTCAAACACGTATTGATCGTGCTAAAAGACGGGGCGACGTATTCAAGGCGGACGATTTAAGCCATCCGACAGAAACGGCGCTCGATCGATTTGAGGTCGATTATGAGGTCGTAAATGACGGCTCGCTCGACGACCTATATACGCGACTAGACGAAATTATGACGAAGGAGGGCGTTAGATGACGGAATTCAACTTAACGACGCAACAACAGGCGAACGGTCTTACGGTACTAGAACTTTTCTGCGGAGGTGGTCTCGGCGCAGTCGGATTCAAAGCGGCGGGCTTCGATATTGTAAAGGCACTTGACTTCGATAAGAACGCAGTCAAGGCGTACCGACACAACTTCGGAGATCACGTAGAGCAAGCGGACATCAGCACGGTCGAGATCGACTCTTTACCAACCACCGACGTCATTTTCGGAGGCCCTCCATGCCAAGACTTCTCGGTTGCGGGCAAAGGCGCCGGCGCTGACGGAGATCGAGGTAAATTAGTATGGCGCTATCTAGAAATCATCGCCGCCAAGCAGCCAAAAGCATTCGTATTTGAAAACGTTAAAGGTTTATTGTCGAAACGCCACCGTTCTACATTCGACGGCTTACTGGCGAAGTTCGACGAAATTGGCTACGAAGTTTCTTGGCAACTAATCAACGCATGGGATTACGGCGTAGCTCAGAAACGTGAACGGGTGTTTATCGTAGGCACACGAAAAGACCTCGGATTCAAGTTCGAATTTCCGAAGCCGTTAGAAGGTGATTATCAAACGAAGGTACTGCGGGATGTTATCGGAGATTTACCGGAGCCGGGGAACTACCCAAATCATCGAGGCACAAAAACTAAGTTTAGAGACGGAAAAACACAAGGCGATAAAGTATACCCTCTATCTAGTGCTTCTCCGACTATTCGAGCAGAGCATCACGGGAATATTGAGGGATTTGACGCATCGGAGAAAATAAACGGAGCTGAGTCAGGTCTGCGACGTTTCACCGTCCGTGAGTGTCTCCGTATTCAATCAGTCCCGGACACCTACATTCTACCTGACGACATCTCTCTATCGGCCGGGTATAGAATCGTAGGCAACGGCATCGCTTCCCGTGTAGCTTGGTATATCGGAATATCGCTCGCCGATCAGCTTAAAGAGAACGCATAAGTGCCCTGCGGATAGGCTAGATGCGGCTGTTTAGACGCCTCGCCATCGCCGATCAAATAGAAGCGTAGCGGCAATTCTCGCCCATCAAGGCCGGCACTTTCTAATACGCGACTGGCCGCCTTATTGTACGCACGCTTATCGAACTTGAACGGCTGCGTGTCCGTCTTAACCTTTTCCGGTTTTGCAACGACTAGACATTGGGCTTCTGCGTCGTATCCTATCGCAAGTTTAAACGGAGCATTTGAAGGTAAGCCGATTAAAGACCTAGCCGCCGAGTTAACGTAAATACGGCGCTGCTTATCTAACGAAATATAGGCGGTCTCATTAACCGCGGAAATCCATTCTAATGGCATTCGGATACACCTCGCTTATTATATAAGACGATTATAGACGATTTGAAGACGGAAAGCAAACGAAGGAGGCGTTTTGATTGGGTGAAACAATTACGGAAAAAATTAACCGTATTCTCGGAATAGATGATTCTTATAAAGCTCCGTCAAAAATTATGGAGATACTTTTCGATCGTGAACGCCGTGAGGAGATATTTCGCAAATTCGTCGATGATCCGGCTCTTAATTCCTCCGATAAAGACGTATTTCACGAGTATTTCCAGGAAGAGCATGCGGATAGAAAAGATAAGAAACAGGATTTTACTCCGGGAAGTGTGGGCGGTCTATTAGCGAGAATCACTGATGTCGGCTTTGAGTCGACTACGAGCTATGACGGATGCGCCGGTACAGGCGGCCTTACAATAGCGAAATGGCAGTCTGATCGTATTAAACACTCACCGTTTGACTATAAGCCTTCGTGGTACTTCTACCACTGCGAGGAAATGAGTGATCGTGCGATACCGTTTTTATTATTCAATCTGTTATTCCGCGGAATGAACGCCGTTGTTGTGCACTGCGATGTTTTGACTAGAAAAAGTAAGGGCGCTTTTTTTATACAAAACGATCATGACGATTTTATGCGTTTTTCAGCGCTTAATGTACTTCCGTATACTGACCTAGCTGCTCGTGAGCTAAACGTAACATGGGATGACGATTTTGTTCCTTACGACGATCTTATTGAATCGGAGGAGATTCCCACTCATGTACTAAACCCTACGGAATTTGGCACGGTAAGTTTTGAAACTAAGTTTCTCCATTTATTATGCGGTATAGATTCGGAGGTGGCGTAATGGGCGCATCTACGAACAAGCCCGACCAGCATCTACGGTACGAAACGCAATATAAGCTCGACGGACCGGACGGGGTAAAGGCGCTTCTAGCCGATTACACAACGTTAAGACAGCGCCGCTTTTTAGGCGACATGGCTGCTTGCGATATTCTAATGGATCTTGACCGCGCCATTGAACTAGCGGCGCTGACCGGAAAGCAATACGAAGCCATCCGGCTTGTGTATTTCGATGACCTTACGCAAGTAGAGGCGGGCGTGGCGCTTGGTATTACGCAGATAACTGTCCGAGAGTATTTAGAAACGGCTATTAATAAAATCGTCGACATCTACTATTATTGGGCGTCGCACGGCGAAGGATACGGAACTACGAGAGGGGCGATTTGATGGCGGAAGAATTAACGAAGAAAGAAATCGAGGAATTACGAGGCTATTTGCGTTGGTGCTACGACACTATGAACCATCCGAGAATCTCACCGCGAGTATTGTCGATTTTATTGAACGCATATACGGAGGAGGGTTCGAAATGTTCTCAGTAGCAATTACAAACATCGGTTTAATCGCGCTTATAGGCTTCGGTATTTACGCTACAGGCACCTGTTGGCCGTTAGCTGCGTTGATATTCTTACAATTTTATGGGGAGGGCGCCTAATTGACGAAGGAAGTATTGCTCGAAGCCATTACAGCTCTATACGAACGCACAAAAACCGGCGACTTAGAGCGCGAGGAACGAATCGCAGAAGTCACCGTTTTACTAGCGTCCTACGACGGAACTCCGCCGGCCGTCGCGCTAGAACGTCTGTCCGACTTAATCTTATACGAAGAACTATCGGATACGCGTCGTAATAAAATGTCAGCCGAAGAATATCCGTTCATGTCCGATCGTATGGAAAAGACACGCAAGACTGGTGAAGCATCCGAGAAGATGGCCGAAGAATACGACATCACCGGCGCCAATTACGCCGTACCTAAGCGTCGGACACGATCTCCTTACGATAATCTATTCACGGACCGTCACGCAAAAGCACGTAATAAGACGGCTCGCAAACGATACAACGATTTCGTCAACGGAAAGTCTAGCGGACAATTCACCGTAAATATAGCAACCGGCATCAAAACGGTAAGGTCAGACGCTCAATAGGCGTCTTTTGTTTTGCGATAAATACGAAAAGGGGGCGTATGTATGAATCAAAATCAACCGCGCATCATTGACGTTAACACAGGAGAAGACCTGTCCGGTATCTATTCGTTAAGGCACCGGAATCAAGACGCTGCTTTCCGTCAGCAATTAAATAAAACGGAGGATCGGCGTGAGTTTACCAACGCGGAAATGCCGAACATTAACGAGGTGTATGACGTACTCACGACGGCTCAATGCGGCTATTTAATGCTTTTACAGTGCTACGTTGATTATGGCGGCCTTTTAATTAAGTCCAGCCACAATAAGACACCGATGGATACTTCGGACATGATGGACGTTCTTCAGCTTACAAAGAAGCGTCAGACTTTCTATGACTTCATTGCGGCGGCTATTGAAAACGACATTATACGAAAAGATGACGTAGGATATTACGTAAATGAACGCTATCACTTTAAAGGTAACTTTCGTAGTCCGCACGTTGTTAAAATATATAGCGCAAAAATTAAACGAGTGTACAGCGAAGTCAAAGCGACCGACATCGGGCTTATTTATCGAATGCTTCCGTATATTCATTTCGATACTAACGCTCTTTGCGAGAATCCGAACGAATCTAATCCGCGCGCCATCCGGTGGTTCAGTCGAGCCGGTCTAGCTGCTGCGATAGGTGTGGTGCCTGATACGCTTGGCCGCCGTCTGAAAGCGATGAAATTCGGAAGCGAATATGTTATTGCTCGCGTTAAAGTCGGAAGTGAGCCGGAACGATACACATTTAATCCTAACGTTTTCTATCGACAATCTAAAGCGCCGGATAAAACGTTGATTGCGTTATTTAACGTTGAGAAGGCACGCTAATATGGTATGGTTTTACTGCGGGGAGGTGAGACGGATGATTAAAGCGATCACTAAATCGGGCGAATTAAAGCCGGGCGGTTAACGAAAAAGGACGCCTGCGAGGGCGTCTTTATTTTTGCGTTAGATGCGCTTAGTCATTCCGCACTTGGAACACTTACGGAGAAATACTCCTCCTTTAATCGAACTGTTAAACTTCGACGTATCGCAATTGTCGCACCGTCCGCTCTTAACGTCCGGCATCTCGCGAATATCATAAACGACAGATACGTCATAATCGCCTGGTTGCGGTCTAGTCACGTCTTTCACCTCACAACCTTCGTATTATAACGTATCTTGGCGCCTATTTAAACAATTTGCCGAAAGCCCTTCCGATGCCGCGGCGCATGATCCGTCCGCCTACGTCGTTTTTCTTCACCGCGTTCACGTCGCCCAAAAATCTAGCCCATCCGTACAAGAATCTGCGGAATTTCATGTCGTCGTCCTCCTTCTTTACTCTCTTCCGAATGATTCGGTGTCTAAATCTGTAACTACCGGACGGCTACTCGACGCCTTATTTTATTAGCGATTTTACAGCCGCCGTGCCGCCGAAAACAATTAAGGTTACGACGGCTGCGAAGTCAATCGGCTGCATAGAACCGTAATCTATGAACGCGATCCAAACGACCAGGACGAAAATGAGCAACGTATCAACCGTATTAATTTTGCGCATATGTGGTATAATTGATTGAACCGGGGCTTATCGCCCCGTCCGTTTACTTGCGACGTTTCTTCTTGGAGGGAGACCGTCGCTTTTTCTTTCTTTGCCGTCGTATTGCCGTGATTTCCATTGCGGTTTTAATGATCGCCAACCATGACGCAAGCAAGACGGATATTTTAGTCACCAGTTCAATCAATTTTTTCGCACCTCCTTTCTATACCTTTATTATACGATATCGTATAACGTATGTCAACGGTTATTGCGAAAAAATATTCGATATCGTATAATTACTTATATAAATACGGAGGTGGTGCGGATGGGCAAACGCATAAACGTAAGGCCGCGTCTGAAGGAACTAATGAAGGCGGATGGTTGGACGCAAACAAGACTGTCCGAAGCTTCTGGCGTTCCGCAGGGTTCTATATCGCGATTCGATACGAATAGTCGGCACGAAGACTGGCAGGTGGTTGCGCTAATGAAAGCGGGAGGATGGAAGTACGAAGACCTGTTCGAAATAGAGGACGAAGAAGTCGAAAAGTAGGGACGTTCAGGGGAGCGTCTCTTTTTTGCGTGTCGTATTAATATTTGTATATACGAATAAATATACGTTAATATTTCGTTGATGATCCGTACTGACTTGCGTCTGTTCTCAATTAGGACGTATTAAATGATAATCAATACGACTTCATTCGTACAAAAACGCCAAAAGTACGACTTTATTCGTACATGCGAAAATGGGGTTGACGCTTAGAGCCACGTGGGATACAGCGTTTTGAGGGCGGAAATTACTTCTTATCTTCTAAATCTAATACCTAGTGAGCCTTCGCTAACGCTCCGTCTCACATATACGCAATATGTATAATGAATGAATATTTGCGGACGAGGCGAAGCCGAGGTCGCTGTACTTAAATACATACGGAGAGGACAACGATAATATATCCGTCTCATTATCGTTAAATACCCGCACTGATTGCGTAGTTTTTCCCTATAAATATACCGAATATGCTGTCTTACGTTATAGAGGGACGTAAATGACCGTAACATACTAACGGTAGGATGACGTACAAGCAGACGATAGGCAGCGTTTGATAAGTCGAATAGGGTACCGACATACAGGCGGCATGTAACGGTAGGCACAGGCGGTGTATATAATATAGTACGAAGGCGGACGGTGGGGTGACGGTAGTATACCGGTTAACAATATAGATTACCAAGCAGACGCCGCCAGCGGACGAGGCCTTCCGAAACTCGAGGGGGTCAGCGACCAAAGCCAATCCGTTTATGCACGATCCTATACATACCGGCCGGCATGGGCAGCCCGCAAGAATGGCGGCATGGCGGGGTTGGTACGATGTATAAAGTTAATACGATTCATTGCGCTGCTCAGACGGTTGCCAACCGCATTGCATCAACGTTTATCATCAACGCGAATGTAACAGAAAGTCTTTTTGTTACTTTCGTTATGCAACGTTATGAATGCGTTATTCAATAATAATCGCGAAAAAAGAGACGAACGCCGCCCGCCCCCAAGCGCCCCGGCCAAAACCGCCGGATCTAGTGAACAAAACTTGCGCACAATTTTTTAAACTCGGGGTGTTAATCGTCTACCTATTGTGATTCGATTGGTCGTGGCTATCCGAAGATGTTCGGAGCAGGTAGAGGGTTAATACGCAAATTAAACGGAGGGTCTGACATGAAAAGAATCGAGCCGGTACGGCTGAATTTCGAAACTGACGCAGAAGTAGAAGCTTTTTCATCTTGGCTACGTAAAGATCGTCCGTTGACGGAGTCGGAAAAAAGAGTGCGTACTTTAATTGCGAATCACAAAAGATCGAAAAGGAGGACGCTAGGATGATCGATGAAATTGACCGATGTATCCAAATCGCCGAAAACGTTTATGTTAGCGACGACAGCAGTGACTCATTTCGAGAGTCGTTCGGAGAAAACGCCTCGGAAGTGTTGGCGAGTTTATACACGAAATATGTGCCGGATCGGATACCGACGGAACAACTCTCCGGTTCCTTATTATGCGTATATCTTTATAGCGTAGATTCAGACGACCTTAAAATGTGGGTGCAGAAAGCTCCGTTATTTGTAGGCGATTACGGACAGGTGTGTCTTATCGTTTGGGAAACGGAGGGGCGCACATGACCACGCTACCTAACTTCGCCGCCTGCGACGCATGCAATCAGCGAACCGCCGTCGTATTAAAAGAACAGGCCGTTCGAAAAGGCGTCGTCGAAACGTACTTTGACTGCATCGTCTGCGGTGCGCATTACCCGACCGCGATCACGAACAGCGCGCTACGAACGAAAATAGAGACGCTGAAGCAACTACGGCTTACGGACGGCTCGGCGACGGAATCAATCGACGCATTAAAGTCCGAAATCGCCGCCGATATGAAAGTATTGCGGGAACGATACGGACTAGCATAACGATTTTAACACGTAAATCGCACGAAAATAGACGTTTTGAAGGCGGTATAGGGTATTCGTAAGGGTACGGGGTGAGAGGAGCTGATTTCGTGTTATTTTTAAGGAGGTTCGGTTAGATGGTAATCGATACGAGAGAATCCGGCATTATTAAAATCGAAGGAAACGGCGACTTGATTTTAACGAAGGACAGCGTAGCGTTTGACTTGAAAACAGATGAGCCGTCTAAAACAGCGTTTCACATCACAAACCACGTAATTTATTGCGTAGGGGCTAGCGTAACTACGAATGTCCTTAAAAGTATTAAAGTACATTTTTAGTAAATGAACGCAATCAGAACAAGGCTTCCGGCCAGCGCTGGAGGTTTTTTGTGCTTGCGTTAAAATGCGCAGCAATAAAACGGACAAAGGAGATGACGTGAATGGCGGAAAACAAACGCGAATCAGTCGGAGGATTAAACGTAAAGGTAGACGTAGATGTTGCGGAGGCTATTAAAGGACTAAAGGCGGTTCAACGCCAAGCAAAGGCGGCGACTAGGGCGTTGGCTGAGTTAGAAGCGGCAATGAAAGGGTACGAGAAGGCGCAGAAAAAAGACAGACTAATCGGCGTAGACGTAGGGGTTGTCGGCTATGATAAGTCCGTGGTGCATGCGGGTCCTAATAGAGTCTTCGGCTACGGAACTTTACCGGCAAAAAGCACCACGACCTAAATCGCGATGCTCTCGTATGCGACCGAAATCTCGTCGGCCGTGATTCCGATATATTTCAGCGTATCCTTTTCGGAAGAATGCCCGAGGATCGCCATAATCCGGTCGACTGCGATATCCATTTCGTACAAACGGTAGCCGAACGTCTTACGCAACGTGTGCGTGCCGATGTTGCCGATCTTTTGAGCGATCTCGGCGCGCTCGGCTGCCTCGTTTAGAATGCGGTAGGCTTGGACGCGACTGATAGGCTTGGCGCCCTTGCGGCTTGCAAATACGTAGTCTTCGTCTGAACCTTCGAGTTCATTGACGAGTTTTTTAACGGCGGGCGAGAACGTAATGACACGCGTCTTGCTGCGTTTTGCTTCGGTTATTTTAAGAGACGTTTGGCCGCGAAGATCACCGACCTTAAGCGAAAGTAAATCGGAAATACGAAGTCCAAAAGCCGTCCCTAACTGCAATAACAGACGGTCGCGCCCTGGTTTAAGGGCGTTTTTTAGTTTGTTGAAATCGCGTTTACTTTTGATCGGGTTCACTTCGTTGGCCATACGTCTTCACTCCAATGTAATTTAATTATTTTTAAGTTACGTTCATTATACGATGGTGAATAAAGGAAGTCAACGCCGAAATGAGAGAGGAGGACGACAACTTGGCATTTATAAACGGTAAATTTTTAGAACGTGAGGAAAGGCGGGCGCGCATTGAGGCGGTGACGGAGCGGCTGAAGAAACTGCGCAACATTATCCAAGCCGGAAAACATAGCGACTATCATATCGAACTTATGCGGAAAGACCGCGACGAACTAATTAAGTTAAAACGGGTACATCGTGCCGAGGTCGACATGCTGTATTTCTTCTACGAATATTTTTCGGAAGCGAGAAACCCAGGCAATCCGGATAACCTCGTTCCAACGACCGCAGTAGACATGGAGAACGCGCCGGACTTTCACCGGAAACTATCGTCCATACTCGACTCGGTATCTAACCGGAATAAGACGGCTCGTATCGCTTGGGCGGCTTCGAGGGGACACGCAAAGTCAGCGTACCTATCGAATGCCTATCCGGTGCGTGAAATCGTGTATAAAAAACGGCGTATGATCTTGATTATCTCGGAAACCAACGCCGGATCGATCAAGTTCATCAAATGGGTCGCGGGGCAGCTTAAGTACAACCAAAAGCTACGCGAAGACTTTGGCGAGATCCTTTACGAACAAAAAACGCGCAACGAAAAGGATTCCGAGACTGCCTTTATCACAACGACCGGAATTAAGATGGAAGCGACGTCGCTCGGAACTCAAATTCGTGGTTTCCGTAATGGTTCACAGCGTCCAGATTTAATTTTACTGGACGACTTGGAATCGCTAGACTCAACCAATACGCCTGAATTGCGTCAGAAGGCGAAGGATTGGCTCAACCAAGACCTTATGCCAGCGGGTGATCCTACGAAAACAGCTTTTATTTTCATGGGAACACTTGTACACTTCGACTCTTTGTTGAACTACGTATTGAACGAACGTCGAGATTTCATTAAGAACAGCTTCCCAGCGATTATCAAGCCGCCAAAGCGAACTGATTTGTGGGCGGAGTTCGAACGTATTTACAAAGAGTACGTACCGAGTGACGAAGAGGTCGAAGAAATGATGCAAGAAGAATCGGAAGACTCGATGTCTACACCGAATGCACGGGCTGCACTTCGTTTCTATGAAGAAAATAAGACGGAAATGGACGAAGGTGCAGAGGTTTTGTGGCCTGGTCGTTTCCCCCTGCCGGCTCTAATAATAGAAAAGGCCAACATTACAACAAAAGCATTTAACACGGAATTTATGAATAACCCAATCGATGAGGAATCGCAGCTATTTAAGCCGGAGTCCTTTACGTATTGGACGGATTTTATATTAGACCACAAAGATTATGCGGTTTATATGGGTGTCGACTTTGCGATGGGGAAAGAACGCGGAGACTTCTCGGCGATAGTCACGATAGCGAAACATAAAAAGAGCGGAAAAATTTACGTCATTGATGCGTACGGAGAACGTATTCACCCTGATAAGTTTCTGCGCAAAATTGTCGAGAAGGTCGTGGAATACCAGCCGGATCGAATCGCAGCCGAGTCGCAGATGGCGCAAGAGTTTTTTATTGACACGCTTAAACGCGAGCTAGTCATACAAGGCTATCCAGCCGGATCTCGCGTCACGAAAATCAACCAACGATCGCGAAAAGAACTTCGTATAGAAGCGCTCATGCCGCAGATCGAAAAAGGTGAGATCGAATTTCACCGTAGTCAAGCGCTTCTACTCGAGCAGTTTGAGCGGTACGGCTCGAATTGGCACGATGACCTACCGGATGCGTTAGAAATGGCGGTGAGTGTCAGTAAACGAGCTAAAACGGTGCTTCAGGAGAAGCCAAAATTTATGTAACGAAAGGAGGGACGTTAAATGTCGAGAATTAAGCAGCTAGAGGCGCAACTGTCGTTTGAGAAGCGAAAAGCCGCCCAGGCCTGCGCATTGAATGAAATTATGCCGGAAGGCGGCGAGAAGAAAACGCAGGAACAACTCGCAGAAGAACTAGGAATGTCGCGTATGGGGTTGTATCGTTGGCGAACGCAAGATTCCGCGTTCATCGAATACATGAACTTACTTGCGGATGATATGTTATCGAGTCATAGATCAGAAGTTTACGGTCAATTAATGAAACTGATTAAAGGGTCGCAACCGTCCGTTAAGGCGATCGACCTATTTATGAAACGATACGGGCTACTAACCGAAAAACAAATCGTCACTGACAGTACTACGGATACTCAATCTAGCGTGGACATTTTAAAAGAAGCCGAAGATTTAGACGATCTTTTAAAGGAGGGCTAAGCGATGGGTTTTACGGACTTTTTTAAGCATCGCAACCACGAACCCGACGACGGATCGCATACTAAGACGTACAGTATCATCCGACCCGGCGCGCAATTTCCTCCGGCTGACTCAATCGAGCGTCTGGCAAAATATCGGCGCATGAAAAAGCTATTCGAAGGTCGTCACCGAAACGTCTATGAACGTGCGACCGACATTCTTAAAGATTCGCCGCAGGCCGAGCAGTTAAAAAAGCTGTATATTGCGGTCAATCTCGCCGACATTCTAGTCACGAAGCCGGCTGATCTTCTCGTAGGCGAACCGGTGCAATTCGAAAGCGGCCTGCCCGACGACAGCGAAGAACAAAAAGCGCTCAATCGCTACGTAGAAGAAAACGATATTAATCAGCTTCTTCACGAAAGCGCAACTGCAAACGGATTCCGCGGCGATTCGTGGTTTAAGGTTCGATATGGCTACCGTCAAGACTTTACGGAAGTTGAAAAGCTCGGCCTACCTGTACCGGCAGATGCCGAAATGGAAGCGA
This sequence comes from Bacillus stratosphericus, assembly GCF_020524495.1. Taxonomy (GTDB): domain Bacteria; phylum Bacillota; class Bacilli; order Bacillales; family Bacillaceae; genus Bacillus; species Bacillus stratosphericus_B. The sequence continues at coordinate 15,654 of NZ_JAIVLB010000022.1, read as the reverse complement.
TCATTGAGCACGTCAGCGCTGGCGCAGTCTTTCCAGAGTTTAGCGTCGGGAACGTCAAGAAACTAAAGGCGGTCAATATTGCGCAAGTCGAGTGGGTTGAAACCGAGAAGACGGAGATTCCGTTTTTAAACGTCGAGCGACATATACCGGGCTATATTCTGTACTCGCGATACCGTTTGCATGAAAACGGAGTTGATACTTCGACAGGCACGTCGGTATCCGTATATAAAATCGGCGAACAACTGCCAACAGGTCGCGAAGAAGACATCGAGGAGACACACCTACCACACATTCCGGTCTTTCACGTACCTTACAAGTCGATTGACGACGAGTTCTTCGGAATCGGCGGTTTAGAGAAGCTAGAAACGACGTTTGCTGCGATCAATGACCGCCTAGTGCAGATCGACTATATCTTATGGAAGCATAGCGATCCTACTGCGTATGGTCCGGAGATTCAAGATGATGGAGATACGGTTCGCTTCGGTGGAGCTTATATTCCTGTATCAAAAGACGACCCGACGCCTGGATATATGGTGTGGCAGGCGCAACTAGACGCGGCATTTAAGGAACTCGATGTCTTATTTAGCAACGTGTTTATGCAATCTGAGACTCCGCAGTGGCTTTTCGGAACTGTTATGTCGGGCGATAATTCAGGCGGAACAGGTACGTCTCATACAGATGGCGCTGCAATCAAAGCGCGATTTATGCCGATTCTTTCAAAGGTAAAGAGGATCAGATCGCACTATGATAAAGCGGTTAGGGATGCGTTGTGGACGTGTATGCTCTTAGAGAAAGCGGTCAAGCGGATCAAGATTGACGAAGCCGTTTACCCGCGGGCTATTTGGAACGACGGTATTCCGCAGAATGAAAAAGAACTTGCGGAGATTATGCAGATTAGAACGGCAGGCAAACCGACGCTAGACGTTAAAGGTGCAATTAAGGCGATGGACGACGTTGATGACGAGGAAGCGGACGAAATCATGCGACGCATTGAAAAAGACGAAACTTCGGCAAATGGCTTCGTAGATTCTTCGATTTTTAATGAATCGGAATCGCAGCCGGAAACAGAGGACGATAAGTAATGGCTAAAGTACCGGCACCTAACTACGATTATCAAACGAAACAACTTGCCGGCTATTACCACACCGCCATTAAAGACATACTCGCCGAACTTGACCGCGTTGATATTTCGGATTTCCGCCGAGCCAATGCGCTTGCTACGCTACAATCAATCAGCCGTATTTTATCGGACCTGGACACGAAGTCGGCGCGGTGGGTTAGTGAAAACGTACCTATTGCGGCGCGAGAAGGCGTAATCAATACGCTTGTTTCGCTTAAGATTGCGGAATCAGTTGAGCAGGCGGCTTTGTTAGCGCAATTTAACGAACTGAATGAAGCGATGGTTGCGACTGCTATTGCGGATACGCAGGCGGATCTTTTAGCCGTCACGCAAAACGTTGACAGGAAAACAAAAGCCGCAGTTAGGCGAGCCGTTTCCGATTCTATAAAGTACAACATGGCGTCTGGCACAAACGGTCGGCGAACGATTCGAGATGATATAAAGAAACGGCTGAAAGAGTCGGTCGTGACTGGCATCGTTGACTCAAAAGGCCGACGTTGGAAACCGGAAGTATATGCCGATATGGTAACCCGAACGAAAATGATGCAGACATACCGCGAAGCAACGAGCAATGAAGCCGTTAGTCGCGGAGTTTTCTATGCCCAAATATCGTCTCACGGGGCGACGGATTATTGCCGATACCACGAAGGCGAGATTATGAAACTGACGCTAGATGCGCCTGGACCTTATTTAACCTACGACGAATTACAGGCGACGGGCGAGATATTCCACCCACGATGCAAGCACGTTTACTCGCCTATCAGAAGCGAAGATTTATTGTCCGAACGTTAAGACGTTAAACTAAACGGCTATTTTATCTAATAGGCGACGGCCTTAAAACGGATGGAGGACGATATGTTTGTAAAACGATTTATGCCGTTATTTGACGCAGATGATCAAGCGGGAGGCGGGCAGGGCGAAGAACAAACGCCAGAGCAACCGCAGAAGATCGAACTAACGCAAGAAGAACTAGATACGATGATTACTAAACGTATTAGTCGCGTTGAATCTAAGTACGCAGATTACGGAGATCTAAAAGAGAAAGTCGCAGCGTTCGAAAAAGCGGAGCAAGAAAAGGCAGACGCAGAGTTGCCGGAACTAGAGCGCATCAAAAAGGAACTAGAATTGAAATCTGAGTCTGAACAGTCTCTTGCGAAGCAGATCGAGGATCTTAAAAAAGCGGACGAACAAAACAAAATTACGAACGAGTTTATTAAGATTGCTACGGCTCATAACATCGCTTATGTTGACGACGCCTTACGCCTTGCAGACCTATCAGAAGTTAAGGTCGAGGAGGGTAAAGTGCTCGGAATCGAAGGCGTTGTTAAGGAGATCGTTGACAATAAACCTTACCTGATTAAATCCACTCAAAATAGTAAGTCGATCGGCCAAGCTACAAATGGAGGCGGAGAATCGGGCGGGGAAGTCAAGACTTTAGAAGCTCAATTAACTACAGCGAAGAAAGAAAAGAACTTTTCCAAAGTAATTGAGCTTTCTAACAAATTAAAAAGTCTACTAAATAATTAGGGGGAAACTAAATGTTAACAAGTTATGACTTTAAGGATCAAGTACGTCAGCTAGACGCCGGAATCGATTTAATTTTGAAGGATGAGCCGACTCTTTTAGGTCTTGTTGGTTTAAGCGGTGAAGCTCTCTTCCAAACTAAATTCGAGTGGATGTCAGACCGTTTAAACTCGAACTTAGCCACAGTCAAAGAAGTAGGCACAGACGGTAAGATTACAGTTGCGGAAGACGATGGGTCTAAGTTTCGTAAAGACGCTATCGTTGTTATCGGAGAAGAGTACCTAAAAGTTACAGACGTTTCGGGCGATGTACTGACAGTAATTCGAGGTTTTGACGGTACTGCTCAGGAAGAGCTAAAAGCCGGCTCTGAATTGCGTATTGTTTCACGCCCGCAAAATGAAGGAGCAGGCGTAGGCATGGACGAGGGGCACGACCGCTACGTTGATTACAACTTCACGCAGATCATCGAAAGATATGCAGCGGTATCCAACACCCAACAAGCGGTTAGAACGCACAACGTAACGGACGAACTCAACTATCAAGTGCAACTAAGACTAAAAGAAATGGCACGCGAGTTCAACGACTGGTTGATTTATGGGCGTAGAATTGACGGTAAGCCACGTATGACAGGTGGCCTTTTAAACTTTGCGAATCTTAAAGGATCGGCGAAAGCAAACTTAGAAGAAAAAGAAGTAGAGGCTAAAGATATTAACTCATTAATGGAGCAGGTATATCTCAGAGGCGGCTCTGTAAATACGATTTTAACAAATACTGCGGGCGCTCGTCAGATTTCTAAAATGGCGACAGATACTATCCGAACTGAACGTACAGACGCAGCTACAGGACATAGAATCAGCACGTTTGTTTCGGATATGGTTGGTGGCGGCGTAGCTACGGTCGTTGTCGATCCTAACTTCCCGAAAGATAAAATCGCACTGTTCGATCGAAGCATCCTATCGCTACATCCTTTGACTGGGCGCTCTGTATACGATGAGGATGCGAGTGTTCCGGGCGCAGACTTTGTCGCAAGACAGATTCGTGGAGAGTACGGAATTAAAGTTAAAAACGCTAACGAAAAAATTGCGATTCTCGAAAACATCGCAAAGACTGTATCTTAATCGACGGGATTAATTGCCCGTTTTTATTTTTGAAAGGAGGAATTACGTATGGCGATAACAGAGAGTCAAAAACAACGTCTGAACGAGTCTATGCCTATTGCTAACGAACTGAAACTAGGTAACATTATCCAAAACCTTCAATCTTCTGAAGGCGGATCATTAGTTATCGAAGATGGCGCAATTAAAAATAGACATATTGGGGATGGAGCTGTAAACTCTCGAACCATCGGAAAGGGAAGCGTTTTTCTCGATAACCTTAATTCTGAAGTCAAGACAATTTTAGACGAATTAAAAAGCCGTGTGGAGGCGTTAGAAGGAAAGGAGTCTAGTTAATGGCGATTTATAAAGCGACGCCTTTTTATATGATAGGAAGTTCCAACAAGATTGTGTTTGATCACGCTGGGATATATCAAACAGATAATTCAGATGAGATAAAACTACTAGACGGCTTGTGTCCGAAGTGGGTTACTTGTATAAAATCGGAGGATAAACCGAAGTCTGCGCCAGTTAAAAAGACCGCCCGTAAATCCTCCGCAAAATAATAGGAGGTGGGAGCGAATGGCTGCTACAGTAGAAGGCGCAAACGACTATATTAATGCGTTTCTAGTAGATACCGAGGATTGGATTAACGCAGATGAGGCGAAGAAAGAACGGCTTTTAAACCGAGCTTTCGAAACCCTTACGCGTGTGTTTCCTGAATACGTTATACCGAACAAAGCAGTCTACGAGTTTGTTAACGTCCTAGCTATCGCGTACAACGATACGAACCGACTGAATAAGCACGGTATTTCTTCGTTCTCGATCACCGGGGTCGGCTCGTTCAACTATAAGGATACATTGCGGGTAGAGGACGAAGACTTGATTCCGAGAGAATCGATCGCAGCTATCGAAGAAGAAAACGGAGTCCCAATCGGAGGCAAGCGCATCAGAAGGACGGTGCTATAAATGGCGATTTTTCCAATGCGCCAAACTATCACGGTGAAGCGACCTTCTGACGAGCTTGATCGCTGGGGCAACCCAGTCAACGATGGCGCTGAGTTTACGCTAAAATGTCGTATCGACGAAGGATCGACCGCGGTCAAGTCGCGCAACAACGGTGTGGTTAAATCCGAAGAGGCCGTCGCATCGGCTCGTATTCTACTAGATCGCCTAGCTGACGTGCGTTATACCGACGTTATCTCTTATACGAATGAGCTCGGAGAAACAATGGAAAAGAGACCGAAGGAAATCAACGTTAAGAGACATATAGACGGTAAAGCGTTATTAACGGAGGTGTACCTATGAGTTTTACGTTTGATGCGAGCAGTTTCATAACCGGTATAAACAATGCAAGCAGAAGCGCCCTCACAAGCGCCGCACGAGCGTTAGGGGATTCCGGCGACGACCTTGGTAGGATTGCGCAGAACATTGCGCCGATTGATAAAGGAACGTTGCGTGCGAGCATTAAGAAGAATTATAAGCTATCGAAAGGTAAAGCGGTCGTGGACGTCTCTTTTCGAGCGGTCGAAGGCGGCTTCAACTATGCGATATGGACTCACGAAATGGACTATAACCTCGGACCGGCATCTCAAGCGGCGGGCGGTATCGACGGCTACGAGGTCGGCAACAAATACCTCGAACGTCCGTTAAAAGGAAACGCCGAAAAATACGTACGCTGGATCGCTGAAGGCGTTCGTAGGGGGCTGATCTAATGCGCGTAGGCGAGCTAATCGATTTTATTGAGGCGAAAGTTGACGGCAAATACTACGTAAATAAGTTTCCGGTAGATAGCAAAGGCGCCGCAATTTCGGTTAAGTTGACGGGTGGATTTCCGACGTCTAAGTACACCGGCTTAAAGCGGCCGTCTTTTCAAGTATTAGTGCGAGGCGAAGCTAGAGACGGGGCAGGCGCGGAAGACAAAGCGTTTGAATTATACGATGCGCTTACGAACGTGACCGAGGTACAGGTCGGCGGAAGCTCGATCGTACAAATACGCTGCAATAACTCGGCGCCATTGTATTTAGGAGACGATGAATCCGATTGTCCGATATATTCATTAAATTTCGATTGCGTAGAGCGCCCTTAGAGGCGCTTTTTAATTTGCGCAAATATAAAAGGAGGAAAACAGATGGCGGCAGGAATTAGAGGAATTAACGTTCCTATCGGTCCGGCAATCGTTGAATACGGCGAAGGTGCTGATATGGTGACGTTTGACATCACTAAAGGCGGGATCGTCTTTAAGGCGGAGACGTCGATTCAAGACACGACGGTTGATCAATACGGAGATACGCCGGTCAAGTCGACGATGAAGGGACGTAATGCTGAGGTTACGGTACCGTTCGCACTTCACGAGTTAGAAAGACTGGCCGCAGCAATGCCGAACAGTAAGCTCACTAAAGACAGTACAGATCCTGCAAAAATGAAGCTAGAAGTATCGGGGCAAGCAGGTTTTGATATGTTGGCAGCAGCAAAGCCACTCGTCATTAAACCTACATCACCTAGCACGACGCCGAACGATTACATCACGATTCCACTTGCGGGTGCCATGTCAGATCCCGAATATACGTATAACTCAGACGATGAGCGAATTGCAAATCTGACGTTTAAAGCGTATCCTGACACAGACAACGACGGTCTTTTATATATCATGGGTGACGAATCAGCCGAATAAAACGGAAGGCATCGCTTAACAGCGGTGTCTTTTTATTTTGAAAGGAGGTTACGCAATGAGCTTATTTGGTATCGGAGGCACTAAAAAGGTATCAAGCGAACTTACACTCGGCGACAAGACGGTTCAAGTACCGAAGCTAACGCCAGTCAAATGGAAGGCGCTATTCGAGGTGGTCGATCGTCTGCCGCATTTATTTATTACGGTTTTAAGCACGACCGGTCAGGACGATTTTGCTTCCACGTTAGTTGCTGCGGCTAAGTTGGCGATGGATGAAGTCGCTAAGATTGTCGCAGTCCTTTCCGGCTTAGAAGAAGACTACGTACTCGAAAACGCCGGAACCGATGAGATTACCGATTTCTTAGTCGCAGTGGTCGAGAAGAATCGTCTGCAATCCGTAGTAAAAAACCTGAAAAGCCTTCTTCCGAAAGCACCAACGGAATAAAGCAAGCGGATGAAGGCGAGTACACAATCGATGGCTACTTAATAGATGCGGCGATCTTGCTTGGCGTCACACAGCGGCAAATAGAAAACGATTATTACATGGTCGACATTCCGAAATTCTTGCGGTCAAAAACGAAGTCTAACGCAATTGAACGGCTTTCTATGATTTCGACGCTTGTCGGAACTGAGGGGCGCGCGATGGAAGATCAAGACTATCAACGGTTATTAAAAGACTTACGCAAGCAAGCCGGCTATGTAGAACGTGATGATTTTGACCGTGATAAGTTCGAGCAATTGCGGAACTTCTTTAAATAACGGAGGAAAGGAGGGAAACGAATGGCGGGAACTTCAGTAGGCGAAATCGTCGCCCGTCTTGAACTTGATTCATCGCAATTCAGCGCCGGAGTCTCTCGGGCAGAAGGACAAATGCGTCAGATGGGCAGTTCGGCTAAGTCGCTAAGCAAGCAGATGAGTCTCGTACAAACGGCGGCCTTAGCGGTAGGCGGCGCGGTCGTTGCCGGAATTGGCGTATCGGTAAAAACCGCAGCCGACTTCGAGCAGGCGATGTCTAAGGTCGGTGCTATATCAGGTGCGACCGGACAGGATTTTGAGGATTTAAAGAAAATCGCAATGGATCTCGGAGAATCGACGAAGTTTACGGCGACCGAGGCGGCGGAGGGCCTCCAATACTTATCTATGGCGGGCTTTAGCGTTAAAGAACAGATAGGCTCGCTTCCGGCCGTCCTCAACCTTGCGTCGGCAGCGGCGGTTGATATGGGGACGTCGGCGGATATTGTATCTAACATTATGACCGGTTTCGGCATCGAGGCGACGGAGTCAACGCATGCGGTAGACGTACTTGTCAAAACGATGAACACGGCAAACACCGACTTACCACAACTAGGAGACGCGATGAAATACGTTGCCCCAGTCGCAAAGTCTCTCGGTTTTACATTTGAAGAGACGGCTGCGGCGGTTGGGAAAATGTCGGACGCGGGTATTCAAGGCTCGATGGCTGGTACGGCTCTAAGGGCGGGCTTGCTACGTCTTGCCAATCCGGTAGGCCGCGCAGCTAAAGTCATGCAACGGTATGGCATCGAAGTCGAGACGGCGGAGGGAAAAATGAAGCCACTGCCGGAGATAATCGGACATCTAAACGAAAAGTTTGGCGATCTAGGCGAAGCTGAAAAGACGGCGGCTATCGCAAGCGTGGTAGGCACGGAGGCGGCTTCGGGTTTTGTAGCGTTGTTGTCCGAAGGCGAGGGCGCACTTAAATCGTACACGAAGACGTTGGAGAACTCCGCCGGAACGGCTGAAAGCGTAGCAAAGAAGCAGATGGATAACCTATACGGATCTTTCGACAAATTTACGTCGGCACTCAGTGGCCTCGGAATCAAGATCGGAAATGAGTTCTTGCCGCACATACGGTCAATTGTCGATCAAGGTACGAAGCTAGTCGGCTTATTCAGTCAGATCAACCCGAGCGTAACGGCGACGGGACTTGCAATGGCGGGAACTTCGGCGGCTATTGCGCTTACGGCGGCTTCGGCTGTCAAGCTCGGCTTTGCATTGCGTGGCTTATTCGCTGCGATGGGACCGGCCGGCTGGATCATAACGGGCCTTTCGGTACTCGGCGGATTGTTAGTCGGGGTTTCCGCGGGCTATAAAGCGCTAAACACCGTCAGCTTAGAAGCGGCCAACGCAAAGCAAAAGGAAGTCGACGGGATCAACAAAACGATCAAAGAATACGACGGCTTGCAGGCGAAGATGAAGCTAACGAATGACGAATTACTGCGCTATTTAGACAACAAGGACGCGCTGGCTAACGAGAAAGATTCGGCGGCGATTAAGCGGTTAAACGCGGAACAAGATGAATTGCGGAAGAAGTCCGGACTAACGAATAAGGAATTCGACGAGTTTCTGCGGCTGAATGATCAAATCATCAAGAAGTCGCCGGAAACAGAAGCGGCTTTCTCGGCGCAGGGTAATGCGATCGCAAAGAATACCGAGGCGATGAAACGGCTTAGTGAGGAGAAATACGAAGAGCTGCGTTTGGAACTCGAAAAACAGCAGACAATCGCCGAGCGGAATATGGAAGGCAACTTAGCAAAAAAAGCACAATTAGAGAAAGAGATCAACGGAATTAAAGAACAACGGGTTTCCAAAGAAAAAGCTGTAGCGGATCAACTTAAGGATGTGGAAGGTATCGAAAAACGCATCGCAGACGCAAAAGAACGCGGTGATAAAGCGGCAGCCCAATCTCACAAGGTCGCCCTCGACACAGAGAAGCATCGACTTGAACAGATGCGTAACGAGTTAATAAAAAGTACAGAACTTCTTCAGAGCAAAAAAGCTAATCTTGCGGAGGTACAAAAGGAAATCGGGAAGCTCGATCAGGTTAATCAGAAGTTAATCAATATAGCGTTGAGTCAAGTCGGACTCAACGCGAAGAAAGGTCAAGGAGTCGCCGTACTTGATCGAGAGATTATAAAACTAAAAGATACGCGTTCCAACCTAATCAACAACACATCTGAAGCGGAAAAGAATACGCAGAAATACCGCGAATCACTCGCCGCAATAAACAAGCAAATCTCGCAATTAGAGCAGACAAAAAACAAAGTCATCGAAATTACCGGTCAAGCCTCGACTATGAATGCGGAACTTAGCAAGGATCTTAGTAAGCGTATCACGGTTATCACGACGGACGTTACACGTAAAACGGAACGAGCCGTCAGCCGTGGGCGCGGAAACGAAGGGACTTACCATGTCGGAGGCATCGTCGGTAAACCAGCCGGCAAGCTACATTCAGGCGGCATGGCGTCGAAGTTTATTGATCGTCCGATGAGCCATGAAGTCGATATCCGCGCGCTAAGAAACGAGATGGTCTTGACGGAAGCGCAGCAAGCGAATTTATTCCGGATGTTAGATGCAGGCCATACGGCCAATATCGGTAATGGTACGCCGTTTGCTTCTTCCGAAGTAACACGCCTATTAAAATCGATGGATGCTACGCTTAAAGCAAAAGGAGACAGCGCCGTAATCATGGAAGCGGAAGTGGTCGGTCGCATCATTGAACCGCACGTAAGTAGACGTCAGATGGACGGAATAGATCGAAGCAGTTATTAGAGAGGAGGTGAGCGGTTGAGCAACGCTAGCTTTATCAAAGCAATAGCGCCGGACGCACAGAAAATATACCGGAATTACAACATACTTGCATCGCTAGTAATTGCGCAAGGGTGTTTAGAATCCGGTTATGGTAATTCGGGCTTGGCTACGAAAGGTAAGAACTTGTTCGGCGTCAAAGGATCATATAAAGGCGCTTCTATTCGTATGTTGACGTGGGAAGTATATAACGGGCGGAATGTTCAAGTGTACGCTGACTTTCGTAAGTATCCGTCATGGTACGAATCAATGCAGGATCTCGCGAAGTTATACATTAACGGAACGAGCTGGGATCCGAATCACTATAAAGCGGTCGTCGGACAAACGAACTATCGAAAAGCAACGAAGGCGCTCGTAAGTGCTGGATACGCAACGGACCCAGCGTACACGACGAAACTAAACAACATCATTGCGACACATAACCTGACGAAGTATGATACGAAGAAGACAACGGATACGAGTACCGACGTTGACAAGCCAGCGCAACCGAAACCAGAGCCGTCTGTTGTTGATATCGACGAAAACTTCAACGAAGATGCATTCTCGCCGGATATTGTCTTCGGACGATCTTCAGCGATTCCGCGTTCGGATGCAAACTTCCGTATTCAATATCGAAATGGAACGTTAATTGATATGGCGAGGGATCTATCGGTATTGGTGCGCAGTTTAGTAGTATCCGCACCTTCTCCGAATATCGCCTATGAATATATACCGGGCAAGAACGGCTCTTATCGCACAGGCAAGGACTTCGGGAATCGTCGAATAACGGCCGAATGCACGATGTACGCCGAAGATGCAGCCGACTTCTATTTACTACGCGACGAAATTTATAACGCACTTTACAAGGATGACGTGTTTTATCTAATTTCGGAGGGAAGCCCGAAGAAACGATGGCGAGTTGAATTAAGCGATAGTTTTGACCCGGAAAGAAGCGGAAGCGTAGCCGACTTTACTCTAACGTTCGAAAGCGCCTCTCCTTATTGCGAATCCGTCGGAACGACGCAGGATCCGTTTACCTTTGACGCAAGTCTTTGGCAGTTCGGCCAAAACCTAGAAGATACTATTCCGGTCTATAAACATACGTCAAAGAGCTTCCGTATTTACAATGCGGGGGCTATTCGTATTGATCCGTTGGAACTTCCGTTCGTCATTTCGTATAAAGGGGCTTCCTCTAAATTAAAGATCACGAACAAAACGACCGGCGATGCGTGGCAATATACCGGAGATACGACGTCTAAAGAGACAATTACATTGGACGGTGTTAAGGCTCGAAAAGACGGAGTTAGTATTTTCGGAGATACAAACCGGCATACGATTCGCCTAGAGCCGGGGTGGAATGATTTTGTGTTGTCGGGAACTAGCGGATCTTTCGTAATCAAATTCGATTTCCGTTTCTATTATTTCTAGGAGGTGACGCGATGGAGCTACTTATAAAAACGGTAAGAGGCGAAGTCGAGTCGCTTACTGACTACGATTGTACGGTGCGTGAGACGGCCGAGAATGAGAAATCGCTTGATGTGACGGTAAGCAGAACGAGAAGAAACGATCATTCTTTCGGGCTGATTGAGAACGAGAATACCTTTGTTTGCGACGGAGAAGAGTACGTTATCAAAAAAACTAACCCGGTCACCGCAGTAGGTACTGTCAAGGTATCGGCTACTGCGATTTATAAACCATTGATCGATCTAGCCGACAACTACGTCTATAGCAAGTCCGGCAAGAAAAAGAAGATGACCATCGATGACATGGTTGCGATTGCGCTTGAAGGGTCCGGTTATTCTTACGATATTTCTCCGGAAGGGCTAGGGGCGACGTTTGAACTCGAAGATTTTGGCGACGGATTTTCTAACGATTTATTACGGGATATTCTCGATAAATATAAAGCAGAATATGCGTTTTCCGGAAAGAAGGTAGTTATCGCCAAAGAACTCGGACGTGATACCGATTATCAGATACGACACAAATTTAATTCACGCGACGAACAAGCGGAAGTCGATACGAGTTCTTTAAAAACCTACATTCGCGGCTACGGTAAGCAGAACGACAAAACGAAGGCATATGCAGTCGAGCTTGAATACACGAGTCCGCTAGCGGAAATCTACGGCATCAAACACGCAGCACCCATCCGCGACGATGCTTACACCGATAAGAACGCCGACGAATTAGAACTTCGGTTGCAAGAAGAACTGACGGACACGATCGAGTTATCCTTGACGCTGACTTATACGGAGCTAAGATACTTCGGCGTACAAGACATACGAAAAGGTGATTACGTATGGTGCATGATCGATCCGTTCGGAATCAACAAGCGAATTAAGGTTGTCGGCGTTGAGCGTTATTCAGACCCGAATAAATCACCGGTTTATACGTTCGGAAAACTTAAACGCGATATTAAAACGGACATGAAGAACTTCCGGAAGACAGAAAAACGCGTATCGAAGTTATTTGACGCAGCCGGTAAAGTCAAAGGAAGCTCGATAGGGTCGGGGATACGTATCGGTAGTGATGCGAGTTTTGATGATGGTTATGATCCGACAACTATACCGAAATACGGGCCAGCTACGGCGGTTTCAGACGGGCTAATGACGTCGAACGGTTTTCAGAAGCTCCAAAGTATCGTAGTTGGGCCGGACGGTAAGCCGCAAGTAGATATGGCGAGCTCATCAAAAGCCGGCCTGATGTCGTCGACTGACTATGTAAAAATATCGAAAGTCAGCGTCAGTTCTTCCGGCCCAAACGTTGACCTAAATAAGCTCGCATCGGATATAGCGGCGCTGACTGCGCGAGTGGCCGCGCTAGAATCAAAATAAAGGAGGCACTAAATGGCTAACGTATTTTTAAAGCGGATAGCGGCTGCGTGGGATCGTATTGCTCGAAACAACTTAAACGATAACTTCGACAACATCGAGCAGGGTTTTACGAAAGCGACCGCCGAGCTAAACGCCCATAAAAACGCATCGCCCGCACACAAGTCCGATCAAATTCAGCACGGACCATTTACTGCGGCTAACCGTTTCGATAATTTACAAGCGCGTTTTGCAAATCTCGTGGTCAACCACGACGGCGATGACGTCAAAGAAGTCGTGGATCTGCGGGTAGCGCTTGACGCATCTACGCATCTGACCGCGAAAGATCGCTTCGACTATGACTTCGCCAAGTTAACGAGGAAGATCGAAGACATGGCCGTATTTGTATCGTTGCGTCCGTACTTAGAGAAATACGGAAACTTTGACGATGCGATGCAGGCGGCGCTGGACCTATCTAAGTCTATGCCTATTACGCTTGTGGTTCCGCCTGGAAACTACACGCAAACTCGTACGCTACGGATTTTCAGAAACACGCGGCTGATCGTTCAAGGTGGCGCAGTTATCAAGCGAAACTTCGTCGGGTCGATGCTAGTTAACGGACATGAAATGGATAATTTCAGCAGTTATAACGGTCACGGAAACATCGTAATTGAGGGCGGAGGTACATTCGACAGTAACGGCGCTGTAATCAAACAGCAGTGTTCCGTACTCGGGTTTGCGCATGCTGACGGAATTATCATCCGAGATATTACCGTACTTGATGTCGCAGGTGGTCACGCATTTGACTGTGCCGGCAACCAAAACGTACTAATCGAGAATGTAAAGTTTAAGGGGTACGCTGACTACGTAGGTGACCGTTGGTTTTCGGCGGCGATTCAACTCGACCTAATGCGATCTTCAGCAAACTTCGGCGCATTCGGATCTTACGATCAAACCGTAACACGGAACATCATTATCCGCGGCAATTATTTCGGACGATCAAGCAAGCTGGGCGGTTGGGCACGTGCGGTCGATTCTCATACAAGTACGGACGGCGTGTGGTATTCGGTCATCCGTATTTTAGATAACGTCATCGAGGACACGACTGAGTACGCGATCAGCGGGAACAAATGGTACGATACGCGCATCAGCGGAAACAAACTAAACAACTGCGCATCAGGCATCCGTATTCTACTGCCGAAAGTCACGGCGCAATACACGCAGGATGCCAGCGGAAATACGACTGGACGCGTAAATAAAACAAAGCATCACGTAATTACCGAGAATACGATCACGAACATCACGAAGAATCACGCAATTCAAGTGTACGGGCGAAAAGATTATCAAACGATTGACGATGTTGTTATCTCAGGAAACGTAATTGACGGCGTTGTTAAACGTCACGGTATTCAAGTCTCAGACGTGTATAACTATACGATCGCAAATAACGTAGTCGACAACGTAGGCCACCACGGAATTTTAATCACACGAAGCACTTACGGTTCTGCCACAGCTAATACGTTGCGCGGCGTTAAAGGAAACGGAATCCGTATCGAAGAAGGTAGCTGTAATAACGTCACTGTCGCAAATAACATTTTAAAGGACGTAGGCTTTTCCGGAATCTCCGTATCAGGAGCATCGCGAAGAGTTCGCGTCTTTTTTAATGTGCTTGTAGACGTTGGAACGAGGGCGACGAAGAGCGACGGTTATGACGGGATCATTTTCTTATCCGGCGTCGCGCGCTCTATGTGCGCATTTAACGACGTCACCGGTCTAGGAATGCGGCACGGCATTTATCTGACGAATAAGTGCTCGCAAATTTCGTCGTATGGAAACTATGTAAAGGGTGCGGGCTTTGACGACAGCTATAACGATAATAGTATAGACCCGATCAATTCGACCGAGAACGTTATTTAAAGGGAGGAAAATGGATGTTAGCAAAAGATGGCGCTTTGTCTTTCGACGTCAATGCGCAAACAAAGCGGCCTGTCAATGCCGCCATACAATTCAGCACGCAAGATATAAATACGGCGCGCCTATCCTTTAAACTCACGAAAGATGGCGTTCCGTTACCGTTGTCGGCCGTCGTTGGTAAGTTAGTGCTTGCGATGGCGGATGGTAGCCGTTTTGTGCGTGCGATTACGTTAGTGAATAAACCGGAGGGGCTTGCAGAATACGTATTGAGCGCAGATGAAATTCGTCATTACGGCGCAGTAAAAGCCGAGCTGCTTCTTTATTACACGAACGGCCAAGCGCTTTCGATTCATAAATTCGGCTTTAGCGTCGACCGGTCGCTCATCGACCAGAATATCGCACCAGTTGCGGAATATTATATTGACGATTTTGAAGCCTTACGCGAGCAAATCAACGATCTTTATGATGACGTAGTAGCAACCGTTGCGGAAATCGAAGAGAAATTCGAAGTTTTAGATAACGTGGAAACAAAGGCAGGGGCGCAGGCGAAGGTAGATGCTCATGCTAATAATGCCGACGTGCACGTCACTACGCAGAAGAAAGCGGAATGGGACGCCAAAGAGACGACAGCAGGTGCGCAAGCAAAAGTAACCGCCCATGCTAACGATGCTATAAAGCACGTCACTAACGAAGAGCGGGCTACTTGGAACTCGAAGGAAACGACTTCGGGGGCGCAGCAGAAAGTAGATGTAGCGCTTCAAACTATGCAGGATAATGTAGAGAATTTTCAACAACGTAAGATTACGGCGGATGACGGTGCGCCTTTAATCTCTATTAAAGACACATCTGTCAGTATTTTAGATACTGTTATCAATAACGGTCTAGGACAAGGAACATTTTACGCAATTGCAGGATCAAAAGATTTGCCTAACCACCGTT
>NZ_JAIVLB010000021.1 GCF_020524495.1 Bacillus stratosphericus | reverse complement strand
AACCGAAGTTCTGTTTTTCGTCAGTTTGACTGACTACCTATGAAGTATCATAGGATTTTTTTATAATAACTCGAATTAACAGGTACGTTTTGTCTTGTTTAGTTTTCAAAGATCATTTTCGTTATCGATCGTAAGCGACTTTAATATCTTAACATTTCGTATCGGTTAAAGTCAAGAACTTTTTCGATTTCTTTTTTTAACCTCGTTGCTGTTTTGTGGCAACGAATAATAATATACCATCTTGATTCTTACCTTGCAATAGTTTTTTTAAAAAAGTTTCATTTTATGAAACATAAAAAGCGCCACAGTTAAAATGGCGCTTTGATTGATGTATTAGCGGTTTCTCATTTGTGGGAAAAGCAGTACATCTCTGATTGATGGGGAATTTGTTAACAGCATGATTAATCGGTCGATACCGATTCCCAGTCCGCCTGTTGGCGGCATTCCATATTCTAATGCCTCTACAAAATCGTCATCCATTAGATGCGCTTCGTCATTTCCTTCTTCACGTTCTTTTAATTGAGCTTCGAATCGTTCTCTTTGATCGATTGGATCGTTTAGCTCTGTGAATGCATTAGCGTGCTCACGGCGTACGATAAATAGCTCAAAGCGATCTGTGAAGCGAGGGTCTTCAGGATTTTTCTTAGCTAATGGAGAAATCTCCACTGGGTGTCCGTAAATAAATGTAGGTTGAACCAATGTTTCTTCTACTTTTTGCTCGAAGAACTCATTAATGATATGACCCACTGTCATGTTTTTCGTAATTTCAATTCCGTGATCAGCTGCATGCTGTTTCGCTTCTTCTACAGACATCTCCTGCCAGAAGTCTACGCCAGTTGCTTCTTTGACCGCTTCAACCATATGGAGTCTCTTCCATTCAGGCTTGAGGTCAATCTCATCTTCTCCATATTGAATAGTTGTTGTTCCTAGTACCTCTTCGGCAATATGAGCAATCAGACTTTCTGTTAAATTCATGATGTCTTTGTAATCTGCATATGCTTCGTATAGCTCGATCATTGTGAATTCCGGGTTATGACGAGTCGATACACCTTCGTTACGGAATACGCGGCCAATTTCGTATACTTTCTCTAGACCACCGACAATGAGACGTTTTAAGTGCAGTTCAATTGCAATACGCATATAAAGCGGCATATCAAGTGCATTGTGATGAGTAATGAAAGGACGAGCTGATGCACCACCAGGGATGCTATGCATTGTTGGTGTTTCAACTTCTAGGTATCCTTTAGAATCTAAGTATCTTCTTATTGATTGAATGATTTTGCTTCGTATGATGAACGTCTGCTTACTTTCTGGATTGACAATCAAGTCAAGGTAGCGCTGACGATAGCGTTGTTCTACATCTTTTAGCCCGTGGTATTTATCAGGAAGTGGACGAAGTGCTTTTGTGAGAACCTCAAAGCCAGTCGCTTTAATTGAAAGTTCCCCCACATTCGTTTTAAATACTGTTCCTGTCACACCAATGATGTCGCCTAGGTCTGAGCTTTTGAATAATTCGTAGGCTTCTTCTCCTACACTATCTTTGCGAACATAGATTTGAATTTGTCCTTCTAAATCTTGAATGTGAGCAAAGCCAGCTTTCCCTTTTCCACGCTTTGTCATCATACGTCCAGCGATTGTCACTTGGGCCGCTTTTTCTTCTAAGTCTTCTTTTGAAAATTCGTCATATTCAGCAATAATTTGTGCAGATTGATGAGAACGGTCATATCGTTCACCAAATGGATC
The DNA here is from genome assembly GCF_020524495.1 of Bacillus stratosphericus. Taxonomy (GTDB): domain Bacteria; phylum Bacillota; class Bacilli; order Bacillales; family Bacillaceae; genus Bacillus; species Bacillus stratosphericus_B. The sequence continues at coordinate 54,165 of NZ_JAIVLB010000021.1, read as the reverse complement.
GATACCCTCTTCTCTCATTTTATTCATTTTGTCACGTCTGACTTGGAATTGGTCATTTAGTTCTTCGTTATTAAGCCCTTCATTACTCATTTATTATCACTCCAATAATGTATTTTGCAATAAAAGCAGAAAAACTGCCAGTATATGCACTAGCAGTGAGCTACAAAAAGAAAGATAGTCTTATCCTACTTTTATACTTTGAAGCTCTTTTGCCTCGGCTTCGTTCGTAAAGTCATCAAGAATCTGTACAAGCTCAGCTCTCGTTTCACTTTGATTAATTTGATTTCTTACGTCTGCGTTCCCTCGGACGCCTTTTAAATACCATGCCGCATGCTTCCTCATTTCCCTTACAGCCACATGTTCACCTTTCAGGTCAATGAGTCTGTCTAAGTGAAGTGTGCATACAGCCATTTTTTCACGCACGTTTGGTTCTTCTTTCAGTTCTCCCGTTTCTAAATAATGAACCGTACGATAAATCATCCACGGGTTTCCTAGTGCGGCTCTTCCGATCATCACAGCATCCACACCGGTTTCATCAAGCATACGTTTTGCATCTTGAGGGGTTTTGACATCGCCATTCCCGATGACAGGAATGGAAACGGATTGCTTTACCTCTTTAATGATATCCCAATTTGCTGTTCCTTCGTACATTTGCAAGCGGGTCCGTCCGTGAAGCGCAACCGCTTGTCCACCTGCTCGTTCCACAGCACAGGCATTTTCGGTGGCGAAGATATGGTCCTCGTCCCAGCCCATTCTCATTTTGACAGTAACAGGTTTATTTACCGCTTCTACGACAGCCGAGACCATTTCAAAAATCTTGTTTGGATCAAGCAGCCATTTAGCTCCAGCATCACATTTCGTAATCTTCGGTACGGGACAGCCCATGTTGATATCAATAATGTCCGCCGTTGTATGTTGATCTACAAACTTTGCCGCTTCTACGAGTGTGTCTTTTTCTCCTCCAAATATCTGAAGGCTCAAAGGTTTTTCACGTTCATCAATGTATAGCATTCCCATGGTTCTGGCATTATTGATCAGGATTGCTTTGTCACTTACCATTTCAGCACAGACTAAGCCCGCTCCAAACTCTTTAACTGTCAGTCTGAAGGCAGAGTTACACACACCGGCCATTGGTGCGAGCACTACTTTGTTTTTAATATCGATATCTCCGATTTTAAACATCTTTGTCCCTCCTTTCTTCCTCGATTAGTGGGGAAAGTACTTCCACCGTTATATTTAAAGCATCTGCTATTTGACCAACCATTTGGATTGTTGGTAATCGATTGCCTCGCTCAATTTCACCTAAAACAGAGATGGCCAGTCTTTTGGCGAACCTTCCTGAGTATACCCTTTTCGCTTTAGGTATGCACGAATTCTTCTACCCTACATGTCTTTTTCCATATACTTACACATTCTTGGTCAGTTACGGCGTTTATTTGTACTTTGCCGATTTCTAGGCAAATCTCACTCATCGGAACAAGAACGAATAAACGTTCGTACATTCTAGGGTGTGGTATCACAAGTTGTTCTGTTTCAATATTTTCACGATTATAAAGTAAAATGTCAAGGTCAGCCGTTCGCGGACCCCACCTCACTTCTCTTGTTCTGCCTAACTCTTGTTCAATTTCCTGAGTAAGTGCTAACAGTTCCTCTGGACGAAGCGAGGTAGAAATCTTCACGGCCATGTTCAAAAAGTCATCTTGGTTCTCGTAGCCTACGGGTGTTGTTTCATATATAGATGAGATCAATTCGACTTGAACATCTGGGTGTTCGTGCAGTTTTTTGACTGCTTCTTTTAAATAGGTTTCCTTTTTTCCTATGTTTGAGCCTAAAGCGATATATGCTGTATTGTTCATGTGCGCGATCTCGTTATTTCAATTGCAACGGACTGATAGTGTCCTGGAATTGGCGGATCTGGCTTAACCACCTTCACTGTACATTCCTGAACTGTCGCAAAGTCCTTTAACACTTGGTTTGCAATTCGTTCTGTTAACGTTTCAACGAGGTTAACCGGCTCTCCTTCTACAATGACTTTGCAAATTTTGTAGAGCTCTGCGTAATTGATGGTCTCGTTTAGGTCGTCTGTTTGTCCTGCTTTACTTAAATCAAGTGAAGCTGTTAAATCCACACGGAATCGCTGTCCTAATTTATTCTCTTCTGCAAATACACCGTGATACCCGTAAAATTCCATTCCGTTTACATACACTTTATCGATGATAAGCGCCTCCCTTATTCAGCATGGCATCCATCATTTTTGCCATTCTTGCAATTTCCTTCACATCATGCACGCGGACCATTGCACTACCCTTTTGAATCCCCAAGCATACCGTCGCACCTGTTCCTTCAGCACGTTCTTCAGGCGGCAGGTCTAAGACAGCTCCGATGAATCGCTTTCGAGATGTCGCAAGAAGCAGCGGGTAGCCGAGGTGGCAAAAATGTTCAAGCTCATTCATGACTATCAGGTTATCTGTTTTATTCTTCGCAAACCCTACACCTGGATCTATTATCATCATGTCATCACGTACACCCGCTTGTTTGGCGATTTGAACACTTTCTTTCAAATCTGCAATCATATCTGAAATCAGATGAGTGTAGTTTCGCTCTGGGCGATTGTGCATTAAGATGATGGGAACATTGTGCCTTGCTGCGACATGAGCCATTTGAGGATCGGCTTTCGCACCCCATACGTCATTAATGATAGAGGCTCCAGCTTTCAACGCCTCATCTGCGACATGGGCTTTATACGTATCAATAGAAATAGGCACATCCAATTCCTTGGTGATCTTTTCAATCATAGGAATCACTCTGGAAAGTTCCTCTTGCTCTGACACAAGTGCCGCTCCCGGACGAGTTGATTCTCCGCCAATATCAATGATATGCGCACCGTCTTCCATCAGCTGGGTGGCATGAGCCAACGCTTTATCCATTTGATTAAATTTCCCTCCATCTGAAAAAGAGTCAGGTGTGACATTCAAAATGCCCATGACCAATGTCTTTTCTTCATAGCTAAGGTTATGATGCTTGGCTTGTATGATTTTAGGCTGCTTTATCACTTGTTGCGTCATTATGCCCACCTACTCTTTATGTTCTAGACGTTCTTTTGTATATTGTGTTCTCAACTTTGTTGAGATTGTTCGGTTGTTTTTTAGCAAGACGATCTCTCCTATACTTCTGAAAGGCACAATTCCTTGAACAGAATTCGTCATCCATACCTCATCACCTGAGAGCATATGCGAGACTGGGTATCGTCCTTCCATCAGCGAGACCCCCAAAGCGGGAAGCGTTTCAATACAATATCGACGGGTTATCCCATTTAAAATGCCTGTATCAAGTGCCGGTGTATAGATCACATCTTCTTTACGCCAAAATACATTAGAGGTAATTCCTTCTGCCACAACATGTTCTTTTGTTAAAAAGATGCCTTCTACCGATGGGTCGTTCCCTATTTCTCTTTTTGCCAGCAGGTTGTTCATATAATGATGAGACTTGAGCCGCCTTGGCCCTTCTGGTGTATTTCTTCTTGTTTTAAGAATGACTCCTTGTTTTTCATTTAATAGAGACTTAGGACGGAATGGTGATATCATGACAAAAATAACTGGTTCCTCATACGGGTCTGCAGAAAATCCTTTGCCTTTGCCTGCCGAGACATTGAAACGTATCCTCGCATGGCCATTTGCTATATTGTTTTGGTTCAGTAAGGTATGAATGATGTCGAGTACAAATGGTTTCTCTATTGTGGATTCGATGCAAAGGTCACGCAATGATTGATTGAGCCTTTCAAGATGCCAATCTAACAGGAAGACTTGTCCTGCCAGGCTGGTAAATGTCTCGAATACACCGATGCCATATAGAAAACCATGATCAAAAGGAGAAAGAGTCGCATCTTTCTCCTCTATATACTGACCGTTCAGATAAATAATCATGCGTTTACTTCATGCCCCTTTTTACGATAGGTTTCGATGAAATTCTTGAGCATTTCTTTTCCGAAGGAAGTCATAATCGATTCAGGGTGGAACTGAACACTTTCAATTGGCAGTTCTTTATGGCGAATAGCCATGAGCTCCCCTTCCTTTGTACTAGCTGTTGCGACAAAGCACTCCGGCAGTGTCTCGTTTTTGACAATTAATGAATGATATCTGGTTGCAACAAGCGGATTTTGGAGTCCAGCGAAGACGCCTTTGCCGTCGTGTTCAATCTCTGACGTTTTACCATGCATTAACCGCTCTGCTCGAAGCACATCTCCACCGAATACTTGTGCGATGGATTGATGTCCTAAACACACACCAAAGATCGGAATTTTACCAGCAAAATACTTGATGGCCTCCATACTAATTCCCGCTTCATCAGGACTGCATGGCCCTGGAGAAATCATTAGAAAGTCTGGCTTGAGCTGTTCGATTTCTTGAATTGTTACTTGATCATTGCGTTTCACAATCAATTCTTCACCAAGTTCACCTAAATACTGAACCAGGTTGTACGTAAATGAATCATAATTATCAATCATTAATATCATACTCTGCTCACCTCTAACTCAAAATAGTCTCTTCTTTGCTCAACTGTAATGCCTTTTTCACTGCATAGGCTTTTTTAATGGATTCTTTATATTCGTGCTTCGGTACAGAATCAATGACAATGCCGGCACCTGACTGCATAAAGGCTTTGCCTTCTGTACAATACGCCGTACGAATGACGATATTGAAGTGCATATCTTGATTGAATCCAAACCAGCCTATAGATCCAGTATAAAGCCCTCGTCTTGTTGGCTCAAGTTCTTCTATAATTTCCATCGTTCTCACTTTTGGCGCACCTGTGATCGTTCCGCCCGGGAATACAGCCCTCATGACATCTACCGCATCATATTCATCACGCAGCTCCCCTTGTACATTAGATACAATGTGCATCACGTGTGAATATTTCTCAATGGCCATAAACTCGTTCACCTGTACTGAGCCGTAAGTAGACACTCGTCCAAGGTCATTCCGCTCAAGATCAACGAGCATGACATGCTCTGCTCGTTCTTTTTCATTTTCGATGAGTTCCTTCGCCAATGCTTGATCGTCAGCGTCGTCCTTACCTCTTGATCTTGTGCCAGCAATCGGTCTCGTTTCTAGTTGAGTACCTTTTTTCTTGATGAGCAGCTCCGGGGATCCACACACAATTTGGAAGTCTGGCGTGTGCAGATAAGACATATAAGGAGACGGGTTCACGTGACGTAATGTTTTGTATAAATGATACGGATGAGTATGAAGCTGTTCATCTTGTCTAATGGATAGGTTCACTTGGAACACATCACCGTTTGCGATATATTGCTTAATTGTTTCTACTGCTTCTCCAAAGGTTTCTTCAGTAAAAGGTGCTACTGGCAGAAATTCCGAAGAAGACACGTTGATAGGTGAGTGTCCTGATTCTTCTGAAGTACTTGTCCAGCTATTTTTCAATTCTTCCAGCCTTTGATTAACTTCACTCACAGGTTCCTCTCCCTCTGTATGAGTGATCAGCCATAACACGTCTTCTTCATGATCAAAGACCGCAACATCATTAAACACGAGGAAATACAGATCAGGTGTTTTGAGATCGTCGATTGACAGCATTTTAAAATACTCTATATATCTTGCATAATCATAGCTTAAAAAACCAATCGCTCCGCCTTGAAAGTCCGGGTAATCCTCGTTCGTTTCGGTTTGAAGAGTTTGAAACCAGTCAGCAAATGCTCTGAATGGATCGCCTTCTTTGAACAGCACCTCATCATGATAATGGATGGTGGTCATCCCATCTTTTCCTTTGGCTTTAGCAATCGGGTGAATTCCAGCAATGCTGTATTCTCCGCCGCGTGCACTTTCAAGAAGAACATGGTGTGTTTCACGCACAGATAATTGCTCGTATCGTTTCAAGAATGCATCTTTCGTAAAAGGAATTTTGATGCCCATCGGCCTGCGTTGTGTCATGTTATCATCCTTTTTCATTTTCATTAATCTTATTGTAATGCAATCCAATTTATTTAGAAAATAGTTTTTCTTTCCATCTTCAAAAATCTAAAAAAACCCCAGCAAATGCTGGGGTTTATCGTTTAATCAAATTGATAAAGAGGTGTACTGAGGTAACGCTCCCCATTACTTGGGATGATCGCCAGAACTCTCTTCCCTTTACCAAGCTTTTTCGCTGTTTGAAGCGCTGCGTAAATAGCTGCTCCTGAGGAAATACCGCCAAGGATTCCTTCCTCTTTCGCTGCCTTTCTTGCAAGCTCAAAGGCATCTTCGTTTTTCACTTGGATAATGCCGTCATATACTTCCGTGTTCAAGATGGAAGGGATGAAACCAGCTCCAATTCCTTGGATTTTATGCGGACCTGGCTTTCCTCTTGATAGTACAGGGGAATCTGTTGGTTCTACCGCATAGAGCTGAATCGACGGGATGGCTTCTTTTAGGACTTCACCAACACCTGTAATTGTACCGCCCGTACCAACACCTGCAATAAATGCATTCAAATCACCATCAAACTGTTCAAGAATTTCTTTCCCAGTTGTACGGCGGTGAATTTCAGCATTGGCTTCGTTGCTAAACTGCTGCGGCATGAAATAACCATGTTCTTCTGCCAGTTCTTCTGCTTTTTTAATAGCACCTTTCATTCCTTCTGCACCCGGCGTTAATACAAGCTCTGCACCGTATGCACGTAAAAGGTTACGGCGCTCCTGACTCATTGTATCCGGCATAACCAAAATGGCGTTGATTCCTTTTGCTGCTGCTACCATCGCAAGACCAATCCCTGTGTTTCCGCTTGTTGGTTCGATGAGCGTGTCGCCAGCTTTTAGCTTACCTTTCGCTTCAGCGTCTTCGATCATCGCTAACGCAATACGATCTTTTACACTGCTGCCTGGGTTCATATATTCAAGTTTCAAGTAGACATCCGCACTGTCTTCTTCCACTAAACGGTTTAATTTAACGACTGGTGTATTTCCTATTAATTCAAAAACTGAATTTGCAATACGAGCCATCACTAACACCTCTATCTCCGAGTAATTTTATTGTATTAATATTAAATTATCAATTTCAAAAAATTTTGTCAATGCTTTTAGTCCTGCTCGCCATCGTAAAACCATGTGACTTTTGCTTCTTTCCACAGGGTTTTGACATTCGCCTTTTCACCTAGATCTTCCATAGCGATCTGCCTTTTGATCTGATCTTTGACTTCTTCATAAGAGAAAGAGCGGCCTTTTAATGTTTCTTTTAATTGTATGATGGCATACCCGTTTTTGGTCTCAATCGGCTCTTTTGTCCATTTATCTGGTTGCAGCTTTTGGGCTTCTTGTATGTATAGGGCTGGAATGCTCTCTTGCTCTTCTGTCACAAACCCAAGATCTCCGCCATAGGGAGATGTATATCGGTCAATGGAACGTTCAGCCGCCACAGCTTCAAAGCTGGATCCGCCTTTTAAATCTTTCAATACACTTTCTGCCTCGCCCTTTGTCTTCACGACAGTATGGCGAATACGATATGAGTCATCATATTGATATAAGTCCTTGTTTTTTTCATAGAAGGATTTCGCTTCTTTTTCCGAAACAACGGCATCTCTCGTTAAGAGCTGTTCTAATAAAATTTGATAACGAATCTGCTCTTTCCATTCCTTTTCACTTGTATGTCCATCTTCGTAGAAATTATTAGAAACCGCTTTAAGCATCAGCAATTCTCGATTGATCTCTTTTGAAGACACCTCTAGCTTGTTCTCTTTTGCAAGCTGATTGACCACCTGTTGATTGATCATTTGTTCAAGTGTTGCCTTTCCGTAGCGGTCTTCCATTTTCTTTAACCATTCTTCACGCACAATTCTCTTTTTTCCAATGGACGCAATTTCTTCACCGCTCTTCCCGTTTAAAGAAGCCTGTGACATTTGTGACTTTGTCAGTACATATGCAATGACAACGGCATTGATCATGAGCAACACAAGGATAAATGTCCATATCACTCTTGCTTTAAGTCTCATCTTTCGTCTCCTTTCCATTATAAAAAGAAAACCCGCTGCTTAGAGCTTAGCGGGTTATTTCTTCACGTAGCTCTTCTAGCTCTTCTTTTGTAAATACATAGGTTTCGTTACAAAAATGGCATTGAGCTTCTGCTTGTCTGTCTTGTTCAATCATATCGTCAATTTCGGCTTTTCCTAGGCTGATAATGCCATTAGCAAAACGTTTTTTTGAGCAGTTACAAGAGAATTCGACAGGTACAGTTTCTAAAATTTGAGGTTTTTCTCCGAGCACTTCTTCTAAAATTTCTTCAGGTGTCATCCCTTTTTCAATAAGTTTGGAGATGGGTTCAATGGTTGATAGCCGCTTTTCTAGTCTTTCAATCACAGCATCTTCTGTTCCTGGCAGCAATTGAATGATGAAACCGCCTGCTGCGAGGATAGAGTTGTCTGAATTCACAAGAACGCCTACACCTACAGAGGAAGGCACTTGCTCAGAAGAGACGAGATAATAAGTGAAGTCATCCCCAATTTCACCTGAAACGATTTCTGTTTGTCCTGTAAAGTGGTCTTTCAGCCCTATATCTTTTACAACACTTAAGGTTCCTGTTGTTCCAACTGCACGTCTTACATCTAGCTTACCATGTTCATTTAAGTCAAAGTGAACTTGTGGGTTTGAGACATATCCGCGCACATGACCTTTTGCGTTTCCATCAGCAATGATGGCTCCGATTGGTCCACCACCTTCAATTTTGACAGTTAACTTATTTTCGCCTTTCAGCATAGCCCCCATCATCACTGTGGCCGTCATGGTTCTGCCAATAGCTGCTGACGCAGTTGGCCACGTATGGTGTCTACTTTGTGCTTCGTTGATTGTATCCGTTGTGTTTGCAGCATATGCACGGACTTTACCGTCATATGCTAACGCTTTAACTAAGTAATCCATTTCAATTAAACCTCCTATGGTACACCGACATGATTACGTTCATAAATTAATTGAAGTCCTTTTAATGTTAAGAACGGATCGACAATATCAATAGAGTTTGATTCGTTTCCAATTAATGTAGACAAACCGCCTGTTGCAATGACTTTCGGTGTTTGCTCGGCTTGCTGCTTCATCCGTTTCACTATTCCCTCGACTTGGCCAACATATCCATAAAGTATACCCGATTGCATCGCACTAATGGTGTTTTTTCCAACGATGTGATCTGGGCGGACGATTTCAATTCTCGGCAGCTTAGCGGCTCTTGAATATAAAGCCTCAGTTGAGATGGTAATACCCGGTGCAATCGCTCCACCCATGTATTGTTTTTGTTCATTAATATAACAGTAGGTTGTCGCTGTTCCAAAGTCTACCACAATGAGAGGTGATCCATATAGGTGAATAGCAGCCACCGCATTGACAATTCGATCGGCGCCAACTTCCTTTGGATTGTCGCACATAATGTTTAGTCCTGTCTTCATTCCAGGTCCTACAATTTGGGGTGTAATGTGGAAGTACTTCTCGCACATTCTTTCGAGTGCAAACATCATCGGCGGGACAACAGAAGAGATAATAATACCTTCTATTTGGTCAAACATCAGCCCTACATAGTCAAATAAAGACCGGATTGACATACCAAATTCATCTTCTGTTTTATGACGGCTTGTTTCAATTCGCCAATGGTAGTTTAGATCGCCATTATGATAAACACCTAAAACGGTATTTGTGTTTCCTACATCTATCACGAGTAACAACTTCATCACCACTTTGAATAGTTTCTCAAAAAGAGCATTTTTCGACTTTCTATCATACCATACACGAATTGAGTTCCATTTGTAAACAATTCGAAACCGATCCATTCAGGAATCGAAATAAAAAAAGCTGCCGGTCATCCCGGCAGCTTTCACAGAAGGAGATTAGATCTCCTCATCTTCTTCTTTTTTCTTGATGTTCACTTTCACATCATCGTTTTTCTCTTCGTCATCTGCGTATATACGCTCTGGAAGCTTTCCAGTTTCGTAAAGAGATTTGATTTGCTCAGCATCTAATGTTTCAACTTCTAGAAGGGCTTGTGCGATGATTTCTAGCTTATCTTTATTCTCAGTGAGAATTTGTTTCGCACGTTCGTAGCTCTCCTTGATGAAACGCTGAACTTCTTGGTCAATTTCGTAAGCGATCGCTTCACTATAATTCTGCTCGTTGTTGAAATCACGGCCAAGGAATACTTGACCTCCTTGTGATTGACCGAATTGAAGCGGACCAAGTTTATCAGACATACCGAACTCTGTGACCATTCTTCTTGCAATGCCTGTTGCACGCTGGAAGTCGTTGTGAGCGCCTGTACTGACTTCACCAAACGTAATTTCCTCCGCAACACGACCGCCGAGCAAGCCGACAATTTTATCAAGAAGCTCTGGCTTCGTTTGGAAATAACGGTCTTCTCTTGGAAGCATGACCGCATATCCGCCCGCCTGACCACGAGGAACAATCGTTACTTTATGCACCATGTCCGCTTCGTCAAGGACAAGTCCAATGACGGTATGACCTGCTTCATGGTACGCCACGATATTACGTTCTTTCTTCGAAATGACACGGCTTTTCTTCGCCGGCCCAGCGATGACACGGTCAGTCGCTTCGTCAATATCACGCATATCGATTTTCTTTTTGTTTTGACGGGCAGCCACAAGTGCTGCTTCGTTTAGTAAGTTCTCAAGATCAGCTCCAGAGAACCCAGGTGTTCTGCTAGCAATGGCTTTCAAGTTTACTGTATCATCAAGCGGTTTGTTTTTCGCATGAACCTTCAGTACTTCTTCACGGCCAATGACATCTGGGCGGTCAACCGTAATTTGACGATCAAAACGTCCCGGACGCAGCAATGCAGGATCTAGGATATCTGCACGGTTGGTTGCAGCAATGATAATAATACCTTCGTTGGCACTAAAACCATCCATTTCAACAAGAAGCTGGTTAAGCGTTTGTTCACGTTCATCATGACCGCCGCCAAGACCTGCTCCACGCTGACGACCCACCGCATCAATCTCATCAATAAAGATTAAGCAAGGTGCATTCTTTTTCGCATTTTCGAACAAATCACGTACACGTGATGCACCGACACCGACGAACATCTCGACAAAGTCAGAACCACTGATGCTGAAGAAAGGAACGCCTGCTTCACCTGCAGATGCTCTCGCAAGCAATGTTTTACCTGTACCTGGGGGTCCTACTAGTAAAACCCCTTTAGGTATTCTTGCGCCAAGCTCCGCAAATTTACGCGGATCCTTCAGGAATTCAACAACTTCTACAAGCTCTTGCTTTTCTTCATCCGCACCGGCAACATCTTTGAATTTCACACGCTTCTTCTCTTCTGTGTAAAGCTTAGCCTTACTTTTACCAAAGTTCATGACTCGGCTTCCACCGCCCTGAGCTTGGTTCAATAAGAAGAAGAATAAAATAAAGATGATGATAAACGGAATGATGGTTGTCAGAACTTGCAACCATCCATTTGTTTCAGGTGCTGGTTCTACTTTTACATCTGTATTCTTCAGTGCACTGTAAATTTGGTCAACACCTTGACCATCTGGAACATGGGTAATGAAGTATTCATCTTTCTTCGCGCCATATAATTGACCACGAATTTCATAAACCCCTCTCACAGGCTGAATGGAGATGCTCTCCACTTTTCCCGCACTTAGATTTTGCGAAAATTTGCTGTAAGACATGTTCTCAGGCTTTTGATTAGGGGATCCTAACCAACTAACAACCCCTATCACAAGTAATAAAATAAGTATATAAAAAATCGTATTACGAAAAACCCGATTCATTCCTTACCTCCTCCCACAGTAAGCACAACTATGTTCAATAGTATCATAGAAAATCATTCCAACACAACCAATAACCTCATGTAGACGTATGCTGATTAGCCTTCGTAAACAGAAGGTTTTAACACTCCAATATACGGGAGGTTTCGGTAACGTTCAGCGAAATCCAATCCATAGCCGACTACAAATGCATCTGGCACTTCAAACCCAACATAGTCTGCTTTGATGTCTGCTTTACGACCGCTTGGTTTATCAAGCAATGTCACAATTTTAATGGAGTTTGCTTTACGGTATCGGAAAAGCTCTACCAGATAGCTCAAAGTTAACCCACTGTCGATGATATCTTCCATAATTAGAATATCTCTTCCTTCAACAGAAGTATCTAAATCCTTAATGATCTTCACTTCTCCAGAAGATTCGGTAGACTTTCCGTAGCTAGATACATCCATAAAATCAAGCTCTAAATATGTATCAATGTGTTTAATCAGGTCTGCCATGAATGGAAGAGCCCCTTTCAACACACCAATAGCCAGGGGAAATTTACCATCATAATCGCTGGTTAATGTTGCTCCCAGTTCCTTCACTTTTTGCTGGATCTCTTCTTCTGAGATCAAAATCTTTTCAATATCTTGTTTCATGCTTTTGCTTGCCCCCTACAAATTTTCGTGCTGTCTATATTGTAATACAATGAGATCGCTGTTTGTCATATCATTTTCTTCAAAAACGGATTTTTTCAAACCTGGGATCCAGATGATTTGATGATCCGAGTCAGTGACGATCGGCCAACTGTCTCTTTCTGCAAGAGGCACTTTTTTATCAATAAATATATCCTTCACCTTTTTTGACCCATTCATCCCTTTAAGTTTGATTCGGTCACCATTTTTTCGTGAGCGAATCATCAAAGGGAGGCGAACATGATCTTTTTGAAGCAAGAAAAAATGGTTTCCGTTCCGTGCATCCTTCGGAATATAATTTGATACCACAATAGATCGTCCATTCGGAAGAAAAAGCTCCTCTCCTAACTCAACCTTTAAGTGATGAGCATAAGACTGATCTATGACAAGCGATCGTTCAAAGGTAAACTTACAATGATCATAAGACTTGACAGCTTGTAAACCTTTTGGCAAATCTAATGATCCAGACGGTTGATCCGTATGAGATAACCAGTCCAAAGTCCCTAGAATATGCTGGTTTGAAAACGCTGATTGAGTTTTTTCATAAAGATAGTTTAATATTAGTTGAATGCCTCTTCTTTGTAAAGGCAAAGGCAGGTCAAGCAAAGTCTTCGTTTTGATCTCGACCTGTTTAGTTGTTTGACTAGTAATGACTTGGTTCATTTGTTCCTTTGTTAATGCCTGCAAGTATTGCTCATCCTCAGTCAGCATGTCGCTTACAAACTGAAAGCTTTCGTGCACATGTGGCGCCTCTTCTTTTAACACGGGAAGAATGTGTCTTCTTATCCGGTTTCTCAAGTAGTCATCTGTGTGATTGCTTTGATCAATGACATAGGGAACATGTTCTTTTTTACAAGCTTTTAGCACGTCGTCCTTAGAATAACCAATCAGCGGACGAATCAGCCACCCTTCTTGAAAGGAGCGCTTTGCTTGAATACCTGCAAGTCCTATTCCAACAGTCCCTCTGGTCAGCCTCATCATCATTGTTTCTACTTGGTCGTCCCCATGATGTGCAAGCGCTATAAATTGAGCGTTGTACCGCTCCATCAATTGAAGAAAGAACGCATATCGGCAGTCTCTTGCAGCTGCCTGTTTGTTTAAGCGGTTTTCTTTTGCATATTGGGTCACCTGTATACGGGCCGATTCAAAAGGGATCTCTTGCTCCTTGCAGTAAGCCTCAACAAATGCCAAATCAGTAAAGGATTCTTCCCCCCTGAACATGTGATCAATATGGGCTGCAATCAGCTGGAAGGAACCTTTTCGACGTTTGTTTAGTTCATGCAGTAAGAGCATGGAATCTGGTCCACCGGAAACCCCGACAATGACGGTCGTATTTTCAAGGAAAACATCATGTTTTTTCAAAAAAGAGTCAATTCTATTCACAACTGCCTCCTCACAAAGAGCAGGTAATTTAAAGATATACATATCCTATCACTTTCAGTAGCTCCAAGCAAAGAAGAAGCCTGCTTTTTTACAGCTCTACAATAGGAATAAAACCACATACGCACAGTAAAGAGCGAGTACGCTGCACACGATGAGAATCGATTCAAAAAGCCCTCCTGATTTTTTACGTACTGACTTTCTTTTCGCTCCAGCAACTTGTGATCGTGAAACCACCTGTTGATTTTGACTAACAGCAGGCTTTTGCCTGTTTTTGTGTGCCTGCTTTTTTTGACGCGTCTTTCTTGAGATAAGCAGTTGTCCTTCTTTCAGTATGGCACTTTTCATATCTGCTGCTGATCGATACTTACCTTGAAAAGCAGCCTTTAACACCCTCTCATATCTCTTTAATAAAGGATGTCCTTCAATGGCTCGATAAAGCTGCTTTTCTGGTTCTGCCCCTTTTTTAAATTCTTTTTTATAGGCACAGTTCACCATCACCATACTTAAGGCAAATAGATCATAAGACGGTTCTGCCTTTCTTGTACCAAATCCCCAGTAGCCTCGATCAAAGAACTCAGTATACTCCTTGATTGCCCTTCCTGCCTTTGTCGTTCCTCCAACATCAATACATCGAATAGTGGCTGGAGGACCTGAAACGATGAGATTATCCGGCTTCAAGTCACCAAATATCCAGCCTTCCTTGTGTAAATGAGCCAGGTTAGACAAAAGCTGAATCATTAAGACAACGATCCACTCATCACCTTTTTGTTTAACAAACTCTAGCAGTAACGGGCCTCTCACATACTCCATCACATAAAACGAGCGCTTTTGTAACATACCAGCATAAATGGCATCATCCATATCATAAAAAGAAGGCCCCATGGTTTTCACAGGAGCCTTTGAAAAGGATTTTAATACATTGACTTCAGATGCAATGAGCATACTGTCATCACTCACTTTAAGGGCCACTTGCCCATTTGGCGATTCGGCCAGATAGACAACACCGTTCGCCCCTTTTCCCAGCTCTTTTACAATGCGGTAATGATGGTGATGCCATTTCCCTTTAATCATCGTGCCTAATGGGATGTTAGAAGCCGAATTCATCATTATGCTCTTCCTTTGCTTCAAGTAGCCCTTTACGTGATCGAACTGATTTGAAATGCTGAAGTGCTTCTCGGAGTGCTGGTCCAGTCGGAGTAATTCCCCCGGTTGTCAGCTTTGGAAAAATAGATGATAACGAATCGAACCGAGGCGTCCAGTTCAACACAATTTCTGCATCTGAGTTTTTCCCGGGAAATACACACATCCCAAACCGATTTTCACCAATTCTTGAATTTAAACTAATAGAGAGATCGATGAGTGCTTCTTTGACGGTCGGCAATTTTGGCTTCATACTTGCACTTGTATCAACAAGCACTAGCACTTGAAGATGAACAGTCTCCCCTAACTCATCAACAACCTCCATTACTTCTCCACGCTTATCTGGCGGAAGTTCTTCAATTTCAGCATCTTTACCGAGAATTTGCTGTAATTCTTTATTCACAACACCCTGTAATGTTTGTGTCATCGCCTTTTTTGTGACCATTTGTACCGTTTGAGATAATTGCTGGACGTAGACAACCTGATGGATGCCTCCGCCAGCGAGAGCAATCCCCTCTACTTCTTTCATCGCTTCATGATCGTGTCTGTTTTCTTCCATAATGCCAATGACATTGACTGTGATCCCTTGTTCCTTTGCCAATGCGGCAATCGCAAGTGGGTCTTCCCCATGATTTGAGCAGCCATCTGTAATCAATAAGATTTGGTTTACGTGACCTTTTCGCATCTTCATTCCTCCTGGGATTGTAACTGAATGCTTGTATTCCCATCATCGCCAGAAGAAATTCATATTATACGATATTTTAAGAAATCTCTTGTTTCTCAAGATAGAATGTACCTGTGGGAATGGATGCCCATTTTGGTGTGTTGTGGTCGAGCCTAATGACTACAACCGTCATATCGTCATCAATTTGACCTGCTCTTGTTCGAATGACCTCTTCCATTAATAAATCAGCAATCTCTTGCGGATCTTCTGTTTTAAAGCTTTTCATTTTTCGTTTGACCCACAAATCATGATTTTCAATATGCTTTGGTCCTTCAAAAATGCCGTCGCTCATCATAATGAGCAGATCTCCTGCCTTCATCTGTTCACTCACGACCTCCACTTCAAACTCATCAATAATCCCAATCGGCAAGTTGCTGGCTTGTATCTTCATCACCTGATCACCCCGTTTAATAAAGCTAGGGGTTGAACCGATCTTTAGAAACTTACAGCTCGCATGCTGTAAATCAATAATTGATAAATCTAATGTTGAGTAGATTTCATCCGTCGTCCTTAAAGATAAAATACTATTAATGGTCTTGATCGCCACTTTTTCATCAATACCAGACGCCAATATTTTTTCTAACAGTTTGATCGTTTCATTGCTTTCAAAATGAGCCCTTGCGCCATTTCCCATCCCATCACTAATAGCTGCGGCATATTTACCTGCACCTAGCTCCATCATGCTGTAGCTATCTCCAGATACTAACCCTCCGCCTTTCGCTGCATGCGCTACGCCTGTAGCCACTCGATACGATTTTGCCGAGCCAAAAACAACATGACAATAGCCTGTTGGATGCTCTGCGCACTGCTCTGCTTTTACTAAAATCTGTTCTTCTAAAATATCTGAGAGCATTGGAGCAATAATTTTTTCACATTCCCCATGACCTTGGCAATATGGGATTCTCATTTCAATATCGACATTCCCCTGCTCCAAGCTATAGATTTCTACTTGCTGAATTTCAATCCCGAAGTGCTGAAGCGCTTCTATCATCTGTTCTTCCTGAATAAAATGCTGTTCTCGTTCCCGTTTTATTTCCCGGGAAAAATCCTCCATCACTTGCGAGACGCCCATCAGCTGTTCCGCCACAAGACGCCTGCTGTCTTGGACCTTTTTCTTAAGGGTCTGATTTGCTTTGTAATAAGCAATCTCCTCTTCAATCAATTCCTCGACATGTTTTGATTTTGAGCAATGCTGGCTAAATTTCTTTTTCAATTTCCGGTTATTCTCATACGTTTTTTTATCAGATTCATGCATAACTTGCTTCATCAGTTCATAGGTTGTATCAAAGTTCTGCACCCAGCATTTATTTTTCTTATAGCACGTTTGACAGGATCGTTCTGTGATTGTACTTAAAAAAATATCTACATCTTCTTCCTGCTTCTTCTCTTCAGGAATGGATTCGTAAAATGTCGCAAAACTCTCAGACAGCGCATGAAATACATTAGAGAATTGGTCTACTTTTTTTGCTGTCACATCTCGTACTTTCCGAGCATATTGCTGTTGCTCCTGTACATGCTCTACCGTTCCAGGGATATATTTTGCCACCTTAGAGGTAACTGATTGAGGCGTGAGCAAAAACAGTGCAACGGCAATGAGTGATTCATATAGCGTAGTCATGAGACCTGCTGATCCTTCACCGTACAGTGAAATAAGTAAGGAACCTACAATTAATCCGATGGCTGCTCCTGCTTTCTTCCCCTCTTTTAGCAATCCGCCTAATAAGCCTGAAAAGGCAAGAAGACTCATCTGATAAAGATTCCCTATGTTAGCAAGTCCGAGAATTAATCCTGTCACGACACCAACCGTACAACCAATACTGGCGCCTCCAATAAAGGCAAAGGTAAGCACTACGTAACGCGACAAAATATGCTCTGCTTGCATCCCTTGAAAGGTGATACCCGCTAAGCCTGTTAAAACGGACGCAATTAAAATCATAAAACAAATGATTTCTTCAACCTTTAAGGAGTGTTTGATTTTCCTGACTGTAAAAATCGGTAAACTTTGCAGAAAAATCAATGTCAATATGAACGCAAGTCCTGCTTCAACGCCCGCCATGACGTAATCGTAGCTTTGAACAGCACCTTGCTCAAAATAAACAAATGACCCTCGTGTGATCAGCATGGAAAGAACAATCACAACCGGCAAGGTTTTCACTGGATCTTTGATGATGAAAGAAATGACTTTTGACATGCTAAGAAATACGATCAATGAAGCAAACACAAATAATGCATTTTGAGGTGATATGGTCATTGCCCCAGCGAGTAAAGCAAGACAAGCCAGCATCACTTTATCCTTTTTAATGAGTAGCATGGAACCAAAGAAAGGCAAAGCAAACGGCATAATTTCAGATAAAATAAAGGCTCGTCCTAATAAAAAACCGAGAACAACATAAATAAACCCTCTATAGAAAAAAAGAGAATGCGTATGATGAAGAAACAGGTTTTTTATCTTTTTCAAACCTGCACTGATTCTTTCAAACCCCGCTCCTGTTAAATCCGTTCTTCTTTCTAGTTTTTCCATCTTCTCATCCCCCACCTGATATTCATTGCTTGTCATTATAGCGAAGGTAAAAAGGAAATTTTGTCAAAAGAAGTTGTCGTTTCCAAAAAACGTTCGACGCTTTATTCGTGGAAGAGGCATACTTTCATGTAAGTCGATTTCTTTCATCAGGATTTTACGAAAAGCACAAAAAAACAGCTTTCTTTATGAAAGCTGTTTTGGAAATGACCCGTACGGGATTCGAACCCGTGTTACCGCCGTGAAAGGGCGGTGTCTTAACCGCTTGACCAACGGGCCTTGTTTTTCGTTCTACTTAAAAGGATAGCGGCGGAGGGGATCGAACCCCCGACCTCACGGGTATGAACCGTACGCTCTAGCCAGCTGAGCTACACCGCCATATTTGAAAATGCGCTAAGAAGCACAAGAACTATAATACAAAGGATTCGCTTGTCCGTCAATAGAAAGTTTTAAATTAAATGATGAAATCTCAAAAAAACATCGTGTCAGTACAGGAAAAAAACAGATGCTTTCAGCGTGTAGACAAACCCTCGCATTCGTTGTCAGCCCTGCGTGCTGGTGCTCACGAATCTAAAATTTGCTCCGCTCCAGTACTCGTCCTTCCTAGACTTCAAAGGTTTTCAATCACGCTGAAAAGAAGACAAAGGGCTTAAAATAAAGATCATTTTAGCCCTTTGTCAACAATCTAAAAACACCCGCTGAAAAGCAGATGCTTTGTTGTGATAGATATATAGAAAGCAGCAACAAGTTAACCTCTTCTTGCTCCGCGCCCCCCACGTTTTGATTCCGTGTTACGTTTTAAAGATGTTAAGCGATCTTCGCTATCTTTTAAGAATTTGTTCATTTTTTGCTCAAACGATTCCTTAGGACGGAAATCATTTCTGCTTGGTCTTGATTGTTGTTGAGGACGATCTTTTGCTTTTTTAATGGACAAGCCGATTTTACCGTCTTTTTCAACGTTAATCACTTTCACTTCAACTTGTTCACCGACTTTTAAATGTTCATTAATATCTTTTACATAGTTATCGGCTACTTCACTGATATGAACGAGACCAGTTGAACCGCCTGGCAACTCCACAAAAGCTCCAAAATTTGTAATGCCCGTAACTTTCCCTTGTAACTTGCTGCCAACTTCAATCGACATAAAAAAAGTGCTCCTCCTTAGACTTATAAAAAAATCTCATTTGTTCAATTATACATAAACTGAATTTTAAGTGTCAACAAGGCTAATCGCTCTTATTGTCCACATCAAAGATTTTTTCGCCTTTTTTGGACAAATAATAGTCCCGTCGTGCTAGTTCGAGTACGTATTCCTTGCTTTTCAGCTTCTTGATTTCATCAGAAATATCTTCCTGCTTTGTTTGTAATTGCTTCAATTCTTTTTCGAGCACAACCTTTTTCTCTTCTTTTTCCTTTAATGCGGACGATTGAGACCAGAGGGCACTAGTCACCAAGACAGCAAACATGAGCACGATCACACCAAACACGGTAAGCCTTCTAAGGAGTCCACGGCGTTTGCGTTTTAAGCGCTGTGCTTGCTGTTCCATTTGTTTTTGGTAATCGTTTTGAATTTGTGCGATATTTCTTTTTCTCTCGTTCAAGGATGAAGGCCTCCTCTCTTACTTTGTCCAGAATTGTTTCCATTTCGTTTTGATTGTACGGGATAATTTCTTGGTCCCTTGTAAAATTCCTGCTCCTTTTGAGAAAAACAATCTAACTGATGTTCGCCATTTTTCGGGAATCCGATGAATAATGGTCACATTGAGTAACCAGATGAGCGGATAACAAACAATCGATAGCACCTTCCACACGAGTCGAAACGTAAAACGAACAATACGTAAGAACGAGTGGAGCAAGAACAGAATTGCACTTATGATCAATGTGACAAGCCAGCGGATCGGCTGAAAGACAATGGACATGACCAGTCTTTTAAGGACTAGAACGGCCTTGTATATACACGTGATGATGAACTTCAGAATTTTGATATATAGCTGTTTCATCAATGCCTGATACATTGAGAAACCTAAAGCAACAGCTAGAAAAATATAAAGCCTGAATTCTCCCTCGTTTGTTAGCAGCAGCACATAAAAGAATAAGAGACCTTGCACCATCCAAAAAAGGAGATCGTGAATGACTAGGAACCATTTTGATGTTTTTTCCCGGTTCACAAACAGCTTGTACGTATCAAGCGATGCGCCCAGCCAGATGCCCATCGCCGCCATCGAAAGCATCGTATAAAACTGGACTGTCAGTGTCATTTAAACAGCTTGCTAAAAAATCCTTTAGCCTTCTCCCCATGCTGCTCATCTACATAAATTAAGTCAAAGACACGACCTTTGATGGACACAACGCCTTTTTCTACGTCTAAATTTTTCATTTGTAGATTTTCTCCGCGGATGGCTAGAATCCCCATTACCGTCTCAAGCAGAAATTCTTCACTATCAAAGCTTTCTACCTGCTTGACGCCGGTAATATCTAAATGCTTTCTGTTTCGCATTGTGACATTGTGCTCTGCTTCTGATGACAGCTTCGTGCCTTGAGGTTGATTATAATATTGATTCATTTATACATCCCCCATATCTCATACTTGCAATGTTACTGCATTGTATGTGATAGGAGGGTCTTTTAGAACAAGCCCTATTCTGCTGTTTTTTCTTCTTTCAGCACGGTATACATGCCAGCAGCTTCTTCTTTTTTCGTGGTGTCCTTTAACTCGTTGACTTGAATGGTCACAAGTTTTTGACCAAAGCGAATTTGAAGCTCGTCTCCTTCTTCCACGTCAGAGCTGGCTTTTGCCTGTGTTCCATTAATTGAAATTCTTCCTTGATCGGCTACTTCTTTCGCCAATGTTCTTCTTTTAATTAAACGAGAAACTTTTAAAAATTTATCTAGTCTCATGTGTGTTCACCTCTTTCTATGCGTTTGGCATCGTTCCACAGATCATCCATTTCCTCTAGTGTCATGTCCTCTAGTGAACGTCCCATACCCTTTGCTTTTTGTTCTATATGCTGAAAGCGCCGCATAAATTTTGTGTTTGCGGAAGAGAGGGCTGTTTCAGGCTCTAGCTGATAGAACCTGCCTATGTTGACGAGAACAAACAAAATATTCCCAAATTCATCTTTCATTTGCTTTGTTGCACCTTCGTCCGTCATCTCTTCCACTTCAACGAGGAATTCCTGCTTTTCTTCTTCGTATTTGTTCCAAATATCTTCTACTTCCGTCCAATCAAAGCCGACCTTAGCTGCTTTCTTTTGGAGCTTATAAGCCTTTGTTAGAGCTGGGAGTGTTGCTGGAATGGACTGCAAAATAGATGCTGCCCGTTCTGGCTTCTCCTGCTGCTTAATTTTTTCCCAATTGGCCACCACATCCGATGCTTCAGTGACATTTGTATCACCAAACACATGCGGATGTCGTCGAATCATTTTTTCTGTCACATGCTGGATGACATCATCAATTGAGAAATAGCCATCATCTTCACCAATTTGAGCATGGAGTAAAACCTGCAGCAACACATCTCCAAGCTCTTCCACCATATGATCTGGATCGTCTTCGTCTATGGCTTCAAGTAGCTCATAGCATTCTTCAATTAAGTAAGGTTTGAGCGACTCATTGGTCTGTTTTTGATCCCACGGACAGCCTCCTGGTCCCCTTAATGTACGAATGACTTCTCGGAAAGTATCAAATTGTTGATAGAGCAGCTTTTTATCTTGAATTGGAGGCACATAAACACTCGTTAAGTTATTTATCGACATATCTCGATCAAGTTGAAATAAAGGAACAGCTGTCATCTGTTCCTGACTACTCCCTGCCGCAGTCACAATATAAACTTCATAGTCGTCTGGTAGCTTTTCCATCAGCGTGAGCTTGATATTTGAAGCGGTCATCTGATCATACACCTGACAAATCAATACATGCTGGCTTAAATTAAGATCATCTGCCCGCATATCCCCTGCATCAACGAATTGTAGTCCTTCAATTGGGTCAATCTGCAAGGAATTAAAGGTCGCATCAAGAAAGCTTTGTCCACCGGCAACAGACACCTCAATCCCGTGTTCCTTCTGCTGAGCGACAAGAAGTTGCACTGTTTTTTCTGCTACAAATGGATGTCCTGGTACTGCATAAACAATATCTTTGTCCGCAGCCTCAGCAAATAGAATTTCTGTGATTTCCTGATACACTGATTCAAACTGATCATGCTTTTCATAAACCTCATCCAAAAAGGTAATAGACGGGATCTCCTGCTTTAATTCCGCAGTGAGCGGGTGATCCTTCGTTCTCATAAATACTTCTTTCGCCTGCTTCAGCTGCTTATATACGCCGAGCGTCAGCTGATCCATGTCGCCGGCCCCAAGACCAACGACTGTAATCTTACCAGCCATTTCTATTCCCTCTCATCTGTTTAAAATATAAAATCTTTTCTCCTAATGGAATGAGTCTCCATTCCTCGTCCGTAAATACCTCTAGCTTAAGAATACTATATAAAAAGGCGAAACCACCAATAAAAACTGATGTCAGGCTCTCTAAAACGGAAAACGGACGTTTTTCAAAAGGTATGATCCAAGAAAATAATGCCTGATACCCCACTAAAACGATGGCCATGAAAGCCGCTGATAAAAGAATTTCCACTGGGAACAGCTCTCTCATTGAGATCCACCCTTTGCGTTTCAAATAAAACGCATTGCACATGGCTGCTGTGAGATAACCACATACTGTAGACCATGCGGCCCCATGGATACCAAATAGCGGGACAAGCGCAAACGTCAACCCCCATTTCACTAGCACACTGAGAATGATCACAACAGCTGGGTACACGGGATGTCCCAGCCCTTGAAGCAAAGCTGTTTGCGTAATCGCAATTGACGTAAATGCGATGGAAATACAAAATATTTGCAGCGCATCTGTTCCTAAGTCATTACGAAATAACATTATATTTACTGACGATAGAATACAAATAAGCCCGACCGCTGATCCAATCCCTAGCACCGACGTTGTCTTAAACGATGTACGAACCTTTTGACGAATCACTTCGTGCTGTCCTTCCCTCAAGGCTGACGACAAAAATGGAACAAGAGAAGTTCCGATACTAATTGCAAACACCGTTCCTAGCTGCAAGAAAGGCTGACCTCGGTCATACACACCTTTTGCCGCTTTGGCTTCCGTCTCACTCAGCCCCTCGCTGCGGAGCAAAGCATACAGGTGAAAGGCATCGATCATTTGCATCCATAAAATAAACAATCCACTCACACAAATCGTCAATGTATACAGAACTAAACTTTTCAAAACATCTTTTTTTCGCAGTGTTGCCTGTTTTAACGTCATGCCTGAAGCAGGCTGCTTTCGATATGTCAGCCAAAGGAAAAGAAGCAGTATAAGTGAGACCGCACTTCCTGCGATAGAGGAGAAAACGGCACCCACTCCTGTTTCATAAAGAGAATAACCGTGCCTCATTAAATAGAAGGATAAGACAAGCAAAACACCTACTCTAATGAGCTGCTCAACCAATTGGGATATAGCGGTTGGAAGCATCATGCCGTCACTCTGAAACACACCTCTTAGCATGACTGTGAGCGGCAGGAATAAAAAAACAAATGCACTCATCTGGATGAGTAAGATTAATTCGCTGTCAGCCATCAAGTCCGAAATCCAACCTGCTCCTATGTATAGACAGAGAAATAAGACCAAGCTTAGCAAAGAGATATACACCAAGGATACCCTTGTAATGATCCGGCGATTCTCTTCACCATGCTCACTCAGTAGCTTGGACACCATAACAGGGTACCCTGTTGTTCCGAGCATGATCGCAATGCCGAGAAAGGGATACACCTGCTGATAAATATAAAAACCAGTGTCTCCTACGATGTTTTGAAAAGGGACACGATAAACGGCACTTAGTACCTTTGATAACAAGCCTGCGATGGTCAATATCACCGCACCTTGGAAAAGCCAATGCGGCTGATTCACAGCATTTTTCATGGATGACTCCTTTATGTTCAATCAAAAAATAGAGCTACATTTAAACGCACTCATTATATCATACGTCAATAGAAAGCTGTTTCTTTCTAAGGAGTAGACGACACATTGCATGTTTCGTTTCATCTCATATAAAAAACGCCGACAAAATCAGATGATTTTATCGGCATTCTTTCGTTTTATCAAAAACATATAGAATTATTAGACCTAATGTTCCATTTGACGGGCTAAGAAGCCAGCTGCCGTTTCCGCCGCTTTATGCTCCACTTCTCCCATTGAACGCTCTTTCGAAAATAAGACGACGGCGCCAATTGGATCTCCGTTTGCAACAATAGGTGCTATGGTATAAGCAGATACGTCATCATCAATACCATCGACTAGTTGAATTTCTTTCTTGCTTTCCTCTAATACAGAATTACGCTGATCGAGTGTTCGTTCAATTAAATCACTAATGGATTTGTTTAAGTACTCTTTTTTCGAACTGCCGGATACAGCAATATACGTATCGCGATCACAGATCAGGATGGAATGACCCAAACTGTCGAATAATGCATCAGCATATTCCTTCGCAAAGTCTCCTAGCTCACTAATCGGTGAATACTTCTTCAAAATCACTTCTCCATCGCGGTCGACAAAAATCTCAAGCGGATCTCCTTCCCGGATGCGCAATGTTCTGCGAATCTCCTTCGGAATAACCACTCTACCTAGATCATCGATGCGGCGTACAATTCCAGTTGCTTTCATTCACTGCTTCCTCTCTTTCATTTGATGATATGTTGGGTGAATGGAACAAAAGCGTCCACTTTATGTAACATTCACCACTTGACCCTGAGTTTAGTATCCGTCACATCAAACGTAATATACACGAGAGACAAACAAAATTTTATGAAGATGGAATGGTTTCTTTTTTCACATTTTGAAGGCCTCGAAGCATGCTAAGAACGACCTCCAGCCATTCCTTGGTCTTCTTGCCTTTCGTTTGAACAGATATAATCAGCTTACTGCCTTCCATTCCTAGGCCAATCTCACGTCCATATCGACTGCCTAACTCAAATAATTTTTGACCATCGATTTCGCTGCTTGGTTTCTCATCAAGGGTGAGTCTGACAATGCCTTTCTCCAATTTGATCAACTCAACACGTTCCTGCACAGCGTACACCTTCATCGTCGCAATCGTGAACAAATCAGCCACTTCTTGTGGATATTCACCGAATCGGTCAATCATTTCATCCTGCAGCTCTTTCCGTTCTTCAATGGACCCAATGGCTCTAAACTGTTTATACATCTCGATTTTTTGCTTGCCATCAGAAATATATGAGTCTGGAATGTAGGCATCAATTTGCAAGTCGATCTCCGGCTCAAATTTTTCTTGAGCTGTCGTGTCGCCTCTTCTTTCTTCAATCGCTTCTTTCAGCATTTGAGAATAAAGGTCAAACCCAACGGAATCAATAAATCCATGCTGCTGTGCCCCAAGTAAGTTCCCTGCTCCTCGAATCGTTAAATCACGCATCGCAATTTTAAAGCCTGATCCGAGCTCTGTGAATTCTTTAATGGCCTGAAGTCTTTTCTCTGCTACTTCAGAAAGAACTTTGTCTTTTCGATAAGTAAAATATGCGTAGGCGACACGATTAGAGCGCCCAACTCGTCCTCTTAACTGGTACAGCTGAGAGAGCCCCATTTTATCAGCATCGTGTACAATGAGCGTGTTCACATTTGGAATGTCTACGCCCGTTTCAATAATGGTTGTACTGACCAACACATCTGATTCTCCTTCAAGGAAGTTGATCATCACAGATTCTAGCTCGTTCTCACTCATTTTCCCGTGTGCACAGCTGACTTTAGCGTCTGGAACAAGCATAGAGATTTCGTCTGCTTTCCGTTCAATATCCTCAACACGGTTGTAAAGGAAGTACACTTGACCGCCTCTCGCTAGTTCTCGCTCTATCGCTTCTCTAACTAAAGCGCCATTGTACTCGACAACATAGGTTTGAACAGGGAAACGGTTTTCAGGTGGTGTTTCAATAATGGATAAATCTCGTACACCAAGCATCGACATATGAAGCGTACGCGGAATTGGCGTTGCCGTTAATGTCAGTACATCAATATTGGCTTTCATTTGCTTAATTTTCTCTTTATGCGTCACACCAAAACGCTGTTCCTCATCAATGATTAACAGTCCTAAATCCTTATATACAATGTCTTTTGAAAGAAGGCGGTGTGTCCCAATGACCATATCAATCGTTCCGTTCTTCATCCCTTCTAACGTTTCGGTTGTTTCTTTACGCGTACGGAATCGGCTAAGCTGAGCGATTTTGACAGGGTGGTCCTGAAATCGGTCCATAATCGTGTCAAAATGCTGCTGTGCTAAGATCGTTGTCGGAACAAGTAATGCAACCTGCTTCCCGTCAGCAATGGCTTTGAAGGCCGCACGAATCGCCACCTCTGTTTTTCCATATCCCACATCTCCACAAAGCAGGCGATCCATCGGACGTTCCCGCTCCATGTCTTTTTTGATTTCTTGAATAGAGCGAATTTGATCATCTGTTTCCTGATAAGGGAACGCAGATTCAAACTGACGCTGCATCTCATGGTCAGGTGAGAAGGCATACCCTTTGCTTGCCTCACGTTCTGCGTACAGCTTAATGAGATCATCTGCAATGTCCTGAACAGATGATTCTACTTTTTTCTTGACGCGTTTCCAGTCGCTGCCGCCTAGTTTGTACAGCTTTGGCTCTTTTCCTTCTGATCCTACATACTTCTGCACCTGGTCAATTTGTTCAACCGGTACATAAAGCTTGTCGCTCCCTTGGTAATGAATATTTAAATAATCTTTATGAATGCCGCCGATCTCAAGCGTTTCAATGCCTAAATACTTACCAATCCCGTGGTTAATGTGCACTACATAATCGCCCACTTGAAGCTCTGAATAGCTCTTAATTCGCTCTGCGTTGGTCAGCTTTTGCTTACGTGCCTGCTTCTTCACACGTTTTTTGAAAAGCTCACCTTCTGTGATCACTGCAATTTTTGATAATGGCAGTTCGAAGCCTGTTTGTAGCTCACCTTGTAAAATATACACTTGCCCGGTTACAAGCTCAGCGTCCGGTTTGGCAAGAGCAGCTTCAATGTCATAATCATGTAAAACAGACGACAGCTTCTCTGTACGCTCTTCATTCGCACCTAAAAAGACAACCGTATAATTTTGTTTTTTATAACGTTCAATTTCACTCGCAAGCACATTCATTTGCCCGTGGAAATTCTGCATTTGCTTACTAGATACATTGACAATATTTTGCGGATTGGTCTGCTGGACATGTCTTAAGAACAACGAGTAGTAGAGAATTGACCTCGATTGCTGATTCATCAGCTCTTGGAACGGGAAGGAAAGAGATAAATCATGAAGAATATTCCCTTCTTCAAGCAAACTAATGGTCCAATCTGCTTCTTCCTGTTCAAGCTGTTCTTCCATCTCCTGAATTCTGCTAATTTCATCTAGGATGATAATCGTATCTTGCGATGTATAATCTAGCAAACTAGCAGGCTTTTCATAGAAATAGGAGAGGTACTTCGTCATCTCCTGTGTCACGATACCTTCTAGCAGCTTCTCTCGATCACCAGAAATATTCTGATGCAGCAGCTCTTTTTGTTTGTCTGAGTTGAACTTCTTTAAACTTTTTGCAAGACCGTCATCAAGCTGTTCAATCGCTCTTACTCGTTCAGGGCCTCTCACAATCAGCTCTTTTGCTGGGCCAATCTTGATCTCTTGAAGCGTTTCTAGTGACCGCTGTGTATCAGAGTGGAAGGTCCGAATCGAATCCACTTCTGTATCAAACAATTCAATACGGATAGGATGATCTCCCGTTAACGCATAAATGTCGATGATTCCTCCACGCACACTAAAATCTCCGGGCGCAGCGACCATAGACGTCCGGTCATAACCGATTTGCACGAGTTGCTTTGAAAACGCCTCCAAATCAATTTCTTCACCGAGCTTTAAATGGATTTGACTCTCCTTCCAGATCTCGACTGGCGGAAGCATTCTCCGCACCGCCGCTGCCGGAGTTACGACAATGGGGTTTTCTCCATTTGCTAGTCGATTCAGGACATCGAGTCGCTGTGCTCTTAGCTCAGGGCTGGCAACGGCAATCTCTGATGCAATGAGTTCATTTACAGGATAAAGAAGGACCGACCGATCCGACATCACACTTGCTAGATCATCCGCCACCTTCTGCGCTTGATACAAATTGTGGGTCACAATAAACATCGGCCGCTTTAGTTGGTCTGATATGGCAGCTGAAAATAACGATCTAACGGAGCCTGATAGTCCGGCGAGCAGCTGTTCTTTTAACCCTTCCTTTAGCCCATTAAAAATGGACTGAAAATCATTACTTTGTTTGATAAATGATTGTATGTTTTTCATTTGGCTCCTCCTCCCTGCTTGTTTAAAACAGAAAAACGCTTTGGTCTATTATCCTACACCAAAGCTTTTTATTGAATAAATGTATGATACTGATGGTAATCAGGATTTCTTTCGAGTGCCTCTTGGCAATCCTCACAAATGGTTTGTACATGTAAATCACCATTTTCCTTATAAGAAATCATATCGTTTCTTTCTTCATTTGTTAAGTGATGAAACCCAAGTGCTTCACTTTGAACAGCGATTTCATCTAAACTCCCAACCATTACACCACAGTGCCGGCAGTAATAATGCAAAGCCATACGTGAGATCCTCCCATGTTGAGATTTATGATCAGTATGTGCTTTGCTTAACATTCTTATACCTTTTTATTAAAATCATTCATCACTTCTAAAAATGGCTTTGTTAGAGCTGCCTCACAAGCTTCAACAGACGCTTGAATGGCTGATGCGATGTCAAACTGTTCCTCTTCCGAGAAGCGCCCTAGTACGTAATCGACGACCTTCATGCCATTTTGCGGACGGCCAATACCAATGCGAAATCGGTCAAACTCAGGTGAGCCTAAGTGCTGGATCAACGATTTAATCCCATTATGCCCTCCTGCACTTCCCTTTGTGCGCAAACGAATCCGCCCAGTTGGTAAATCAAGATCATCATAGATGACTTTCAAATGTTCAAGGAGAATATCATAGTAATCCAAAAGTGGGCGCACGCATTCTCCTGATAAGTTCATATATGTAAGAGGCTTAACAAGTAGAACCTTTTGCCCCGAAACAAAACCAGTTCCATATTGTCCCTGAAATTTTGATTGATTTAATGGAATGTTCCATTTTTTTGATAGTTCATCTATTGTCATAAATCCGACATTATGTCTTGTTTTTTCATATTCTCTTCCTGGATTCCCCAATCCAACGAATGCAATCATAAAACCAATAACCTCCTTTGTCCCACATGCACACGCCTAAAAAATGAGCCATATGATTGCCTCATGCAAAAACGTATGAATTCTTTTCATTCTAGCACAAAAGACGCAACCACGGGAGGGTTACGTCTCTAAATGACCAGTTATTCTTCGTTGTCATCCTTTTCTTTAATGGCCTCAGGTTCTTGGGTTTCCTCTTCACTATCTGGTTTAGGAACCTCGGATTGCTGAGGTGGCAAGATAGATGCAACGACTTCTTCTGGATCGTTATTAATTTGGTAAGTTGCTTGAACAGACAGATCACCGACTGTTAGTACATCATTTACATCTAAGTTTGTAATATCAGCTTCAATATTTTGTGGAATATCCTTTGGTTTGGCTGTAATGGATAGTTCAAATAGTGGCTGCTGGAGCACACCGCCATCTTTTACACCTTTGGATTCGCCAATCAGTTGTACAGGTACATCTGCGTCAATATCTCTTTGAAAATCGACCACTTGGAAATCAGCGTGGACAAGCTCATTTTTCAACGGATCTGTTTGTAATTCTGTGACCATCACAGACTTTGTTTCACCGTTGACTTCTAATGTGATGATTGTATTTTTCCCTTCATCACGTAATGTCTTTAATAAATCGATGCTATCTAATGAAACAGCTAGGTTGTCTGTATTTTTTCCGTATATGACACCAGGAACGTGTCCTGAATGACGGATTTTTTGCAGTGTGGAACGTTTGAAATCAGTTCTTTTATTTGCTTTTAAAGTTACCATATTCAGCACCATCCTATTTCTTTTTTGTCACTACTTTCATCAATACCCATAACGGAATCATTTTAAACCTAGTTGGCTGTCATTTATCACAGCAAAAAGAGACCCTAAGCTGCTGCCTAGGGCCTTTTTGATAAGAGAATTAGCTGAAGAGGAAGCTAACAGATTCTTCTTCATGCACACGGATGATGGCTTCTGCAAGCAATGGCCCAACTGAAAGTGGAATGAACTTATCTACTTTCTTGTCATCTGTTAAGTGAATACTGTTCGTTACAACCAATTCTTTGATTTTAGAGTTTGTGATGCGTTCTACTGCTGGTTCAGACAATACTGGGTGAGTACAGCAAGCATACACTTCAGCCGCTCCATTTTCGACAAGCGCATTTGCTGCTAGTGTAATGGTACCAGCTGTATCAATGATATCATCAATCAGAATCGCCGTTTTGCCTTCAATGTTACCAATGATGTTCATGACTTCAGCAACGTTTGGCTTCGGGCGACGTTTGTCGATAATTGCGATTGGCGCTTTCAGGTGGTCTGCCATTTTACGCGCACGCGTCACACCACCGTGGTCAGGAGACACGACGACAATATCATTCAAGTTTTTCTGTTGGAAATAGTTTGTTAAGATTGGCACAGCCATTAAGTTATCGATTGGAATATCAAAGAAACCTTGGATTTGCGGCGCATGTAGATCAAGTGCGATGACACGTGTAGCACCTGCTGTTTCAAGTAAGTTTGCAAAAAGTTTCGCAGTGATTGGCTCACGAGGTTTTGCTTTACGATCTTGACGTGCATATCCGTAATAAGGGATCACAATGTTGACAGTTTTCGCAGAAGCACGTTTTAGCGCATCAACCATAATGAGCAGTTCCATAATGTGCTCATTGACTGGCGCACTTGTTGATTGAATCACATAACAATCACAGCCACGAATACTTTCTTCAATATTGATTTGGACTTCACCGTCACTAAAACGTTTAACAGAGCTCTTTCCTAGATCAACTCCGATACGCTCGGCAATTTCTTTAGCAAGTTCAGGGTTTGAATTCAAAGAGAATATCTTTAAATTCGCATCAGCATAACGATTAGACATGGTAAACCTCCGGGTATTTGGATTATTATTTATGAATATTTTTCACATAATCTTCTTTATTGACTTGTCTTGCTCTAGCAATAGACAATGCATCCTGTGGCACATCTTCTGTGACCGTTGAACCGGCTGCAACGCATGCCCCTTTTCCGACAGTGACTGGTGCAACAAGGTTTGAATTACAACCAATAAAAGCGCCGTCTTCAATCTTCGTTAAGAATTTGTTCTTCCCGTCATAGTTGACTGTAATTGATCCACAGCCAAGGTTTACATCAGCTCCGACCTCTGCATCTCCAATATAGCTCAGGTGAGATGCTTTGCTGCGGTCACCGAAAACCGTTTTCTTAATTTCGACAAAATTCCCGATCTTCACTTGATCGCCAATTTTCGACAACGGTCGAATATGTGCAAACGGTCCAATTGTCACATCTACTCCAACTTCACTATCACAGACAACAGATTGCATAATCATTGTCCGATCTCCGATGATGCTATCAACAATTTCAGTGTTCGGCCCAATAGTGGTGTCTGCACCAATGTTTACATTCCCTTTGATGACCGTTCCAGGATAAATGATTGTATCTTCACCGATAACAGCTTCTGGCGATATATACGTGTTCTCAGGATCAATCAAGGTTACACCATTCTTCATATGCTGATGATTAATACGTCGCTTCATGAATTGCTCTGCTTGTGATAGAGCGATACGATCATTGACTCCAAGTGTTTCTTCAAAATGCGGTGTTTGATAAGCTGCAACTGTTTGCCCTTCATTCTTTAAAATTTCAATGACATCTGGTAGATAGTATTCACCTTGTGCATTTTCATTCGACACTTGCTCAATCACACGGAAGAGATCTTCATTTGAAAAGCAATAGGTCCCTGTATTAATTTCATTGACTTGACGTTCAGCATCATTCGCATCTTTATGCTCCACTATCTTCACAACAGCACCTGTTTCGTCACGAATAATACGTCCATAGCCTGTTGGATCATCCGCATGTGCTGTTAAAATAGTGATTTTTGCTTGATGTTTTTGATGCTCGCTTAACATGGCTTCCATTGTTTCCGCTGTCAATAATGGCGTATCTCCACAAATGACAATTGTTGTTCCCTTTTCCTGCGCAAGGAACGACTTTGCTTGTTTGACAGCATGTGCTGTTCCCAGTTGTTCTTCTTGAAGTGCATATTCACTTCTGTCCCCAAGCTGTTCCTTGACGTCCTCTGCTCCGTGACCGACAATCGTCACAAGCTTAGCTAAAGAAAGCTTTAACGCTTCATTTGCAACATGCTCGACCATTGGTTTTCCGCATACTGGATGAAGTACTTTGTATAGCTTTGACTTCATTCTCGTTCCTTTTCCCGCTGCTAAAATCACTGCGAACCGCTTATCCATTGATTGGCCTCCAATATCCCTATTATCCATAGAAAAATATATCCTAAATAAGGGCCAATTTCAAGGATACTTGAGGAAGTACAATAATTTTCTAATGAATAAAACACAAAGAAACATGAGGAGAAACGCAAAAAAGACAGCATTTAAAAGAAAACATTTCATTTTCTCTTAAAGCTGTCTTTTGGGAATCACATATGATTAAGAAGCTCCAGCTTCTTCATATTCGATTGTTTCTTCTTCTTCGCCTAAGCGATGATATTCATTTAAAACAGCATCTTGGATTTTACCTCGAGTGCTTGAGTTAATTGGATGTGCAATATCACGAAACTCCCCATCAGGCGTGCGTTTGCTAGGCATTGCAACAAACAAACCATTATTTCCATCAATCACACGAATATCATGAACAACAAATTCGTGATCCAGCGTGATGGATGCAATCGCCCTCATGCGACCATCGGTATTCACGCGGCGTAATCTTACGTCAGTAACTTCCACAGTAGTTCACCACCTTTTCCCAATATAAAAGCATTAATTAGGTATTCAACGATTGTGGTGATTCTCCTGCAAATTTTTTTAACTTTTTTTGAAATATCGGGATAATTATACATTTTTTGTCATTCTAATGACGGCACTTACATCTTCTGCGTGAAAAAAAGACATCATGATGATGCCTTTTCTGCATATAATGAAACCAACAGCTTTTATTGAGACTGCCTGTTTATTTCACTAATGCAACAACTTCAATTTCTACAAGCACATTCTTTGGGAGTCTTGCTACTTCTACACATGAACGAGCTGGCTTATGCGTGTGGAAATACTCACCATAAACTTCATTTACTTCAGCGAATTGTTCCATATCTTTTATGAAAACAGTTGACTTTACGACTGTTTCAAATGAAGCACCTGCTGCTTCAAGCACAGCTTGAATATTATGGAAAACTTGATGTGTTTGTTCTTTAATATCTCCGTTGATAAAATCTCCATCTGGTGTTAATGGAATTTGACCTGAGCTGTAAAACATGTTATTGACAATAATCCCTTGAGAGTAAGGTCCAATGGCTGCTGGTGCGTTTTTGGTTTGAACAACTTTTGTCATATCAATCTCTCCCATTCAAATACATGTTTGATCAAAGGTTAAGCTTTGGAATGAAAAAACTCGTGGAAATTGCCTTCATTGATCTCAATCATCTTCTGCTTCATATCAATGGTTGAAAGCTTCAGCAACGATATATATTCATCGACAAGACGTTCATCTACGCCTTCGTCTTCTAAAAGAACACCGATTCCTGCGACATTTGCATTAAATTCCCCAAGCAAATTCATCATGCCATTAATGGTTCCGCCTGCTTTCATAAAGTCATCAATAATAAGGACATTGGAACCTTTATCTAAGCTCCGCTTTGCAAGTGACATGGTTTGAATTCGGTTAGAAGAACCTGACGCATAATTAATACTAACAGTTGATCCTTCGGTTACCTTGTTGTCTTTTCTAACGATCACAACGGGCACGTTTAAGTAACCTGCAACAGAATAGGCAATCGGAATCCCTTTCGTCGCAACGGTCATGACCATATCAATCGCACGGTCTGCAAAAAGGGTCGCAAAAAGCTTACCGATTTTTGAAAGAATCGATGGATTGCCTAAGACATCGGTTAAATATAAATAACCGCCAGGAAGCACACGTTCAGGAGTAGATAAAGCCTTTCCTATATCTTTTACGACTTCATTCGCTTCTTCTAGGTGAATCTTTGGAATATATTTCACTCCGCCAGCTGCTCCAGGTACAGTAAGCAATGTGCCTATTCCCTGCTGTTCGAAGGTTTGTTTAATAATCGTTAAGTCTTCACTAATGGAGGACTTCGCAGATTGATATCGCTCTGCAAAAAATGTTAACGGTACTAGTACGTGCGGGTGGGTTAACAAATAATTTGTTAAGTCCACCAACCTGCCGCTTCGACGAAACTTCATGAACTCCCCCCCAGAACCCGAATAATTTATGAATAATATAACTTAATATACGGATTTAATCAAGGACATTTTATTCGCCGATCAGGCGGACAGCATAAACTTGATCACAAAATCCTCTCAGTCCGTTATATATTCTCTGTACCTTAGATTCATATTGAATCAAGCCAAATACAGTTGGTCCGCTACCACTCATTAAAACAGCATCTGCACCAAAACGCTTCATCTGTCTCTTAATCATGTCTACTTCTGGGTACATCTTTAATGTCACAGATTCCAGAACATTACCAAGTGAACCACACATCTCCTTATAATCTTTCGCTTCAATTGCTTCAATCATACGCTGTACATTTGGGTGTTCTACTTTGCTTGCATCATATTGTCTATAGACTTCAGCTGTAGATACCCCGATCACCGGCTTCGCTAAAATAACCCAGCAATGTGGTGGTGACGCAATAGGCTTTAGTTTTTCTCCACGACCTGTTGCTAGTGCTGTCCCTCCATGCACACAAAAAGAAACATCTGAGCCGATTTCTGCTCCAAGCTCAGCTAGTTCATCTAACGTGAGATTCAATTTCCACAAACGATTTAAACCGCGAAGCGCTGCCGCCGCATCACTGCTGCCCCCAGCTAAACCTGCTGCGACAGGAATTGCTTTTGTAATGACAATCGATACTCCTTTTTGAATACCGAACCTTGTTTTTAGTAATTTAGCCGCCTGATAAGCCAAGTTACGCTGATCATCTGGTACAAATCGATTATGAGATGATACACGGATTTCATCCTTGTCCAGCTCCGTCAACTCTATGCGATCTGCAAGGTCTATTGTTGTCATCACCATCTCTACCTCATGATATCCATCCGGTCTTTTTCCATGAACATCAAGTGAGAGGTTAATTTTTGCCGGTGCTTTTTCTAAAATACGCAAACATTTCACCTACTTCTCCATCTAAACATAAGTATCAATATTGTATCACATTTGATGGATCTGATGAATATTGGCTTTTGCGACTAACACACTTACTTTTCATCAAAAAAGCCAGAGACACCCGAGGTATCTCTGACCCGTTTATTTATCGTTGATTCTC
The DNA here is from genome assembly GCF_020524495.1 of Bacillus stratosphericus. Lineage (GTDB taxonomy): Bacteria > Bacillota > Bacilli > Bacillales > Bacillaceae > Bacillus > Bacillus stratosphericus_B. Next base: position 18,357 of record NZ_JAIVLB010000021.1, on the reverse strand, counting down.
ATTTTGAGCCATGTGCTGTTGAGCTAATTCAATGGCACGTTTGACCATATTACCTGCGTCACGCGCACGAATTTCTCCCCAGCCTCCATTTTTGACGGTATCATAAAATCCAAGATCCTTCGCCAGCTCGTATTTGAACTCATCTGACATAATGCCTCGGCGTCTACCCAAACGAAACAGCCCCTTTAATTGAGAATTAAAATCATTGCCACTGCATTCGTGGCTTTATTATTTTATATCGAATCTTTCCTTTTATCCCTTTTAAATAATGGACAGCTCCTACTGAAAAAAGGCAAAACAAAAAGCAGTAAACGAGAAGTTCACTGCCATTAATAAGCGACTGAGCTAGCAGTATCGTCGAACGTTAATTCGACCGTCTCAGTCAGTATATCTGCATAACTGTAAGAAACTCTTTCAAACGAATTCTCATCTTGATCTAATTGAATCACAAAAACAGAAGGGTACGTTTCAGCTAAAATGCCCGAACGCTCAATTGTTTTTCGGCGGCCTCCGTTAGCTTTTAACGTCAAACGTTTACCTAGGTTACCATCAAGCGATCTTTTGATGTCGGACAAAGTCTTCGCCATTGCATCCACCTCACTGAGATAATTATACAACAACGGCCCATTTTTGTCAAATAAAAATTAAATTATATCAACGAACACGAGCCATTGTCAACAAAATAATTTTGACAAACTTCTACCTTTTCTTCTCCCTATTTTCCCAAAATTCCGGTGAATTATGTATCGGTATGAAATTTCTTTCAAAACATAAAAAAACCAGACTGAAATCAGTCGGGTTATGTCGATTCATGGTCTCTTTTATATGGCATACCTACTCTTAAAACACCTTTCGTTTCAATTCCTCCGAGACCTTTTTCTCTTGTTAATGTATTTCGTAGCACATCCCACACGTTGATTCGATCTACAAATGGAGTGAAGCTGATCTTCCCAACAATATAGACGGGGTCGAGCGCATGGATGTTGACACGTGAAGGTGAACTTGCAAAATTGGCACCTGCTTGGATCAAAGATTCAAAATGAGATTGACAGGCACCTGCAAAAATTACGAGCTGATCTAAATGAGGAATTTTCTTTCTTGCTTTTTGAACCGTTTCAACGAAATGACGAGAATGGCGATATGCACCGATATCATTTACGCCGCCCTTTTGTTTGGAATACGCATCATGTCCTGTGATGACCAAGATATCAGGTCGATAATGATCAATTAACGAGTCAATCATGCTTGGCATTTTCTTTTCGTGGCAATGTACACCATACACAGGCACACCAATTCTTTTATATACGTCTAAACATTTCTTTAAGTATGAAGCATCTCCATCTAAATGGAGAACCTTTCCAGGCATGTGGAAATACTGCTCCTGATGCTGATATTGTCCAGATGTATAATACTCTTGTTTTTCACGTAGCAACTGATAATCCTGCCTGAGTAAGTCGAGCGATTCGTTAATTTTCCGTTCGTCGTCCTTCTCCCTTGTCAGTTGCTCCTCTTTTTGTATCAAGACCAAGTCTGACATCTTTGCATCAGCAATCAGCCTCACTTCATTCCCATGCAAAATGGCGGTGGCTTCGTGCTGATCTGTCTCATCAATTCGAATGATACGAAACATAATATCCATTTGATAGGATGCCCTCGTCACCATATCTCCTATTTGAAATTGCATGCTTTTCACTCCACAATCAGGCTCATATCCTGTTGGTATCGTCTTGCGTTGAACATGTTCGTCTTTCATGTGTGCTGTTCTTTCTAGCCTATGCCTGAATAGTTGAAGTGGTGAAAAGCAAAAGAAAAAAGCACTTAATGTGATATGATCCCCTTTAAGTATACATGTAAAAAGCCCAATTTTCATAAGCGTCTGTTACACTATGGAAGAACGGCTGGTCTGTATCGCCAAAGTATCACGATCGGGGTATTATAAATGGTTTAAGAATCAAAGGGTTTGAATCGAATCCTTTTTCTCACATCTTAAAACAGAGAACGCTTACTTTTCTTCGTGTCAAACTGAGGAAGAGCTTCATAAAAGCATAGAAGATTACATTCAATTCTATAATCACGATTGATTCCAGAAAAAATTAAACCAGTGTGCGCCGATAGAATACCGTCACACACTGGCTGCTTAGGCTTTTTATATGTGTCTACTTGACAGGGATTAGACCAAATGTAGGGATTTTTGTAAAACGTTCGACAAACGAGCAAATTCTTCGATTGATAATGATTCACCGCGGCGCTTTCCATCGATGTCGGCTGTTTCAAGCGCTTCTTCAATGAGGGATTTATGTTTCTTACCATCAGGGAGATTGTTCATTAGATTATTCATCAATGTTTTCCGCCGCTGACCAAAGCTCGCTCGAATGAGTTGAAAGAAAAACGCATCATTTTCTACTGAGACAGCAGGCGTTTCACGAACGGTTAGTTTAATGACTGCCGAATCCACATTTGGCTGGGGAACAAAAACTGTTTTAGGCACAACCATCACCGTTTTCGTTTCCGTATAAAATTGAACCGCAATGGACAACGAGTTGTATTCCTTTGATGAAGGGACAGCTGCCATTCGATCTGCTACTTCTTTTTGCAGCATGACCACAATCCCTTTCAATGGAAGGTTTTCTTCAAGCAACTTCATAATAATTGGCGTCGTCACGTAGTATGGAAGGTTTGCTACCACCATCACTTCTTTACAGTCAGCAAAATTTTCTTCAATAACCTTTCTTACATCAGCCTTCAATACGTCTTGATGAATAATCGTGACATTATCATATGGAGAAAGCGTATCGTTTAAAATCGGCAATAAGCGCTGATCGATTTCGAAAGCCGTGACTTTCTTTGCCCGTTTAGCGAGCTGTTCTGTCAACGCACCGATACCAGGCCCAATTTCAATAACGCCCGTTTCATCCGTGATCTCAGCATGATCGACAATGCGATCTAAAATATTTGTATCAATTAAAAAGTTCTGCCCTAAGCTCTTTTTAAAAAAGAAACCGTACTTCTTCAATATTTCCTTTGTTCTGACGGGTGTCGCAATATCTTTATTCATCGGCTTCCTCCTGCATGACGGTCTTTAAGGCCACAATAAAATCATGTTTGGTTATTTGAAACATGTGAAGGCGCTTTTGCAGCTGCTTTGCATTTGTATATCCAATATTTAATAGCACACCAAGTCGTTCACGGCGTCGTTTAGAAGCATCTCCTCCGATAAGGCCTGCGTCGAATAAGTCGTCTAATGAAATGTCGCTCCCCGATTCTTCCATTTCCTCATGGACATGGGCAAGGCATTCCCGAATACTGTCCAAAGAAGCGTGCTCGACGCCAATTCCTTTGTCACGCTTCGCCTTGGCACGATGTTTTGGCAAAAAAGCGTGCTTACAGCCCGGAACCGCTTCTGCGATGGTTTTACGTATCTTTTCACCTGGAAAATCGGGATCTGTTAAAATAATGACGCCTCGCGTCTCCTGAGCAAGACGTACTTGTTGAATGACTGTGTCGCCAATGGCAGATCCATTCGTTTCAATCGTATCTGCATCAACGGCCATCTTCACCCTGGCAGTGTCATCACGACCCTCCACCACAATGATTTCTTTGATTTTCATTTATTCCTCCGCTTGCAAAAACAAAAAATATTTTTGGTCAAAAAATGAAACCTTTCATGCTGTTTTTGCGTCTAATTAATTAGAAAACAGTGCTTCTATTATAACCAAAAAAACAGAGGGTGCGCAAAGCCCTCTGTTCATATAAATGATTTGATGTGTTTATTTGAGCACTCTAATTTTCACTCGTTTATTTCCCCATTGATAAGCTGCCGACTTACTAGGGACGAACACATCAATTTTATTCGCTTTTATAGCAGATCCAGTGTCTGATGCGACGGCATATCCATAGCCTTCCACATACACTTTAGAGCCTAGCGGAATGACACTCGGATCAACTGCTATCACTTTTGCACCCGGATTTGCTTTTAAATTAAAGCCTGTAGACGTTCTGCCCGTACATCCAGAACAGCTCGCTGTATAAGCTGTCGACGTCACATAGAATTCTCTTCCTGACGATTCATTGCTTCTTGCAACCGCAGGGGACGCTTTAGGTTCCTTTTTGGACACTTGTGTACCAATGGCCACTAAACGATCCTTGCTATGTTTTTCAGTTACTTCTTTGATTAATTCTTTAGACACCACTTTGCCGTTTTCTTTCACAATGGCATAGTGCTTTTTCAATTTACCTTCTTCACCTTTTTCAAGTACTTTCTTTTTTCCTTTTTCAAGAGAACGATCCATTTTACGTTTGGTATCAAAAGCAATTTTCTCTTCCACTACATCGGTAACTTTTTCCACCCGAGTGATCTGAATATCTGCGCTTTTTTTAGTAATGTTACTATGTAACGCAGGCTTGATCTTATCGTGCTTCTTGAGCTTGAGCTCTTGTTGCTTTAAAAAGTCAGCGACCGTAGTCGAAGTGGTCCACACTTTTTTATCCTTGCCTCCATCATTTAAGCTGACCTGGAAGGCCTGCTGAACCACAAGATTCATATTTTTTTTAATCTTGTCGTTCTTTCCTGGAGTCACTTGATCGTGCTTCCCAATATCTATCTTCTCATTCTTCAATAATGCTCCAACCGTCTGATCTGTTGTCCATATCGTTTTCTCTTTCCCATCTAGGGTAAGATGAACCGGTATAGCCGCATCATACACAATGTTCATATTGTCTTGAATCTTTGTATTTAGACTTGGAGAGATATGATCCTCCGCCCTGGTCTTTATCCCAAGGTCTGAAAGCAGCTGTGCTACTGTCTCTTCATGTGTACGAATTGTCTTCTCTTTGCCATTTATTAAAATGGTAATAGACTGCTTAGTGAACTCATGCGCACCGTAAGCCGTCCCAGTTCCAGCTAAAAGCAAGCAAGCGACTAAAAATAAAACCTTGCCTTTTCCTAGCTTGACAGAAAACAGATTTTTCATTTTTTGTACGATGAAAAACGCCTCCTTCTCCTCGGAGAGATTATATAGAGTATCTCAAAACCTGTCAACCCTTCCACCCACTGTACAAAAATGCTCGATCGTATACCTATTATGGGAGATTTATGTAAGGAAGGGAAGAAAGACTTATCGACAACTTATCCTATGAGGAGTAGCAAACGTGTAGAACTTTTTCGTTATGTTTCACAATTGGACAAGCTTAAACAAGGATTGACATAATATACTGTCAGTTTATACGGAAAACTTTTTTCGCATTTTCTGTTGTCAATTCAGCAAGCTCTTCAAAGCTTATTTCTCGTAATTCAGCAATTTGTTCTGCGATATATTTAACATAACTTGGCTCATTGCGCTTCCCTCTAAATGGCGCTGGTGTTAAGTATGGGCAGTCTGTTTCAATCAATAGTCGATCACTCGGTATGTCTTTTACAACTTCCTTCGGTTTTTTCGCATTTTTAAATGTCACGGGACCACCAAATGAAATATAGAAGTTCATATCCATGCAGGCTTTTGCGATTTCGAGGCTTCCTGTAAAGCAGTGCATGATACCTCCAACAGCCGCCGCTCCCTCTTCCTTTAAGATGATCACGACATCTTCCGTTGCGTCACGATTATGAATGATGATTGGAAGGTTCACTTCCTTTGCAAGAGCAATTTGACGTCTAAAGACTTCTTTTTGCACATCTTTTGGCGACTTGTCCCAATAATAATCGAGACCCATTTCTCCAATGGCAACGACTTTTTCGTGCTGAGATAATTTTTTGATCCAAACCAAATCCTCATCTGTCATATCAATTGCATCAACAGGATGCCAACCGATGGCCGCATAAATAAAATCATACTCTTCAACTAATTCCATCGCTCTCGTAATTGTTGGTCGATCAAACCCGACCACCACGATTTTCTCTACCTTTTCACTTTTCGCTCTTTCAATTACCTGCTCTAAGTCTTCATTGTATTGTTCCGCATTTAAGTGGGCATGTGTATCAAATAACATCATTGATTTCTCCTTTCGACAATTCTCCTAAAAAACAAAAGGTGTTCGACGAAATGTTACACGTGGAACACCTTTGTTGATTTATAAAATTTTTGTTCCATTCGCTAGAGATTGATCTACTTCAAGAACTTGCAATTTCCCGCCAGTTTCTCCAGTTAAAATCATCCCCTGGGAGATTTCCCCTCTGAGTTTAACTGGGGTAAGATTCGCTACGCAAACGAGCTTTTTCCCTACTAATTCTTCTGGTTGATAGTGTTTGGCAATCCCAGAGACTATTTGTCTTTTTTCAAATCCAAAATCAAGCTGAAGCTTTAAAAGACGATCCGCTTTTTTCACTGGGGCTGCTTCCAAAACCTGAGCGACTCGAAGATCGACTTTCGAGAAATCATCAAATGCAATTTCTGCTCCCAGCTCAGGTAATTCTGTTTCTTCTATTTCAACTTTCTCTTCTTCTACCTTAGGTGCACTTCCCTGCATTTTTTCTTTAATGTAGGCTACTTCTTCTTCAACCTCTAAACGCGGGAACAAAGGCTCTCCTTTTTGTACCCTCGCTTGTTGAATCGCACCAAAAGAAAGAATGCTGTCCCAACTTTTGAGCTTCTGTTCTTCAATTCCAATCTGGAAGAAGATTTTCTCAGGTGTTTTTGTTAAGAATGGTGTTAATAGCACTGCTGTGATTCTAAGTGATTCTGCTAAGTGATACATGACAGAATGCAATTCTTTTCGTTTCGTCTCATCATTAGCTAACACCCATGGAGCTGTTTGATCAATATATTTATTGGTTCTGCTAATTAATGTCCAAACATTTGAAAGAGCCACCGAGAATTCAAGGTTTTCCATTGCTTCTTCATAGGCTTTCACCGTTTGTTCAGCCACCGCTTTAAGCTCCTCATCAAACTCATTGACAGGACCTTTATAGCTGCTTAATGTACCGTCAAAATACTTTTGCACCATGGCAACCGTACGGTTAAGCAAGTTCCCTAAATCATTGGCAAGGTCATAGTTTATACGTTCCACGAATCCTTCTGGTGTAAACACACCATCCGCACCAAATGGTACCTCGCGAAGCAGATAATAACGAAGGGCATCAAGGCCATAACGATCAATTAATGAGACCGGATCTACCACGTTCCCTTTTGATTTTGACATCTTGCCATCTTTCATGAGTAGCCAGCCGTGTGCGAAAATTTGTTTCGGTAGTGGCAGATCAAGTGCCATTAGCATAATCGGCCAATAAATTGTATGGAACCGCACAATTTCTTTCCCTACAAGATGCACATTAGCAGGCCAATATTTTTTATATTTTTTATCCGGATCTGTTCCATAGCCAATCGCAGTTAAATAGTTAAATAAAGCATCAATCCATACATAAATAACGTGTCTCGGATTATTAGGTACCTTAATTCCCCAATCAAAGGTTGTTCTTGATACAGCTAAATCCTCTAAGCCTGGTTTAATGAAGTTATTGATCATTTCATTCTTTCTTGATTCAGGCTGAATGAATGATGGGTTCTTTTCGTAATAGTCTAGTAAACGATCCGCATACTTACTCATACGGAAGAAGTATGATTCCTCTTTAATCAATTCAACAGGGTGTCCACTGTCAGGGCTTTTCCCACTAATGACTTCACCTTTCTTATTTCGCTCAACATCAACAAGCTGTGTTTCTGTATAGAATGTTTCATCAGGAATACTGTACCAGCCCTCATATTGATCTAAATAGATATCTCCTTGATCAAGCAGCTTTTGGAATACTTGCTCAATGATTTTCGTATGTCTTTTTTCCGTTGTACGGATGAAATCATCATTTGAAATGTCGAGTTTCTTCCATAATGATTTGATGTCTGCAACGACTGGATCTAAATACTCAATGGGTTTAATATTTTGCTCTTCTGCTTTTTTCTGAATTTTTTGTCCGTGCTCATCTGTACCTGTTAAATACATCACATCATAGCCTTGAAGACGTTTATAACGAGCCATGGCATCTCCTGCCACTGTCGTATAAGCATGTCCAATATGTAATTTTCCGCTCGGATAATATATAGGTGTTGTCAGATAAAACGTTTTTTTCTTTTCCGGCATGTCGGAACCTCCTGCGTTTGTGTAAATATTAAAAACCCCCGCCCAATGGACGAGAGCGGTTATGATAACTTCGTTAAAATGTGAAATATGCAATTATTTTTTGCGCTTATGCTTCTCTATGATACCATCTTAGTCTTTAAGATCAAGCATATATACATAGAATGGGCTGAAATGATCGAAAAAGATGAGTTTTTCTAAAAAGACGACAAACCGCTCGACATTTTGTCGAATATTGTCGTATGAAATCTACTTCCAGATTTACAATTGTCTAATTTAGGGCAAAAGTCTTGTCAATCTGTATTCGCCATTTATCATATTTCATAGATGAAATCCGAAGAATCCTTATACATCAATAGTTTCAAGGCCTTTTGACTTTAAGAGTTATATTTTACAAACAATAGTAAACAAAATGATTGACGATTTATGGAAACCTTGTTATGCTAGGAATGTAAGGAATTTGTCGAATAATGACGAAGATAATCTTATATTAAGAATAAGAACTTTTTGGGAGGAGAATGAAGATGAAATCTACAGGTATTGTACGTAAGGTTGACGAATTAGGACGCGTGGTGATTCCAATCGAACTTCGCCGTACTTTAGGAATCGCTGAAAAAGACGCTTTGGAAATTTATGTTGATGATGAAAAAATTATTCTAAAAAAATATAAACCAAACATGACCTGCCAAGTAACAGGTGAAGTATCAGACGATAACCTTAAACTTGCTAATGGTAAATTAGTTCTTAGCCGTGAAGGTGCAGAGCAAATCATTAACGAAATCCAAAACCAACTTCAATCACAAAAATAAGTTTTATATAAAAAGGTTCTTGCTCCGTTTGCAAGAACCTTTCTTTATTGTTCAATATGATAGGCATCATATATCGTGCGCTTTGGCACACCTCGTTCGACAGCTGTACGCTTAATGGCTTCCTTCGACGTCAATCCTTCCTCTATGTAATGGATCACGTGTTCTTTTTCAGATAAGGGCTTCCACCAGGCTTCTTCATTCAGCTCTTCTTCTCCTTGATCATTTCCTTGTACCACAAGACAGAATTCGCCACGAATTTGCTGCTCCGCAGCCCACATCAGCACATACTCTAAATCTCCACGAATAAACTCTTCAAATTTTTTTGTCAGTTCTCTCGTAATGGCAATGTTTCGGTTTCCCCACACTTCCTTCATAACAGTCAGCGTTTCTTTTAACCGATGGGGGGCTTCATAAAAAATAATCGTTTCTTGGCGTTTTTTCAGTGCTTCCAGCTGTTTTCTCTTTTCCTTTTTTTGACGATCAAGAAAACCGTAAAAGAAAAAAGGCTGAGGTGCGATCCCTGAGGCAATGAGTGCTGTTAGTGCTGCGTTTGCACCAGGTAACGGAATCACATAGCCTCCGATTTTCGTAAAGTCTTGAACCACTTCAGATCCTGGATCAGAAATAGTTGGTAAACCAGCATCACTCACTAGTGCAATATGTTTTCCTTCTTTTAACCACTCAATTAATTTGTGACCACTGCTATCTTTATTATGCTCATGATAACTTGTTAACGGAGTATCAATTTCGTATACATGACAAAGCTTTTTCGTTTGTCTTGTATCTTCTGCGGCAATATAGTCTACATCTTTTAACGTTTGTATCGCTCGGAACGTCATATCTTCTAAATTTCCGATCGGGGTTGGTACGAGATAAAGTATTCCCATATCTGAATGACCATCAAAGCTTTTCTGTGTCTTTCGCATGTGCCGTCTCCTTTTCCATTCGCATTTCTTCTATATACATGTCTTTCTTTTGACGGGTCCATGTTTTGAAACGATATTCTTGCTGCATTGCTTCCCTTTTGGTTGAAAAGCACTCATGGTAATACAGTTCAACCGGTCGTCTCGCTCTTGTATACTTTGCGCCCTTACCACTATTGTGAACGGTTAGCCTTTTTTGCAGATCATTTGTATACCCAGCATATAAACTGCCATCTGCACATTTCAATACATAAAAGTAATGATTATCCTTCTCCATACAGTATCGTCCTGATTTCCTCTGTATACTCTTGGTCTTCCCCATAAACAAAAAGTGGCGGCAGGATTTTCAAATCTGGCTTTCCATCTTTAATGCCTTCTACTAAGATAGTATTGGCTTCTTTTCCCTGTTTAGGATAAACAAATTGAATTCTTTTTGGCTCAATTCGGTAATTCTTCATCAGTTCAACAATCTCAAGCAAACGTCCTGGACGATGGACCATTGCCAATTTGCCTCCTTGCTTCAGCAGAGTGGAAGACACACGAATGACATCTTCTAATGTACAATGAATTTCATGACGTGCAATCGCCAAATATTCATTTTCATTGATTTCTTCCTTAGATGGTGTCTTAAAATATGGCGGGTTACATGTAATCACATCTACCTTATGGTTGCCATAGCGTTCTGGCATATCCTTCAAATCACCATAAATCAATTCAATCTGGTACTGTAATTGGTTATGCTCCACACTTCTCTTTGCCATATTAAACAAGCGTTCTTGAATTTCAACACCTGTAATAGAGGCCTTCGAACGAGTCGAAAGCAAAAGCGGCACAATGCCATTTCCTGTACAAAGATCAATAATCTCCCCTTTTTGAATCGGAACATAAGCAAATTTTGCTAATAATACCGCATCCAATGAAAAGGCGAACACTGTTTTACTTTGTATAATCTTCATATCTTCAGCGAGCAAGTAATCTAAACGTTCATCTTCTCTTAATGAAACCATGCTGTATCCTTTCTCTTCCTGTGAAAAAGGCTCCCGATTCAGCGGAAGCCTTTTCTCATTTTTTATTTAAAAATGACAGACAGAACAAACAGTCTCCCTCTTTACGAATGCTCCCATAATGTACATTACAAATATGGAAGCCCTCCTGATATAAACGAGCAAGGTTATCATGACCTTCTCCTATATCATAATGACTTGGCTTCTGGGCAAAATCATTCTTCGCCTTAGGCGATTTGTCTTGATCTGACTGATCCAGACGTTCACGCAAGTGCTGATTCTCCATCTGAAGCTGATGATTTTCTTCAATCACTTCACCAATATGATTTTTCAAATCACCTAGCTGGCGATAAAGAGAACCGATTTGTTCTTCTAAATTGATCACCGTATCAAATAGTTCCTTTTTATCCAAGGTGGCACACCTCGTTACTCAGTTGTTTGTGCAGATACAACGCCTTCTTGTAATAATTCTTCCCAAGTATATTCTATCACTTTTTCTTGCCCAGTTAATTCAACTTGCAAAATTCGTTCTAAAATGTTGAGTCCTACTACCTTTCCAGAGCCATTAGACGTCTGAATCGTTTCACCTATATCCGGTAATTGTTCTTTCGCCGTTTCATACTCATCATTCTCATATTTCAAGCAGCACATCAAACGTCCGCAAAGCCCTGAAATTTTCGTAGGGTTTAAAGACAGGTTTTGATCTTTTGCCATTTTAATGGACACTGGTTCAAAATCTCCTAAAAATGTTGAACAGCAAAGCATTCGTCCACAAGGACCGATGCCGCCTAGCATTTTTGCCTCATCTCTTACACCAATCTGGCGAAGCTCAATTCTCGTCTTGAAGATCGATGCGAGATCCTTCACTAGCTCACGGAAATCCACTCTGCCATCCGCTGTGAAGTAGAAGATGACCTTGTTTCGGTCAAATGTGAATTCAACATCAACTAGCTTCATTTCCAGACCGTGTTCACTTACCTTCTGAAGACATGTATCAAAGGCTGACATCGCTGCTTCTTTGTTTTCCTCAACAATGAGCCGGTCTCGTTCGTCTGCTACACGAATTACCTTACGTAGAGGGAGAACCACATCGTGTTCATCTACTTTTTTGTTCGCGATGACCACTTGTCCGTACTCAACCCCTCTGACCGTTTCTACAATGACACAACTATCATTTTCTATATGAAATCCATTAGGATCGAAATAATAGATTTTGCCCGCTTTTTTAAAGCGAACACCAATTACGTTGTACAAGCTTATCCCTCCTGCAACATCAACACCAATTGCTCCATTAGCCCTTGGGCATTCACGTTGGATTGAAGTCTCTTTTTCGCTTCTAATACAGCAAGTATCTGGTTTGTCACCATCTGCTGTGTGGAATGCAGCGCGTGCTGCTTCATTGTCTGGAATAAGTCTTGATAAATGATTTTATCTTCATTTCCTATTTGAATCGACAATACATCACGATATATAAATAAAAGCATATCCAGACCTGTGTCTTGAAGGTCTTTCTCTTTGAAAAAGGGCATCCATTGATCATGTATATAAAAAAATGCATGTTCTTTTCGCTGGTGTAAGACTTCATACAATTTTATCACTTTCGCTCTAGACTCTGCAAACTGATCATTTCGACTTAATTCTAGTGCTTCTGCTAAATTATTGGTTAAATTCGACAAAAGTCTTGCAAGATGCTGAGTTACACCTTCTTGTAAAAGCTGCTGCTCCAAGGATTGTGGCTGCAGCGGCTGAAAACTAAGCATCTGACATCTTGAAATAATCGTATCCAGCATTTTATGTGATTGCTCAGTGATTAAAACCGCCATCGTTTCCCGATTAGGCTCCTCTAAAAACTTCAATAAACTGTTCGCGGCATTGACCGTCATTTTGTTTGCATGAAGAATGATATACATTTTTCGGTGTGATTCTACACCTGCTTTTGTAAATTCCTCCTGCAATGCCTGCACTTGCGCTTTCTTAATCGATTGGCCGTCAGGCTGCACTAGATGTAAATCTGGATGGTTGCCAGACTCAATTCTTTTGCAGTTTTGGCAGGATTCACATGGTTTCACTCCTGCTTCCAAACAAAAAAAGCTCTTAGCCAAAAGCATCGCAGCATCTAGCTTTCCTGTCCCTTTTTTCCCTTCAAATAAGTAAGCATGAGCAAGTCGCTCTTTATCAATACTATTAAAAATCAGCCGCATGACGCGCGGCTGCAAATCATTCATGTCATCCCAGCTAATTGCCATGTTATCACTCTCTATGTGTAAAGGTTAATCAACAAACCTTTTATTTCTCCAATACGTTCAAGCAAATCAATCGATGGTTTCTCTTGATCCATCATATCCTCTGTTAATTCAACAAGCTTTTCATCTAATGCTTTGACTAAAGCGAGTGTTCGTGTGTTGCCGTAAAGGTCAAAGCTCCTTGATGTCTCTATATTTAATCCATTATCGACTGTCTCTTTCACAAAACGCTTCACAAGTCCTTTAAACCTGGCCAAATCCTTTAGGTTTCGTGACTTTGTCAACTTTTTACCAAACACTTCGATATCACTCAGCATGACTGTCAGTTGTTCTAAACGCATTTTGCCGCTTTGCGTCTCCATAGAAGCTTTAAAAGAGGCAGACGTCTGGCTTCCTTTAATTGCTTGAAGTTCGCGCTTTTTTAAAAGCAGCCGCATATCTTGATTAATTTTCACAGCAACCCATCCTTAAAATTGATGAAATTGTTCAACTGGCAGAATAAAGACAGTAGCTCCACCAACTTCAACCTCAACAGGGTATGGTACATATGAATCTGCATTTCCGCCCATTGGTGATACTGGCGCAATCATTTGATCACGTTTACGGCAATTTTCCTTTATAAGCTGTAATGCTTTATCCACTCGGACATCATCACAACCAATGATAAAAGTCGTATTCCCAGACTTTAAAAACCCACCAGTTGAAGCTAATTTTGTCACGCCGAAATGATGTTCAGTCAATATCTTCAACAATTTGCTACTATCTTGATCCTGTACAACGGCAACAATTAGTTTCATTCGATTGGCCTCCTTTGTTTTAGGCAGATGACATGCCGATGTCTTCCTCTATATTATAACAACGATTGGGAATCAGGTCATATTTGATTTTTCTTTAATGTGTCCTGAATCAACAGAAGTACTTCTTCATAGACGTCCTGCATCGGCTGAGACGCATCCACAACACGAAATCGTTCTGGTGATTGCGTAATCAACAATTCATAGCCTTCTCTGACCAGCTGGTGGAAATTCAGCGCTTCAACGTCTAGTCGATTTTTTTCTCTTCCTCGGTTGGCATCGATTCTCTTTAGTCCTTCCTCCGGCGTAATGGAAAAGTAAATGGTCAATTGAGGCATCGTGCCATTAATGGCAAAATCATTAATCGATTTTACTTCTTCAATCCCAAGACCTCTCGCATAGCCTTGATAGGCAAGGGAGCTATCTACAAAACGATCACATAAAACAGTGTCTCCACGCTGCAATGCCGGTTCTACCTTCTCAGCCAAATGCTGTCTTCTTGCTGCTGCATACAGCAAAGCCTCTGTTTTCGCATCCATTTTTGTATTTTTTTCATTTAAAATGACTTCACGAATCTGCTCAGCAATTTCGATACCACCCGGCTCGCGTGTCGCCGTCACTGCATAACCTTGGCGTTCCATTTCTTCATACACTTTTCGAATCACTGTCGTTTTTCCGGCACCCTCTGGTCCTTCAAACGTGATAAACATACCACTCATAGTGTCTCCTCTTCTATATAAACATATAATTTTTTCTGGTGAATCACCTGACTTGCTTGAACATGAACCTGATGCCCGAGCAAATGGCTTAACGTCGCAATCTGATCTACTTCAATGCGCTCTCCCTTCAATATCAAAGGAATGCCCGGTGGATAGGGTATGACCGATTCTGCACTAATCCGGCCTGCTGCTTTTTCAAATGGGACGACTTCTATGCCTTGTCTTTGCTTAACGAGCTCTATTGATGGCGATCTCTTTTGAAGCTGCACTTTGCCTTCAAGTAATGAATCACTTTGTTGAAGGGCCTGTTCTATGACTGTAAAAGGAACCTCCTTCATCTGACCTAGACCAAAAACGAGTAAGACTTGATGTTCGTCCGCGAGTTCTGGGTGAACCTCTACCGATTCAAGCACCCTCTTTAGTTCATAACCTGTCAGCCCTTTTGTTGAACGAATCACGCATTTTAATGGATCGGTAGATAGCGAGTCAGTCTCAACCACTTCAAGATGAGAGATACGGTTGAACTGTTTTTTTAGCTTTTCCAGCCCTCTCATCAATCCGTCCAATTTTCTCTTTTCCTTCATCTCTTCAACATAAGCTCTCGCTACATCTAACGAGGCCATAATTGGAAAAGAAGGTGAACTGCTTTGAAGCATCGTTAGCAATGTTTTTATACACTGCGAATCTATTCTATTGCCCTGAAGATGGAGAAAGGACCCCATCGTCATCGCCGGAAGGGTTTTATGTGCTGATTGTACCACCACATCAGCTCCATAGGAAAGAGCAGATGGAGGAAAGTCACCACCTAATACAAAATGCGCTCCATGTGCCTCATCAACCAAAACGATGATCCCTGCATCATGGCACAATTTTACTAAATTTGATAAATCAGCTGCATGTCCGTAGTAATTCGGATAGGTCAAAACGATTGCTCGGCATTTAGGAAATTTCGCAATGGCTTGTTTGACTGTTTCATCAGTAACATGTGTTGGCACGTGCAAGTGTCGATCTACCTCAGTTTCTAACATAATAGGCGTTGCTCCTGCAAGCTCAATCGCATGGAACACAGACTTATGGCAATTTCGTTGAACAAAAATCTCATCTCCTGTACCGCATGTAGCCATCACCATTGCCAAATTTCCGACCGTCGTGCCATTCACGAGGAAAAAGCTTTGATTTGCACCATATAGCTTTGCCAATAAATCCTCTGCCTCTTGAATCACACCAGTCGGGTGTTGGAGATCATCTAGACCTTCAAGCTCCGTCACATCCAGCTGAAGAATTGATGCATAATAGGACCGTGCCTCATCAAAAAAGACATCTCCATTGTGATGTCCTGGAACGTGAAAAGAATAAGGCTTCTTTTCCGCATGTTGTGATAATGCTGTATATAAAGGTGTTTTCAAACAAATCGACCCTTTTCACTTAAACGATATCTTATTTCTATTATAACGTTCAAACAAGTGAACTGAAAGATGGATTCTCATTCCTTTATTGGTTTATGGTTCGCCAGCTTCTGCTCTGCATCGTACATGTTGCTTTTCAATTGAGCTCTCTCTTGGCTTCCATGCTCTTTCACCTGTAAGGTTTCCTGTAATGTTTCGGCTAATTGGAGTTGAACCTTTTTCAACGCTTCTATCGGTGTAAAAGATGCGTCTTTAAGAAGCTGTCCCTGGTGCTTTGATACCTTTTCAAAGGTTTGCTGGATTCGCTGCTCAAGGGCGGAATTGGCTCGCTGCTGAATATGAGTTAACGCAATCGACATTTGGTTGATCCATAGAGGAATAGATGCGGAAATAGTTGATTGAATGTGGTTGGCTAATGTATGATTTGTATGCTGAATCATTCGAATTTGAGCATTACATTGCAGTGCAATTTGACGACTTAAAAGCAAATCATACTTCCGTTCTTTCAATCTCTTCATATATTCCTCCTCATTTACTTTCTGACTCATCAATTGCTCCTCTAATGTCCGATCATTTGACCGTTTCGTTTCTGATAGGGCCTGCTGCTCTAAATGTGTCAATTTCTCTTCAATTGCTGCAACCTGTAAAGTCATCTCTTGGAAATAAGACTGAATTTCTTCAAATAAACGCTCTAATAACTTATGGTCCGAAATTAATATGCCCCTTGCGTAACGCAACCTTGCTGATAATCTCTCTATCTGAGCTTCTGCTTGTTTAAAACGAGAAATGACCTCATGGGTAGAACGCCTCTCTCGTTGAAACAACCTCAAAAAAAAGCCTCTCTTCTTTGGCAGTAAATCCTCGGGATCCACTAAATGTAGTTGCTGCAAAAAAGCCTCAAGCACAGCTCCTATTTGATCAATATCTTTTTTCTCAACATACTGCATCATGTGTTGTGATTGTTCGAATAACCGCTCCTGCACACGTGTACCATAGAAAAGCAGCTTTTGTGGATTGTCAGGGATCTTTTCCGCACGCTGTTTAGCCTCTTGTTTTTCCTCATCAGATAAAATATCAAACACCCGAAACTGAAGATCTGTAGTAGATGCTGATGATGGTGTAACTTGATCTTCTGGTTTCATCACGTTTGACTCCTTTCATCTATTTTTTGATCATTTTATCTGCCACTTCAAGTTCAATATGAAGTGCTTCTATGTCTCTTCCTAAAACTTGCTGCAAATCATTCGCCAATTGCTTTTGCAGCTCGGACAGTGTAACTCGAGCTTGGCTCAGTGTCATTTCAAGCTCATGACTACGTTTTGGCTGATTATACAGTAGTGCATATTTCTCGGTTAGTTCAACAACAGAATCCAAACTTTCAAAATAAAACCGCTGTGCATCATAAAATCGGTTCGGCTCTTTTTTAGTAATCGTATAAATTCTTCGTGCAAGCCGAAGGATTTCATAATTATGTTTTATCGTCTGTACGTTCTTTACAGCAAATAAAGCTTTCTTTAAACGAACCAGCTTTTGTCCTGCTTCTTTTAGATGCTGTTTAATATATACATAATCACTGCGAGACAGTCCGTGTTTCTTTAAAAACAACCGGAAAGCAACCCATCTGCTCCCTGCAAACATCACGCCCCACCCAATCATTGCAAAAAGTATCGATAATCCAACATGATAATGGAAAACCCCAATACTGACAGTTAAAATCACAAACGAAAAAAGAGTAGAGAGGAAGGCCCATATAAATGCGAAAAAGATTGATTTCATTTCCATCGACTCCTATGAATAATCAGGCTCTCTGTTTATTTTATTATTTATTACGGTTTATGTCCAAACTAAGTACCAAAAAACAGTCCCAATCCTTCATAGATCATAAAAAAAGACCAGTTAATGGTCTATGAATACAAAGGTGGCGTATGGAGATTCTTCAGCTTTCTAACATAATCGGCATAGCTAGGATCCGAGGTCGATGTAGATATTAACTTTCGCTCACAGTCTCGGCACAAAAACTGATGATATAAATAAATTCCCTTTGTTTTTTTCTCTTCACAAATCAAACAAACCGCTTCTCGCTCTTTTTTTTTCATTGTGACACCTCCACTTATAGCTTCAGTATGCCCTAGCGCTTTCAATTGTATACAAAATTAAGAATGTTTTAGATGGTAGTTTAATATATGTATCCATGTCGTATTGAGTGTTTGTTCCTTTTCTTATAAAACACAAAAAAGACCAGTTCCGTCTGGAACTGATCCTTATAAAGCTTGGCGGCATCCTACTCTCACAGGGGGAAACCCCCAACTACCATCGGCGCTGAAGAGCTTAACTTCCGTGTTCGGTATGGGAACGGGTGTGACCTCTTCGCTATCGCCACCAAACCTGATGGAGAGAA
>NZ_JAIVLB010000020.1 GCF_020524495.1 Bacillus stratosphericus | reverse complement strand
CTACTTCTAATTGATTTCTTCTCTCTTCTTCACGTTTCGATAACATGTTCATCCCCCGCAGAATTGTGTTATTACCCTTATTATACAAAAAAGCTTGTAGACTTTGTCTACAAGCTGAGCAGATATGGTGACATATCGGCTTTTTTGCTTTGCAAGAAACCAATCATATTTTCACCGCCCCCCACATACACCTGTATTGACATCTAATTTATTTTGAAGGATTAGATGAAAGGAGGACACCGACTTGTCTCAAAACAACCGATTGCAGTTTTCTGTAGAAGAATCCATTTATTTTAAAAACGGACAGGAAGTCAGTGAGCTACTGTCAATTTCTCTCGATCCTGACATTCTCGTTCAAGAAGTGAATGATTATGTTTCCATTAGAGGTTCACTCGAGCTAACAGGAGAATACAACATATATCAAGAGGAGCTAATGGGTGAATCTAGTTCCTATGCATCATACAGGCAAGCTGATGAGGTCAAGGTAAGAGAAGACGGAACGGCAGAGCTTCTGCATCAATTTCCGGTGGATATCACCATCCCTAAGAACAAAATCAGTCATTTAAATGATGTGTTTGTGTTTATTGAGGCATTTGATTATCAACTGACAGAAAGCCGCTTGCTCACGATTCAGGCTGATTTGGCCATTGAAGGTCTGTTAGATGAAGGAACGCCTGAACCGCATGTAGAAGAGCCATATGAATTTGTCCATCGTGCTGAAGAGGAATATGGCGATGTCACTTATGAATATCAGGCGCAGCCTGAATATGAAGAGCAAGAAATGCTGCCACGTGAAGAGCATGAAGAAAATGTAGAACAGCATGCCAATTTGCAACATGAAGCGCGAACTGAACAAGAAGAGGATGAAATAG
Organism: Bacillus stratosphericus; assembly: GCF_020524495.1. GTDB lineage: Bacteria > Bacillota > Bacilli > Bacillales > Bacillaceae > Bacillus > Bacillus stratosphericus_B. Next base: position 60,916 of record NZ_JAIVLB010000020.1, on the reverse strand, counting down.
ACATCGAGACGGTGATGGTGGAAGAAACAGAAGAAGAGGAGGAAAATGAGGAAGAAGAAGCCGTGGCGCTTGGGTATCGTTCCTTCCCAGAAGCTCAAGTACAAGAGCCGCCATTCTTTGACCCGCCTAAGCTGCTAGAAGAAGAGGAGCGGGATGATACGTTCTTTGAGGTGGAAGTGAGGAAAGACCCTGAAGCAGAGAGCAAGGAAGAAGAAGAGCCAGCTTATCCAGCCTTTGAATCACCTGCTTATCAGATGGAACAGACGCAGGAAGAGCGGGATGACAGCTATCAGTTCGAACGATTATATGAACGTGAAGCACCAAAGGTGTATGAATCAGCTCAAGAAGCTGAGGAGTTTGAACATGACCAGAGAGAAGCGTCTGGCAGTGAGAATTCTCTTTATTTAACGAAGCTGTTCGCTAAGCAGGAGGAGGAAGATTTTTCTCGCATGAAAATATGTATAGTTCAGCAAGAAGATACGGTCGATCGTATTTGTGAGCGATATCAGTTGAATGTGCAGCAGCTCCTTCGAACGAACTCATTGTCGGTGGATGCAGAGCTTGAAGAAGGGCAGATTCTTTATATTCCTGAATATCAAAAAAGCAATGCATAGTATGAGATGATGGACCGAGAAAATGTGGTGAGAGAACGTGGATGAAATCCAATCTGTCCTATACGAATACGGGCTTGAGGCTGAATATATCGAACCTGTCAGTCCAGCTGTCGTTAGAGTGTATACAAAGCAGGGCTTATTTGCACTAAAGCGAGTAAAACCCCATCGACACATGCAGTTTACAGAGCAAATGCTTGAACTAGAATCAAAAGGCTATCGCTCGTTTGTGCCGATTTATCGCACGAAGAGCGGTTCCTTTTTCTCTAATCATCGAGAAAGCCAGTACACGTATTATCTCATGCCTTGGCTGACGAATGAAAAGAGAGAAGAGCAGGACGATAAACATGAATATTTATTCCAAGAGATTGCAAGACTTCATAAACGAACGGAAGTGATGGTGGACATCACAGAGCAAGAAATAGAAGCTCATTATACACAAATGAAGAGCAAATGGGAAACAGAGAAAGACATGTATGAACGATTCATAGAGCGGGCAGAACAAACATGGTATATGTCGCCATTTGAGCTGGTCGCTGCTATGTATTTTTCAGAAGCGATGTCTGCAAGTGAATTTGCGCTTGAACGTTTAGAGGATTGGCATGAGGAAATGAAAGACCAAGAGACAACACGAGTTGTGCTCAATCATGGGCAGTTGTCGATTCATCACTTTTTGTACAATGATGTAGGCACAGGGCATTTCACCAATTTTGAGCGGTCTAAAAAGGCCGCTCCCATATATGACCTTCTGACCTTTTACTTTCGAACATTCAAAACTTATCCTACTTCTTGTCCTGAATGCACTTCTTTGTTTTATACGTATCAAAAGGGAAATCCACTTCGGGAGGAAGAACTTCATTTGTTCTTAAGCTACCTCGCTTACCCGCAGGGCTTGTTTGATACGGTGAAAGCCTATAAAGCAGGCGGGCAGGACGAGATGGAAAGCTGTCAGCAACTGTTAAGTATGTATTGGCAAATGAAAAATTCAGAGCCGACCGTCATGAAGATTCACGACATTGAGCAGGCTAGACGTCTTGAAGAAGAACAAAATGCCTCGTCATCAGCAGAATGACGAGGTTGTTTTATGATGGCTCTCTCCTTTTTCTGTTAAGGAATGGCCTATACATAAGTGTCAGCTTGTATCGTCAGCTTTTTTAAAACCAATCAAGGTGAAACGCACAGGCGAGGAAAATAAGAATACCTAAGATGAGGACGTCAAATGTTGTGGGGAAAATGATCGTGCGAAACCCTTGAAATATGGCAATCGGGAGAACGACCTGGGAGGCAACTGCCCGAATTTGTCTAAGCCAGGGGGGAAGTGTATACGGATTGATCTTTTTCAAAATAAAACGCCCTCCTTCTTCATTTTGTTATTATCATATGGGCAATGAGGGGAAGGGTGCCTGCCCAATTTGTATAAAGAAGAAGAAAAGCGGAAAAGATGATTGACGAAAACAAAAGGCATTTAGTAATATTAATAAAAGATGATTATGTGCTGATGAACGTGATAAATCGTAAGCGTGGATCAGGAAGAGTACGAACAAGACCCTAAAGAGAGGGAAGCCGGCAGCTGAAAGGTTTCCTAGAATGTACTTGTTTGGAAGGTCGCCTGTGAGCTTAATTTCTTGAATGATAAAGTAGAGAAATTCGGGAGAACCCCGTTATCCTTTAGAGTGTACGTGACACGTATGTGTGTTCCGTGAAAAAAGGTGGTACCGCGAAAAGCTTTTTCGTCCTTTTATAAGGATGAAAAGGCTTTTTTACGTTTTATCAGCCGAAAAAATGTGGAGGTTACACAAATGGAAACAAATAATCAAGAAATGCCAACAAAGTACGATCCAAATGCGATTGAAAAAGACCGCTATACGTACTGGCTTGAAGGGAAATTTTTCGAAGCACAAAATGACAAAACGAAAGATCCATATACAGTCGTCATTCCTCCACCAAATGTGACCGGAAAACTGCACCTCGGACATGCTTGGGATTCAACACTTCAAGATATCGTAACACGCATGAAACGAATGCAAGGCTATGACGTTCTATGGCTTCCAGGAATGGACCATGCCGGCATTGCCACTCAAGCAAAGGTGGAGGCGAAGCTTCGTGAAGAAGGCGTGAGCCGTTATGACCTCAGACGTGAAAAATTTGTGGAAGAAACGTGGAAGTGGAAGGATGAGTATGCTGATTTTATTCGCAGCCAGTGGGCGAAAATGGGCCTTGGCCTAGATTACTCGCGTGAACGTTTTACATTAGATGAAGGTCTGAATAAAGCCGTTCGCCAAGTGTTTGTTCAACTATATGAAAAAGGGCTCATCTATCGCGGAGAGTACATTATTAACTGGGATCCAGCGACAAAGACTGCACTTTCTGATATAGAGGTTATTTATAAGGATGTTCAAGGAGCGTTTTATCACTTGAGATATCCGCTTGCAGATGGAACAGGTTCGATTGAAATTGCGACAACAAGACCTGAAACAATGCTTGGAGATACGGCAGTAGCTGTCCATCCAGAAGATGAGCGTTATCAGCATTTGATTGGGAAAACAGTCATTTTACCATTGACAGGCCGTGAGATCCCAATCGTCGGTGATGACTATGTAGATATGGAGTTTGGTTCAGGAGCTGTGAAAATTACACCTGCTCATGACCCGAATGACTTTGAGCTTGGAAACCGCCATCAACTAGAACGAATTCTTGTGATGAATGAAGATGGTACAATGAATGAAAATGCAATGCAATACAAAGGGATGGACCGTTTCGAATGCCGTAAACAGCTTGTGAAAGATTTACAAGATGAAGGTATTTTGTTCAAAATTGAGGATCACATGCATTCAGTTGGTCACAGTGAGCGGAGCGGAGCTGTTGTTGAGCCATACTTATCTACACAATGGTTTGTAAAAATGCAGCCGCTGGCGGATGAAGCCATCAACCTGCAAAAAGGTGATGAGCAAGTCCAATTTGTCCCTGATCGATTTGAAAAGACGTATTTACACTGGATGGAAAATATCCGCGACTGGTGTATTTCTCGTCAGCTATGGTGGGGACACCGCATCCCGGCTTGGTATCACAAAGAAACGAAAGAAGTATACGTTGGGCTGGAAGCGCCAGAAGATATCGAGAACTGGGAGCAGGATCACGATGTCCTTGATACATGGTTTAGTTCAGCGCTTTGGCCTTTCTCTACAATGGGCTGGCCGGATGCAGACAGTGAAGATTTCAAGCGTTACTATCCAACAAATCTGCTTGTAACCGGCTATGACATCATCTTCTTCTGGGTGTCTCGTATGATCTTCCAAGGTCTCGAATTTACAGGAGAAAAACCATTTAAAGATGTCCTTATTCATGGGCTCATCCGCGACGAACAAGGACGTAAAATGAGTAAATCGCTTGGCAACGGAATCGATCCGATGGAGGTCATCGACAAATACGGTGCGGATTCATTAAGATATTTTTTAGCCACTGGAAGTTCACCAGGTCAGGATCTACGTTTTAGCTTTGAAAAGGTTGAATCCACTTGGAACTTTGCGAACAAAATTTGGAATGCTTCCCGTTTTGCTTTAATGAATATGGATGGTTTTACGTATGATGAGCTTGTTTTGACAGGTGAAAAATCAGTTGCTGATCAATGGATTTTAACACGCTTAAATGAAACAATTGAAAGTGTCACACAGCTTGCTGACAAGTATGAATTCGGAGAAGTGGGCAGACATTTATACAACTTCATTTGGGATGATTTCTGTGATTGGTATATTGAAATGGCGAAGCTTCCGCTTTATGGAGAGGACGAAGCAGCGAAGAAAACCACTCGTTCAATCCTAGCATATGTATTAGATCAAACGATGAGACTTCTTCATCCGTTTATGCCGTTCTTAACAGAAGAAATTTGGCAGCATCTTCCGCATGAAGGAGAATCCATTACCGTTGCGAAATGGCCTGAAGTGAAGCCGGAGCTTTCAAACGAACATGCTTCTGCTGACATGAAGCTGCTTGTTGAACTCATTCGCACTGTTCGTAACATTCGCAGTGAAGTGAACACGCCAATGAGCAAACAAGTCGATCTTTACATCAAAGCATCCACTTCTGATGTACAAGAACGTTTAGAGAAAAATCGTTCATATATTGAGCGCTTCACGAATCCAAGTGTTCTTGAAATTGGCACAGATGTCCCGGCTAGTGATAAAGCGATGACGGCTGTTATTTCTGGAGCAGAACTCATTCTACCGCTTGAAGGCTTAATCAATTTAGACGAAGAAATCGCTCGACTGCAAAAAGAGCTTGATAAGCTGACAAAAGAAGTAGAACGCGTACAGAAAAAGCTTGGGAATGAAGGCTTTATGAAAAAAGCACCCGAAAGTGTCGTAGAAGAAGAGCGTGCAAAAGAACGTGATTATGTCGCAAAACGCGAAGCTGTTCAAAAGCGTATTGAAGAGCTGAAAGCATAATGTTGAAAAGACGGCTCCTGACTGAATGGAGTCGTTTTTTTTGAAAATTTCGTATGAAAGGGGAGATGGCATTGTTTACAACTTATCATGAAGCCATTGAGTGGATTCATAGCAGACTAGCCTTCGGCGTAAAACCGGGTATTGAAAGAATGAAGTGGTTAATGAACAGACTAGGCCATCCTGAACAAAAAATAAAAGCGGTACATGTTTCAGGGACAAATGGAAAAGGGTCAACCATTGCGTTTGCTCGTTCCATTTTACAGGCAGCCGGCTATACAGTCGGAACCTTTACCTCTCCGTTTATTTTAACGTTCAATGAACGAATCAGTGTAAATGGGGAACCTATTCAGGATGAAGAGTGGCTGAGTTTGGTGAATGAGATCAAGCCTTTTGTCGATGAATTAGATAATACAGAGCTTGGCGCAGCAACAGAATTTGAAATCATTACAGCATGTGCCTTTGTTTATTTTGCCCATGTGCACCAGGTAGACTTTGTCCTCTTGGAAACAGGGCTTGGAGGTAGACTTGATTCTACAAATGTGGCAGCACCCATCTTAACAGCAATTACGTCGATTGGTCACGATCATATGGCCATTTTAGGCGACACACTTGACCAGATTGCAGCAGAAAAAGCTGGCATTATTAAAGCTGGGATTCCGATGATCACGGCCGTTCATCAAGTGGAAGCTCTTACTGTGATTCAACACAAAGCCAAAGAAAAGAATGCGCCGTTTATCTCGTTACATGATACTTGTACATTTAAGGACCAGCATCCGACTGAAACAGGTGAACGCTTCACATTCACTACCCCAAAAAGGGAGTATCGGCATCTAGAGACTGGGTTAATCGGAACGCATCAAAGGCAGAACGCCTCCCTTTCCGTTCTATTGATCGAATGGCTGGAGCAAGAAGGATATATCCATGTGCTAGATGAGCAAGTGTATGAAGGAATTCGGCAAGCGGTGTGGGCTGGAAGATTTGAAAAGATCCAAGATCAGCCTCTTGTTTATTTAGATGGTGCTCATAACGAAGAAGGAATGGACCGTTTAATCGAAACCGTACAAGCTCATTTTTCCAGTAAACAAGTTCATGTATGTTTTAGTGCGTTAAAAGATAAACCTTACAAACAAATGATCGAAAAGCTTGAAAGGATTAGTTCATCGATTCATTTTGTTTCATTTGACTTCCCAAGAGCTGAATCCGCGGAAAAGCTTTATACATGCGGTCTATTAGAAACAAAATCGTATGACGATGATCCTTCTACAGTGCTTGAATTGATTCAAAAAAGAAGCGATGATCCTTCAGCAATGATTCTTGTGACTGGCTCTCTGTATTTTATTTCAGAGATACGAAAACGCATTTTAGGTTAATGAAAAGACGCAATTGCTTCTATGCAATCTGCGTTCTTTTTTCTTTTGATATGTAGAAGAGGAGATTAAAATCACATTTTCGCTAGATGCTCAAGATGAATGGCTATGGTACAATCCGGTCTATTCTATCCCCGGAAGGAGTCAATGAATATGATTGACATACTTGTGTTTCTTGCAGGCATCACTATGGGCTCTTTTTTCCACCTAGTTGGCGAAAGGCTGCCAATGAAGCGGTCTATTCTTCTTCCGCGTTCTCACTGTGGTGCTTGTAAACAGACGCTCTCTCTGTATGAAATGATCCCGCTCGTTTCGTATGTTGTATTGAAAGGATCATGTAAGCATTGCGGCACCCGGTTGTCTTTGCTTTACCCAATGGTTGAACTGCTATTAGGTAGCCTTTTTTTGCTCATTTATAGGGTCACTGGTTTATCGTTTGAAGGTCTTTTTCTTGCGATTCTTTGTAGTTTATTCGTGATTGCTGTCGTGAGTGATCTTCTATATATGAGGGTGCCAAACGAGTTGTTTTTCTTCTATTTTCCACTTTTCGTCATATACCGCACGCTGGAACCGCTTTTTATTTGGTGGGAAGGAGTGTCTTCACTGCTTTTTTCTTTTCTTTTGTTCTATAGTATAGATCGTTTCAAGCCAAATAGCATCGGCGGAGCTGACATAAAGCTTTTCGCTGTTCTTGCGTTTTGCTTTGGTTTCAAGGCATTCCTCATCATTCTTTTCCTCTCATCTGTCACGGGAATGGTCTATGCGAAGGTATTTTCCTTTCGATTAGACGAGCCGTTTCCCTTTGTTCCTGCGATCGCCTTTTCTTTTTTGCTTTATCTCTTTGGTCCTTTTATCTTGACCCTATTCACCAAATTGATCGGATGAGAAAATTGGCGAACACTTTTTTAGACTGCCGACAAAAGTCTTGTTCTTTTTTTTACATGCTATGTTAAAGTGTGAAACAGAAAGAAGGACGGGTTATATTCGCGCTGATTCATTGGACAGAAAGGTCTTTCTTATAAACAATGTCAGAAAGCGGGGAATGAAAGTGAAAAAAAGGCAGGCAAAAAAGCAAGGCTTAAAGGTCAATATTAATGGGAAAGAAGAAGTGCTTCATGAAGATGAGCATCAGCCCCAAAAACAGCAAGAGGATCATGTGACGTTTTCAAACTGGGAGGAAAAAAGGCAATCGGAACAGGAGACAGCAGCTTCTCAGGAAGAACCGTCTAAACCGAAAGAAGGAGATTTCCAGTGGGACGACGCAGCTGATCATATTTACCACTCTGATCCAAAGGTTGTTACACCTTATCAAAAGAAAAAAGGCTCATTCGATCAGAAGTTCAGTAAAAACCATGGTCCCTTCAAGAGAGTAATAACAACGATTGTATTTGCAGTGGTCCTTGGGACAGGTCTCGGTGTGTTTGCGCTAAGTTTAAGTCAAGATGGTTCAGACAATCCGTCCGGCGGAGATCATATTAGTGTCTCAGCATCTGGAAGCCAACCTTCGATGAAAGCTGGAGAGGATTCGCAACCAGCGGGTACTACAGATAAATCAAAAGAGAATAAAGATGAAAAAAGTGTCTCTGGCAGTTTTTCAACCTTTGTCGTACAGGCTGGGAAGTTTTCTTCTGAAAAAGGAGCAGATGACTTGGTTGGCAGTTTAAAAGATGCAGGATATGCGGGAAAGAAAGTATCAATAGATGATGGATATTACGTGATTGCTGGGCTTGCCAAAGAACAAGGGATGACAAGCGCTGTTGGGAAAAAGCTAATTGATCAGCACTTTGAAGCATGGGGAGGCAAGAAGCTCTCGTTTCAAGTGCCAGATGAGCTGACAGGATTGATCGAAAAGGCATCCGTTTTATCCTCTAAGGTCATTGCAGGGGATGAAGTAGAGAAAAATGAAGTTGCGCAGCTGATCTCTGAGCTGGAAAGTACCAAAACAACTGACGCATCAGCCAAAAGCAGTTTGCTGAAAGCTGTTCAACTGTTAAATGACCCGACTGCTGAAAATGGGTGGAAATCTCAGCAAGCGCTGCTTGACCAATTAAATACGTAAAATCAATTTTTAAGAAAGCAAACTAGTCAGAAAAATGACTAGTTTTTTTCTTTTGCTTCCAACATAATGATGAAGGAGCTTGAAAAATAAATTTTCATAAATTGTCGGTAAGATGTACATTTGATAGGATGAATGGGTATCTTACTTCTTTAGGCTAAACCCTGAAAGGATGAACAAACATGAACCAGTTGATTCTCGCATCTCAATCACCTAGAAGAAAAGAATTGCTTGATTTAGCAGGTTTTTTTTATGACATTCAAGCAAGTCATTTAAAAGAAGAAATAAATCGAAACCTTTCACCTGCTAAGAACGTCCAATGGTTGGCAGAACAAAAAGCAAATGATATTCAAAAAATACATCCCAAAGCTGTGATCATTGGTGCAGATACGATTGTTGCTATTGACGGCAAATGTCTTGGGAAACCAAAAGACAAGGAAGAAGCAGCCGCAATGCTTCAATTATTGTCAGGCAAGACACATCAAGTCTTGACTGGTGTCACGATTCAATCAGAGAATAGAAAAGAAACGTTTTATGAACAGACAGAAGTGACATTTTGGGCGCTCACGCAAAACGAAATAGACCGTTATATTGAAACTGGCGAGCCGCTTGATAAAGCTGGAAGCTACGGCATTCAAGGAAAAGGTGCACTGTTTGTTCAAAAAATAGCTGGTGATTATTTTTCTGTTGTAGGACTTCCTATTGCCAAAACAGTCAGAGTGCTTGAAACATTTGGAATCACCCCTTTTTGATGACGGGAAGGAATTCTAAAAAGGAGTGTTCATCATTAACCATTTCCCTATGTTGCTTAAGCATTTCCCTCATGATGAAAAGCCGCGAGAACGATTTATTAAATATGGTCCAAGTAGTTTGTCAAACCATGAACTTGTCGCGATTCTTTTAAGAACTGGCGCAAAAAAGGAATCTGTTCTTCAAATATCCGCAAGACTTCTGCAAACATTTGGCGGTCTTCGTTCTGTGAAGGAAGCTTCTATTGAAGAACTGTCAAAGATTCGAGGAGTTGGAAAAGCGAAGGCGGTCTCTCTTTTAGCTGCTTTAGAACTTGGTACTAGATTACACCATCAAACGTCGGATAACCCTTATGTCATCCGAACGCCGGAGGATGGGGCGAACTTTGTCATGGAAGATATGAGATTTTTGACACAGGAAAATTTCGTTTGTCTTTATCTCAATACAAAAAATCAGGTTCTTCATAAACATACCGTGTTTATTGGAAGTCTGAACTCATCGATTGTTCACCCACGCGAAATATTTAAAGAAGCCTTTAAACGTTCGGCGGCTTCATTTATATGTGTGCACAACCATCCATCTGGAGATCCAACGCCTAGCAGGGAAGATATTGAAGTTACAAAGCGACTTTTTGAATGTGGAAAGCTGATTGGAATACAGCTGCTTGATCATCTTGTCATAGGTGATCAAAAATTTGTGAGTTTGAAGGAAAAAGGGTATTTGTAACACTTTTTTTTTCAATGTTTTACGATATAATAGAGTTTATGAGTTTTTCCCTTAAGGGAATTTTGGTTGAAGAAAGGAAGATACATACATATGTTTGGAATTGGTACAAAAGACCTTGGAATAGATCTTGGAACAGCGAATACACTTGTTTTTATTAAAGGAAAAGGCATTGTTGTGAGAGAACCGTCTGTCGTAGCTTTGGAAACTGATACGAAGTCTATAGTAGCGGTCGGAAATGACGCTAGAAATATGATTGGCCGTACACCTGGTAATGTTGTGGCACTTCGCCCAATGAAAGACGGAGTCATTGCAGATTACGAGACGACAGCAACAATGATGAAATACTACATTAATCAAGCATTAAAAAACAAAGGGCTATTTGCTCGTAAACCTTACGTGATGGTATGTGTGCCATCTGGTATTACAGCTGTAGAAGAGCGTGCAGTCATTGATGCAACAAGACAAGCTGGTGCACGTGACGCTTATCCTATTGAAGAACCCTTTGCAGCTGCGATCGGTGCTAACCTGCCTGTATGGGAGCCAACAGGAAGTATGGTTGTAGATATTGGCGGCGGTACAACAGAAGTGGCCATTATTTCACTTGGGGGCATTGTGACATCTCAATCGATTCGTGTTGCAGGAGATGAAATGGATGAAGCAATCAGCAGTTACATCCGTAAAACGTATAATCTCATGATCGGTGATCGTACTTCAGAAGCAATTAAAATGGAAATCGGCTCTGCACAGCCAGACGAACATGATGAGATGGACATTCGCGGACGTGACCTTTTAACAGGTCTTCCAAAAACCATCTCTATTACGGCGGAAGAGGTTGCAAAAGCGCTTCGTGATACGGTGGAGACAATTTTAGATGCGGTGAAAGTCACTCTTGAAAAAACCCCACCTGAGCTAGCGGCAGATATTATGGATCGCGGAATCGTTTTAACAGGCGGCGGTGCATTACTGCGTAATCTTGATAAAGCCATTAGTGATGAAACAAAAATGCCAGTCATTATTGCTGAGGACCCACTAGACTGTGTGGCGATCGGAACAGGGAAAGCACTAGAACATATTCACTTGTTCAAAGGAAAATCAAAAGATAATCGGGCGTAAATAAAGAGGTGTAAGACATGCCGCAGTTTTTTATGAATAAAAGATTAATGTTGCTCTTTGTCTGTATCATCGTACTGGTGGCCATGATTGGTTTTTCAGTGAAAAGAGAAAGAGGTGCTTCATGGCCGGAAAAATTAGTGGGGGATACGACAGGCTTTTTTCAAAGTGTATTTCATAAACCATCACAATTTATTGCCGGTATTTATGAAAACGTACAAGATTTAAAGAACACGTATGATGAAAACGAGCGTCTTCGAAAAAAACTTGATGGACAAACTCAATATGAGGCGAAAATTCAAGAACTAGAAGATGAGAACAAAAAGCTCCGCAAGCAGCTCGGATATGTGAACTCTATTCGTGATTATACGCCCATTCTCTCAACTGTCATTGCGAGAAATCCGTCCCTTTGGGATAGCTTTGTGATGATTGATAAAGGGAAAAAACAAGGCGTTGATAAAGATATGGCGGTCACAAATGAGAGTGGTGCGTTAATTGGTAAAATTGAAAGTGATAAGCTCAACAATTTCACTTCGACTGTAAGGTTGCTAAGCTCTACAGACCAAAATAATAGAATTTCAACGAAAATTTTTGCGAAAAAGGGCAAAGAAGAACTCAATGGAATTATTAATGGCTATGACAGCAAGAAAAAAATGTTGACAATGAATATTCTAAAATCCGATGCTGATGAGGATGTCAAAAAAGGAGATCTTGTTGAAACATCTGGAGCAGGGGGCGTTTTCCCGCAAGGCTTGACGATTGGTAAGGTGAGTGAAATCGAACCTGACCATTACGGACTGACAAAAATCATTTATGTAGAACCAGCTGCTGACCTCAACAATTTAGATTGCGTGATTGTTGTGAATCGCAGCACAAGTACGGCAGATGCATCTGAATTGACGAAGGGGGAAGGCTCGTGAAACGTGTCCTTCTTGCTTTTGTCATGTTGTTTATCTTCGTATTTGACAGTATTTTTGTTAATTTAGTGAAGCTTCCATTTGTTTCAGAGAATCAAGTTTTAGCACCTCATTTCATCTTACTTGCACTTGTATTTATGACAGCTTTTATGAATCAAAAATATGGTGTGATTTACGGATTTATCTTTGGACTTTTATATGATATTTCGTATACAGGCATACTTGGTGTTCATATGTTTGGCTTTGGTACTCTCTGCTATTTGTTAGCGAAAGCCTTCAAAGTCCTTCAGACGAATATTTTAGTTGTTGTCTTTCTGTCGATTATTGCTGTTTCTGTCATGGAGTTTTATGTGTACGGTGTTCAAGCAACGATTCAAACAGGGATTATGCCTTTTAATACGTATGTCATCGAACGCTATATTCCAACGATTCTTTTAAATACTGCTGCGTCTCTCATACTTGTTGTGCCGCTTAGGCTCTTTTTCATCAATGTGAAACAAGGACTGATCGACGAATAAAAGCAGGAGTTTGTCCAATTACGGAGAATGAGTATGTTGTTGAGGTGAGCATCTTGAAAACTCAAAAACAGCAATATGTGACGATAAAAGGTACAAAAAACGGTTTAACATTACAGTTAAATGATGACTGTTCGTTTGAAGACCTTCTTTCTGGCTTGCGTGAGATTCTTTTACTTGAGCAATACTCAGATGGAAGAGACGGGCATAAAGTCAATGTGCATATTAAACTTGGTTTACGGTATTTAACAGAGGATCAGGAGACACGTTTGACTGAAGCGGTGTCTGAAAATGAACATCTTGTGATTCATTCCATTGAAAGTGACGTCATGTCAACTGAAGAAGCGAGACGATTAAAGGCAGAGGGTGAAATAACGTCTGTAGCGAAAATTGTCCGCTCTGGACAGGTGCTTTACGTTGAAGGAGATCTTCTATTAATAGGAGATGTCAATCCTGGCGGAACCATTCGCGCAGGGGGAAATATTTTTGTGCTCGGTGCGTTAAAAGGCGTGGCGCATGCTGGATGTAATGGAAACAAACAAGCTGTCATTGCGGCATCTCATATGATTCCAACACAGCTGCGCATCGCACAAGTTTTTAACCGTGCACCAGATCAAAAAGAAGATGGAAATGAAATGGAATGTGCTTATTTAGATATAGAGGGCAATATGATCATTGAACGCCTGCAGCAATTGGCTCATATAAGACCTAATCTGACAAGGCTTGAGGGAGGAATGTGAAATTGGGCGAGGCTATTGTGATTACCTCAGGAAAAGGCGGCGTTGGTAAAACAACAACATCTGCAAACTTAGGCACGGCACTAGCAATTCAAGGGAAAAAAGTGTGTCTAGTTGATACCGATATTGGCCTTCGGAATTTGGATGTCGTGATGGGGCTTGAAAACCGCATTATTTATGATCTAGTCGATGTAGTAGAAGGGAGATGCAAAATCCACCAAGCGCTTGTAAAAGATAAGCGTTTCGAGGATCTTTTGTATCTTTTACCTGCTGCTCAAACAAGCGATAAAACCGCAGTAGAGCCTGAGCAGATCAAAGAATTAATTCAATCATTGAAACAAGACTTTGATTATGTTGTCATTGATTGCCCTGCTGGAATTGAGCAAGGCTTTAAAAATGCTGTGTCAGGTGCGGACAAGGCAATTGTTGTTACGACGCCTGAAATCTCGGCTGTGAGAGATGCGGACCGAATTATCGGCTTGCTAGAACAAGAAGATATCGAACCGCCACGTTTAATTGTAAACCGAATTCGTACACACATGGCGAAAAATGGTGATTCAATGGATGTTGATGAAGTTGTTCATCATTTATCAATTGATCTTCTTGGCATTGTAGCAGATGATGATGATGTCATTAAGGCATCAAACAATGGTGAACCCATTGTAATGGATGCCAAAAACAAAGTATCGATTGCGTATCGTAATATTGCTCGCCGCGTACTAGGTGAATCAGTTCCACTTCAATCATTTGAAGAAGAAAACAAAGGTATGTTTGCAAAGCTCAAAGCATTTTTCGGCGTCAGAGCATAATCGTTTACGTGAAAAAGACCGATTCGATGAGAATCGGTCTTTTTGTTGCATATCACATGAGCTCCCCACATAAAATGTACAAACTGTTTGTATGTAAAGGGTGATCTCATGAAAAGAGTGGACGAGTATCGAAAGAAGGTAGCACAGCGCCGGAAAACGAAGAATCCGGCTGGTTCTCCCAAAAAGACGGTTTTCAAGAAAAAAGACGATATCCCGCCGTGGGTCATGCTGTCAGAGGAAGAAAAGCATTCTGGATCATCTTCCTATGAGACGTCTCACCAGACACAAAAGTATCGGCATCCGCTATTTAACCCCAATACCTTTGTGCTCAAATGCTTACTTTCTTCTTCTCTTGTGTTGATTGCAGCCATTTCATTTAAAGGTCAGACTGGCCCTTTTCAGCAGCTAAAGCCGATGATCAGTCAAACCTTTGAACAAGATTTTCAATTTGCGGCTGCCAATCGTTGGTTTGAGAAAATCTTGGGGAACCCACTTGCCTTTTTCACCGAGAAAAAGGAAGGCCAAAAAGACGCACAAGCCAATCAAGAGCTGGCTGTACCTGCTTCTGGAAAGGTGCAAGAATCATTTACACAAAATGGTGCAGGTGTCAAAATTGAAACATCCGCTGAAGCCATTGATAGTATGAAAGAAGGCTATGTTGTAGAGGTGAAAAAGAAAAGCGACACAGGGCTAACAGTGGTTGTGCAACATGCGGATAACAGCTACAGTTGGTACGGTCAATTAAAAGATGCTTATGTGGCCTTATACGATTTTGTCGATAAGGGTGAAAAAGTTGGTCAAATTTTGCTTGATAATAAAGGGAAGGGCACTTATTACTTTGCCATTAAGCAAAATGAACAGTTCATCGACCCCATTCAGGTGATGACCTTTGAATAGATGGCTGCTCATGCTGACGAAAATTCACATTCATCCGCTTCTTTGGATTGTGATGGCGTTTGCGATTCTTTCAGGTCAAATCAAGCCGCTGCTTTGTCTGCTCATTATCGTCTGTGTCCATGAGCTTGGCCATGCAGCGGTTGCTTGCTATTATCATTGGCGTATTCGGCGGGTTTTTTTACTGCCCTTTGGCGGGGCTGTAGAAGTAGAAGAGCATGGTAACCGTCCGCTAAAAGAAGAGCTGGTAGTCATTTTATGCGGACCGCTTCAGCATGTGCCGCTTCAACTAATGGCATGGCTTCTCATGGAAGCCTCTCTTCTTTCATATGATGTCTTTACGATGTTCACTTTTTATAATATGACGATCTTTCTTGTGAACCTTCTTCCTATTTGGCCACTTGATGGCGGGAAATTATTCTTTTTGCTCTTATCTGCTTTTTACCCTTTCCAACGTGCGCATGCCCTTGCGATAAAAGGATCACTTGTCTTTTTCATTCTTTTGACAGTAGGGTTACTCTGTTTTGCTCCGCTGCAATTCAATGGCTGGGTGCTGCTCACTTTTTTAGCGTATTCCCTTGTGATGGAACACCGGCAGCGGCACTACGTCAGGCTTCGTTTTTTATTAGAACGATATTACGGTAAAAAAGAGCAAAAGGTAGAAAAACTCATTCCGCTGAAAGCCAGTGCTGAGGAGAAAATATACGAAGTGATGGCTCGTTTCCAAAGGGGCTGTAAGCATCCGATTATTATCGAAAGAAACGGTGTGAAAATGAGCCAGCTTGATGAAAATGAACTGCTCCATGCTTATTTTTCAGATCGGAGAACCACCTCCTCGATGGAAGAGCTTCTTTTACCGTACTAATGGTAAAATACATTGACATTCTGCGTCTAGTTTGGTATATTTTTTAATGTTATGGATATGTAGCACCCGTGCTACAACCGCGCGGAGCAGGTGTAAAGTGCCTATGGCCCCCTGTATTCGGCGAGTCTGAGTTTATTAGGAGGTGCAGAGATGTACGCAATTATCGAAACTGGTGGTAAACAAATCAAAGTTGAAGAAGGCCAAACTGTCTATGTTGAAAAACTAGCTGCTGATGCAGGTGAAACAGTTACTTTCGAAAACGTATTGTTTGTCGGCGGAGACACTGTCAAAGTGGGTAACCCTTCAGTTGCTGGAGCAACAGTAACGGCTAAAGTTGAAAAACAAGGTCGTGGTAAGAAAATTACTGTGTTCAAGTACAAACCGAAGAAAAACAACCACAAAAAACAAGGTCATCGTCAACCTTACACTAAAGTTGTTATTGAAAAAATCAACGCTTAAGGCGTGTGAGTGATATGATCAAAGCAATCATTACTCGGTCAACAGCAGATGAAAGCATTACGTCTTTTCAGATGACTGGACATGCCGAGTTTGCTGAAAAAGGTCAGGATCTCGTTTGTGCAGGTGTATCTGCTGTTGTTTTTGGCTCTGTCAATTCAATTATTGCATTGACACGAATTGATCCACTGCTCGATATAGGAGACGAAGGCGGGTATTTCTCTTTTGACTTGCCGGCTGATACAGATCCAGTATCCTTTGAAAAAGCCCAGCTGCTTTTAGAAGGCATGGTCGTTTCTTTAGAGACAATCGAACGAGATTATCACGATTATGTGAGAATATTAACAAAAAAATAGGAGGTGAAACTTCATGCTTAGATTAGATCTTCAATTTTTCGCATCTAAAAAAGGGGTAGGTTCTACAAAGAACGGACGTGACTCTGAGTCTAAACGATTAGGCGCTAAACGTGCTGATGGTCAATTCGTAACTGGTGGTTCTATCCTTTATCGTCAACGTGGAACGAAAATCTATCCAGGTGAAAACGTTGGACGAGGAGGCGACGACACTCTTTTCGCTAAAATCGACGGAACGGTTAAATTCGAACGTTTTGGTCGTGACCGTAAAAAAGTGAGCGTATATCCTGCGGCACAATAATTGCTAAAAACTCCGGTCATTGACTGGAGTTTTTTTCACTATTCAGGAAAATTTTGCACTTTTTACAAGTGGTACCGAAGATGATAAAAGAAGATGCACTCCATAAATATCAAAGAACGTTTGCTGACTTTGCCTCATTTTCTCCTATTCGATCAGAAAAAACAACCTTTCCTCACATAACTATTGTTTTTCTAAGCTGACTTCTCTGTTATAATTCAGAGAGACATAGTGATGATAAGACTCCTAAAAAAGAGACCAAACGATTGGGAGTGCGATAATGGAAGAGATACCAAGTAAACAAAACGAAAAATTAACTCACATTGCATTAACAAATGATTTGATCTATCTGCTTAGTCGTTCAAGACACGACTGGATGAATAAACTGCAGCTGATCAAAGGAAACTTAACATTAGAAAAATATGACCGAGTGTTTGAAATTATAGAAGAAATGGTCATTGAAGCACAGCATGAATCCAAACTCTCAAATTTAAAAATTCCCCAATTGGCCCATTATTTTCTAACATTTAATTGGGAGTCGCATTTTATCACCCTAGAATATGAAGTGCTTGGTGAAACACGAGACTTATCAGCATATGAATCGCAGCTGCTAACGGTATCAAGGGAGTTGTTTACGATATTCGATCAATCAGTTTGCCAAAAAACTGAAAATCATTTAACGGTCACGCTCCAAACAGATCATGAAGAGAATGATGTGGTCTTATATTTTGATTTCAAAGGGAAAGTAACAACTTTGAATGGGTTAAATGCATTTCATGACGCAAACTATCCATATATGAATATAACGCAATTTCATGTGACGTCTCATGAGTCCATGATTGAGCTTTGTTTGAGGCAAGAACGAGATATGTGATGCAGAGAAACGGAGGAAGTTATGTTTGTAGATCAGGTTAAAGTGTATGTTAAAGGCGGTGACGGCGGAAACGGTATGGTGGCGTTCCGTCGTGAAAAATATGTACCAAAAGGCGGGCCTGCAGGTGGCGACGGCGGAAATGGCGCAGATGTTGTATTTGAAGTGGACGAAGGGCTCAGAACGTTGATGGACTTTCGTTATAAACGCCATTTCAAGGCTGATCGCGGCGAGCACGGGATGAGTAAAAACCAGCATGGCCGAAATGCGGAAGAAATGGTCGTTAAAGTTCCACCGGGCACGGTTGTGACTGATGCAGAGACAGAACAAGTATTAGCTGACTTAACAGAGCATGGGCAGCGGGCAGTCATTGCAAAAGGCGGACGAGGCGGACGTGGAAATACACGATTTGCTACACCAGCAAACCCTGCACCACAGCTTTCTGAAAACGGTGAGCCAGGTAAAGAACGTGACGTAATCTTAGAATTAAAAGTGCTTGCAGATGTGGGACTCGTTGGTTTCCCAAGTGTTGGTAAGTCGACGCTACTTTCGATTGTCTCTTCTGCGAAACCGAAAATTGCAGATTATCATTTTACAACGATTGTGCCGAACCTAGGAGTTGTCGAGACAGATGATAACAGAAGCTTTGTCATGGCGGATCTGCCAGGACTGATTGAAGGAGCGCACCAAGGTGTTGGCTTAGGTCATCAATTTTTACGTCATATTGAGCGGACACGTGTTATTGTCCATGTCATTGATATGTCTGGACTTGAAGGACGTGACCCATACCAAGACTACGTGACGATTAATGAAGAGCTTGAGCAATACAATATGAGATTGACAGAGCGTCCGCAAATTATTGTTGCCAACAAAATGGACATGCCAGATGCAGCTGATAATTTACCCTCATTTAAAGAAAAACTAACCGATGACCATCAAGTGTTTCCGATTAGTTCGATCACAAGAGAAGGGCTTCGTGAGCTCTTATTTGAAATCGCCAATCAGCTTGAAACAACACCGGAGTTCCCGCTCTATAATGAAGATGAGCTATCTGATAACCGTGTGATGTACAAGTTTGATGAAGGAGAAGCACCATTTAAAATCTCAAAAGATTCTTGTGGTACGTTTGTCTTAACTGGTAAGGCACTTGAGAGACTGTTTAAGATGACAGACTTCTCAAGAGATGAATCAGTTAAACGTTTCTCCAGACAATTGCGCGGAATGGGTGTCGATGATGCCTTACGTGAGCGTGGTGCGAAAGATGGCGACATCATTCGTCTGCTTGAATTTGAATTTGAATTTATTGATTGATCTCAAGGAGGGTCCAGTCCATGGGCTCTCCCGTTTTTAAAAGGGGAGAAAACAGGTGAAAGAAGAAACGTTCTATTTAGTGAGAGAGGATGTACTTCCAGATGCGATGCGAAAAACGCTTGAAGTC
Organism: Bacillus stratosphericus; assembly: GCF_020524495.1. GTDB lineage: Bacteria > Bacillota > Bacilli > Bacillales > Bacillaceae > Bacillus > Bacillus stratosphericus_B. Next base: position 41,701 of record NZ_JAIVLB010000020.1, on the reverse strand, counting down.
AAAAAGCTGCTTGATCGCAAAAAAGCGGATTCAGTCGCCGATGCTGTTCAAATAGCGGATTTAAGCCGTAGTGCTTTTTATAAATATCGAGATGCTGTTTTTCCGTTTTATACGATGGTCAAAGAGCAGATCATCACATTGTTTTTCCATCTTGAGGACCGGTCTGGAGCTCTGTCTAGGCTGCTTCAAATTGTGGCTGACTCTGGCTGTAATGTGCTATCCATTCACCAAACCATTCCGCTGCAAGGAAGAGCGAATGTCACCCTATCGATCAGTACGGCTGGCATGGCAGATGATATCAATACAGTCATGAATCAATTAAGAAAACTTGAGTTTGTCGAAAAAGTTGAAATTCTAGGTTCTGGGGCGTAAAAGGAGAGATCATAGCAAATGAAGCAATTAACTGTAGGTTATTTTGGACCAGAGGCAACATTTACTCATTTGGCCGTATGCTCTTGCTTTCCAAAAGATTCAGTGCAGCGGGCCTATGCAACGATTCCGCAATGTATGGATGCTGTGTCAAAGGGTGAAGTAGATTTGGCTGTCGTTCCGCTTGAAAATGCACTTGAAGGATCTGTGAACTTAACGATTGATTATTTAATCCATGAAGACGCACTGTCCATTGTTGGTGAAATGACAGCACCGATTCGGCAGCACCTGCTTGTCCATCCGTCAAGAGCGGAGAGCTGGGAGACATTAGATGTCATTCAGTCACATCCACATGCGATTGCTCAATGTCATCAATTTTTGAAAAAGCAGTACCCTGAAATTCCGCACAGACCAGTGGAATCAACAGGCTTTGCAGCGAAATACATTAGTGAGCATCCAGATGAAGCTGTTGGTGCGATTGCCAATGAGATTGCCGCAAAAACGTACGGATTGACCATTGCGAAAAAAGACATTCATGATTATCCACACAATCATACACGCTTTGTTATTTTACATAAACATCTTAAGGCATCGTTCCCAATGAATTTGGGGTTTATTTCAAAGCCCAAAACCACTATTGTTGTTAGTCTGCCAAAGGATGACCAATCAGGCGCATTACATCGCGTGTTATCTGCTTTTTCTTGGCGGAATCTCAACTTGTCAAAAATTGAATCTCGTCCGACAAAAACAGGTCTTGGACACTATTTATTTATCATTGATATCGAAAAAGAGATGGATGATGTACTTGTCCCTGGGGCGATTCAAGAATTAGAAACGATTGGCTGCGAGGTTAAGCTGCTTGGCAGCTACCAAACATATGAGTTAATGAATGAAAAATAGTGTCCTGTTTAGGACACTATTTTTTAATCTGTAATCAGAAATCCAGCTTCATCTAGCGTTTGTATCGCTTGGTCTAGTTGCTTTTGACTATAGGAAGTGAGGGTATGTAAATGTACGCCACCTGTAAGCTCTGACAAGTAGGAGGCGCCTGTGTTTGAAATGTGATGAACGAAGTCAGCTACTTGTTTGCGTGTGCTGACGCAAATAGAGGCGGTCAGCTCACCGTAGACTGGGTGCTCTATGATGACGTCTTTCACTGTCACGCCAAAATCGACTATCAGTGTCAGCTCCTCTTCTGTACGATGAGGATCGTGCTTGCAAGCAATAATTTGTTCAATTTCAGTTTCAGGTGCATGCTTTGGCGTCAAATACACATAGCCTTGGCTTGTGGCAAAAATGGGTTCGTTTTTTGCTTTTAGTAATGAGATATCTTGTACAATCACTTGTCGTGATACAGCGGCTTTTTTAGCTAAAAAACTTCCTGTGAGGGGTGTATCTGTTTCTTTCAGCCACTCTAAAATGGCACTTCTTCTTTCTTCGCCAATGAGTTTCTTCTCATGCTCCACGTCTTATTCTCCTTTCTTCTCCTTTTGCAGGTTCTCAAATGTATGCAAAAGCTGATCGATGTCATCTTTTGATGACCGTCGTCCAAATGATATGCGAATGAATTGAAGGGCATCACGATGTGATAGACGCAGTGCCTTTACAGCAGGGGAAGGATGATGGTAACCAGAAGCACATGCGCTTCCGGTGGATATACAAATCCCATGCCGGTTACATGCTAACATTACATATTGTCCTTCAAACCCTTCAAAAAAACAACCAATAATATGAGGCAACATACGGCGTTCGTCATCGTATTGAAACGTACGGACAGGTAGCTGTCGTTTTTTTAGCTGCTGAAGAAAATAATCACGAAGCTGCCCATCCATCTTGTGCTGCTCATCTAGCTTCAACATGGTTTGTTCGCTCGCAGCAACAAAAGCACCAATGCACGGAACGTTCACAGTACCCGGTCGAAAGCCGTTTTCCTGCACAGAACCTGCATATAGAGGCTTCCAAGGGACACACGTGCCCATATAGACAGCCCCAGCGCCCTTAGGGGCATACACTTTATGACTAGAGATGGACATAGCATCAACTCCAAGCTCCTTTACGGACACACGAATCTTCCCAAATGTTTGAACTGCATCTGTATGAAAAAGAACTTGTCTTTCTTTTAAAAGAGGCGATAATTCAGCTAACGGCTGGATAATACCTGTTTCTGAGTTTGCATGCTGGATGGATACTAGTCCTGTTTCAGGCAATAAAGCTTTTTTAAGGATGTCCTGTGTGATGATCCCATCTTGATTCGGTTCTATGATCGTGACCTTCACGCCTAGGCGATGTAAGGCATTGACCGCGTGATGAACGGAAGGGTGCTCTACTGATGTTGTGATGACATGCTGTTTATGTGGAAGCAGTCCATTCATAATGGATTGAATCGCAAGAATATTCGATTCAGTTCCGCCGCTTGTAAAGTAAATGCCTCCAGGTTCGGCCTCAAGTATCGTAGCAAGTGATTGTCTGCTGTAGGCTAATATTTCATTTGCTCTTCCCCCAGCATCATGAAGGCTGCTTGCATTCCCGTAACAATCTTTGCTTAGCTGCTGGAATACATGAAGCGCTTCTTCAGAAACAGGTGTAGAAGCTGCATAATCTAAATAGACCAAACCGATCCATCTCCTGTATGAAAATTTTTTCTTGTATTTATTGTAGTCTTGTGTAATGATATGTGTCAAGACAGGTGTAAATGACAGGGGGGTTGATTGTGTCATCAATCAAAAAAGTCATTGTGGTGGGGGCAGGCATTGCTGCACTTTCCTTTGCGAAAACCATCTCAGAAAACTGCCAAGTTATCATGATGACAAAAAAACAATTTTCCTCTAGTAATTCCATGCTGGCACAAGGAGGCATTGCTGCTGCCTTTTCAGCCCAAGATTCAGTCCAGCAACATGTGCAAGATACGCTAGCTGCTGGATGTGATCATAATGATGACAAAACCGTACAGGAGTTGCTGCTTCTTGGAAAACATCTTGTGAAGGAGCTAGTGGCGGAAGGCTGTCTATTTGATCTCAATGAGGAGGGACTCCCGCAGCTAGGTAAAGAGGGAGCTCACACATCTAACCGCATTCTACATGCAGGAGGAGATCAAACAGGGAAAGCCCTCGTGCAGTTTCTGAAAAGTCAGCTTGGCTCACATATTCATTTATACGAATATCATCATGTCATGGATCTACTAGTCCATGAAGGGAAATGTACTGGAGTAGTGTGGAAAGACGAGAAAGGACATGTGCATACAATGACCGCAGATGTAGTTGTTCTATCGACTGGTGGCTGTGGAAACCTCTATGAGATGAACACAAATGATCCTTCTGTAACAGGCGATGGTCTACTGCTGGCTTATCGCGCTGGAGCACAATTAGTGGATCTTGAATTTGTTCAATTTCACCCGACCCTTTTGACGATCGCTGGAAAAGCAGTTGGTCTCGTTTCAGAGGCAGTGCGAGGTGAGGGAGCATACTTAGAAGATGAAACAGGCAGGCGGATTATGGAAGGCATTCATCCACAGAAAGATTTAGCTCCTAGGGACATCGTCGCTAGAGCTATTTTTCATGAGCAGCAGGCGGGTCATCATATTTATCTCAATATACATGATATTCCGCACTTTCCTACGCGTTTTCCAGTAATCTATGAGATGTGTTTGCGGGCAGGAATCGATATGGTAAGCGGTCGGCTACCAGTCTCCCCCGGCATGCACTTTTTAATGGGAGGAATCAAGGTCAATGAACATGGTGAAACGACCGTTCAATCGTTGTTTGCTATTGGTGAAGCGGCTTGTACAGGATTACATGGCGCCAACCGGTTGGCGAGTAATTCTCTTTTAGAAGGTCTTGTGTTAGGAAATAAAGCGGCTAGGCGAATTGAGCATATGTCAAAACGGCAAAAAGCGATCCCAACTTTTCCTCTTCAAGAAGTGTGGTCTGTTCCAAATATCTCAGAGGCTCAGCTCAGAAACTGGATGACAGTATATGCCGCAATTGTTAGGGATGAAAAAGGCTTGCAAACCTTGCTGGATAAATTGGAACGTGTCTCTTTTCAGCAAATTAATGTGAAAGATATCACAAATGAGCAGATAGAATTAAGCAATCAATGGTCATTAGCTATCTGCCTTGCAAAGTCTGCACTACTTCGTACAGAAAGCAGAGGCGGGCATTATCGCATGGATTATCCATATAGAGATGATGTCTTATGGCGAGGAAAACAGATTGTACATGAAAAGGGCCACATTCACATCATGGAAAATGAAAGGATCAGTGCCAAATGGAACGTTTACAGTTAAAACAAATGCTTACTCATTTTTTAAAAGAAGATATTGGCTTTGGAGATGTGTCAGCTGATGCCATCTTTGGAGACAAGAGAGGAACAGCTTACATCATCGCCAAACAATCGGGGGTATTGGCAGGATCACAAGTCATTGAAACAGGGTACCATCTGCTGAATGAAAAGATTCATACTGAGCTCTTTCTCCAGGAAGGAGACTGGATTCATTCAGGGGCTGTACTGGCTCAAATAAGAGGTTCGGTCAATGACTTGCTAAAAGGGGAGCGGGTCATTCTCAATATGTTGCAGCGAATGACAGGTATTTCCACATTGACGCATGAAGCGGTGCAAAGATTAGCTGATCCGTCTATTATGATTTGTGATACGAGAAAAACGACACCCGGATTACGCATGTTAGAGAAATACGCCGTGAAAGTAGGGGGCGGAAAGAATCATCGCTTCGGCTTATCGGATGGTGTCATGATTAAAGATAATCATATTGCTGCATGTGGATCTATTCGGGAAGCTGTAGAAAAGGCAAGAGCATACGTTGGTCATATGGTGAAAATTGAAGTGGAAATTGAATCAGAAGCGCAGCTCAAGGAAGCAATTGCAGCAAAAGCAGATGTCATCATGTTTGATAACTGCTCCCCAGCCCAAGTAAAGCACTTTAAACAAATGACACCTGAAACAATCCTCACAGAGGCATCAGGAGGAATTACGTTAGAGACTTTGCCAAGCTACCGGGGAACCGGTGTAGACATCATTTCCCTTGGTTTCCTGACACATTCTGCTCCATCTTTTGACTTTAGTATGAATATGGAATTTAGCCACAAAGGGGGAACGACTCATGTCCATGCTTGATGTACTAGCGAATCAACACGCGGCCATGATGCCAGATGAATATAAACACCGCTCTTATGAAGAGATGAAACAGCGTGTTTTAGATATCAAACGAGCTTTCGGTTCAAAGCTATTTATACCGGGGCATCATTATCAAAAGGATGAGGTCATCCAGTTTGCAGATGCAACAGGAGATTCATTGCAGCTAGCGCAAATAGCAGCTGACAATCAGGAGGCAGAATACATTGTGTTCTGTGGTGTCCATTTTATGGCGGAAACGGCTGATATGCTGTCAAAAAAAAATCAGCATGTTTTATTGCCAGATATGAGAGCAGGCTGCTCGATGGCAGATATGGCGAACATGAAACAAACGGAAAGAGCATGGGATAAGCTCACTGATTTGTTTGGGGATACGATACTCCCGCTTACTTATGTGAACTCAACAGCTGATATTAAAGCATTTGTCGGTAAGCATGGTGGATCGACCGTTACATCTTCAAACGCTAAAAAAGTAATGGAGTGGGTGCTTACGCAAAAAGAGAGGGTTCTTTTTCTCCCAGATCAGCATTTAGGGCGTAATACGGCCTTTGATTTAGGTATACCGCTAGAAGAAATGGCTGTCTGGGATCAAATAGAAGAAAAGCTTATCACCGATCAGCCGCTTCATCACATTAAAATGATTTTATGGAAAGGGCATTGCTCAGTACATGAGAAGTTTACAGTTCAGAATATTGACGAAACAAGAAAAAAGGATCGTGACATTCAAATTCTTGTTCATCCAGAGTGCACGCATGAGGTGGTAAGGGCTTCTGATCTAGCTGGTTCAACGAAATTTATTATCGATACCATCAATCAGGCTCCAGCCGGTAGTAAGTGGGCGATTGGAACAGAAATGAATTTAGTTAAACGCATCATGGACCAGCATCCAGACAAACAAATTGAATCCCTCAACCCAGATATGTGTCCATGTTTGACAATGAACCGTATTGATTTGCCTCATTTGTTATGGTCACTGGAAAGCATTGAGAAGGGTAAGCCGGTCGGTTTGATTCAGGTCAATGAAGACATCACAAAAGACGCTTTGCTTGCATTGAATAAAATGCTCAACATGAAATAAAAATGAAGCCTCCCCTCCTATCAGAAACAAGTTTTTATCATATCGGCTTGTAAATATGCATAAATTTATGTTGAAACATAATGTACTTCTGACATAACCGCTACGTTCACGTTTTGCATAGGAGGGGAAAACGTTGAAAATTCATATTGTGCAAAAAGGAGACTCCCTTTGGAAGATTTCAAAGAAATACGGAGTTGACTTTCAAGAATTAAAAAAGCTAAATTCACAGCTCAGTAATCCAGATTTGATCATGCCTGGTATGAAAATCAAGATTCCATCTAGTGGTGTTCCTGTAAAAACAGATCATCACAAAGCGAAAGAAATGCCAAATCTGAAAGAACATCCGTATGTGAAAGAAAAGCCAAAGGATGTCGTGCAAGTGCAAGATACGAAGCCGAAGGAAAAGCCTAATGAACCGGTACCTTATGTACCGCCAGTCCCAAAGGTCGAGCAGCCCGTTTTTCCGCAAGTGGATGTGAACTATTATCAGACCAATCTCTACCAGCCATTTACGCCTCCTCCCAAAAAAGAACATGAGAAAAAAGATCACATTCATGAGAAGAAAGACCACAAGGACCATTCTCATCATGAAAACAAGGATCATATGAAAGATGAAGTTGTGAAGGGGTATGATCCATTCATTCATATTCCTCATCAAAAAGAGGAGGGAAAAGATATGGAACACGACAATAACCTAAACAATAACTTAAATATTCCTAATTTTCCACAGATGCCGAATGTTGGAGGGGCAGCAGTAGGGGGAATGGCTGATAACAAAGAACATCATCAGCAGCATCTTCATGAGCATTATGATCCATATTATGGTTATGGTCAATACATGCCTGCTATGTATCCATGTCCGCAGCAAATGATGCCAGCATCACCTATTTTACCTGGATCAGGACTTTGTTATCCGGTTCAGCCATATTATCACCATCATATGATGATGCCGTTTCCATACCCTGCTCAGCCGTATTACCCTGCCTATCAAGCACCAGTTTTCAACGGGGAAAATCATGAGCATCATGCGAACGACGGACAACACTGGCACCACCATATGCATCCAAATGCCAACGCAAATGCGAACGTCAATCAAGGGTTTTATCCAAACGCTTCAAATGAAGCATATGTCAAGGAAGACTGCGGTTGCGATGACGGCATGAAGCACCATCACCAGCCATGGCCTGGATATTATCCAAATTCTGCTACTCATGGCCAAATGGGTGATCCAGCACAGCCTTACATGCAGTCATATCCCAATCAGTCTGTATTCGCAAGACCAGAAGAAGACAAAGAAGATTAATGACAGAAGGGACGATCTCAATCGTTCCTTTTTTTGTTTATAAATGACAGCTTGTTTTTCCCCTTAACTGTACATGCTAAAACAGAGCCTGTTTCTCGCTCATAAGATTGAATTTGTACAGGGGGTTTTTCGTTTGAGACAAAAATGGCAAAAAACGATCGCATTAGTGCTTCTTCCTATTGGATTAACTGCATGTGGTACAAATGACAATGCTGGTGTAGATACACGCTATAATCAATCAGGCCAGCCGGTTGGTTATTACTCAAATCAACAAGCGACAGACAACAATCAAGATCATCAAGGCCCAATTTCTGAACTCATGGAAGGAATGAACGGAAATACAACGAATATTGATTATCGTTCACGTCCTCAAGCCAATGATCGAATACCTCTCACAGGCGGCGATGGTCGCTACAGTCATGGAGATATGAATTATCATGATCAAATGTCGTTCTCTGGCTACGACAAACAAGAGAATGTGCAGCGTTCACGAAAAATCGCAAATCGCGTAAATAAAATGGACCATGTAGCAGACTCACAAGTCATGGTCACGGATGAAAATGTGTATATTGCCATTAAATCAGATGGGCGCTTGACATCAGAGGGAGTATCACAAGTAGAAGAAGCAGCGACTCGTTATGCGGATGGAAGAGCTGTCCAAGTCATCAAAGACGAAGGTACATTTACACGCTTTAGAGATATGAGAAAAACACAATTTGAATCAGGCCAAGCAGGCATGACTCGATAGTTATTTCAGATTTGATCGAAATGAGAAGGAAAGATGATGATGCATAGAAATCTGGATATCATGATCATCGGTGTAGCTAGGGGAAAGGAACTATTTTCCTGAATCTTCTAGGGGTGCCCCTTCAAGTGGGCTGAGAGAGAAGTAGAGCTTCTTGATTTGGCTCGTACCAGCGTGAGGAAGTCGAAGATGATTACATGTGAATGACAATCATGTTTTTTTCTGACGAAGAAACCAGGTTCTCAACATAGAGCCTGGTTTTTTGCTGGTCCTGATTCCATCCTGTCCCATGACAAGAAGAGAAGGAGAGACAGCAAATGAAAGAAAAGAAAGATGTTCTATCAAACCAAACATTTCGATCAAGCTTTGATGGCATTCAAACAGGACAAAGTTTGTTTTTCTGTAGATGTTCGTTTCTTCTTTTTTTCAATACTTTGAAAAAAATTTAAGCGTCTTGTGTTTGAAAGGAAAGAAGCAGGGGAAACAAGTTGTATAGAGAATGAATGAAAAGAGCTGACCTATCCGGTGAGCGAACAAGAAGGAGTGGAAGGTGATCTTATGATGAAAGTATTTAAGGTAACATTTCATATGAACAATGGGGAAGTGCTTGAATTCGAGCTGAAACGGCCAGCTACCTATGATGTGTATAAAAAAATTGAGGAAGCCAATCATTGGTTTAAGCTGAACGATGACATCATTAACTTATTAAATGTAAATAGTATCCATGTGGAAACAGAATAAAAACAGACAAGCCGCTTGAAAGGAGAGCGGCTTTTGTTATGCGGAGTAATCATTTCGATTGTTAAGCTGGCCACGAGAAAACCAATTCTTTTTGTACAAGTATGCAATCACTTCAAGCGAACCTGACGGGGCCTTCCTTTGTTAAAATCAGATTTCGCAGATGGATATCTGAAGGGATTAACCCTTTCTGACGTGCTTCTTCTAAAGCATCATCTACCTGTTCAATCATTTGTTTTTTGATCGGAATTCCCTTCGTCAGGCATTCAGAATGTGTAGCCTTTAATATATTCCATTAAAATAAACTGATCCCCAGACTCATATATCTCAGGGTAGTATAAGGAACCGAAAAGTTTTTCGTAAATTGCTGCCTCTTTGTAGGCTATATTTTGATAAGCAGGGAAAAAGACTTTTAGCGCCATTTTCATACCGTCTTTCTTTTATGAAAATACATAGGCACTTCTTCCTTTGCCGCACAGCTCAAGCTCTGCCGGTTTTAAGGCGAGCTTATTAATGAAAAACGGTCATCCGGTAGAGAAATGGGTGATATAAAACATAACATATCAAATGAAGAATATAACGAGTGACCCTTAAAACATGACCGTGTGATTGATTTGGTTAATGTTTAGAAAAATGGGTCAAACTACATATGTCAATGCATCGATCTCAAGTTCTAAAGAGGTGTAAATAGTGAAAGTGAAGATGAAATGTTTCGTTACAGGACTTATCATGACAAGTGTGCTTTTTTTTGCTGCGGATATGGAAGGAAAAGAACACTTGCAAAGAGAGTCAAAAACCATGAACGTTCAGCTTGAAAAGGTCTATCTTGACGGCGATGTGAGTATTGAAAGACACCGGGCATCATTAGAAGACAAAGACACATTTTGGGCGCGTTATAAAGGCTGGACATTGGTAGAACAGCGAGAGGATTTTGCCCTTTTTAGAAAGCAAATTGATGATATATCCCCATTAAGTAAAGCAAATGGATATATCGGATTATCAGAGGACGGTGTGATTTCTACGTTTCATGGAAGGCCTGACGGGTGGGCGGAGCCTATACATCTTTTTTTTCAAATTGATACGTCCCGTTTAGAAAGTCATGTGGAGGAGCAGCTTGAGCAAGGCATTCCTTTTCGAACAAAAGATGAATTTGAGCAGGTGCTTGAGGTCATGAAACCTTATCGAAATGAAAGATCGTTTTAAAGCGTGTGACAGCTTGCCGGTGGGAAACCGCAGGCTGTTTTTCATGGTTTCACCATAAAAATGAACTGAGCGAACGTATGTTAACTTTTATTGCGGTTTTCTTTTCGATTTATGTTACAATGAAGAACAGTCAAAGAGGTGAAAACGGTGATAGAGTTTGTGAAAGGGACCATTGATTATGTGTGTCCCCAATATATTGTCATTGAAAATGGCGGAGTGGGATATCAAGTCTATACCCCAAATCCGTTTATCTATCAAGTAAATAAACAAGAAAAAATTTATACGTATCATTACATAAAGGAAGACGCGTTTTCGTTATATGGATTTCAAACAAGAGAAGAAAAAGCGTTGTTCACAAAACTGTTAAATGTCACAGGCATTGGACCAAAGGGTGCGCTTGCGATTCTTGCTTCCGGTGATCCTGGAGCTGTCATTTCAGCGATAGAACGTGAGGATGAAGCTTTCCTTATTAAATTCCCTGGTGTTGGTAAAAAAACAGCACGTCAGATCATTCTGGATCTGAAAGGAAAGCTCGGAGATGTGGTGCCAGAAATGATTGGCAACTTATATAACCACGAGGATCATATTCAGGTCGAAACGCAGCAAACCACATTAGATGAAGCGCTTGAAGCCTTAAGTGTTCTTGGGTACGGTGATCGTGAAATCAAAAAGGTTCTTCCATTATTAAAAGAAGAAAAGAATCTCACAACCGATCAATATGTAAAAAAAGCTTTACAAAAAATGTTGAAATAGGGTGATGTCTCATGGATGAAAGACTCGTCTCAACTGAAGCAGACAACCATGAATCAGCCATTGAGCAAAGTCTACGGCCACAGACGTTAAGCCAATATATTGGTCAGCAAAAAGTAAAGGATAATCTCAGCGTATTTATTGAAGCTGCCAAAATGAGGCAGGAAACGCTGGATCACGTCCTTTTATATGGGCCGCCTGGACTCGGGAAAACAACGCTTGCGTCGATTATTGCCAATGAAATGAATGTTCAGCTGCGTACAACGTCTGGACCTGCGATTGAGCGTCCTGGAGATTTGGCGGCCATCTTGACATCTCTTGAACCTGGCGATGTTCTTTTTATTGATGAAATCCATCGCTTGCAGCGTTCAATAGAGGAAGTGCTATATCCGGCGATGGAGGATTTTTGTCTAGATATCGTCATTGGAAAAGGGGATACAGCTCGTTCCGTGCGGCTTGATTTACCGCCGTTTACGCTTGTGGGTGCAACGACGCGTGTCGGGCTTTTAACGGCGCCGCTTCGTGACAGGTTTGGCGTGCATGCAAGATTGGAATACTATGAGCAAAGAGATCTGGCTCACATTGTGGCAAGAACAGCCGAGCTGTTTGAGATTGGTATTGACATTCGCTCGGCTGTAGAGATAGCGAGACGTTCTAGGGGAACGCCGAGGGTCGCCAATCGTTTGCTTAGAAGAGTGAGAGATTTTGCACAGGTGCTTGGGAATCATGCCATCACACAGGACATTGCGGAAGATGCCCTTGAGCGCCTTCAAGTCGACAGACTCGGATTAGATCATATTGACCATAAACTGCTGTTAAGTATGATTGAAAAGTTTAGAGGCGGCCCTGTTGGACTTGATACGATATCAGCGACAATAGGAGAAGAATCACATACGATTGAAGATGTGTACGAACCCTATTTACTTCAAATTGGTTTCCTCCAAAGGACACCAAGAGGGCGGGTCGTCACAAGAGAAGTGTATGAACATTTTCATATGGAGGTTCCGATTCGTGACTGAATTCCCTAAAATATTAATGATTTTAGGTGGTGTCCTTTTTGCCGCAGGTTTATTGTTTCAATTGGTTGGTAAGCTTCCAGGTGATATTTTTGTGAAAAAAGGAAATGTGACGTTCTTTTTCCCTGTTATTACATGCATTGTCATTAGCATCGTACTAACTATTTTACTCAATCTCTTTGGACGGATGAAATAACGTTAACTAGTTAACTACAGAATAGGTGAAGGAAATGAAGCTAGAATTATTTGATTTTGATTTACCAGAAAGATTAATTGCGCAAGTCCCACTTGAAAAACGAGATGCATCAAGACTTATGGTTTTAAATAAACAAACGGGTGAGATCACACACGATACATTTTCACAAATCACGGATTATTTCCAAAAGGGTGACTGTCTCGTTTTAAATAATACTCGAGTTCTGCCTGCACGTCTGTTTGGGATGAAAGAGGATACAGGTGCAAAGGTAGAACTTCTTCTCTTAAAACAAGAAGAAGGGGATAAATGGGAAACGCTCGTGAAGCCAGCAAAACGTGTGAAAAAAGGAGCGGTCATCACGTTTGGTGATGGACGGCTAAAAGCGGTGTGTACAGAGGAACTGGAACATGGCGGTAGAAAAGTCGAGTTCCAGTATACAGGCATTTTTTATGAAGTGCTTGAATCTCTTGGAGAAATGCCGTTGCCTCCATATATTAAAGAGCAGCTTGACGATCGTGAGCGCTATCAAACCGTGTATTCAAAAGAGATTGGATCCGCTGCCGCTCCTACTGCCGGTCTTCACTTTACAACCGAGCTACTGGATTCCCTAAAAGCGAAAGGTGTGCATATTGCTTTTATCACCTTACACGTAGGGCTTGGCACGTTTCGTCCAGTCAGTGCTGACCGCATTGAAGAACATCAAATGCACGCAGAGTTTTACGAAATGAATGCAGAAACGGCTGAAGAGCTTAATCGAGTGCGCAAAGAAAGCGGAAGAATTATTTCCGTTGGAACGACGTCAACAAGAACGCTCGAAACCATTGCAAGTGCACATGATGGCGAATTCAAGGCGTCAAGTGGCTGGACGTCAATCTTTATTTATCCCGGATACACATTCAAGGCGATTGATGGGATGATCACGAATTTCCACCTGCCGAAATCGTCGTTAATTATGCTTGTCAGCGCATTAGCTGGACGAGAGCACGTGCTGAAAGGGTACAATGAGGCTGTAAAAGAGGAATACCGATTCTTCAGCTTTGGCGATGCCATGCTGATTCAATAACATCATACAACAAAGATAGGAGGGCTCATTTTTGTCGCAATTACCGATTCGCTATGAGTTCATTAAATCATGCAAACAAACAGGTGCACGTCTTGGACGGGTTCATACACCGCACGGCTCCTTTGAAACACCTGTATTTATGCCAGTAGGTACACTGGCTACAGTCAAAACAATGGCGCCTGAAGAATTGAAAGCAATGGATGCAGGAATTATCTTAAGTAATACTTACCATCTATGGCTTCGCCCGGGGTATGACATTGTGAAAGAGGCAGGCGGCCTGCACAAATTTATGAACTGGGATCGAGCGATTCTGACCGATTCGGGCGGATTCCAAGTGTTTTCTTTAAGTGAATTTAGAAAGATCGAAGAGGAAGGCGTTCACTTCCGTAATCATTTAAACGGAGATAAGCTGTTCCTATCTCCTGACAAGGCTATGGAGATTCAAAATGCGCTCGGCTCTGATATTATGATGGCATTTGATGAATGTCCTCCATATCCAGCAGAGTACGATTACATGAAACGTTCTGTGGAACGGACTAGCAGATGGGCAGAACGTTGCTTAACAGCACACCAGCGTTCAGAGGACCAAGGTCTGTTTGGAATAGTGCAAGGTGGAGAATATGAGGAGCTTCGTAAACAAAGTGCACAGGACCTTGTTTCACTTGATTTCCCAGGTTACGCAATTGGAGGATTATCTGTTGGTGAACCAAAAGATGTCATGAATCGTGTGCTAGAGTTTACAACGTCATTTTTACCGGCAGATAAGCCAAGATACTTAATGGGTGTTGGCTCACCAGATTCATTAATTGACGGGGCTATTCGCGGTGTTGATATGTTTGATTGCGTACTGCCGACGAGAATTGCAAGAAACGGCACTTTGATGACAAGTGAAGGGCGACTTGTCGTAAAAAATGCAAAGTATGAGCGTGATTTCAGACCAATCGACGAGAACTGTGACTGCTATACATGTAAAAACTACACACGTGCATATATTAGACATTTAATCCGTACAAATGAAACCTTCGGAATTCGATTAACAACTTATCATAATCTTCATTTTCTGTTAAAATTAATGGAGCAAGTGAGAGAAGCTATCCGTGAGGATCGTTTAGGTGATTTTAAAGAAGAGTTTTTTGAGCGTTATGGCTTTAACAAACAGAATGCGAAAAACTTTTAACGCATAAACGAAAGGCTTTACAATCTTTTAGAAAGGGGTGAGATAGAATGGATGGTGGTATGGGTTCAATCATTATGATTGTTGTCATGTTTGCTGTGCTTTACTTCTTGTTAATCCGTCCACAGCAAAAGCAACAAAAAGCTGTGCGTCAGATGCAACAATCTTTATCAAAAGGCGATAAAATTGTCACAATCGGTGGATTACACGGTGAAATCGACTCAATTGATGAATCAAAAGTAATCATCAAAACAAGTGAAAACAACCGTTTAACTTTCGACCGTCGTGCTATTAGAGAATTAGCTGACAAAGGCTAATCCTCAGATACATAGCCATAAAAAAAGAGCGATGTTATCCGCTCTTTTTTTATTTGCCTCGAATATTGACGCCGATCATTCCCCCTAACATACAAATCCCCAAAAAGGCTGCATGATAGATAAATTGTTCTGGTGAGAAGGTTTCCCCAAATCCTAAATATTGAAACAAGAATACAGTGAGAGAAAAGATAAAAGAAGTGATGGCCCCAATGAGCCAGCCTCGCTCCTTTGCTTTCCCTCCAGAAATGATCCCTCCTAGAAAAAGTGCCACAAAGGATAATATCATAATCATCCATTTAAACGATGCTTCCTGCATACTTGTCAAGGTAAGCATGAGTGACACAAGTAAGCTTGTGACAATCATCACGATAAAAATGGCAATTAAGCCGGATACAATGCCTTTTCCTATTTGTTTGGTTTCCCGCATGTGATTAATCTCCTCTCCAATTGACCGAAGCTTGTCTTTTACTAAAATGTATTCATGGAAAAGAAAAAATAGACATGTTTCTCTCGATAAAAACAAGGGCTTTCTTTTCTACATAAATAAAGTGTTTTGACACAAGCTATGATGGAAGAAGGAGGGGTTACACCACATGCAGGACATCTTAATCATCTCCGTTAGAACAGTTATTTTATATTTTCTCATATGGTTTATCTTTCGATTAATGGGAAAGAGGGAGATTGGCGAACTTAGTATTTTAGATCTTGTCATTTTTATGATGATCGCTGAAATTGCGGTGCTGGCCATAGAAGAAGTAGAGGAGCACATGTTACATACGGTATGGCCGATCCTGCTGTTAACCTGCATTCAAATCATACTTGCCTACCTGTCATTAAAGTTTCAAGGTGTTCGGCGTTTTCTTGACGGCAAGCCGACCTTGCTCATCATTAATGGAAAAATAGACGAGGGTGCGATGAGAAAGCAGCGATATAATTTTGATGATTTGCTTATTCAATTAAGAGAAAGCAACATCGACAGTATTCAGGATGTCTCCTATGCCATTTTAGAGCCATCAGGTAAGCTCGCCGTCGTCAAAAAAGAAAGCAAGCGCAAACATGCTACGCTTGAGCTTCCTCTTATTGCAGACGGTGTTGTTCAACATGACCATCTCAAACAGATCAATCAAAATGAACAGTGGCTAAAAGAGGAGCTTGCCAAAAGGGGATATCATGAACTTGATCAAATCTCCTATTGCAGCTTTAATCAAAAGACTTTTTATATTGATTTGAAAGATGAAGTGAGAAAGAAGAGATGAGCTAAAGTAGCTTTCCAATGAACGGGATGCGGCGCAGCTCTTCCCGTTTCACTAGTCCTAGACAGATTAATAGAATGACATAGAGCATGCATGTTAAAAAGATCAGCATCACAAGCTCAGCAGGGGCAGAAAAAAGTCCGCTGACTTGATGCTTCAGCCACAAGCTGACAGCCCCCGTTCCTAAGATCACAAGGACGCATATACCATACTCCTTCAATGGTAAATGAATAGGCAGAACCTTTCCAACAGTTGCTGCATGGAGCAATGTGACGAGGACGATGCCAATTAATATCGCAAGTGCTGCACCCATAATACCAAAGCGTGGCTGGGAAGCAAGGACGAAGATCATTCCTGTTTTCACAACAGCTCCTATTAGGCTATTGGTCATCGCGGCACCAGCTAAATTCAATGCTTGAAGAACGGCTTGGAGTGGACCTTGAAAATAATATAGTAAAAAAAATGGTGCCATGAATTTTACATAGATGGCCGCATGCGATGAACCATACATGAAGAGCGTTAAATTTTCTGCATAAACGAAAAGAATAATGCACGAAATTCCTCCGCTTAGTAAACAAAGGCGCATGGCCTGCTTCAGCCGATATTCCACCGTTTTGCGTTTGTTCTGTTCCATTCCTTCACTAATCGCTGGGACTAATGCGGTGGAGAGTGAATACGTAATAAAACTAGGTAGTGTTAAAAGGGTGAGCGCAAGACCGGTTAACTCACCATACTGCCTTGTCGCTTCAACAGCTGCATATCCAGCTATGGCGAGACTTTGCGCAACAACAATCGGCTCTAAAAACCACGAAATATTGCCTATAAAACGGCTTCCTGTCGTTGGCAGGGCAATACTCATTAGCTGCTTAAACGTGTCCTTCCCATCATGAATCGCCTTGAAAAACCGCTTTCGGATACGGATGGTCTTTTTATAACGAAAGGCGATCATTAAGTAAGCAAGTGAAATCATCTCTCCAACCACTGATGAAATCATGGCACCAGCAGCCGCATATTCAATCCCATAAGGCAGGAATGCTGTTGTACACACCGCTACAAGAGAAATTCTTGCGACCTGTTCCAGTACTTGCGACATCGCAAGTGGACTCATTTGCTGTTTTCCTTGGAAGTAGCCTCTTAACACACTGGAGATGGCGATCACAGGTACGACTGGTGTAATGGCAAGCAGTGGGTAGACCGTTCTAGGATCTGTCAGCATATTTTCCGCCATAATTGGTGCAAACCATAAAAAGAGCGGCGTGAAAATGAGACTAAGTGATCCTGTTATGGCAAGGGACATAACCAAAATACGTTTTGTTTTCTGTTTGTCACCCCGGGCTTCTGCTTCTGCGACAAGCTTACTAATAGCAACAGGCAGTCCAAATTGTGTCAGCGTCACGGCAAGAAAAAAGGTAGGTGCAGCCATCATATAAAGCCCGACCCCTTCTTCGCCAATGAACCTTGCGATGACAATTCGATTGACAAAACCTAATATTCTCGTGATAAAACCTGCTAAAATTAAAATAATCGTCCCTTTTAAAAACGTTTGCTTCGTCAAATCAGAGATCACCTGCCTTTTCAAACGACATAGAATCATATACAATAAGATATGCGTGTATATCGTCCAAGCATGACAAGTCAATCGATAAAAAACTGAAAAGGGGGAGCCTCATATTGACACAACATCCGGCTGCTATATATAAAGACCATTTAAAGCCTTTTCTGTTCAGTAAGCTTGAAGAATTCATCGTTTTGGGCTATAAAGATGTAGATTTAGAGGAATTATGGTCATACTTAGAGAATAAGAAGTGGAAGAAAAAACAAGAGCATCCGATGCATGAAATGGTTGCAGATATTTTATCTGTGAAAATTGGTGAATTTATGAACTATGCAACCGTTCAGTCGTTTAAAACGTCTGCTTTTTTGGACAGTGAAGATGGCAAGAATATGCTAGATGAACTGTTGAAATAAGCCATCGTAATGGATTCAAGTGTTTAAGGAGGAAATACATAATGAAAAAAGGGCGCATACTTGCGTTTTTCTTAGTGGTTCTGTTAATCGGAACGGGTGTGGGCTATTTGACAAAGCCTGTTGCCAATAATATTACGCTAGGACTGGATCTACAAGGCGGATTTGAAGTCCTGTATGATGTACACCCAGTGAAAAAAGAGGACAAGATTACAAATAGTGTTCTTGTCAGTACTGTTGAAGCTTTAAACCGCAGAGCCAATGTACTTGGTGTAAGTGAGCCGAACATCTCAATTGAAGGCAACAATCGAATCCGTGTGCAGCTTGCAGGTGTAAAAGACCAAAACAGGGCAAGGGAGATACTTTCGACTGAAGCGCAGCTTTCCTTCAGGGATACGAATGATAAAGAGCTGCTAAATGGCTCCGATCTTGTAGAAAACGGGGCAAAGCAAACATTCAATCAAACGAATGAGCCGATTGTCACAGTTAAGCTAAAAGATGCGAAGAAATTTGGTGACGTGACGAGAAAAGTAGCAGCTATGGCACCGAATAACCAGCTTGTCATTTGGCTTGATTACCATAAAGGCGATTCTTTCAAAAAAGAAGTCACAAAATCGAATCATAAGTATGTGTCTGCTCCTAATGTCAATCAAGAGATAAACAGCAGTGACGTACAAATCGAAGGAAACTTTACTGTCCAAGAAGCAAAAGACCTTGCAAGCATTTTAAATGCCGGGGCATTGCCTGTAAAATTAACTGAAAAATATTCAACATCAGTGAGTGCACAATTTGGTGAACAGGCACTAAATGAAACAGTATTTGCAGGGATTGTAGGAATTGCTATCATTTTCTTATTCATGCTGCTTTATTACCGAATACCTGGTCTTATTGCTGTTATTACATTATCTACGTACATCTATATTACCTTACAGGTGTTTGACTGGATGGGGGCTGTTCTCACACTGCCTGGAATTGCAGCACTGATTCTTGGAGTAGGAATGGCTGTTGATGCCAATATCATCACATATGAACGGATAAAAGAAGAGCTCAAGCTTGGTAAGTCTGTCCGTTCTGCTTTCAGGTCTGGGAACCGCAGATCATTTGCGACCATCCTTGATGCCAACTTAACGAGTATTATTGCAGGGGGTGTCCTTTTCTTCTTTGGGACAAGCTCTGTAAAAGGGTTTGCGACCATGCTCATCCTATCGATCTTAACAAGCTTTATCACGGCCGTATTCTTATCAAGATTCCTCCTTGGACTGCTTGTTGAAAGCCGCTTTCTTGACCGTAAAAAAGGCTGGTTTGGTGTTCGTCAGAAAGACATCATCGATATCCATGAAACAACAGAAGATACTGAACCAAAAACGCCATTTGATAAATGGGATTTTGTCAGCAAGCGAAAAGGTTTTATGATTTTCTCAGTAGCTGTCACTATTGCTGGAATCATTGTGCTTTCTATCTTCAAGCTGAATGTGGGAATTGATTTTGCAAGTGGTACAAGAATTGATATCCAAAGCGATCACAAGCTGTCAACTGAGCAAGTGGAGCAAGACTTTAAAAAGCTAGATCTTGAGACAGACAGTGTCGTGTTATCTGGTCAAAAAGAAAATCAAGCAGGGGCACGATTTGTTGGGGTGCCGAATAAAGAAAAGATTGCTGAAGTGAAAGATTACTTCAAAGACAAATATGGAACAGAACCGAACGTCAGCACCGTGTCTCCGACTGTTGGAAAAGAGCTTGCGCGCAATGCATTATACGCACTGATCATTGCTTCAATTGGGATCATTATTTATGTATCTATTCGTTTTGAATATAAAATGGCCATTGCAGCCATTGCTTCACTTTTATATGATGCATTCTTTATTGTGGCATTCTTTAGTATCACTCGGTTAGAGGTAGATGTCACCTTCATTGCGGCGATTCTCACGGTTATCGGGTACTCGATCAATGATACGATCGTAACGTTTGATAGGGTTCGTGAACAAATGAAAAAACGCAAACCGAAAACGGTTGAAGATCTATCATATATCGTCAACTTGAGTTTACAGCAAACCTTTACACGATCTATCAATACGGTGCTCACTGTGCTGATCGTCGTGATTGCACTACTCATCTTCGGATCAGCGTCTATTACAAACTTCTCCATTGCTTTACTCGTCGGCTTATTAACAGGGGTGTACTCATCTCTTTATATTGCGGCGCAAATTTGGCTTATATGGAAAGGTCGTGAGCTGAAAAAGCCGGCTCAAATAGACACAGAACAAGATATTTAACCTAGAAAGACTGCCTTCTTGGTCAATCCCTGTCAAGTAGACAAATATAAAAAGCCTAAGCAGCCAGTGTGAGACGGTATTCTATCGGGGCACACTGGTTTAATTTTTTCTGGTATTGATCGTGATTAAAGAATATAGTTTCTGTTTCCTTCCTCATACATTTTCACGGCTTTCATCTTAAATTTTTTTCGTATAGTATTGAAAATGTTGTCCTTTACGTGCCATAAAAAATCCCCTCCAAGTATAGTACTTAAAGGGGAAAATATCATCTTGCCAGTCTTTTTCCTTTAGATGGTCAGTAAGTTCCACTAGGAAAAGTCGATTTGAAAAAACATTTCAGGTTTCATTGATCTTGAAATGGTCTTTTGCTATAATGACATACGTTTAATCAGTTTCCTTTCTGTGTTTAGAAAGGATAAGAGATAGGGAAGAATAAAAGAAAAAGCTTGGGGGATATGTGGATGAATAAACAACAATGGACCATCATACTCGCATTTATTTTCGTATTAATTGTCTCAGTATTTGCCGTGATCAATGTACGGCCTGTGCAAGTAGACTACTTATTTGGAACGGCTGAATGGCCGCTGATCCTTGTCATTATTAGTTCTGTTCTAATGGGCGGACTCATTGTGGCTTTTGCAGGGATATTCCAAATTATCAAGCTTAAACGTGAACTAAAAGCATTAAAAGCTGAGCGTGCAGCCGTACCGTCTCCTTCTACTCTTCCTACGAAAAAGGGGGACAAAGACGTTCAACAGAAATCGAATGTCACACCCTCAAAAGAACAGCAGTCGTTTTTTAACCGAAAGGAAAAATAATTTCTCATTACAATTTTATAAAATAAAAATTGAAACCCCTCAGGCCACTCTAGTATAATAGTGTGGTTGAGGGGTGAATTTATGTTATTATCTAAAATGCGCTGGGAATATGAACATCCAAGCGAAGAAAAAGTGATATCACTCTCTGAAAATCTGAATATTTCAGCGCTGACTGCATCGCTTCTTGTAAAAAGAGGGCTCGAAGAAGTAGAAGAAGCGAGGTCTTTTTTATTTGATCAAAAAGCCGAATGTCATGATCCATTCTTATTAAAAGGAATGAAAGAAACAGTAGAGCGCATCAACAAAGCGATCGAAGAGCAGGAATCGATTGTGATTTTCGGAGATTATGATGCAGATGGTGTGACAAGTACGTCTGTGCTTTTACATACATTAAAAGAGCGATCTGCGAAGGTAGACTTTTATATTCCGGATCGATTTAAAGAAGGCTATGGGCCTAATGAACAGGCTTTTCGATATATCAAAGAGCAAGGAGCATCGCTTGTTATCACGGTTGATACAGGCATCGCTGCTGTAAATGAAGCACGAATTGCAAAAGAAATAGGATTAGACCTGATCATCACAGATCACCATGAACCAAGTGATGAGTTGCCTGAGGCACTTGCGATCGTACATCCTAAGCAGCCGGGCTGTGAGTATCCGTTTAAAGAGCTGGCCGGTGTTGGTGTGGCGTTTAAAGTGGCGCATGCACTGCTTGGGAAGCTGCCAGTTCAGTTATTAGATCTTGCTGCAATCGGTACAATTGCGGATCTTGTCCCACTACATGATGAAAATAGATGGCTCGCAAAAAAAGGGCTTGTGCAGCTTCGCCAGTCTAATAGACCGGGGCTAAAAGCGTTAATGAGAGAAGCAGGAGCCACTCTTGAAGAAGCAAATGAGGAAACGGTTGGCTTTCAAATTGCTCCAAGGCTGAATGCCGTGGGACGAATTGAGCAAGCAGATCCGGCTGTTCATCTTTTGATGACAGAGGATATGGACGAAGCAGTAGAGCTGGCTCGTTTTGTACAAGAACTCAACAAAGAACGACAGAAAATCGTCAGTACGATCACCGAAGAAGCCATTCAAATGGTTGAAGCGGTTGACGGAGATGAGTTTGCGATCGTGGTAGCTAAGGCTGGCTGGAATCCAGGCGTTGTCGGTATTGTTGCCTCGAAATTGACTGATACATTTTCTCGCCCGGCGATTGTGCTGGGAATAGACGAAGAAACGCAAATGGCAAAAGGATCAGCTCGGAGTATTCCTGGCTTTGATCTATTTTTCCATCTGAGCAAATGCCGCGACATCCTGCCGCATTTCGGTGGACACCCAATGGCGGCAGGTATGACAATTCAAGCGGATGATGTCCCTTTACTTAGGGAAAGGTTGAATCAATATGCAAATGAAATGCTAACAGAAGAAGATTTTATTCCGATTCAGCGGATCGATGCGGTGTGCAAAATAGATGATATTACGGTTCAAGCGATTGAAGAAGTGGGGATGCTGTCACCATTTGGGATGCTGAACCCTAAGCCGTTCATTATGATTGAAGACGCCAAGATCGAAGACATCCGAACAATTGGGGCCAATCATCACCACATTAAAATGTCGCTGAAAGACGAAGACAAGCTGCTTGACTGTGTCGGTTTTCACCAAGGGGAATTAAAAGAAGAGCTCGTCTCGGGAAGCCACATTTCCGTCATTGGCGAAATCTCGATTAATGAATGGAATAATCGAAAAAAACCTCAGCTTATGCTAAAAGATGCTCGAGTAGATGAATGGCAGCTGTTTGATTTGAGAGGGAAAAAGGATTGGGCACAAAACGTATCGACACTTGATCCAGACAAATGTCTTGTTATTTGTTTTGATGAAGAAACAAAACATGAAGCGGAGCTAGTGGATATTCCGATTCATCTTATTCATGCAGAAAATGTTTCAACGTTTGAAGTACATGATAAGTATGTAGTCTTTTGCGATGTTCCTGCAGATGCGCACTTAATCGAACTGCTCTTAGAAAATCAAAAACCAGCAAGAATTTATACGGTGTTTCAAAGGAAAGTAGATCACTTTATGTCCGCTTTTCCTAGTCGTGACCAATTCAAATGGTTTTATGGGTTTTTATTAAAACGGGGAAGCTTCCCTCTCAAAGAACAAGGGATGGAGCTTGCCAAACATAGAGGTTGGACAAAAGATACAATCATTTTTATGACAAAGGTGTTTTTTGAACTCGGTTTTGTTAGAATAGAGAATGGTGTGCTGTCAATAGTACGTGATGCCCCTAAAAAAGATTTAACTGCATCATCGTCCTATACAGCAAAACAACGATTGATGGAACTTGATCAAACACTAACATATTCCTCAGCCAAAGAGTTGAAGGAATGGCTGAATAGCATGATGAGCGAAGTCTCACCTGTGCTTTGACGTACGAGGAGGAAAAGGAAAAGATGGATTTAAAACAATATGTGACAGTTGTACCTGACTACCCAAAGGAAGGTGTACAATTTAAAGATATTACAACGTTAATGGATAAAGGTGAAGTATACCGTTATGCCACGGATCAAATCGTTGAATACGCGAAGGAAAGAGACATTGATCTCATTGTTGGACCTGAAGCGCGTGGATTCATTATTGGCTGCCCTGTATCATACGCACTTGGTGTAGGTTTTGCACCAGTTCGTAAAGAAGGAAAGCTTCCTCGTGAAGTCATTAAAGTTGATTACGGCTTAGAGTATGGTAAAGATGTATTAACGATTCATAGAGATGCGATTCGTCCTGGTCAGCGTGTACTGATTACAGATGACTTACTTGCGACTGGTGGAACGATTGAAGCGTCCATCAAACTTGTAGAGGAATTAGGCGGCATTGTCGCAGGGATTGCATTCTTAATCGAGCTGACGTATCTTGACGGCAGAAAGAAGCTTGACGGTTACGACATCTTGACGTTAATGCAATACTAATGGAGTTTTACGCAAAAAGCACTCAGTAAGAAGGGTGCTTTTTTCCTATCAAAAATCTTTTAGCGGACTCTCTTTACATCTATCGATTTTTTCTTGATAATAAAATACAATACAGTTTTCAATTAAAAAGGTGATTCCATGGCGAACGAACAAGTTTTAACGGCGCAGCAGGTCATTGACAAGGCAAGAGAATACCTGTCCGCTGAACATATTCAATTTATAGAGCGAGCATATGAATATGCTGAGAATGCCCACAAGGAGCAATACCGGAAATCTGGTGAGCCCTATATTATCCATCCCATTCAAGTGGCGGGAATTCTTGTTGATCTTGAAATGGACCCATCGACCATTGCTGGCGGCTTCCTGCACGATGTCGTAGAGGATACAGATGTGACATTAGAGGATTTAAAAGAGCATTTTAATGAAGAAGTGGCAATGCTTGTTGATGGTGTGACAAAGCTCGGGAAGATTAAATATAAATCACAAGAAGAACAGCAGGCCGAAAACCACCGAAAAATGTTTGTTGCAATGGCGCAGGATATTCGCGTGATTTTGATTAAGCTGGCAGACCGTCTTCACAACATGAGAACGCTCAAACACCTTCCGCAGGAAAAGCAGCGAAGAATTTCAAATGAAACGCTTGAAATCTTTGCACCGCTTGCGCACAGATTAGGGATTTCAAAGATTAAGTGGGAGCTCGAAGATACAGCACTCCGCTATTTAAATCCGCAGCAATATTACCGGATTGTGAATCTTATGAAGCGCAAAAGAGCTGAACGTGAGAAATACTTGGACGAGGTTGTCGATGAAGTGAAAGAACGCGTGTCTGAGGTGAACATCAAGGCTGAATTTTCAGGCAGACCAAAACATATTTATAGCATTTATCGCAAAATGGTTATACAAAATAAGCAATTCAATGAAATTTATGATTTGCTGGCGGTTCGTATTTTGGTTGACAGCATTAAAGACTGCTATGCAGTTCTTGGGATTATTCACACATGCTGGAAGCCGATGCCAGGTAGATTTAAGGATTATATTGCAATGCCAAAGCCGAACATGTACCAATCCCTTCATACAACGGTAATCGGTCCAAAAGGTGATCCGCTTGAAGTTCAAATCCGTACAGTGGACATGCACGAAATTGCAGAATACGGGATTGCGGCACACTGGGCATACAAAGAAGGCAAAGAATCAGCAGAATCTACGGAAGAAGCCGTTTTCCAGAAGAAGCTGTCTTGGTTTAGAGAAATCCTTGAGTTCCAAAATGAATCCACAGATGCGGAAGAGTTTATGGAGTCGTTAAAGATCGATCTCTTCTCTGATATGGTGTTTGTGTTTACACCGAAAGGAGACGTCATCGAACTTCCGTCTGGCTCAGTCCCTATCGACTTTTCTTATCGGATTCACTCGGAAATTGGGAATAAAACGATTGGAGCCAAGGTCAACGGCAAGATGGTCACGCTCGATCATAAACTAAAAACAGGTGACATTATTGAAATTCTGACGTCAAAGCATAGCTATGGACCAAGTCAGGATTGGGTAAAGCTTGCCCAAACCTCCCAAGCGAAGCACAAGATCAGACAGTTTTTCAAAAAACAGCGACGTGAAGAAAATGTCGAAAAAGGCCGAGAGCTCGTAGAGAAAGAAATCAAAAACCTTGATTTTGATGTCAGAGACATTCTCACAGCTGAAAACTTGCAAAAAGTCGCAGATAAATTCAATTTTTCAAACGAAGAGGACATGTATGCGGCCGTTGGTTATAACGGTATTACAGCACTCCAAGTGGCGAACCGTTTAACAGAAAAAGAAAGAAAACAAAGAGATCAGGAAGAACAGGAGAAAACGGTCCAAGAAGTGACGGTGGAGCCAAAGCCGTATCACGGGAAAAAACGCGAAGCTGGTGTACGAGTCAAAGGGATTGATAACCTGCTTGTCCGTTTATCTAAGTGCTGTAATCCTGTTCCTGGTGATAACATTGTTGGTTTTATTACGAAAGGACGAGGCGTATCGGTTCACCGTGAGGACTGTCCGAACGTGAAGACAGGAGAAGCGCAGGAACGCTTAATCCCGGTAGAGTGGGAGCATGAACAGCCTGCTCAAAACCGTAAAGAATACAATGTGGAAATCGAGATATTAGGATACGATAGACGCGGCTTACTCAATGAGGTACTTCAAGCAGTCAATGAAACGAAAACAAACATCTCCTCTGTTTCTGGGAAGTCTGACCGTAACAAAGTGGCAACGATCCATATGGCCATCTTTATCCAAAATATTAACCATTTGCACAAAGTAGTGGAACGCATCAAACAAATCAAAGACATTTACTCTGTTCGCAGATTTATGAATTAGAAAAGGAAGTATATCGTCTATGAGGCTTGTTGTGCAGCGTGTGACACGCGCATCTGTAAAGGTAGATGAAGAGATCACAGGTGCCATCAATGAAGGATATATGGTGCTCGTTGGTGTCACACATGGAGATACTGAAGCAGATGTGCATTACTTAGCTGAAAAGCTTGCCCATTTACGTATTTTTGAAGACGAAAGTGGGAAAATGAATCGTTCTTTATTGGGTGTAAAAGGAAGCGTTCTGTCTGTGTCTCAATTTACCCTTTATGGTGATACAAGAAAGGGCAGACGGCCGAATTTTATGAAAGCAGCCAAGCCTGATGTGGCAAACTCACTTTACGAATGTTTCAATGAAACCCTTAGAAAAAAAGGCATCCATGTAGAAACGGGCCGTTTTGGGGCGATGATGGACGTGTCATTGACCAATTCAGGGCCTGTGACCATATGGATGGATAGCAAAGAATAGACTTACCCTAGACTGTAGATAAACTCTTGCACGAGTTTGTTTAGAGTCTTTTTCTTTTGGCCTAAAACAAAAAAAGAGGCGTCTGCACCTCTTTTAGCGGAAATATTGTTTTAATCCTTCTGTCATTCCTTCTGTGACTCGTTCTTGGTAGGAGGCGCTGTAAATAATCGCTTCCTCTTGAGGGTTGCTTAAATAGCCGAGTTCATATAAAAGGGAAGGCCGTTTATTTTCTCTTAAAACAAAATAATCTCCGAATTTTACACCCTTATCTGGGATTTGTGAGCGTTTTGCGACTTCAGTATGAACGTTTGTCGCAAGGCTTTGATCCTTTGATGCCTGATAATAATACGCTGTACTTCCTCTGACACTGGGATCCATAAAACTATCATAATGAATACTAATGAAAGCATCTGCATTCCGGTAATGAGATGTGGCAACCCTCGATTGAAGGCTGATAAATGTATCATCACTTCTTGTTAAATAGACATTTGCACCAGAAGCCCTTAATTTTCCTGCCAGTAAATTGGCGGTTTTGATGGTAATGTTCTTTTCAAATGCACCGTCTGCGCCAATCGTGCCACTATCTCTCCCGCCATGGCCAGGATCAAGAACAAATGTTTTCCCTTCTAAAGACCCAGTTCCAGACGATGAATCCTGCTGAGGCCTTGGTGCTTCGATGCTATTTTTCTTTGTTTGAACGACCCAGCTCGCCACATATCCTGTTCCGCCGTTTGGTAGGGTCACTTCATACCAGTCACCTTGCGTGCGAACAATTTGATAAGCAGCTCCTTTCGTTGCTGTTTCTGCGATCGCAGCAGAAGTAGAAGCGCTTTTTCTAATATTGGTTCCATCATAGACAATATATGCTTTCTGATGAGAAGTCGAAGAGGACGGACTCTTTTCATGTACTGAGCTTGATCCTTGGCTGGTAACAATATAATAACTCGCAACCCATCCTTTTACACCTCTGGAATTAATTTCATACCAGCCATTTTGCTCTCGTAAAATGGTGATCTTTGTATTGCGGACAAGTGAAGCCACCACTGGTGCATTGGGTGCTGCCGATTTTCGAACATTCAAGTTAGAGACGCCAACCGTACCTGTATGTTTAGAACGAGAGGACTCACTTGAGCTTGATCGCCCCGCTTTTTGTCCCCCGGATACATATTCAGAGTGAACCCAGCCTTCCACCTGTTTATACGAAATTTTTGTCCACGCGCCGCTTGTTTCCATCTTTTTAGCGGAAGCGCCTTGAGGGAAAGTCCCAATGACTTGATAGGAAGTCCCTGGGCCTGTCCGGATGCGTAGATCGGAGGCTGTCGACGTAATCGTACTACTTCCTTGCGCACTTTGACCTTGCGTCTTTGGCTTAGCAGGCTTTTGTGTGTCAGATGATTTGGTAATCAGCCATGAGACGACCCAGCCTTTTTGTCTGTTCGATAACCCAATCTGCACCCATTCTCCTTGTTCAGAGAGAATCGGATAGCTTTCTCCTCGTTTTACAACAGCTGCGATCCCGTAGCTTAAACCAGGTCCGGTTCGCACATTGATTTCATCTGTTGCAACCACAGCTTGATCTGTTTGAGCAGTCGCATGTGTCATTGGCCAAGTGCTGGCAATGAGGACAAAACAGGTGAGCAGCAACATCATGTGATTGTGTTTTTTCAGATTCAAAACGGTGTTTTCCCCTCCCTTGTAAAACCGATGAATATTAATTCGTTATGTAATGGACTAATTCCTTGCAGTTTCCCTAATAAAAATGAATCAATCTGTTTATACTAGATAAAAATGTGATAAAAGGATGCACAAACATGAGATTAAGCAGAAAATTAGGACGAGTGCAATATAATGGACATCGTGATATCGATCGCTGGCAGCACGACGAAATGGATCAACCAGGCTTCCTTGAAGAAACGGCATCTGAATACGGATGCACGTCAAAAGATGAGCTGGAAAAGAAAAAGAGACACAGCAAGGGTTGACAGAGTGGCAGCACCGACCTTATTATAATATAAATCAACACACTTGAAAATTTAAAATGTGGAACTGATGATAGAGAATAGTAGGGTAATTTGCGTGAGCAGAGAGGAATCGCCTTAGGCTGAAAGCGAATCCGCATGGCATTTATCCCGAAAGAACACTCTGTAGGTTTCCTGCTGAACGCTCTAAAAATGAGTCATTAGGCGGAGAACGTGAATCTGCGTTAAGGATTTGAGCGGGAACATGGCTAGATCATGTTCCAACTAGGGTGGCACCACGGGTATAACTCTCGTCCCTACTATTCACTTAGTAGAGGCGGGGGTTTTTTATATGTCCACATAAAAAATGAATGATGGTCGTAGGAGGACGAAAAATGAGCTTTAATATTCCAAGAGGCACACAGGATATTTTACCTGGAGAGTCAGAACGCTGGCAGTATGTTGAACAAATTGCGAAAGAAACATGTGCAGCCTTCCAATACAAAGAAATTCGCACACCGATTTTTGAGCATACGGAGCTGTTTGCACAAGGAGTAGGCGAATCAACAGATATCGTTCAAAAAGAAATGTACACATTTGAAGACAAGAAAGGACGCAGCATCACACTTCGTCCAGAGGGAACGGCTTCAACAGTGCGATCTTATGTTGAAAATAAACTGTTTGCACAGCCGGCGCAGCCAACAAAGCTCTATTACATTGGACCAATGTTCCGCTATGAGCGTCCCCAGACGGGAAGATATCGTCAATTTTATCAATTCGGGATTGAAGCGATCGGTTCAAAGGATCCTGCCATTGATGCAGAGGTCATTTCACTTGCGATGAGTGTCTATGAGAAAGCAGGTCTTTCCAACTTAAAGCTCGTCATTAACAGCCTTGGTGACAAAGAGAGTAGGGCAGATTACCGCAAAGCACTTGTTGAGCACTTTGAGCCAAGAATTGAAGAATTCTGTCATGACTGTCAAACTCGTTTACATCAAAATCCATTACGTATTCTTGATTGTAAAAAGGATCGTGACCACGAACTGATGACAACGGCACCATCTATTCAAGATTACTTAAATGAAGAATCACGGACTTATTTTGAAAAAGTGAAACAATACTTAACCGATCTAAGCATTGAATACGTCGTCGATCCGAACTTAGTGCGCGGCCTTGATTATTACAATCACACGGCATTTGAGATCATGAGTAATGCAGAAGGCTTTGGCGCAATCACAACATTAGCCGGCGGCGGCCGTTATGATGGACTCGTTGAAGGAATTGGCGGTCCTGAATCCCCAGGTATCGGTTTTGCGATGAGTATTGAGCGTTTCCTATCAGCGATTGATGCAGAACATATTGAGCTTCCAGTACAGGACGGCATTGATTTATATATTGCGGCATTAGGAGATCAAGCAAAAGATTATGCTGTTTCCTTATTGAATCAATTAAGAAAAGAAGGAATTTCAAGTGAAATGGACTATACCGGGAGAAAGCTAAAATCACAATTTAAATCGGCTGATCGCTTGAAAGCCAAATTTATTTTGGTTCTTGGTGAAGATGAGCTGGCGCAGCAAATTGTGAATGTAAAAGATACGGCAACGGGTGAACAAATTGAAGTGAAGCTTGATGAGCTGATTCAAATGATGAAAGCCCACCAGAAAGCGTAAAGAAGGAGTGGAATGTTTGTGTTTGGTAGAACTTTTTATTGTGGAGAAGTAACAGAAGACCAAATCGGTCAGACAGTTGTATTAAAAGGATGGGTTCAAAAGAGGCGTGACCTTGGCGGATTAATCTTTATTGATCTGCGTGACCGCACAGGCATTGTACAAGTTGTCTTCAATCCAGATCTATCAAAAGAGGCGCTTCAGACAGCAGAATTGATTCGTAATGAATATGTCCTTGATATTAAAGGAACGGTTGTTGTAAGAGAGGAAGCAACCATCAACCCAAATTTAAAAACAGGCAAAATTGAAATTCAAGTGGAAACGGTCACCGTTTTAAATGAAGCAAAGACTCCACCATTTGTCATTTCAGATCAAGCAGACGAGGTATCCGAAGATGTACGGTTAAAATATCGTTACCTAGATCTTCGCCGTCCTGTGATGTTTGAAACGATGAAAATGAGACATGAAGTAACAAAAGCATTCCGCCATTTCTTAGACGACAACGGCTTTCTAGATATTGAAACACCAATTTTAACGAAGAGTACTCCAGAGGGTGCACGTGACTATCTTGTCCCAAGCCGTGTACACGAAGGAGAGTTCTATGCCTTGCCTCAGTCTCCGCAATTGTTCAAACAATTGCTGATGGTTTCAGGGATGGATCGTTACTACCAAATCGCACGATGCTTTAGAGATGAGGACTTGCGTGCTGACCGCCAGCCGGAATTCACACAAGTCGATATTGAAATGTCCTTTATGAGTCAAGAGGACATCATGACGCTTGCTGAAGAGATGATGGCAAAGGTTATGAAAGATGTCAAAGGTGCTGACCTTACATTGCCATTACCACGTATGACATACGATGAAGCGATGAATTCTTATGGATCTGATAAACCAGATACGCGTTTTGAGATGAAGCTTGTGAATATTTCAGACACGGTGAAGGATTTAGATTTCAAAGTCTTCAGTGGAGCTGTGAAAAATGGGGGAGCGGTCAAAGCCATTAATGTAAAAGGTGCTGCATCGAGCTACTCAAGAAAAGACATTGATGCACTTGGTGCATTTGCAGCCAATTACGGCGCAAAAGGTCTGGCTTGGTTAAAAGCTGAAGGAACAGAACTAAAAGGACCAATTGCCAAATTCTTTGATGAGTCAAAGCAAGAAGAATTAAAAGAGCAGCTTCAAGTGGAAGAAGGTGACCTTTTACTCTTTGTCGCCGATAAGACATCTGTTGTACATGATGCGCTAGGTGCACTTCGCCTAAAACTCGGCAAAGAGCTTGGGCTCATTGATGAGTCTCTATTCAATTTCTTATGGGTGGTCGACTGGCCGCTGCTTG
Source organism: Bacillus stratosphericus (assembly GCF_020524495.1). GTDB lineage: Bacteria > Bacillota > Bacilli > Bacillales > Bacillaceae > Bacillus > Bacillus stratosphericus_B. The sequence continues at coordinate 9,571 of NZ_JAIVLB010000020.1, read as the reverse complement.
AAAAAGATGAAGAAGAAGGCCGCTTCTATGCTGCCCATCATCCTTTCACAATGCCAGTTCGTGCTGACCTTGAATTAATTGAAACAAGCCCAGAAGACATAAAGGCACAGGCTTACGATCTTGTGCTCAATGGCTATGAGCTAGGCGGAGGTTCTATTCGTATTTTCGAAAAGGACATTCAAGAAAAAATGTTTGGTTTACTTGGCTTTTCGAAAGAAGAAGCATACGAACAGTTCGGCTTCCTTCTGGATGCTTTTGAGCATGGTGTTCCTCCGCACGGCGGAATCGCGCTAGGTCTTGACCGCTTAGTGATGCTGCTTGCCGGCCGCTCTAACCTAAGAGATACCATTGCATTCCCGAAAACGGCAAGTGCCAGCTGTGTTCTTACAGATGCTCCTGGCGGAGTGAGCAAAGCACAGCTTGATGAGCTGAGTTTAGCCATTAAAACAAAAGTAAAACAGTAAAATAGGCGCATGTTTTTATAGGCATGTAAACGCTTGAAAAAGCGACATGCCTATGATATGCTTTCATCAATCAATAAATAAAGTCCTGATACGTACGGTGGTTACCTAGTTTTGACCGAACATTTTTTTATCCGGGAGCTTGCCTTTCCTTTCTGCATACAAGCCTCATCAGAGGACGTATAAAGTCAGGAAGAAAGCACCCACCTGCATGGTGCGGGGTTCAAAACGAAGGAAAAGCTGGCGGCGTCATCGGGACTTTTTTGTGTTTTTTTCTTTTGGAGAAGGATGACGGAGAAGTCTGAATGTGATATGATTCTTTCGATTCATTTTAAATAAAGGTGGAGTGAGGCGTTTGTTACATCAGTTTTCAAGAAACGAGCTTGCCATTGGCAAGGAAGGCTTAGATATATTAAAGAACAGTACAGTTGCAGTGCTTGGTGTGGGTGGCGTTGGTTCATTTGCTGTTGAAGCATTGGCCCGTTCAGGTGTTGGCCGTATTGTTCTTGTTGATAAAGATGATATTGATATTACAAATGTGAATCGTCAGCTGCCGGCACTATTGTCAACAGTTGGTCAGCCGAAGGTTGATTTAATGCAAGCGAGAATCGCTGATATTAACCCTGAATGTGAAGTTGTTGCTCTCAAGATGTTTTATACAGAGGAAACATATGAGCAATTTTTTGAGTATCCACTTGATTATGTCATTGATGCGTCAGATACAATTCATTATAAAATTCATTTGATGAAAGAATGTTTAAAGCGCAATGTGAACATCATTTCTAGTATGGGTGCTGCAAATAAAACAGACCCTATCCGCTTCAAAATTGACGATATATCAAAAACACATACGGATCCTATTGCAAAAGTCGTGAGAACACGTCTGCGTAAGGAAGGCATCCGTAAAGGGATTGAAGTCATTTTCTCAGACGAAAGTCCAATAGTGATTCGAGAAGATGTCAGAAAAGAAGTTGGAAATGATGAAGCGAAGATTCGTAAGGCGCAAATGCCACCATCATCCAATGCATTCGTTCCTTCTGTTGCTGGGCTGATCATGGGTGGTCATGTGATTATGAAGCTTTTAAAAGACATTCCGATTACACGTGTGAAAGATAAATAAAAAGCCCGCCTGCTTTTTGATATGATCCCCTCCATTATAGATAGAAAAAAGAAAGCATACTAATCTGTCTATAATGGAGGGGGTTTTTTATAGGGAAAACACGGAAACTCATGAGGTATGGTTGAAAAAATGTATGGATTACATATCAACCATAAACGTATGCTACGCACATGTAGTAGACAAAACGAAATGTAAAAGGAGTACTCCTGCATAGCGACCAGAGTTACCAATATACATCCCGCCTCTACCACTATCTACTCAAAAAATATCAAATGAAAGACAGTATGTCGAGAAAAGGAAACTGTTGGGATAGTGCTTGCAAAGAAAGTTTCTTTAGCCATTTTCACAACCATCAACGGTCCTGAAACAACAACCTGAGCCCATATCAATATAGGACTTAGGCCGCTTAGTGTCTTTTAACACTGTCTACTTGACAGGGGTTACTTCAAATTGGCGGGGTTTTTCATTTCTGCCGTTTTAAATTCTCATAGACCTGCTTCAGTGCACCTTCAAATTTCCCTGTTTGCTTTGGTTCATAATATTGCTTATGTTTAAGTGGATCAGGTAAATATTGCTGCTTCACCCATCCATTTTCATAGTCGTGTGGATATAAATAATCAACGCCTCGCCCGAGTGCTGTCGCCCCTTTATAGTGAGCGTCTTTTAAATGAACAGGAACTTCACCAATTTTTCCAGTGTGAATGTCATGCAGCGCCGCATCAACGGCTGTATAAGCCGAGTTTGATTTTGGAGAAAGACATAGCTCAATGACGGCATTGGCTAGCGGAATACGTGCTTCCGGGAAACCGATCCTCTCAGCTGTTTGAACAGCACTTAACACCCGTGGGGGTGCCTGCGGGCTGGCTAAACCAATATCCTCGTAAGCTATCACGAGTAATCTCCTTGAGATGCTTTCGAGATCTCCCACTTCAATCAGTCTGGCTAGGTAATGAAGCGCCGCATCTACATCAGATCCTCTAATGGATTTTTGAAAAGCGGACAGGACATCATAATGAGCATCACCGTTTTTATCATGCAAGAAGCTCTTTTTTTGTAAACATTCTTCTGCTGTGGCCAGGGTGATGAAGATGCTTCCAGTGTCATCAGCTTTTGTCGATAAGACGGCTAGTTCTAGCGCGTTTAAAGCAGAACGCACGTCACCGCCGCACCCGCCTGCAAAATGATTCATCGCTTCCTCATCGACTGTTACCGAATAGCCGCCAAGCCCCCGATGTTCATCCTGTAAAGCTTTTGTTAACGCGACTTTGATTTGCTCTGTTTCAAGCGGCTTTAGCTCAAATATTTGTGTTCGGCTTCGGATGGCGGGATTGATCGCATGATACGGGTTGGCTGTAGTTGCCCCAATTAGAATGATCATGCCATTTTCTAAATAAGGCAGGAGGAAATCCTGCTTCCCTTTATCTAGCCTGTGGACTTCGTCTAAAATAAGGATGACTTGACCGCTCATTTTCGCTTCAGCGGCGACAGCTTCCATATCTTTTTTGTTATGAATGACCGCATTTAATGTGCGAAAGGCAATGCTTGTACTGCCAGCGATCGCAGTCGCAATCGATGTTTTGCCGATGCCCGGCGGTCCGTATAAAATCATTGAGAATAAATGTTTCGCCTCCACCATTCGTCTAATAATTTGACCTTCTCCAACGAGATGCTCCTGCCCAATGATGTCTTCAATATGACTTGGGCGCATCCGATACGCTAAAGGTTTCATGATTATCTCTCCTAAAGCAATGTCTTGTTTGTATAGCGTACCGAAATTTCTTCAAATAGAAAAGGGATGCGTGCTCCTATAGAGCTCAGAACCCACAAATGAAAGTTGGCTGAAAGTATGATATAATTGCTTTTGGTCTATATATCAGCGTATATGAAATCAGCAAAATAATTGATGACATAGAATAGAAAACGCAGAGGTGTTTAACTTGAAAATTTCAACTAAAGGCAGATATGGTCTGACGATCATGATCGAATTAGCCAAAAAACATGGCGAAGGCCCTACATCATTAAAATCAATCGCTCAAAACAACGATTTGTCTGAGCATTATTTAGAGCAGCTTGTATCACCCCTTCGCAATGCGCGTCTTGTGAAAAGTATCCGCGGGGCTTATGGCGGCTATGTTCTTGCTCATGAGCCAAACAAAATCACAGCTGGTGATATTATTCGTGTATTAGAAGGACCTATTAGTCCTGTTGAAGTCATCGAAAACGAAGAACCAGCAAAGCGTGAGCTATGGATTCGTATTCGTGATGCAGTAAAAGAGGTACTAGACAATACAACTCTTGAAGACTTGGCAAGCTATACAGGTGACGGGGATCAAGAGGCGTATATGTTCTATATTTAGATCAGAGGTGTACCGGAAATGGAACGTATCTATTTTGATCATGCGGCCACAACCCCTATGGATCAGCGTATTGTGGACAAGATGATGCCTTACTTTACAGAGATATTTGGCAATCCTTCTAGCATTCATTCATATGGGCGCGAGGCAAGAAAGAGTCTTGATGAAGCAAGAGAAGTGATTGCAGGAGAATTACACTGTAAACCGCAGGAGATCATCCTCACAAGCGGGGGAACAGAGGCAGATAATTTGGCGATCACAGGTGTTGCAATGGCAAGGCAGCATGAAGGAAAACATATCATCACAGTGAAAACAGAGCATCATGCGGTTTTGCATACATGTGAACGGTTAGAGAAGCTTGGATTTGACGTGACTTATTTAGATGTTGATGACACAGGATTGATTTATCTTGATCAATTAAAACAAAAGCTGAGAGATGATACGATTCTTGTCACCATCATGTACGGCAATAATGAAACAGGTGTGATTCAGCCAATCAAAGAAATCGGTGAACTTTTAAACGATCACACTGCTTATTTTCATACAGACGCGGTACAGGCGTTTGGGACAATGCCGATTGATGTAACAGATCTTCATATAAATCTCTTATCTGCTTCTGGCCATAAACTAAATGGACCGATGGGAACAGGATTTTTATATGTCAACGAATGCGTAAAACTTTCTCCGCAGTTATTCGGAGGAGAACAAGAAAAAAAACGCCGTGCTGGCACTGAAAATGTGGCGGGAATCGTTGGGCTGGCAGAAGCTGTTCAATTAACAAAACAAAATAGAAGAGAAAAAGCAGTGCATTATGGTAAGCTCAAAGAAACTATGCTCCAAGTATTCGAAGAGGAATCACTAGATTTCTCTATCAATGGACATCCGAAAGAGACATTGCCACACATTTTAAATGTTCATTTCCCGGGAGTCTCCATTGAATCGTTACTTGTGAACTTAGATATGGAAGGGATTGCTGTTTCAAGCGGATCAGCATGTACGGCTGGATCTGTCCTTCCTTCGCACGTATTAAGCGCCATGTATGGCAAAGAAGCAAAAGAGCTGACATCCTCAGTCAGAATAAGTTTCGGTCTTGGAAATGAAGAGGAACATGTGAAGCAGGCGGCGCATAAGATGGCGGCTGTTGTCAAACGTCTAGCCAAATAAATGCTCCCCTTTGTTCTTGTGTGAGGAATGAAACAGTCAGGCACCTGAAGAACGAAACGCGCACGTTGTTTCATTGAAATTGGAGTTGATGAAGATGACAAAAAGACCAGAAGACACAAGAGTTGTGGTCGGTATGTCCGGAGGAGTCGATTCATCAGTTGCTGCTCTTATATTAAAAGAGAAAGGCTATGATGTGATCGGCATATTTATGAAAAACTGGGATGACACAGATGAAAATGGTGTATGTACAGCAACGGAGGACTATGAGGATGTCATACGCGTTTGTAACCAGATTGGAATCCCTTATTATGCAGTAAATTTCGAGAAGCAGTATTGGGACAAAGTGTTTCATTATTTCCTTGATGAATATAAAGCGGGCAGAACGCCAAACCCAGATGTCATGTGTAACAAAGAAATTAAGTTCAAAGCATTCCTTGAGCATGCGTTGTCACTCGGTGCAGATTATTTGGCAACAGGTCACTATGCCCGTGTCGACAGAACTGGCGATGAAGTCAAAATGCTAAGAGGTCTTGATGCAAATAAAGACCAAACCTATTTCTTAAATCAGCTGACTCAAAAGCAGCTTGATAAAGTGATGTTCCCAATCGGTGATTTAGAGAAAAAAAGAGTTCGTGAATTAGCAAAAGAAGCAGAGCTCGCTACAGCTACGAAAAAAGACTCGACGGGCATTTGCTTTATTGGTGAGCGGAACTTTAAGACATTCCTAAGTCAATATTTGCCTGCACAGCCTGGCATGATGCGGACAATGGACGGAGAAGTAAAAGGTGAACATGATGGACTGATGTATTACACGATCGGTCAGCGTCAAGGACTTGGCATTGGCGGAAGCGGTGATCCTTGGTTCGTCGTTGGGAAGGACCTAGAGCAAAATGTATTGTTTGTTGAACAAGGCTTCCACAATCCACTTTTATATTCTGAACGTATTTCAGCTGTCAATATGAGCTGGACCCGTCCTCATATTGTCGGCGAAAACGGTGAATTAACATGCACAGCAAAATTCAGATACCGTCAAGAAGATCACCATGTGAAAGTCAAAATGACAGGTGAGCAAGAAGCGATGGTCATCTTTGATCAACCTGTTCGTGCTGTCACCCCAGGACAAGCGGTAGTTTTTTATGATGGCGACGAATGTCTTGGCGGCGGTACAATTGACGATGTCTTCAAAGACGGTCATAAGCTGTCGTATGTGTAACATGTTTTAAAAACCTCAACGTCGCTGTTGAGGTTTTTTAATGAAAGGATGATGAAAGCAAATGAATCATAATGAGATCGGCATAGAATCATTAAATCAAGGGAACATCGAAAAGGCAGCGGAAGCTTTTACAAAAGCCATCGAAGAAAGCCCGAAAGACCCAGTTCCATATATCAATTTTGCGAATTTACTTTCAAGTATCAATGAATTTGAACGCGCTTTAAACTTCTTTCAAAAAGCGATTGAACTTGATCACACGGCAGCTGCAGCCTTTTACGGAGCAGGAAATGTGTACACATTAAAAGAAGACTTTATGAAAGCCAAAGACTATTTTGAACTAGCACTAAAAGCTGGAATGGAAAATAGTGATTTGTTTTATATGTTAGGGCAAACACTCATCAAATTAGAGCAGCCAAAGCTTGCGATGCCATATCTTCAGCGGGCAATTGAACTAAACGAAAAAGATAATGAAGCAAGATTCCAATTTGGTATGTGTTTAGCGAATGAACACATGCTGGAAGAAGCGGTTACGACCTTTACCCAAGTGGTCTCGCATGATCCGCAGCATGCAGATGCCTTTTATAATTTGGGGGTTGCGTATGCGTATTTAGAGAAAAAGGAAGAAGCACTTGAGATGCTAGGAAAAGCGATTGACGTGCAGCCTGATCATATGCTGGCACTGCATGCACAAAAGATGATTCAAGACGCAGAATAGACGGAAGGAGGGAAGACCTGTGCAGGAACATCCAGATCAAATGAAGCTTGAGGATGAGCCGTTTTTAAAAGGTACGGTTCAAGCCGTTATTTTCCATAACGAAAGTAATTTATACTCGGTGTTAAAAGTAAAAGTCATTGAAACATCAGAAAACTTAGAGAAAAAAATGGTATCTGTCACAGGGTACTTCCCAGCACTTCATGAGGAGGAAACCTACACCTTTTATGGCAAAGTCACAAGCCATCCGAAATTTGGTGAGCAGTTTCAGGCCACTCATTTTCAAAAGGAAGTGCCAACAACGAAGCAAGGAATCATTCATTACCTGTCAAGTGATTTATTCAAAGGGATAGGGAAAAAGACGGCTGAAGAAATAGTGGAAAAGCTCGGCAATCAGACGCTTCATAAAATGATGCGTGACCCGTCTGTTTTGTATGACGTCCCGCGCCTATCAAAAAAGAAGGCAGATAAGCTGGCGGCAGCACTTCAGGAACATCAAGGGCTGGAACAAATTATGATCAACCTGAATCAATATGGCTTTGGTCCTCAGCTCAGTATGAAGATTTACCAAGTATACGAGAGCAAAACCATGCAGAAGATCGTGGAAAACCCCTATCAACTTGTCAAAGATGTAGAGGGAATTGGATTTATTAAAGCAGATGAGCTTGGCGCTAGAACAGGCATATTAGGAAATGACCCAGAGCGAATTCGTGCAGCACTGCTTTATACAGTGGAGACTGCGAGCCTTCAGGAGGGTCATACGTACATACAAACGAAAGATCTGATCGTCGAAACCCGTAAGTTGCTCAATCAAACAGGTAATGATTACAAAGTGACTGAAATGGACGTCGCCAATCAGATTATTGCTTTTGGCGAAGGGAAAGAGATGATCATTGAAGATGACCGTTGCTATCACCCGTCCTTGTTTTATGCGGAGCTAAGTGTTGCTAAACGAATTCAAAAAATCGTCTCCCAAACCGAATATGCAGATCAATTTCCTGAATCAGAATTCCTTCTAGCACTTGGTGAGCTGGAGGAACGGCTAGGTGTCCAGTATGCTCCGACCCAAAAGGAAGCGATTCAAAAAGCGCTTATGTCTCCGATGCTGCTATTAACAGGCGGGCCTGGGACAGGGAAAACAACGGTGATCAAAGGGATTGTGGAGCTTTATAGCGACCTTCACGGTGTATCTCTTGATCCAAGCGATTATAAAAAGGATGAAACATTTCCATTTGTGCTTGCGGCACCAACTGGACGGGCAGCTAAACGCATGACAGAATCAACTGGGCTTCCGGCTGTGACGATTCATCGGTTGTTAGGCTGGAATGGATCAGAAGGGTTCTCACATGATGAGGATCAGCCGATTGAAGGAAAGCTTGTCATCATTGATGAATCAAGTATGTTAGACATTTGGCTTGCAAATCATTTGTTTAAAGCAATCCCTGACCACATTCAGCTCATTATGGTAGGAGATGAACATCAGCTTCCATCTGTCGGACCTGGTCAAGTCTTAAGGGACTTACTCGTGTCACATGCCGTACCAGCTGTTACATTAACAGATATTTACCGTCAGGCAGATGGCTCGACCATTGTAGAGCTTGCACATGATATGAAAAATGGCGTAATACCAAAAGATATTACCGCACGCTCAAAAGACAGGTCCTTTATTCAATGTTCAGCTGATCAAATGAAAGAAGTCATTAAGAAAGTAGTCAGCAATGCTGCTCAAAAAGGCTATTCAGCAAAAGATATTCAAGTACTTGCTCCGATGTATAAAGGGAAAGCAGGCATCAATGAGCTCAATAAAATGCTGCAGCACATTTTGAACCCTAAAAAGCCAAAAGGTAGAGAAATCCCATTTGGTGATGTAGTATACCGGACTGGGGATAAGGTGCTTCAGCTTGTGAATCAGCCGGAGAACAATATTTTTAACGGTGATATTGGAGAAATTGTCTCGATTTTTTATGCGAAAGAAAATACAGAAAAAGAAGACATGGCTGTGATTTCCTTTGATGGACACGAAATCACTTTTACGAAAAAAGATTTTCATCAATTTACCCATGCCTATTGCTGCTCCATCCATAAATCACAAGGTAGTGAATTTCCAATTGTTGTGCTGCCAGTCGTGAGAAGTTATTATCGAATGCTTCGGCGAAATCTTCTTTATACAGCCATCACAAGAAGTAAAAAATTTTTAATTCTTTGCGGGGAAGAATCAGCACTTGAGTGGGGTGTGAAAAATAATGGGGATTCCCTTAGACAAACGTCCTTAACGATGCGCCTTGTCCAAACCGAACAGGTCATGGATGCTGAGCTTGAAGCACTCCAAAAAGAGCTTCCGTTTAGCGTACATGACGCAAATATTGGCATGGAGGGAATTACTCCGTTTGATTTTATGCAAGAGTAAATGGCTTCCTCTTTGGAAGCCATCAGACCGTAGACAAACCCCACCTTTACTTCAAGTAAAAGTGGGGTTTTCACTTATTTTGATAAAATTTATCAGTTGTCTTACGCTGGACATGGTCCTTTCCATGTCCAGTTTGCTAG